>NZ_LXFY01000029.1:0-336587 GCF_021432585.1 Pectobacterium sp. IFB5596
CGTAATATCGCTACGTGGTTACACGCTACGGCGGGCAAAATCCCGGGGGCGGAATCCCAACAGCGCCAGCGTGGCAAAATAGGAACCCGCCCCTGCGACAACAACCAGCAGCAGGCGCAGGATGCGTATCGTCATATTGCCGTCATCCCATGCAGGCATCCACCACAGCATGCCCAGTAAAACCACCGACATCACGATAACCGCGACCAGCAGGCGCACCAAAAACCCTCCCCAACCCGGCAGCGGTCGGAAAATATCCTGCTTACGCAGTTGCCAGTACAGCAACCCTGCATTCAGACAGGAAGCCAGGCCGATGGACAACGCCAGACCCGCATGTTGCAGCGGCCCGATAAAGATCAGGTTCATCACTTGCGTCAAGATCAGCGTGACTATCGCAATTTTTACCGGCGTCTTGATATCCTGCCGGGAATAAAAGCCGGGCACTAACACTTTGACGACAATCAACCCCATCAGCCCGATCGAGTAAGCAACCAGCGCACGTTGAGTCATCAACGCGTCAAAGGCACTAAATTTGCCGTACTGAAACAGCGACACGGTTAACGGTTTAGCCAAAATACCTAATGCTACCGCGCTTGGCAGCGCCAGCAGGAAACACAAACGGAGCCCCCAATCCATTAGGCGGGAGTAGTCATCGTGATTGCCACTGGCAAAACTTTTCGCCAGCGACGGAAGTAAGATCGTCCCTAACGCCACACCCAGCACGCCAGAAGGAAATTCCATCAGACGATCGGCGTAATACATCCATGACACCGCTCCCTCGCTGAGGAAGGATGCGAAAATGGTGTTGATGATCAGCGAAATCTGGCTCACCGACACGCCTAAAACCGCGGGTCCCATCAGCTTCATGACCCGCCAGACACTTGGGTCACGCCATTTCAGGCGCGGCAAAACCAACATGCCAATCTTTTTCAGATGCGGTAACTGATAGCCGAGTTGCAGTAAACCACCCACTAATACCGCCCAAGCCAGCGCCATAACGGGAGGATTAAAATACGGCGCAGCAAACAGTGAGAAACCAATCATGCTGACATTAAGCAGCGTCGGCGCAAATGCGGGTACCGAGAAACGGTTCCAGGTGTTCAGCACCGAACCTACCATGGAGGTCAGTGAGATCAGTAGGATATAGGGAAACGTGACCCTCAGTAGATTAGAGGTCAGCTCAAAGCGCTCAGGCGTCGCGGCAAAGCCAGGAGCCGTGACCATAATGACCCAAGGGGCGGCGACCATCCCCGCTACGGTAACCAACGCCAAAATCAGCGTCAGCATCCCGGAAACATAAGCGAGAAACGTTCGCGTAGCCTCATCGCCCTGCTGACTTTTATATTCGGCCAGAATAGGCACGAATGCCTGTGAGAATGCGCCTTCCGCGAAAATACGGCGAAGCAGGTTGGGGAGTTTGAACGCCACAAAGAAGGCATCCGTCGCCATACCTGCACCAAAAATGCGGGCGACGATAGCATCGCGCACAAATCCTAACACGCGCGATAACATGGTCATGGAACTGACGGCAGCCAGTGATTTAAGTAAATTCATCCGATTATGTTCTGAACGGTTCAGGGGTGATTATTGACCCGTTGAGGTCATCCTGATTGCGAGGTGCGACTAGTCTACGCATTGCGCGTGTAATAGCTACCTAACATTGCCATAACCGCTGAACTTTTCAGCTTTTTCCCAGCAATTTCTCAATCATACGCTGGGACAGTAACGCCTGATTACCTGATGTTTCCGCTGGTTTCCGTTGTTCAATCGCCGTCATAAAATGATGCACTGCACCGACAAACCCGCGTTGTTCCAGCGTCGTTTGCCAGGATGGCACGGCTGGGCTGAACGTCATCCCTTCACGATCTTCACGCCATGCACGCATCTCATCCACCTGATATAAGCCTCCCTTAGCGACAGCCTGAACCCATTCCCGTTGGCTACCTGCCTGACGATGCATGCTGGTCGTTACCTGACAGTTGCCGCTCTGGAAATGGTGTTCGGCATACAGCAGTTGACCGTCCGCATTCGCATGCAGGACACCATCAACCAACTGAGCATCACTGCCTGCGAGCCATAACGCAGTATCCACCACATGCAGATAGTCATCCAGTAAGGTAAAACGCACATCCTGTGGCCCGACACTATCAATACGGTGTTTATCCATACGCAAAGATGCGGGTTGATCCAACCGCTGTTTTAACTGCTGATAACACGGTGCAAAACGGCGATTAAAGCCAACCATCAGAATTTTTTGTTGTTGCTCTGCCAATTCGACGAGCGCTTCTGCCTGCGTAAGCCGCTCTGCCAGCGGCTTATCCACGTAAACATCGACACCCGCTTTAAGTAGTTGGCTCACGACAGAGAAATGGCTCGCGGTGCTGCTATGAACGAAAACGGCATCACAGTGTGCCGCTAACTCATCCAGCGCAGAGAAACCCGCCATCCGATAGTGCTGGCAAATTCGTTGCGTTTTTTGCTGGTCAGGAGAATAGGCACCGACCAGCTCCCAGCGCTCTGCCTGGCTGAGAATGGGCAAATAAGCTTTCTGCGCGATGGCCCCTAGGCCGACGACACCGATGCGAGGGCATCGGGTGGATACAATAGGTTCTGCGATGCTTTCTACGGATGACAACTGAGGCTTCATGGCTGGTATTCTCCCTGGTACAAATTCATTACGCTAACAGCGCAGCAAGCTGGCGTTTGAGTTCAGCGACCTCTTTTTCCAATGCCTCAACCCGCTCGGTAAGCGGATGAGAATTGTCGCTCGCGCGTTCTTCCTCTGAAACCGCTATATCACTGACCTCACCGCTGAAAAGATGCTGATAGCGACTTTCCCGTTTACCCGCTTCCCGTGCGAGTCTGACCACAAATGGGCCATCATCACGCCGTTGCAGTTGCTCAAGGGTGGACTCAGCTTCGCTGACATCGGAAAATTCGTACAATCGAGCAGCACGCGTACGCAGTTCACCTGGCGTCTGTGAGCCACGGAGAAGAAGTGTGGTTACCAGCGCCACTTCCGCAGGAGAGAGTTTCAGGTCGCCAAATTCAGAATTACAAAAACGATGTTCGTACTTCACAACACGGTTACCAAAGCCACTGAGCGTACGCAGGAAGTGCTTTTTCACGAGCAAATCCAACGTTTGCTGCACTTCACTTTCGCTTAGCTCCATCACGGGTTCGCGGTTGGTTTTCTGATTGCAGGCTGTGGTGATGCCGTTTAACGACATGGGGTATTGATCCGGTGTAGTGATTTGCTTTTCCAACATACAGCCGATCACGCGGGCTTCACGAGCATCTAATTGGTATTTCATCATTATTCCTTAACGCGGAGACTTCCACTCGGCGTTGGTCAGCGCGGTTAATACATGATCCTGCCATTTCCCATCAATAAGCAGATAGTCTTTCGCATAGCCTTCACGTTCAAACCCCAAACGCGTCAATAAATTCCCACTGCGCTGGTTATGCGGCATATAGTTAGCCATGATACGGTGCATATGCTGCTGACGCTGCATATAACGCAGCGCTGGCTGCAACGCTTCATACATCAGCCCCTGCCCCTGCCATTTCTGACCTAGGGAATAGCCCAAATAGCAGGCGTGGAACGAGCCCCGTAGCACATTGCTAAAATTAGCCACGCCACACACTTCGTTTTCATTCGGATCTAACAGGAGGAAGTAATAGGCACTACCCTGTTTATGCATATCGTTAATCACGCTCAGCCGCGCCTGCCAGCCTGATGGGTAACAATGGCTCGCGTCCCTTACGGGCTCCCACGGTTTGAGAAAATCACGATTTTCAGAATAGTATTCAGCCAGACGCCATGCATCGCGTTCATGGGCCAGACGCACCACCAGCCTGTCGGTTGTCAGTTGCACTCTTGCTGGTGTTGAACGATAGCCAAACATTTTTCCCCCTACCTCTCCATGTTGTCGATAAGTAAAATTCATCGGCGCTGAAAAAATCGTTATTCTACAATAAGCACAAAATATCGGTATTTCCGATAATCCTTACTATAACCACATAAATTCATAGACGTAAAATCCTCATCGCCGAGTTATTGCGCAATTGAATCAGGAAAGCCATTTTTTCTCGCCAAAATGCTACTTGCATAACGTTAAATCGATAAAAAAATATTATCCAACAATAGGCTATACCAAAGTCGAATTAGAGTACAAAATAGTCACGTCTGTTATTTTCCTTCTTTTTTCGTTGTGGTGAAACATGCCTCTGATGTCGCAAGCTCGGAGCTTGGGTAAATATTTTTTATTACTAGATAATATGCTGGTGGTTTTAGGGTTCTTCGTTGTTTTCCCCCTTATTTCCATTCGTTTTGTCGACGATCTCGGCTGGGCTGCATTATTAGTCGGCATCGCCTTGGGATTACGCCAGTTTATTCAGCAAGGGCTCGGTATTTTCGGCGGGGCTATCGCCGATCGTTTTGGCGCCAAGCCGATGATCATTACCGGGATGCTGCTACGCGCCTCCGGTTTTGTGTTCATGGCAATTGCCGATGAACCCTGGCTGCTCTGGTTGTCTTGTGCGCTATCCGGCCTTGGTGGCACATTATTCGATCCACCGCGTACTGCCCTGGTTATCAAATTGGTTCGTCCGCAGGAACGTGGTCGTTTTTACTCTCTGTTAATGATGCAGGACAGCGCCGGGGCGGTTATCGGTGCTCTCATCGGCAGTTGGTTGCTTCAGTACGATTTCGAAATTGTCTGCTGGGCAGGGGCAGTCATCTTCGTGCTTGCGGCTGCGCTCAATGCCTGGCTGCTGCCAGCCTATCGCATTTCGACGGTAAGAACACCGATCGGGGAAGGTCTGATGCGTGTGATTCGCGACCGCCGTTTCCTGATGTATGTATTAACGCTGACGGGCTATTACATGCTAGCCGTGCAGGTTCTGTTGATGCTCCCTATTATGGTCAACCAACTCGCCGGAACGCCGTCTGCCGTGAAATGGATGTACGCCATTGAAGCAACGCTGTCGCTTACGCTGCTTTATCCTATCGCCCGCTGGAGCGAGAAACACTTCCGGCTGGAACAGCGCCTAATGGCAGGACTTTTCATCATGTCCGTCAGCATGTTCCCGATCGGGATGACGACAGAGCTTCAAACACTGCTGATGCTTATTAGCCTGTTTTATATTGGCTCAATTATCGCCGAACCTGCACGCGAAACCTTGAGCGCCTCACTGGCAGACGCCAGGGCAAGAGGCAGCTACATGGGTTTCAGTCGGCTTGGATTGGCGCTTGGTGGCGCGATTGGCTACAGCGGCGGCGGCTGGCTATTTGATACCGGGCACGCGCTGAATCAACCGGAGCTGCCGTGGTTCATGCTCGGCACCATCGGGCTCCTGACGCTAGTCGCTCTGTACTGGCAGTTCAACCAACGTCGTATCGAACCTGCGATGTTGGGTGGTCATTAGTTTGAATATTACTGACGAGTTTGATCTCGTCGGTAAAGCCCTTCTATACTTTCCTAATATATTCAAACAATTGTTTCGTCGCGAGCCGTCTCGCACACCCGATTAACCTTGTTTGATGATGGGTTACACGCGTGGCCGCACTGCGGCCTTTGTCTATGCCCTGTAATTTAGGAGACGACGAATGAAGCTCTACATTTACGATCACTGTCCCTACTGCGTTAAAGCACGCATGATCTTCGGCCTGAAAAATATCCCTGTCGAACTGCAAATATTAGCGAATGATGACGTTGAAACGCCAGAGCGACTGATCGGCCAGAAAATGGTGCCCATTCTGCAAAAAGATGACGGCAGTTACATGCCCGAAAGTATGGATATCGTGCATTTTATCGATAATTACGACCACAAACCGCTGTTGACAGGTTCAACCAACCCGGCAATCTCCGCTTGGCTACGCAAAGTTACGGAATATACGCCGCGTTTGATTATTCCCCGCTTTGCTCAAGCAGCCTTTGAAGAATTTGCCTCCACTTCCGCTCGGCAGTACTTTGTTAATAAGAAGGAAACCCAGCTAGGCAATTTTGCCGACCACCTGGGTCATTCTCAGGGACTGATTAAGAAACTGAACCATGATTTACAGGATCTTGATCCGCTGATTGCCCAGCCGAATGCCTGTAACGGCGTGTTATCAACGGATGATATCGACCTTTTCCCACTGCTCCGTTCACTGTCTATCGTTGCGGGGGTTACGCCCCCTTCCCGCGTTGCGGACTATCGCAATAACATGGCGAAACAAACCCAAGTAACGTTACTCAGCAGTCTGGCAATCTAATCACCCAGTTTTACCCCGCCGCTTCGTTCCGAAGCGGCATTATCGGCTATTTCAGTGCTATCCTATTGTTTACTCTGTGTATCGGGCGCACGCTGCCCATGCGGAATTATGCTGATTGTTCAGATAAATAGATCGCCCGCGTAAAGAAATTGCCCGTATGAATAAATCGTGCGCATAAATGGCATTAAGAGGTCAGAATAATGAAAAAATCAGGATGGATAGCAGCGGCAACCGTGCTGCTTGCCTTTACACTCAGCGGCTGTAATAAACTCACCCAATACACGCTCAGTGAACAGGAAGTGAATGAGTACCTGCAAAAACACAATGATTATCAGAAACAATTGGGCGTACCTGGCGTAGTGGATGCACATATCGTGTTAACCGAACTATCTAGCCAGATCGGTCGCGCAGAGCCGGGGAAAGTGACCCTGACGGGTAATGCGAAGGTCGACATATCCTCTCTGTTGGGCAATCAGGCTGCAGATATGAAGCTTACACTGAAAGCACAGCCGGTATTTGATAAAACGCAGGGCGCGATTTATCTGAAGGACATGGAACTGATTGATTACACCGTGCAACCGGAAAAAATGCAGACGGTAATGAAAACACTGAGCCCTTACCTCAATCAATCGCTAAAAAGCTATTTTGATCAAAAACCGGCCTATGTGCTGAATGCGGATAAAAGCACAACAGAATCGCTGGCGAAGAAGATGGCGAAAGGTATCGAAATTAAGCCGGGCCAGATCGTTATCCTGTTTACTGACTAATCTTCATTTGCCGATAGCACACGTGATGTCTGCTATCGGCGCATCAGGTTTCATACTACGGGGTTTCATACTGCGGGGGTTTCATCCCACCGTGTTATTCTTCCGATTCCGATTCGTCATCTTCTTCTTCGCTTTCGCCCAGCTCATCCCGCATGGCTTCCAGCGCTTCGCGGCACACTATCGCCAATGTGCGATAGAATGCGGTAGTAGCATGACTTTCTACTTTGCCGAGGAAACGATCGCTCCACGGTAATAGATATTCATCAAACAGCGTAATTTGCGCCGCGGTTTCATCTTCTTGTGCCTGATCTTCCAGCCATGATGCCGCCAGCAGCAAGCTACCAAAATGACCCACTGCGCCGTCATTTAACGGCATGCCGCGCTGTTGCAGAAAGGTACGAATTTCCGCATCGTCGGCATCGCTTTCATAGGACAAGCGCAACGGTGAAACCGATCCGTTCTCTTGATCGAACAATGCCTGATAATCTGCCGCCATTGCAGGCAAATCCAGACCTTTTTGCAACCGTGCTAACAACGCATCCTGATCCAACGGCCAGTGCTGTGCCAGTTTCCCTTCTTTAATCAACGCAAATACCGGTGTCAGCAAGGTATCCTGCGGCTGGCGATAAAACAGCGTGCCCAACAGACGGCACACAATAGAAAACTCGTTCATTCATAATCCTATTTATTTTTAAGTAACACTGTTTTTAAGTGACGGTTTTTAAGTGACGGCGTCACAAATCAGCCAATTCAGCAATTGCCGGCATTCCACGTTGCTCAAGGAAATCCAACACGCGACGAGGGCTGACATTTAATATCCGATCCTGTGGGAAATTCACCTCCTGCAAAATACGCTCACAGTGGGTAAAGTCCCCCAGAGAAAACGCGATATGGGAATCAGAACCTAAAGAGAGTAACCCACCGGCGTCACGTACCGCTTCAGCAATCGCCCGACAGTTTGGTTCACTGCCCTTGCGTGAATGCATAAAAGAAGAGTTATTCAGCTCCAATGCCACATTGTATTTCGCCGCTGCTTCCGCAATTGCGCGAATATCGACGGGAAATTTCGGATTGCCGGGATGGCTAATGATATGCGCATCACCACGCGCCATGGTCGCGATCATTGCAGCGGTATGCGTTTCTTTATCCTGCGGTGGAAAAACCGGTTCATGAAAACCCGCAATAATCACATCCACCTGCTCCAACATCGGCCCGGTACAGTCGATATCGCCTTCGATATTTTTAATATTCGCCTCGATGCCGCGCAAGATACCTACGCCATCAACCAAACGCGGCCAAACACGCATATTCATAAAGTGCCAGTAATGTGGCGCATCCGCCATATCAGGGCCATGATCGGTAATGGCAAACAGACGAATATTTTTCTGCTGCGCTTCGACGATGTAATCGTGCAAAGTACTGTAAGCATGCGTACTGGCAACAGTGTGCATATGTAAATCGACGGGATACATAGATTCTCCTGGGTCAACGAGTGCAAGTTAGCATACCATTTTCAGGGATATTCCGCAGCCAGCAAGCGGAATTACAACGAATGATTAACACAAATGAAACATTGTTTTTTGAAACAACGCAGGGTCATAAATGAGTACAAGCGTAAAAACGGAGAGAAAAGCAACAAATTGCGTTAACTTTGGCTCATTGCGCACATTGGGTGCAGAAGTTTGTTGACGCTGTTCAGCAATTTCCCTACATTAGCGCCGTCCGCCAGCATGACATACGGCGAGGCCACGGTGAGGTGTCCGAGAGGCTGAAGGAGCACGCCTGGAAAGTGTGTATACGTGAAAACGTATCAAGGGTTCGAATCCCTTCCTCACCGCCATATAAAAGAAAACGCCCTTAACGCAAGTTAAGGGCGTTTTCTTTTATATCGTTGGAACGGATGAGAGGCCTTGACAGGGTTCGACAAAACGACAGGACTGGCGTTTTGGACCGCCAACGGCGGCCCGCAGGGCGAGCGGCAGGACGCCGCGAGTCAATCCCCCACATACGTACACCGAGCTGCCCTTAACGCAAGTTAAGGGCGTTTTCTTTTATATCGTTGGAACGGATGAGAAGCCTTGACAGGGTTCGACAAAACGACAGGACTGGCGTTTTGGACCGCCAACGGCGGCCTGCAGGGTGAGCGGCAGGACGCCGCGAGTCAATCCCCCACATACGTACACCGAGCTGCCCTTAACGCAAGTCAGGGGCGTTTTCTTTTATATCGTTGGAACGGATGAAAAACGTTGGCAGAGTTCGATTAACATCTGAACTCCGCCATTCCTGTCATCTTGCACCCAGCGCCAAATAGCTACCTGCGGATTCATCTACGCGGAATTGTTCGACGGTGCGTGACAGCTCTTGTGCCTGTTCGTTCAGAGAGTGTGCCGCAGCCAATGCTTCTTCAACTAACGCCGCATTCTGTTCGGTGCTCTGATCCATCTGCGATATTGCAAGATTAACCTGCTCAATGCCCGAACGCTGTTCTGCACTCGCCACGCTAATTTCGCCCATCATGGAGGTTACGCGGTGCACACTTTCAACCACCTCACTCATAGTATCGCCTGCCTGCTTCACGAAATCTGTGCCTTCCCCAACCTTGGCAACAGAATCATCAATCAAGCCTTTAATTTCTCTTGCTGCGGATGCCGAGCGTTGTGCCAGCGTACGCACTTCACTCGCGACCACGGCGAAACCACGCCCTTGCTCACCAGCCCGTGCGGCTTCCACCGCCGCATTCAGCGCCAAAATGTTCGTTTGGAAAGCAATGCTGTCAATCACACCGATGATATCTACGATTTTACGCGATGAGAGACTGATCGAATCCATCGTTACGACAACCCGGCTGACAACGTCACCGCCGCGCACCGCCACATCCGATGCCGATACAGCGAGTTCATTCGCATAACGCGCATTATCCGCGTTCTGTTTCACCGTTGCAGTCAGCTGTTCCATGGCTGCAGCCGTCTGTTCTAAGGCGCTGGCCTGCGATTCGGTACGCGCAGACAAATCGCCGTTACCCGATGCAATCTGCGTCGACGCCGTGGCAATCGAGTTTGTGCTGCTGCGTACCTGATTCACCAGATGGGACAGGTTGTCGCGCATCGCACGGATAGCGTAAAGAATACTGGTCTGATCGCCCGGCTTCGTTTCCACATCAACGCGTAAGTTGCCTTCCGCGATTTCGCGTACCACGTCAACGGCGTACTGTGGTTCACCGCCAAGCTGGCGCATCAGCGTGCGCAACATATTCCATGCAAATGCGGAAATAATTAGCAGCAGAACCAACCCTAAAGAAAGCAGAATCAGTGCATTACGCCAGAATGTCTGCTGAATATCATCAATGTAATCACCGTAGCCAATCGTCCAGTCCCAAGGCTCGAATTTGATGACAGCATAGAGTTTCTCAACCTTATTCTGCTGTCCTGGGCGCGTCCCTTCCGCAATCACAGTGCCAATTCTCTTGCCTTGAAGCGAAGCACGGTAGCGCTCTCCGGCCTCTTTACCGCCGCTGGCATCGACGATACCAACGCGCTTAGGGTTAGGGTGAACATAGTTCACATCGTTCGTGTAATCGCGCACGAAGAAATAGCGGTCCCCTTGATGGAAACTGGCTATCGCCCGTTTGGCTTCTTTCTCTGCTTCGTCGCGCGACAGTTGACCACTTTTCTCCAGGTCATACGCTTTCTGCGCCGCCGAATGAGCCAGTTCCACCAGCGTAGAGAGTTGGCCAGTGCGCTCGCTCATCATCGTGCTATAAAGCGTATTCAGCGCCACTGCAGATAAAATTAGCATCCCTAACAAGGTCGTACCGCATAGCAGTGCAATTCTGGTTCGTAGTTTCACTCTATTTTCTCTCTAATCTCTAACTTCTTTTCAGAAAATTCCGAAGAAAAAGTTACACTACATTGCCGCCTTGAGCCATACCATTCAGGTAGTAATGATAGATTTTTTAACAATAAATAATGAAAAATAACCCCATTCGCTCAAATAAAAACCACAATCGAGCAATAACGATTAAAAAATGGGAAAAAAATGATCGAAATCGAAATAAATTCGTAAGCGAGGTTACAAAGGTGACAAGGCACCAGATTGCCATCCGAAGCCCATGTATCGGTAAATCGCTTTTGTTGATTGATCTCTGTATCGATTGAACAGAGAGAGAAAAAATCAGGGTAGTTGCCCTTAAATACAAAAGCCTCCGCGAAAGCGGAGGCGTTCCCTCTAGTGACAAGGCGCGCTAAGCGGTAACAGCCCTGTCCTCCATGGCTTTTCGCCAGCCTCCCAACCAGTAAGACCGGGCATTAATTGATTGATAAGGACAAAATTCCTTTGGTCTACCGACAATACCAGCTTGATAACCACGTGAATGAGCCCGTTCAAGGCGATCGCGTTTCTGTCTCTTCATGCCTTATTTCCCTCATTATTTATCTGGTGGAAAGAAAACAATGATTACTTTATAAGCAACCACAGACTATCAATACCGATTCTACAGCCAAACGTCAAGGCGCAAAATTCACGCCAGTGTCATATTTGTGATCCAAAATAGGAATTTTCCCCATTAAAGAACGAAAAAACATAACCATTTGAAAATAATAAAAAACCTCTAAAAATGCAATGCAATCACAGCATTACACCTTTAGAGGTCTGATTTTTAGAACTTTGGGTTTTCGCGCGATCGTTGCTTCAAACAACGACCAGATAATGCCAAACCTCGGTAACGCTTAGTTAAGTTCACCAGTCTGCTGAGCAATCGACTGAGAAACCTGCTGCCAGCCTTGTGCCAACGTTCTTACCAGCGCGTCATAGCCATCTTCCATTTGTGGCAGCACCACGCTAAAGGGGCGTTTAAGCACTTTTCCCTGATGGGTCAGCATCCATTCTCCGCGAACGACGACATTGCCATCATAACGGCCATGAAAGCCTGTGACAGAAACATTCAGCACAGTCTGCTCGCTTCCCTGTGGCTGCGTGGTCACGACCCAACCAGGCAGTTTATGCCCCAGATTAGCCACCAGCGCCTGCTGCAATTGCTGATCTAACGGGCTGGCCCACAGGTTATTACTGGCAATGACATACTGCACATCGTTAGTCTGGTAGACCAAGCCTGCATTGACGAGATAATCTGCCACGCTGACATGTTCAACCCATAACGAATGCCCCTGAGTCATCGCAGTCTGCACCGTGCTGGTATCCGCGACTGTCGGTAACTGATAGTACGTTTTCTGCGTATTGCTATTGCTACTGCTACAGGCGCTCAATACCAGCACCAGAGCTAGCGTCCAGCTTTTCATCATTATTTTGCCCTCTTCGGCTGAGGATCTTGACTACCCGAAGCCTCAAACACCAACGCATTGCTTTTCTCGTTCAGGGTACGCAGCACAGGCTGTAATTCCCGCAAGACCTGATCCAATCGCTGCATATCCGCCACCATCTTATTATACGCCGGTGAGCCGGGCTGGAAGCCTTTCATGCTGCGATTCAGTTCAAGCAATGTTTTTTGCATATCTTCCGGCAGATCCTGCATCGCTTTGCTGGACGTCAATTTGTTCAACGTCGCCAACGTTTTTTGCATTTCGCGCAGCGTGGCCTGGCTTTCCGTCAACGTCTTCGTTGCTTCATTCACCATCGGGTTCAGCGGCAGGTTATTCACTTTATCCAGCACCGCCATCAGCTTCTGCTGAATCTGTGACAGACCGCCGTCAATGGTAGGAAGAACTGGGTAACCATCCAGAACGAATAGCTGTTTATCCACTTTCTCTTTTGGATAAAAATCGAAATCAATATAGAGCGCACCCGTCAGGAGGTTAGCCGACTTCATCGACGCGCGTAGCCCAAGTGATTGGGCTTGCTTCAGGTGCTGTTCAAAATCGAACGAGCCGCCAATCTTCTTCTCGAAGCGATCAGGTTCAATACGAATCAATACCGGAATGCGATAATCATCATCCAGATCCTGCTTCATATTTTTGGGGAAAAATGGCGCTTCGGCCACCGTACCCAGTCGAATACCGCGGAATTCAACCGGTGCTCCCGCCTGTAAACCACGGATCGATTCGCTGAAGAACAACAGATACTCTTTATATTCGGTGTACAGCGAGTCCTGAATGCTGCGCTGGCTATCAAAGAGCCGATATTGCGCCATTGCCTTGGCCGCATCACCCAGTTCCCATCCCGCCGGGACATCAAAGCTGACGCCACCGCTGAACAACGTGGCCAGCGACCCCATTTCGACACGCATGCCTTGTGCCGACATATCAAACGCGACACCGCTGTCTTTCCAAAAACGAACGTTGCTGGTGACCAAGCCGTCATACGGAGCCGAAATAAACAGCTGATAGCGCATCTTGCGCGCTTTCGGCTCGAATTCGCTGGTTTCCACCGACCCCACGCGATAACCACGGAACAGGACCGGGTCACCCGCATTCAACTGCCCGGATTGATCGCTGTCCAGTATCACCCTGATACCTTTCGCATCCGGCGAGGCCAGCGGCGGCGCATCCAGCAGGGTAAATTCGCGCTTCTCATCCTTATGGGCGCCGGGCTGTAGCTCAATGTAAGCACCGGATAATAACGTCCCCAGACCAGAAACCCCTTCCCGACCAATTTGCGGCTTCACCACCCAAAAAGCGGAGTCCTGTTTTAATAATTTATCCATACCATCATGCAGACGCGCTTTGATCTCCACGCGGTGAAGATCGTCGCTCAACACTACGCTCTCTACCACACCAACGTCTACGCTACGGCTTTTGATAGCAGTTTTACCTGCTTCAATGCCTTCGGCGTTGCTGGTAATCAGCGTAATTTGCGGCCCTTGGTGGCTGAAATGGTAAAACAGTATCCAGGCACCGATTAGCACCGTGACAATCGGCACAATCCAGACCGGCGACCAGCGTTTAATCGTTTCTACATCCGCAACGGCATGATTATCTTTCGCCAACGGAAGACTCCTTATGAAGAACATCATCGCGACGATCCCACAGCAAACGGGGATCAAACATCATCGCAGCAAACATGGTCAGAATCACCACGGCCGCGAACAGTACCGCCCCAATGGCGGGATAAATACTCATCAGACGACCAATGCGCACCATCGCAGACAGTACAGCAATAACGAACACATCAATCATCGACCAACGCCCAACAAACTCAACCATCTCATAGATGACGTGCATTCGCTCGCTGTCTTCCGTTTTTTTAGTTTTGCCGTTGGCCTGCCAGCACAGCCAACCTAACGCCAGCATTTTTAGCGTCGGCACCATCACGCTGGCGATAAAAATCACGAGGGCGACAGGATAAGATCCCATCCCCCACAGCAGGATAACACCTGACATGATCGTCGATCCCATTCGATCGCCGAAGGCTTCAGTCACCATGATCGGCATCAGATTCGAGGGGATATAGAGCATTACCGAGGTGATCAGCAATGCCAGCGTCCATTGCAGACTATGTTTCTTACGGGCATGTCCACGTGAGTGACAACGTGGACATATTAACTGGTTGGCTGGCAGAATAGCGGTGCAACATGAGCACGAGCGTAGCCCTTGCGATAGCCCGCTTTTCCCCAAAATCGGGGGAGCGGGTAATGTGGGTGGCGGTACTATGTCATTCCACAACCAACGGCGATCGAGGCTCTGGAAGGCCAACAACTGTAGCAGGCAGAACAGGACAAAAGGCACAAAGCTGGTGCCGATGCCAATGTCACCATAGGCCATCAGTTTGACAAAGCTGACCAACACGCCAGCCAGAAAAATCTCCGCCATGCCCCAACTTTTAAGATGAAACAGCATCTTGCCCATGCCCTTTTTCAGCGCCAACGGCAGCGATGCATGCAGGCAAAGCAAAATCAGGGTCGCCATACTGAAAGCAGGGACGAGTTGAACAAAAAGCATAAATAGTGTTGCGACGCTGGCGTAGTTTTCCGCCACCATCACTTTAGGAATCTGTATCAGGGTAATTTCGCTGGTGATTCCCGCCACACGCATAGATACGAAGGGGAAAAGATTTGCCAGCAATAGCATGAATAGTGCGCTCACCGCGTAGCCGACTGGCCGTTTACGTGGTTCCGCCTGACGACTGGTTAGCGCGGTTTTGCAACGTGGACAGGTCGCTTTCTGGCCGTGTAACAGCTCAGGTAACTCCACCAGCAGGTCGCACTGCGGGCAAAGCATATAGTCATCATGGTGATGATGTTCGTGTTCAAGGCCATGTTCACCGTGTAGGCCATGCTCACGCTGAAGATTACAGTCATGCCGATCGTGATGGGAACACATACGTCCTCTCCTTCAAAACTCGTCAGCTTCTGACTGAAAACATCTTCTATCAATACGGGAGTTAACCTCCCGTATTGATGACACAACACAAACAGCGCAGATTAGCCGTTTTTCTGTGCTTCTAGCTCTTCCCAACGTGCGAAACAGGTTTCCAAAGCGCTTTCCGCTTCCGCCAGTGCGTTCAGTACCGACTGTGTTTCATCATGTGGGCGACTAAAGAAACTGGCATCGTTCATCTGCGCTTGTAGCGACTCGATTTCCTGCTCCAGTTGCTCAATACGCAGCGGTAGCTGCTCTAATTCGCGCTGGTGGTTATAACTTAATTTTCCGGCACTTCGTTTAGCTGACGGTGCGGTGCTTACGGTCGCCACTGGCGCAGCTACTGCCGGCGCCGTCGTCGTGCGCAGTGGTGTTGTCGTGGCACGCTGCTGTTGCGCATCGAAATAACCGCCGACAAAACGGGAAATCTTGCCATCGCCTTCAAAGATCCAGCATTCAGTGACCGAATTATCCACAAACTGACGATCGTGGCTGACCAGCAGAACGGTTCCCTGATAGCTTTCGATTAATTCTTCCAGCAGTTCCAGCGTTTCCACGTCCAGATCGTTGGTCGGTTCGTCAAGAATCAACAGGTTGCTAGGCTTGAGGAACAAACGTGCCAGCAGCAGGCGGTTACGTTCCCCACCGGACAGCGCTTTTACTGGCGTCATCGCACGTTTCGGATGGAACAGGAAGTCCTGCAAGTAGCCCAGCACGTGACGTGAGCGGCCATTAACCATCACTTCCTGCTTGCCTTCCGCCAGATTGTCCATCACCGTACGTTCTGGATCGAGTTCAGCACGATGTTGATCGAAATAGGCAACTTCCAGCTTCGTGCCACAGTGCACACGTCCGCTGACAGGCTCTAACCCACCCAGCATCAATTTTAGCAGCGTAGTTTTACCGCAGCCATTCGGCCCCACCAGCGCAATCTTGTCACCGCGCTGTACCTGAGCGGAGAAATTGCGTGTCAGTATCTTATTGTCAATCTGATAGCTGACATCTTCCAACTCAAACACAATTTTGCCAGAGCGGGCAGCCTCTTCAACCTGCATTTTCGCAGAGCCCATGACTTCTCGACGCTGCGCACGATCCTGACGCATTGCCTTCAGCGCCCGCACGCGTCCTTCATTACGTGTACGCCGAGCCTTAATCCCCTGACGTATCCACACTTCCTCCTGCGCCAGTTTGCGATCGAATTCTGCATTTTGCAGATCCTCAACCCGCAGCGCTTCTTCTTTCCCTTCCAGATATTTCTCGTAATTGCCCGGCCAGGAAACCAGTTTGCCACGGTCAAGATCGACAATACGGGTCGCCATATTGCGAATAAATGAACGGTCATGGGAGATAAAGACGATGCTGCCCTGGAACGTTTTCAGGAAAGTTTCCAGCCAGTCGATCGTCTCGATATCCAGATGGTTAGTCGGTTCATCCAACAGCAGCACGCGCGGTGAACTCACCAGCGCTCTGCCAAGTGCCGCTTTACGCAACCAGCCACCAGAAAGCGACGCCAGCGGTGCATCCGCGGACAGGCCTAGCTGTTCCAATACTTCATGAATGCGGCTTTCCAGTTGCCACAACCCCTGATGCTCCAGAACATCTTGCAGCTTAGCTAACTGGTTCAGGTTCTTCTCACTAGGATCACTCTCTACCAAACGCAGCATGGCATGGTAATCCTTCAGGTAACCCGCCTGTGCTGCGACCCCTTCAGCAACAAAATCGAACACGCTACCGGCAACATCGCGCGGCGGGTCCTGTTGCAGACGGGCGACAATCAGATCTTGTTCATAGATGATGCGACCATCATCCAGCGGAATGTCTTTAGCCAGAATTTTCAGTAGCGTCGACTTACCCGCGCCGTTACGCCCAACCAGACAAACGCGCTCATTCTCTTCGATATGGAGTTCGGTGTTATCCAACAGCGGCGCATCGCTAAACGACAGCCATGCACCTGAAACGCTAATTAAAGACATCGGTTACTTTTCCTCACCGGCATGCGTTAGCAGCCAGCAGTTATGAATCTGACGATTACGAGCAAAATCTTGTGATTGGGTTTGCGCGGTGATTTCTTTGGCGTTCAGCCCCAGCGCGGTCAGGCCTGCAACGTCCATCTGGAAGCCACGTTTATTATTCGAGAACATGATGGTGCCGCCACGACGCAACAGGCGTTTGAGATCTTTCATCAGCGCCAAATGGTCGCGCTGGACATCAAACGACTCTTCCATCCGTTTTGAGTTAGAGAAGGTCGGCGGGTCAATGAAGATCACATCAAACTGTTCATGACCATTATGCAGCCATGACAAACAGTCTGCCTGAATCAAACGGTGCTGACGCCCGGTCAGGCCGTTCACCCGCAGGTTTTTCTCCGCCCATTCCAGATAGGTGCGCGACATGTCAACGGTAGTCGTTGAACGTGCGCCCCCCAATCCAGCGTGAACACTCGCCGTGCCGGTGTAGGCAAACAGGTTGAGAAAATCTTTGCCGCGGCTCATTTCACCCAGCATTTTACGGGCGATACGGTGATCGAGAAATAAACCGGTATCGAGGTAGTCGGTCAGGTTGACCCACAGTTTGGCGCCAAACTCTTCCATCAGAAGGAAATCGCCTTTCTGCGCCAGTTTCTCATACTGGTTTTTACCTTTCTGGCGTTCACGCGTTTTCAGCACCAGACGGTTCGACGGTAATTCCAGCACGCTCAACGTCGCGTTAATGACATCAAACAATCGCTGACGGGCTTTTTGTGCATCAATGGTTTTAGGCGGTGCATATTCTTGTACGACGACCCAACTGCCATAGCGATCGACGGCTACATTATATTCAGGCAGATCGGCATCATAGAGGCGATAGCATTCAATCCCCTGCTGCTTCGCCCATTTTTCCAGCTTGCGCAGATTCTTACGCAGACGGTTGGCAAAATCTTCCGCAATTTGCCCCGCAGATTCCCCCTGCGTGTCTGCCAGTTGATAATTCTTCTGTACGCAGTCCAGCGGGCCGTTTTTTGCCTTGAATTGACGTTCAGCACGCAGTTGCAGGCAGCTGAGCAGCTCCGGCGACGCACTGAACAGCGACAACTGCCAACCGCCAAAATCGCTTTTCATCTTACGACCCAGCATATTATGCAAGGCGATCAGCGCAGGTTCACTTTCCAGACGCTCGCCGTAAGGCGGGTTGCTGATGACGGTGCCCTTCGGACCTTCCGGTAGTGGATTCTGTAGCTGTGCCGCATCCTTCACACCGAAAGAAATCAACTCGGCAACGCCTGCACGACGCGCATTGGCTTTCGCAATCTCAATCACTCTGCGGTCGTTATCCGATCCGAAGAAGCGTGACGTGGTCGCCTGCAAACCTTGGCGAGCACGCTGTTGTGCTTCACTGGTCACTTCATGCCACAGTTCAGCATCGTGTTTTAACCAGGCGTTAAATCCCCAGTGGGTACGATGCAAACCGGGTGCACGATCGGAGGCCATCATTGCCGCTTCGATCAGCAACGTACCGGAACCACACATCGGATCGACCATCGGCGTGCCGTTTTGCCAGCCGGAGCGTAAAACAATCGCCGCCGCCAGATTTTCTTTTAACGGCGCGAGTCCAGCCAGATCGCGGTAACCGCGCTGGTGCAAGCCCTCACCGCTTAAGTCCAGCGAAACGCTAGCGGTATCGCGCTGCAAAAAGACGTTAACGCGAATATCCGGCTGCTGTTTAGCCACGTCCGGTCGCTGCCCGGTTTTGCGCGTAAAGCTATCGACAATCGCATCTTTTACTTTTAACGCGCCGTACTGACTGTTGCGGATATCTTCATTAGTACCCGTAAAATGCACAGCAAAAGTTTTATCGATGCTAAAGATCGCTGACCAGTCAATCGCCTGCACGCCCAGATACAAATCCAGATCGCTGTGTACCTTGAATTCATTCAGCGGCAGCAGAATGCGCGACGCCAGACGGCTCCACAGCAGGCTCTGGTACAGCAGGCGGTTGTCACCCTCAAAATGGACACCGCCCTGCACAACCGCACAAGACTGCGCACCCAATGATTCGAGTTCGCTTTTTAATAACTCTTCCAGTCCCCGCGCCGTGCTGGCAAACAAAGCATTCATGTCGTCACTATCACCAAAAAGAAATACATTAAAGAAAGAAATTGAGGCGCATTATAGCTAATCCGAGACGCTTGTCATAAAGTTGCCGCTTTACTTCTGCAAGGAACAGGTCAGTGATCGGCGTAACGCGGCTTTATATACACCCAGTAAAATCGATGCGAGGGCTACAACTGTCCCACGCGATGGCATCTGTCAGCGGTTTGGCGAACGATCGTGCATTCATGATCACCGAACCTGATGGCACCTTTATTACTGCTCGCCAGTATCCACAAATGGTGTTATTTACCCCCGCGCTGTTAGCAGATGGGCTGTTTATTGCCGCACCGGATGGTCAAACTGCCACTATTCGCTTTGCCGACTTCATCGAGGCACCTCAACCCACTGAAGTATGGGGAACACACTTCACCGCGAGCGTTGCACCCGATGCTATCAATCGTTGGCTAAGCCATTATTTTCAGCGCGATGTTCAGTTGCGTTGGGTGGGCAATGAGCCGTCACGGCGGGTGAAGCATTATCCCGATGTTCCTCTGGCTTTTGCCGATGGTTATCCGTTTCTGTTAATCAATGATGCGTCATTTCAGGCGCTACGCCAGCGCTGCTCGGCCGGTATTAAAATTGAACAGTTTCGCCCTAATCTGGTGGTGACAGGCGCAGAAGCCTTTGCCGAAGATAGCTGGAAGACCATCCGCATTGGCGAGATTATTTTTGATGTTGTCAAACCCTGTAGTCGCTGCATTTTGACCACCGTCAGCATCGAGCGCGGGCGCAAACATCCGTCAGCAGAGCCTTTGGCAACGCTGCAATCTTTCCGCACTGCCGACAACGGCGACGTTGATTTTGGACAAAACCTGGTCGCCAGAAATACAGGCATCATTCGCATAGGCGATACATTGGAAGTTCTAGCGACCAAACCGCCGCGTCCTTATGGTGCAGGTCAGGTCGTCGAAAGTCTTGCCGTTCCCGAAAAAAGTAAGCAAGCCGTTACCATCCACTATCAGGGAAAATTGTTGCAAGGGAATAATCAGCAGATTTTACTGGAGCAATTGGAGCAACAGGGCATTCGCGTCCCCTATTCTTGTCGGGCTGGACTGTGCGGTTGCTGCAAATTGACGTTAGTCAGTGGGGAGGTTTCTGCACTAAAACAAAGTGCCATCAGAGCAAACGGTGAGATTCTGAGCTGTAGCTGCATTCCACAGGGTGACCTTCATTTGCAATAAAAAAGCATCTGCACTAGTCGAAGACAAACCAACACGATGCAGCTTGAAGTATGACGGGGATTAGACGACCTTGGCATACTCAAATGCGGAGGTGCCGTCACCCAGCGGGGTTTCCCATTCAGCCCTATTCTGAACAACGGCAGGCATTAACCTGTCGTGCATAATTTTTATGGCATCACCCAGCCCCATCATTTTCCCATTCAATGGCAGTTGCTCTTGCGCCAGCAGGCAAAGACAAGCTTTATCCCCCGCTTCCGCCACCAGAAAACAGGCCGTTTCATGCGTTTCGGTGAGCTGTACCTGCACAATATCCCCTGCCTGCGGTGAATAGGCTACGGCATCCGGCTGCTGGATAAAATGCCAGCTTTTTGGCATGAGCGGCTTAAGGAATCGGCTTGCCACCAGCGCATTCAAAACTAACTCACCCTGAAGATCGCGGTGTAGTGCCACTTTCTGGCATTTGTCATTATAGGTAAAAAATAATGCGGCATCGTCAACGCAAAATGCACATTCATTAAATGCATCCGGCGTTAGCATTTTAGACGGAAAGCGAGAACGGAATAACATGCCGTTAGCCAGATCCAACATCAGGCGATCGTGTTCGGTATCAAAATACCAGCGCCAGTTATCGTCAGGTTTTAACTTCATATTATTTACCCTTCGCCTTCACAGTAGAAATATCAGAAATGGCTGATTGTGTTTTCTTACATCGCAATAATCGTTCAGCGAATAAACGCCGCAGCAAGAAGATCAGACATCGATTGATAGATTATTTACGCAAACGGATAAAATATAGACTAGCTGGGTGAATAAATAAACCCCCAGCTAGCAATGAAAGGACTTTCGGATTAAATATGTGTAACGATATCTTTAATCAAGCGAGGACCGTGGAAAATAAAGCCTGAATATATCTGTACCAGCGAGGCGCCAGCATCCATTTTTTCACGCGCGGCGACCAGAGAATCAATTCCGCCCACGCCAATAATCGGTAAACGTCCCGCTAATTCCTGTGACAAACGACGGATAATTTCCGTGCTGCTCGTCTGCAATGGACGCCCACTTAATCCTCCCGTTTGTCCGCAATGATTTAACCCCTGAATCAGTTTTCTCTCGAGCGTCGTGTTAGTGGCAATCACACCGTCGATGTTATGGCGAACCAGGCTATCAGCAATTTGGATCAATTCCTCTTCAGAAAGATCCGGGGCGATCTTCACCGCTACAGGGACATATTTTTGATGCTTCTCTTTTAATTCTGTCTGCTTATTCTTTATCGCCAGCAAAAGATCGTCCAGCGCTTCGCCATATTGCAGGCTGCGTAATCCTGGCGTATTGGGTGACGAAATGTTGATCGCGATATAGCCCGCGTGAGGATAAACCTTATCCATACAGATCAAATAATCGTCTTTGCCTTGCTCAACCGGCGTATCTTTATTCTTGCCAATATTGATCCCTAATACACCGCCAAAATGTGTTTTCTTTACATTCTCGACAAGGTAATCCACGCCTTTATTATTGAACCCCATCCGGTTGATCAACCCTTCCGCTTCCACCACGCGGAATAATCTTGGTTTATCATTACCGGCTTGTGGACGCGGCGTTACCGTACCCACTTCAATAAAACCAAATCCCATTGCGCCTAAAGCATCGATACATTCGCCATCTTTATCTAATCCCGCCGCCAAACCCAGTGGGTTTTTAAAAGAGAGCCCCATGCAGGTAACAGGTTTAGTCGGAACGGATTGACGGACGAGAAATTCAAAAGGCGTGTTGGTAATACGGCGTAATTGTTGGAAGGTCAGCTCATGTGCACGCTCTGGATCGAGCTGAAACAGGGCTTTTTTGATAACGGGATAGAACATATTGTCTCCTGAGATCCCTATCACAAAGGTATCTTGCTTACGCAGAAAGTAAGCAATAGTGGATTACGGTTTAACTCACGGTCGGTGATGGTAGTGCCATCTCTGCGGAAAGTAAAACGTTTGCGGAGGTAAGAAATTAGCATGGGGGGAAATATCACACGCGGCAGGTTACCGCGTGTGATAGAGGAATGACCGTGACGGAATTAGTCTTGCAGTGCTTTGCTGATTTTCTCGAACAGATCGCCAGACAGGTTTTCCAACGCCTTAAGTTGCTCCAGCGCCTGACGCATTTGCGTCTGACGTTTAGCATCATAGCGTTTCAGGCGGATTAGCGGTTCGATCATCCGGGCCGCAACCTGCGGATTGCGGGTATTAAGATCGGTTAGAATCTCCGTCAGGAAGCGATAACCGCTGCCGTCTTCTGCGTGGAAAGCCGATGGATTCGATGCCGCAAACGCTCCTACCAGCGAACGTAAACGGTTAGGATTGTTCAGGCTGAATGAACGGTGTTGCAACAATTCACGCACGCGGGTTAGCACATTATCTGCTGGGCTAGAGGCTTGCAGCGCGAACCATTTGTCCATGACCAACCCATCCTGATGCCAGCGGTCATCAAACTGCGTCAGCAGCTCATCACGCACCGGCAGTTGAGCGTCAACTGCCGCCGCCAACGCCGCCAGCGAGTCGGTCATGTTATCCGCCTGACGGAACTGTGTTTGCACCAGTTTATCCGCCTGAACCGCATCGCTAAATGCCAGATAATGCAGGCAGGTATTGCGCAGCGCACGCTTGCCCATATCTGCATGTTCGATACGATATTGCGGCGCGTGATTCGCGTGGTACACCGCCAACCACTCATCCGCCATCTCTTGCGCCATGGTGTGCGTCATGCTGTCACGCACGGCAGCGATTGCGGTGGGATCGATGATATCGAACAGTTCGGCAATCTCGTTTTCACTCGGCAATGTCAGAATCTGAGAAGCCAGCATTGGGTCCAGTTTGTCATCCAGCAATACGCCACGGAAAGCATCAACAACATGCATTGGCACTGAAAGCGGCTGTTTTTGCTGATAGCGGGAAACGTTCAGACGAATATAGTTAGCCAACAGGCTCTGTGCCGCATCCCAACGCGAGAACGCATTACTCGCATGGCGCATCAGGAACGTCAGTTGTTCATCGCTCCAGGCATAGTTCAATTTTACTGGCGCAGAGAACTCACGTAATAAAGAAGGAATCGGGCGGCAAGGTACTTGATCGAAAATGAACGTTTGCTCAGATTCAGTCACATTAAGTACTGACGACAGCAGTTGACCGTCTTTCTGAAGCGGAATCACCTTCCCTTGCAGATCGTACAGCTCAATATCCAACGGGATGTGCAACGGCAGCTTCTGCTGCTTGTCGGCACCAACTGGCGTCATCTGGCTCACGCTCAGCAGATATTGCTGCGTCTGCGGATCGTAATCATCACGCACGGTCAATACCGGCGTTCCCGACTGGCTGTACCAGCGGCGGAACTGCGTGAGATCGACGCCGGAAGCCTCTTCCATCGCAAGCACAAAGTCATCGCAGGTCGCCGCGCTGCCGTCGTGACGCTCAAAATACAGACGAATACCGGCCTGGAAGCCTTCTTCACCTAATAAGGTGTGCATCATGCGGATCACTTCCGATCCCTTTTCATAGACCGTCAGCGTATAGAAGTTATTCATCTCAATCACCTGATCGGGACGAATCGGATGCGACATCGGGCTGGCATCTTCTGCAAACTGCGCACCGCGCATCACACGTACATTATCGATACGATTCACCGGGCGCGATCCCAAATCGGAACTGAACTCCTGATCGCGGAACACCGTCAGCCCTTCTTTCAGGCTAAGCTGGAACCAGTCGCGGCAGGTGATACGGTTGCCCGTCCAATTGTGGAAATATTCATGGCCGATCACCGCTTCAATGTTCAGATAGTCTTTATCCGTCGCGGTTTCCGCTTTGGCCAGCACGTATTTGGAGTTAAATACGTTCAGCCCTTTATTCTCCATCGCCCCCATGTTGAAGAAATCAACGGCGACGATCATATAGATGTCGAGATCGTATTCCAGACCGAAACGGTCCTCATCCCACTTCATCGAATTCTTCAGCGAGGTCATCGCCCAATCCGCACGATCGAGGTTGCCACGGTCAACGTACAGCTCCAACGCTACATCGCGACCGGAACGCGTCGTGAAGCGATCCTCAAGAACATCAAAATCACCGGCAACCAGTGCAAACAGATAAGCCGGTTTCGGGAACGGGTCCTGCCACTCAATCCAATGGCGCCCCCCTTCCAACTCCCCTTGCGCCATACGGTTACCGTTAGAGAGTAAATAAGGATAGCGAGCTTTATCTGCGGTGATGCGCGTCGTGAATTTCGCCAGCACATCCGGGCGGTCGAGATAATAGGTAATGTGGCGGAATCCTTCGGCCTCACACTGCGTACAGAGCGCTTCGCCAGAAAGGTATAACCCTTCCAGTGCACTATTGGCGGAAGGATTGATATCCGTTTCAATACTGAGCGTAAACGTCGCTGGCAATTGCGTCAGAATCAAACCATCGGCCTGCTGCTGATAATGCGCCCATGGCTGGCCATCAACGCTCACACTAATCAGCGTCAGCCCTTCCCCATCCAGCTTCAACGGCGCGCCAGCGTCCCCCTGCAACACCACCTGGCTAACGGCTTTTACGCGAGTTTTTTCAGCATGGAGATCGAAATCCAATGCGATGTCGGTAATGGTGTAATCCGGCGCACGGTAGTCATGGCGATATTTTATTTGCGGCTGTTGATTCATCTAAAGTTTCCACCTCGTCATAAGCATCAAAGATCAAGTCTAAGCCTGTTATCTTAATGTTACCACGACAAAATAATGAGGATAATCATCGTATCGTGGTTCACCCCCGCACGTCTCGCTATGTTGTCGTAATGTAATAAACAGATAATCAAGGTATACTGACCGGACATTGCTGATTGTCCCGATGGTGGATAGGCATCTTACAAGGATGCTGTAACGCATTATGACTTTGCACACTTCCCCGATTTTGCGCTCATTGCTGGATACCGATGCCTACAAGCTGCACATGCAACAGGCGGTGTATCATCATTATTATCATGTCGATGTTGCGGCTGAATTCCGCTGCCGTGGCGATGAGTTATTAGGCATTTATGCCGACGAGATAGCCCATCAGGTTGATCTGATGCGTTTCCTGTCATTGAGTGACGATGAGTTCACCTATCTTTCTTCTCTGCCGTTCTTCCAGCAGGATTACCTTAACTGGCTGCGGGACTTCCGTTTCAATCCTCAGCAGGTTTCGATTAAGAATAACGCTGGCAAGCTGGATATCCGCATCACCGGGCCATGGCGTGAAGTTATCTTGTGGGAAGTTCCCCTGCTGGCCGTGATCAGCGAAGTCGTACATCGGTCTCGTTCGCCTGATGTCACGGCCGAGCAAGCGCTCGTCCAACTGTCAGCTTCGCTGGAGAGCTTCCGTCAACACAGCGTAGATGTGGACCTCAGGCAATTTAAGCTGATGGATTTCGGCACGCGCCGCCGCTTCTCATACGATGTTCAGCAAACTATTGTTACGGCGCTGCAAGCCGATTTTCCTTATCTCATCGGCACCAGTAATTACGATCTGGCACGCCGTTTGGGCATCACCCCCGTCGGTACGCAAGCGCACGAGTGGTTTCAAGCGCATCAACAGATTAGTCCGACGCTGGCCAACAGCCAGCGCGCGGCGCTCCAGATGTGGCTACATGAATATCCCACACATTTGGGCATTGCGTTGACCGATTGCATCACCATGGATGCTTTCCTACGCGATTTCGATTTACCGTTCGCCGAAGCCTATCAGGGGCTACGCCACGATTCTGGCGATCCAGTCGATTGGGGCGAGAAAGCGATTGCGCATTATCAACGCTTGAACATCGATCCGATGAGCAAAACGCTGGTCTTCTCCGACAACCTGAATCTGGATAAAGCGCTGGCGCTGTATCGTCATTTTTACCCACGCGTAAATCTGGTATTTGGCATGGGTACACGTCTGACGTGTGACATTCCCGGCGTGAAACCGCTGAATATCGTCATCAAGCTGGTGGAATGCAACGGCAAACCGGTGGCAAAACTCTCTGATAGCCCAGGTAAAACCATCTGCCAGGATCAGAACTTCGTGTGTGAGTTACGCAAAGCGTTTGACTTACCTCGCGTGAAAAAGGCCAGTTAAGGCTTTCCCGCATACTCTGAATCATTCGCGTTGCCCCTTCAGGATGAGGTCTACGACGGGTTGAGTATTTCAGCGCAGCAAACGCACAGGCAACGTGAAGAATGACGGGTATTGACCAACTTTGCAGCAGATTCACCGACATGGGCGAAAACTTCGCGCCATTCCGGTGATTTCTGCTTGTGTCCTGTTGCATCGCAAGTAACATAGCAAATGGCTCGGATTGGGCCATTTAGCGTTTTAACCACGATCTATTTCTTAAACACGATTAATTAAAGAGAGAATTTTATGAGCGTAGTGCCTGTAGTCGATGTACTGCAAGGCCGTGTCGCCGTTGACAGCGAAGTCACCGTGCGCGGCTGGGTACGTACCCGGAGAGATTCTAAAGCCGGTATCTCCTTTATCGCCGTTTATGACGGCTCCTGCTTTAATCCATTACAGGCTGTCGTTAATAATAATCTCTCGAATTATCAGGATGACGTACTGCGCCTGACCACGGGTTGCTCCGTTGAAATCACCGGTAACGTCGTTGCTTCTCCAGGTGAAGGCCAAAGCTTCGAGCTACAAGCGACCAACGTTAACGTTGTCGGCTGGGTTGACGATCCCGATACCTATCCGATGGCGGCAAAGCGTCACAGCATCGAATACCTGCGTGAAGTGGCGCACCTGCGTCCACGTACCAACCTGATCGGTGCCGTTGCACGCGTTCGTCATACGCTGGCTCAGGCGATCCATCGCTTCTTCCATGAAAATGGTTATTTCTGGGTGTCTACCCCGCTGATAACTGCATCCGATACCGAAGGTGCGGGTGAAATGTTCCGCGTTTCCACACTCGATCTGGAAAATCTGCCACGTACCGAGCAAGGTAAAGTGGATTTCAGCGAAGACTTCTTTGGCAAAGAAGCGTTCCTAACCGTATCAGGCCAGTTGAACGGCGAAACCTACGCCTGTGCACTGTCCAACGTCTATACCTTTGGCCCCACGTTCCGCGCAGAAAACTCTAACACCAGCCGCCATCTGGCTGAGTTTTGGATGATCGAACCGGAAGTCGCGTTCGCCACATTGGATGACGTCGCGGGTCTGGCCGAAAACCTGCTGAAATATGTTTTCCAGGCCGTACTGAACGAGCGTGCCGATGATATGGCGTTCTTTGCCGAGCGCGTAGATAAAGAAGCCATCACGCGACTGGAAAAATTCGTCAGCTCCGATTTCGCCCAGGTCGATTACACCGATGCGGTTGATATCCTGTTGAATTGCGGGCAGCAGTTCGAGAATCCTGTTTACTGGGGCGTTGACCTCTCCTCCGAACATGAACGTTATCTGGCTGAGCAGCACTTCAAAGCACCCGTTGTGGTTAAAAATTACCCGAAAGACATCAAAGCCTTCTACATGCGTATGAATGACGATGGTAAAACCGTTGCCGCGATGGATGTTCTGGCACCCGGCATCGGTGAAATCATCGGAGGTTCTCAGCGTGAAGAGCGTCTGGCACAGCTAGATAGCCGTCTGGAAGAGATGGGGCTGAATAAAGAAGATTACTGGTGGTACCGTGATTTACGCCGTTACGGCACCATTCCCCATTCTGGTTTCGGTTTAGGTTTTGAACGACTAATTGCCTATGTTACCGGTGTACAAAATGTGCGCGACGTAATCCCTTTCCCACGCACACCACGGAATGCCAGTTTCTAAATAAAAATTTAATATAAGTAAAACAAATATGTAGAAAAGAAGAGTCGGGTTTCCCGGCTCTTTTTTTTTAATTTTTGTTATGTCACAAAAAGTTCCCTGAATTTTACATTTTGACACACAATTTTTCTATTTGTTACCTGATTGCGAAGTTTGTAGCATCTTTAGGGTGGATTAACGCGCGAGTGAATGGAAAACTGCGTTCAGACACAGGAAGACACCAAACTTTCAGGAATAGTTCCCAAAGAATTATTTATGGCAGTGGCAGGTGTCTAAATAACACCAATGAGGGTAATAATGATGAAACGCAACATTCTTGCAGTAGTAATCCCAGCTCTGTTAGTCGCAGGCGCTGCCAACGCAGCAGAAATCTATAATAAAGATGCGAACAAGCTGGATCTGACTGGTCGTGTACACGCTGGTTATACTTTCAATAACCAAGAAAAAGATAACGAAGATAGCACCTATGCACGTCTGGGCTTTAAAGGCCAGACTCAGATCACTAGCGATCTGACTGGTTACGGTACTTTTGAATACCAGTTCGATGGTACCAGTGTTGAAGAAGAAGGCACTAGCGCTGGTGAAAGTAAAACTCGTAAAGCGTTTGCCGGTCTGAAGTTTGGTGACTTCGGCTCTTTCGACTATGGTCGTAACACCGGTGTGGCTTATAACGGTCTGGCTTATACTGACGTACTGCCAGAAAACGGCGGCGACAGCAGCGTTACTGATACTCTGACTGGTCGTGTCAGCAGTGCCGCAACTTACAACACCTCTAACTTCTTTGGTCTGGTTGACAACTTAGGTTTTGGTCTGCAATACGTTGCTAAAAACGAAACCGGTACACGTATCGATCGTAGCCACGGCGATGCATGGGCAACCTCTCTGTCCTATGACACTGATTTCGGCGTAGGTGTTGTTGCTTCTTACGGTTCTCAGGAGCGTACTTCTGCTCAACGCACATCCAACGCTGGCGGTGAGCGTGCTGACGTATGGGCTACTGGTCTGAAATACGATGCTAACGACATCTATTTGGCAGCGACTTACGGTGAAGGCCGTAACTTCTTCAGAACTACAGGTTCTACTTTAGCTGACGAAAGTAAAATCTTTGAAGTGGTTGCACAATACAACTTCGATTTCGGTTTGACTCCAACCCTGGCCTACGTTTCTCGTAAAGACAAAGAAAATACCAATGTAAACAGCAACGATTACGGCGTTAAATACGCAAGCATCGGTGCTACTTACGCATTCAATAAAAACTTCTCCACTTATGCTGAGTATGACATCAATCTGATTGATAAAAACAACGCATATAACCTTTACAACGGCGATACTGTAAACGTTGGTGTTGTTTACCAGTTCTAAGTTGTTGCAGCATAACGTAACGAGTTAATCGTTCGTATTGCATGAAAAGACAGAGCTTCGGCTCTGTCTTTTTTATTGCGTATTGGATAGCTCCCCTTACTGGCCGCCATAAGCAACATTGGAAAACGCGCATGGTGTTTTTTGTTTCTGCTTTGCGCCAATTATTCTCACCTAACCAGTCTTTTATTTCGTCTCTCTCCTTCTCCCTGTTATTTCCCTTTCTTTTTGACATCAACGGTTGGCAAAGCCTTTTACTGACGGTACTCTGAGAATTCTTATTTCATCTCAGTTATGGAACATTCTGGCAATGTTTGAAAATATCTCTGCCGCACCGGCCGATCCTATTCTCGGGCTGACCGATCTTTTCCGCGCCGATGACCGCGCGAATAAAATCAATCTGGGTATTGGTGTCTATAAAGATGAAACCGGCAAAACTCCGGTTCTGACCAGCGTAAAAAAAGCAGAACACTATCTGCTGGAAAATGAAACCACCAAAAATTATCTGGGCATTGACGGTCTGCCAGCATTCGGTCAGTGCACGCAGGAGCTGTTGTTTGGCAAGCAGAATGCCATCATTGCCGATAAGCGGGCTCGCACAGCACAAACGCCGGGCGGAACAGGTGCGTTGCGCGTAGCCGCTGATTTCATTGCAAATCAGACGTCAGCAAAACGTATTTGGATCAGCAACCCAACCTGGCCAAATCACAATAATGTGTTCTCTGCCGTTGGCTTAGAAATTTGCCAATATGACTACTACGATGCAGCAAACCATGCGCTAGATTTTGATGGCCTCCTGAACAGCTTGAATGCCGCACAAGCAGGTGACGTGGTGCTGTTCCACGGCTGTTGCCATAACCCAACCGGTATCGATCCTACCGCTGAGCAGTGGGCTAAACTGGCTGAACTGTCGGTAGCAAAAGGCTGGCTGCCGCTGTTTGACTTCGCCTATCAGGGCTTTGCCCGTGGGCTCGAAGAAGATGCGGAAGGTCTGCGCATCTTTGCCGCACTTCACGATGAGCTGATCGTATGCAGCTCGTATTCTAAAAACTTCGGTTTGTACAATGAGCGCGTCGGTGCCTGTACGCTGGTTGCAGCAGATGCCGCAACGGCAGACAAAGCATTCAGCCAGGTGAAAGCCGCTATTCGCGCTAACTACTCTAACCCACCGTCACACGGTGCGACCGTTGTTGCAACCATCTTGGGTAACGACGCGCTGAAGGCCATTTGGGAGCAGGAGTTGACGGCGATGCGCGAGCGCATTCAGCGTATGCGTCAGCTGTTCGTCAATACGTTGCAGGAAAAAGGCGCGCAGCAGGATTTCTCCTTCATCATCAACCAGAATGGGATGTTCTCATTCAGCGGCTTGACCAAGGAGCAGGTTCTGCGTCTGCGTGACGAATTCGGCGTTTACGCAGTGAACTCTGGTCGTGTCAACGTTGCAGGGATGACGCCAGAAAACATGGCACCGCTCTGCGAAGCGATTGTTGCCGTGCTCTGATCGTTTTACCGATCAAAAAAGCCGACACGCTGTGTCGGCTTTCTTATTTCTGCTTTTCAAGCCAATAAAACACTACCAAATTGCGGCATCTTCACGCAGGAAAGGATTGGTTTTGCGCTCATGTCCTAATGTCGACATCGGGCCGTGCCCCGGAATAAAGGTCACGTCATCGCCTAGTGGCAGTAGCTTATTCTTGATGGACGCAATCAACGCCTGATGATCGCCTTGAGGGAAATCGGTGCGCCCTACACCACCATTGAAAACAACATCCCCTACCTGTGCTAAACGTGATTCGGCATCAAAGAAAACAATATGACCGGGCGTATGACCTGGACAGTGGAAAACCGCCAGTGTCGTCTCCCCCACGCTGACCTGATCACCTTCCTGCAACCAGCGTGATGGCGTCAGCGGCGCGCACTCTTCCAGACCAAACATCCGACTCTGTGCCGGTAATCCTTCCAGCCAGAAAGCGTCTTCAATCTGTGGACCAATAATTGATACCTGATAGTGTTCTGCCAGCTCCGCGGCTGCACCGACGTGATCTAGATGACCATGCGTCAACAAAATCTGCTTAACCAAAATCCCCGCATCCGCGACGGCACGTTTGATCTTTTCAGCGTCGCCACCGGGATCGACAATCGCTGCTTCATTGGTTTTTTCGCACCATAACAATGTGCAGTTCTGGCTAAATGCCGTCACTGGGACTATTTGATATTTCATATCACTCCATGTTGAATAACTCAACGACTCGCTATATTGCGGCGAGCCGTGTCAGAAAAATGTCGTGCTGCTATAGCAGGTTACCAGGTACGAACCGGGCCAGTATCGATGTGAACGAAATCACTGCGCGGGTAGTAGCCAACCCCACCGGCACGCATTTTAGTAGCAGCTTTGCGGATATTGGCCAGTTGAACACCTTGAATATGGAAATCCATCGCTTGCCCTTTCGTGTGGTAGCTCTGCTTTGCCACACCCCGACTATGCGCGCGTAATTCGTTATTAGTATCTATTGCGCGATAACCAGAAATTAGCTGTACAGGCTTGTTGGTTCCCAGCATGACCTGTAAACGATAAAGCTGATCGAAAAGTTGCGGGTCAATCGTTTTGACTTTATTGGCGCGGTAATCGCGGAAAAAATGATTCAGGCGGGAAAGTTCTGATTTATTATACCGTTTGCCATCAAAGAATTCCGTTTTCAGCCGTTCTCCGGTATTCAGGTTATCCAGCGTCAAAATTCGTGGTCGGGGCGTAGATAACGTTGCAAATGCCTGACCGGGAAGCAGTGCGATGCCCAAAGCGGCACCACCCAGTGCAAGCCACTTACGGCGATGATTGTCAATGCGATCCATAGAACGGGTATCCTGGCTAAAAGAACGGTATAAAAGCGGTACAAAACGCACCGCCTTGAACCTTAACTGCCAGAGAAAAGTGAGTCAACCCGCTTTGCTTACAGCTTTGCGGGAGATCGCATCGATCCCCCGCAAAACGATACAACCCCCATACCGCTAATGCCCGTATTTTCAATACTTACTGAAGCAACAGCCCTGCTTTGGATAGCACTTTCGTCCCTGCACGGGCGGTATCATCATAATTGTAAATATCTGTTCGGAACTGCGGTTTACCATCTTCCGCGACCCACGCCGTCAGGTAATAGAGATTAACCGGAATCCGATGCTTCATTGAAACAAAAGTCGTATTTCCCTGATCCAGCGTAGAAGAAATGCGGCTATTATTCCAACCAGCATCCTGTAGTAGCATGTTAGCCAGTTCCGATGCCTTATTGACCCGCACGCAACCAGAACTCAGCGCCCGGATATCACGTTGAAACAGGTTATGATTAGGCGTATCGTGCAGATAAATCGCTTCTGAATTCGGCATATTAAACTTATAACGCCCCAGCGAATTGTTTGCCCCAGGTGCCTGACGCAGGCGATAGGGGAAGCGCTCTGCCGACACGCCCTGCCAATCGATCATGGAGGGATCAATCGCTTCTGCATCCTGGCTCCAGCCGGACAGCACCGTATAGCCATGGCGCTGCAAATAACCGGGATCGCGCACCACTTTAGGAATAATGTCCTGTCGGGTCAGCGTCGTAGGGACATTCCACGGCGGATTGACCACTACGTTATACAGCGAGCTGCTCATTAGCGGCGTCTTACGTTTCGGTTGCCCGACAATGACGCGCGATGATAAACGTTCAGCACCATCCTGATAATAAATGAGTGAGTAATTGGGGATATTCACCATAATACCGGTATGAACATTATCCGGTAACAGGCGCAGACGCTGGATATTCAACGCCAGCAGCGTTGCTCGCATTTGCGGAGAAACATTAAGCCAATCACGCGTGCGTTTACCAATCACGCCATCATCCTCCAGCCCTTGCCAGTGCTGGAAGCGCTTAACCGCCTCAACCAGTTCACCCGTGTAAAGATCGTCTGTATTGATAGCGCCATCGACGACAGAGGTTTGCGCGGTTAGCGACGTGGTAGTTGCGGCGACATTTTCATTAAAAAGCGTGATGCTCTCCGTTGACGACAACATGCCAGTACGTTGCAAAATCTCACGCAGTACAACCAATTCACGGCTCTGCTGTTCCGGGCGTAGAGATTCCGCCAGATTGAGATTTGGCCACGGACGCGTGTCAGTCAGCATCGTCTTCAGCGCCTCATGCATTTTGGCGTACTGTGAGTGCTGCGGAGCCAGCGAAACCACATAGGCCGCACTGGTGCCGGATTTCACGGCCTGTTGCCATTGAGATACGATATTCAACGCAGGCGATTGCAGACGATAAGGCACGCTGCTGTACAGCCAATCATTGCCATTACGCTCCACGCCAGAGATAAACTGCAAATAACCCAGCATCGCGTCCGATAGCACGACATCACGCGCAAACCCGGTTAATTGAGGATCGGTCAGCAAGGTCACCCACGTGGTGAACTGTGGCTGCACACCCGCTATCGCCAATTCGGCAAGCTGCTGTTGAAACTGTTGAACGGCGCGATTATCTGCCCACATCGGCTGCATCTGATGCTGAGCATAAAGTGATGATAAATCAGAGAGATAATGTACCGTCATGCCGTGTGGCAGCGCAGCCAAAAGCCCTGCCCGACTCTTTTCGACAGAAACCACGCCCATGCTTTGTGATAACCCAGACACCACCGTCGGAGACGCTGACAGCACCGAAAACGAAGGAGACAGGCTTCCTACCCAAATACAACCCACGCGCAACATCAGCCTGACCATTTTTCGTTTATGTAACAACAACATCCATTTATCCCCTGTACTCATTAATCACTATGCTTTCACGACAATCCACGTTGAACATGGAAATAACAAACCGAATTCATTCGCATACGGTCACACTGGCATAAGCTCATTTCTTCGTTTTCCATTATAGAAAACGATAAAGAATGAAATAGGATCGTTTTTATATAGCGCCATTATTACCACAGGCCACTTTACAACATACGCCCGTAAATCCCTCTACGGCCTGCAATCGTTTTATCGTCAGTATATAAAGAGAAAAATATTTTTGCTTCTTCTTCTGGGTATTATCTTAGTGTTTGATGAACCTATTCGCCGTCAGCATTCTCTTTTAGCCACTCTTTACGAAAAAAATAAAGCCGCTTAAAAAAGCGGCTTTATCATTATAGAGGAAAATAGCAGCAGGATTTACAGCTACAAAACTTGCTCTTGCGTCTCTGACGCTTCCGTTCCGAACCCACGTAATCCAACCACATGGACATGCTCATTGTTCTGGTAAACTTTACGCACCAGCTTATAGGTGGTTCCCTTTTCGGGGCTGATATTTTCCGGTGCCGCGATGACTAGCTGCATTTCCAGCCGGTCACAGAGCTCGAATAGCGTCGCGATCGATTTGGCATCCAGACGCGCCGCCTCATCGAGGAAAAGTAGACGGCACGGGATAACATCTTTTCCACGCAGACGCTTAGATTCTTCTTCCCAGCTCTGTACCACCATGACCAGAATTGACATCCCAGTACCAATTGCTTCCCCGGTAGACAGCGCCCCACTTTCCGCCCGCAGCCAACCATCCGCACCACGGTTAACCTCCACTTCCATTTCGAGGTAGTTGCGGTAATCCAGCAGCTCTTCGCCGATAGTCTGCGGTGTGCGCTGACCCATATCAATTTCAGGATTCAGACGTTGATACAATTTCGCCAGCGCTTCCGAGAAGGTCAGCCGATTGCTGTTAAACAGATCTTGATGCATTTCCTGCTGCTCGGATAACACATTGAGCAACGTGGTATGCGTCTCGCGTACGTTGACGTTCAAACGGACGCTCTTTACCTGACCAAACGCGACCGCTTGCAGCCCTTGGTTCAGCATACGAATACGATTCTGCTCACGCTGGATCGTCTTACGAATGATATTTGCCACGCTGCGCGAGCTGATTGCCAACATCTGTTCACGCGCCGTCAGCTCTTCAGTCAGACGGTTAAGCTCGATCTCCATCTGCTCAATCGCTTCTACCGGGTCGTCGGTACGGATAATATCCTGACGGATACGCTCGCGCAGATGCTGATAAACGGCGATGTAGAACTGGATCTTGCGCTCAGGTCGCTTCGGATCTTCCGAAAGCCGCAGCACATCGCGCAGATGTTCGTTATCCGCGACCGCCAGACGCAGCGCCCCCAGCGCCTTATCCGACATGGAGCGCAGTTCATCACCTTCCATGTACGCCAGTTCACGACGGTGCAAACGACGCTCAACACCATTGTCTTTCACCAAACGCATGACCGCGCACCAGCCTGCTTTCGCGGTGACAACCTGCTCACGCATCTGGTGGTAATCACGCTCCAGCTTGCGCAATTTCTTCTGCAAACTGTCCATTTCCGCTTCACAGAACGTAATCTGTTTTTCCAACTGGTTACGCCGCGAGCGGTTGGTGCTTAACGCAGCATGGAGTTCATCACGGCGCTGACGGGCACGCGCTTCAGCGTCGGCATCCGCACGCACGCCGATATCCTGAAGTTCCTGCGTCAGTTCCTTCAGCATGTCCTGTTTGGCGTCATAAGAACTTTTCAGCGACGCCTGAACCTGACTGTATTGCGTCAGCTGTGCCTGATGCTGGCGTAGCTGTTCGCGCGCTTTTGTCCGTTCTGCTTCAGCCAATTCCAGACGGTGGCGAAGTTTGTCATTCAAACCGGCGTTTTCACCCAACATGCCGGCCGAATCGGCATAGCTGAAGTGGGCACGACGCTGCACAACCTCGGTCAGTGCAAATGCCTGCTGTTTCGCCTGCCGCTGTGCGTTCTGCGCTTGAGCATAATCTTCCTGCAACTGCTCATGTTGCTGCGGATCGCTTTGCAAGACAGAAACCAGTGGCTCCAGCTTAGCTAGCGTCGCTCCGTGTTGTTGAATAAAACGGGCAGATTCTTCGGTTTCATCCAGCTCTGCACGGATCTCTTCCACACGATCCTGCAACGTCTCATCGCACAACAGGCTAATACGCGGAATCAATTTATTCAGTTGCGCGCTGGCTTCTTTCGCCTGCTCATACTGCTGGCGCTGTTGCTGATTTTCACCATCAAAACTGGCCATCGCACGATCTAATTCGCCGCGACGGGAGCTGAGCGTGCGAATTTCTGCTTCGGGATCTTCATCGAAAACAACAGCCAGATGTGTACCGATAAATCGGCTGAAAGACTGGTGCAAGCGCTGCGTTTTCTGTACGTCAAATGATAGCGTCGCATACTGCTCTGCCAGCGCTTCGCGCTCATCACGCAGACTTTCCAGACGCATTTCCCGCGCAGCGCGGCCAAACAGCGGCACTTCCGGGAAGCGAGAATAGCGCCACTGACGCTCCGCAACTTTCACGACCACGGCGCGTTCCAGTTCTTCAACGGCAAACACGCTGTCATCAAACGACTGCGGGTCACCCTCGATCAGATACAGATCTTCCGGGCAGTCTTCCAGACCGGCAAGCTGATCGCGGACCAGAGAAAGATCGGGTACTACAATCGCATGGCGAGAGGGGCCATAAAGCGCCGAGAAATACGGGGCATCATCCAGCGTGACATCATCATAAATTTCAGACAGCAGCACGCCACCAAAACGTTCCGCCAGCGCGTTCAGGCGCGGGTCTTCTGAACCACCGGGCTGGCTTAGTCGCTCAACCTGTGCTTCGATTTGACGTTTGCGGGCAGCGATGTCATCACGCTCAACCGTCGTTTCACGTTCACGCTCCAGCAATTGCTGCATGAACTCGGTCACCTGACGGCTCTCTTCAAACGTTTCGCCGCTTTGCTCGCTCAGTTGCGTCAGCATTTCCTGTGCAGCCAGCCAGACTGGCGCACGCGCCGTCAGCTTCTGAATGCGCTGCTGGATTTGCTCCAATTCCTGCCGCAACGCCATGCGACGTTCACCCGCTTCCGCCACCAGCGATGATAGGGTTTCGATACGCGCATCAAGCTCTTGCTGGAGCGACTCCAGCTCTTCTGGCTGATAATCCTGACCGTTACGTTTGCTGAAATCCTGCAATAGCCGTTCAGCATCCTGTTGCTCACGCAGGCGCTGTTCCAACTCAGACAACCGCATCCGCAGCGGCTGTACTCGCTCGGCTTGATAGCGTTGTGAAGAGCTGTCGCGCAGCAAATCACGCGCGACCTGCCAGGCCTCGTTGCGATTGACCGCACCGGCAATTTTGCTCACTAACTGATAAGCTTGCTCAAACTGGCCGTGCGCCGCATCTGCCACGCTCAGTTTCTGTTCCAGCATCAGAAGAATTTCTGTCGCTTCCTGCTCTTTCGCCTGGTAGCTATCCAGCCATTCATCTGCATTCTCTGCCGTTAAATCCGGCAACTGACACAGCGTGCGAGCGCGTTCCAATGCCTGTTGAGCCTGTTGGTACTGAATGGCGCGCGTTTGCTGAACGTCCAGCGCTTGCTGATAATCGGCAAGCTGACTTTTTAGCTCATCGACTTCCAATTCAGCCGCATCGGCACGTTCTTCGTTTTCCGCCTGCTGCTCACGCGCTTCTTCTACCACCTCGTTCTGTTCTTCGAGGCGATAGCTCAATTCTTCCAGATCGGCGTTGTAGCGCTCGATCTTTTCCTGCTGGCGCATCGCTGTCTGCACCAGATTCAGGTGGTCGCTCGCTGCCTGATAATCCGTTTCCAGATCGCCTTCAGCGCCGCTCTGCTCCGCCAATTCCCTCGCCATTTCCACATGGCGATATTGCTCACTCGACAGTTGTTTACGGCTGGAGAACAGGTCACGACGCAACTCCAGCGCCCCATCCAGATGGATGCGTCGCTCATTGGCGTGCCGCATATAGTCAGCGGCAACATAGGATGTCGCTTCAGAGATCAGATGCTTAAACAGATCGCGGTCAGACTGGGTAACCCGAATCGCTTCCAGCGTCATGCGGTTTTCACGCAGCGCCGCTTCCATATCCTGAAACGCTTTACGCACGCCGCTGTTTTCCGGCAGCAGGTAATCGCGCAGCGAGCGCGTAATCGCGCTGGAAATACCACCATATAACGAGGCTTCAATCAGGCGGTAAAACTTGCTGCGATCGGAGGCGGAACGCAAGCGCCTGGGCACCACGCCCAAATCAAACATCAGCGAGTGATAATCGGTGATGGAGTTAAACTGCTTGAACTGAACGCCTTCCATCTCCTCGACGCGATCTTTCAGCTCTTGCAACGACAGCACGCGCGCCTGACGATCGCCGACGACCTGCGTCAGAATTTGTGTCGGCTGGATGGCGGTCGGCAATCCCTGAATGGTGAAAGGTTTGATATCGACTTTACGGTCACGCCCCGCAACCTGCTGGAGACGAACCCCAACCAGTACGCGCTGATGGCGCGAGTTAACGACATCCAGCGTCGAGTAGCAGACACCCGCACGTAATTTACCGTGCAAACCTTTATCGCGTGAACCGCTGGTGGCCCCCGCTTCAGTCGTATTTCTGAAGTGCAGTAACGTCAGGTCAGGGATCAGCGCCGTAATAAAGGCGGCCATCGTGGTGGATTTCCCTGCGCCGTTACCGCCGGATAGCGTGGTAACCAGTTCATCAAGATCGAAGGTGCGGGCGAAAAAGCCGTTCCAGTTGACCAGCGTTAGTGAGCGAAATTTACCGCGTTCAATCATTCCTGTTCATCCTCAACACTTATTCATCCTCGCCCGTTTCTGGCGCGGTATCATCGGTGCGATCGTTATCGTCGCTGTCATCTTTCAGCGACAAACTACCTTCAACAGGCATCGCTTCACCATCGCGAATCATGCGTAGCTGTGCTTCACGGGCATCATCGCCGCTGCGCACATCCGCCCCGAAGCGGAATACCGACTCGGTAATTCTGAATTTGCTGCTGTCATTACCCATAAAGTAGATCATGCCTAGCCGACGTAAGCGGTTAAGCGAGGTTCTGACTTTTTCCTGCAATTTTTGACGATCCAGATCGGAACCGGTGGAACGTTGGTTAACCAGCTTCAGCAGCTTACTTTCATCCGCCAGACTCAGCAGTTCTTCATACAGCTCCTGCTGGCTGAAAATGCCTTCGTGCGCCAAACGTTCCGGGCTCAGATAGAGATAACAGAGAATTTTCCCTACCATCATATCCAGCTCAGACAACACCGAGCGCGGAATCAGCGTGGTGGAGCGTGGCCGCAGATAGAAAAAACCTTCCGGCGCGCGGATCAACTCCACGTTGTAACGGCTGTAGAACTCTTCCAGCACCTCTTGGAAATCCATCAAAAATACGTGGTTTTCCAGTTCTTCAATACCAATATGGCGCCCTGCGCGCAATTGGCTGTCCAGCGCGGGAAAAAGGTTATTCGACAGCGCGGTTGCCAGCTTTACTGGCATAAATTGTTCAATATTTGTCGATGACATGGGCCTGCACCTTGGCTCCGTAATCATTGATTGCCTGCCACAGTGCTGGCAATCCGGAGAAATCTGTTTCGGCTACGCCCAGACGTACAGCCTGGTCGACCACGATTCGGGCAACATCAAAATGCCGCGAGCGAGGATACTGCGCGAGGTATTCACGCATCACTTCACTTAAATCAAGCGGGATCTGTTGCGCTTTATATTTATGCAGCGCCTGCTCGACCAACGCGATCAGCTGCTCGCGCATTTCACTAAACTCTTCGTATTCCAGTTCCGGCGGCAGTTCGCCGGTCACTTCTTCACTACGCAACGCCAGTTCTTCATCACGCATGTCCAGCAGACGATCCGCGTTAGCAAACGTCAGCGCCCAAGGGTTGTCGAAGTAGCTCTGCACTGACTGACGCAACCGCTGAGCAAAGACGCGGTTTTTATCCATATCGATCGCGGTACGAATAAATTTATGTACGTGGCGGTCATACCCAATCCACAGATCTATCGTTTGCTGTCCCCAACTTACAATGCGGTCGAGTTTATTTTGCAGGTCGAATACCAGCTTATCGACAAACTCCAGATTATGCGGATTATTCATAATCGCATCCTGAATACTTAACAGGCTCGTCTGTAATTTGTCGCCAGCAGCTTCAAGCGTATCCTGCAATTCACGCAGCGTAGATGACGTTTCCGTCAGCAGTTGTTCACAGCTACCAATCGCTGCTCGCCAGTCCTGGTTTAGCAGCGCCGCGATATCGTCTTTAACGCCCTGCTGCTGTTCATCCATCACGCGCTGCGACAAATCAATACTGTCAAAAATTTCAGCAACGGAATATTTCAGCGGCGCAAATACGTTGCGGTGCCAGTGGAACTCATCGCCGTCTTCTTCCGCTGCATCAGCCGCACGACTAAGCTCCTGTGCCACGATAGAAAGTTGCATAGAAAGCCTCAGCGTCGAGAACTCACGCTGGCGGATGTAATAATCCGTAATGCCGATCCCCAGCGGGGTCAGGCGATAAATCGCATTGCCTTCCGCCTGTTCACTGGTAAAGCGGTTAAGCAACCGCTGACGGACCAGATCGTTAATCGCGTTATTCGCGCGGACGGTAATGGTTTCGTTCGTCTGATCAAATCCCTGACTCACATGACGGAAGGCATCAATCAGCTCACCTTCACTCATTTCACCATCCATACGTTCGCCATTAAGCGTGGCGATTGCCATCAAAAACGCCAGGCGTTCAGTGGGGAGGGAAATGGAGAAATCGTTTTTTCGTGCCCAGGCGACCAATTCGGGTACAGTCTGGGAAAAATCACTCATAATGCATCCTTCAAATGGGGTTTATGCGCCATGACATGGATATAACGGCCCAAACTCACAAAAGGCTCTTGTCGGCAATACCGCTGCTCAAGCTCCAGAATGTCGGCAAATTTATCAATCTGGTGCTGCTTATTCTGCAAGTAGTCATGAAACACCCGCACGCCGGTTTTCCCGCTGATGGTCATCCCCATCTCATCAAGCCAGCCGTACACCTCTTGCGGGTCCAGCGGGTGATTTGGCGATAACGAACGCCGTTTGTTTTTCGGCATGCCAACCTGAACATAATCAAAGTTGCCTAGCACCATGTTACGCATCAATAGCCCATGATGGTTATAAAACATCAACGACAGCGCACCACCCGGCGACAGGCAATCATACAATATTTTCAGCGCCTGCTGAGGCTGCTCGACCCACTCCAGCACCGCGTGGAACAATATCAGATCGGCGGGGCTTTCCATATATTGCGCGACATCCTGTGCGGCGCACTGCACAAAACGTATATTATGGGCGACGCCCTGCGCCGCTGCTGCGTTTTTAGCGCGCTGAATCATCTCATCGGAAACATCGCACAACAATACCTGATGTCCTAAAGCTGCAAGACGACAGGCCATCTGCCCTTCCCCTCCTCCTGCATCAAGGATGCGTAAAGGCCGTGCCGGAAGTTGGGCCAAAAGACCGTCAAGATCTTGCCACAATACCGCCAGCCGAAGTCTCCCCTTCGTTGTGCCATAAATATTGTGGGCAAATTTTTCCGCGATATCGTTAAAATTGCGATCCTGCATCAGTCATTGTTCCGCATCATATAAACGGGGATGGCTCGCGCAACTCGTGTCTGCGCGATGCGATTTTTCCAGCCTGCCATTTTGGCACAGGCTGGCTTAGAATAAATGGCCTTACCGCATGATATCTTCCCGGATGCGGTTTTTTCACTCAAAAGGAATGCAATTCTATGCTTTTCACACTCAAAAAGTTCGTCGGTGGCCTTTTGCAACCCCTGCCATTGCTATTGCTTCTGATGGGTGTTGGCCTGTTGCTGCTCTGGTTTACCCAACGGCAACGCACAGGGAAAACGATGATATTAGTCAGTTGGCTAATGCTTATTCTACTCAGCCTGCAACCTGTTGCCGATCGGCTGTTGCTACCATTGGAATCACACTACCCAACCTGGCAACAGACGCCGCAAGCAGGTAACGTCGAGTATATTGTCGTGCTTGGAGGGGGGTATACCTATAACGCAGAGTGGGCACCCAGCTCCAATCTCATTAGCAATAGCCTTCCGCGCGTGACGGAAGGCGTTCGTCTTTACCATGCCAATCCCGGGGCTAAATTGATTTTTACTGGTGGAGCTGCGCAAGGTAATCCTGTCAGCAGCGCGAAAACGGCGGCGCTGGTCGCAGAAAGTTTGGGCATTCCCCAACAGGATATTGTCATTCTGGATACACCGAAGGATACGGAAGAAGAAGCGGCAGCAACCGCTAAGATTGTTGGCGATCGATCTTTCTTGCTGGTGACCTCAGCCAACCACCTGCCTCGCGCTATGCGATTTTTCCAAGCCCAAGGGCTAGCACCCATTCCGGCTCCAGCGAACCAGATGGCAATCACGTCTGCGCTTAACCCCTGGGAAAAAGTATTCCCTTCCGCTTACTACCTATCTCACAGTGAACGCGCCTGGTATGAAACGCTAGGTCGTCTCTGGCAATTACTAAAGGGAACCACGGCAGTACCTCATCACGCCGAACAACCACAGGTTCATTCCAGCCAGGGAGACAGCTCGCGAGAAGCCACATCAAATAGCTGACGATCCAATTGGCCCGTGTGAATATAGCGGGCCACGGCTTCCCAAATCACATACAGCCAGCGTCGGTAAACAAAGGATTCAGAAACGGGTGCCTGTTTCAGGTAGTGATAAAGCAGTTGCTCTGGCATGCCAGATTCGCAAAGTCGGAAAAGCTCATACTCTCTGGGTGCCCACAGCATCATCCCCGGATTAATCATCGCTAATAGCTGATCGCTACGCGCATCCTTCAACATACTGCGTAGTGAAAGGTTGCCATGCACCAATACACAGTTGTCGTCAAAATCCTCAAACAACATTTTCAGGCACTGACGAGAACGATAAAGCACGGTACGATCCTGCTGCGTAAGTTGCGGCGCGCTGACATTGAGCAACGTAGCCCACAAGACTTCCAGACGCTGTTGATACCAACTGAACCAATCGTTGTCCTGCGTACTATCGACAGAACCGACACAACCATGACTGTCAATTCGGTGCCAGGCCAATACGTTTTCAACAATTTGATCCATCAGCAGCGTCCAACGCTGGCCGTTTCTTGGTGGTGCTTCCACCGATACACCACGTAAGCGCTCAATCAGCAACAGTTCCCGATAAGGTTGTTGCTGCGTCAGAACCAACCCATAGACGGTTGGCAGACGGGCATCACCTTCACGTGCCAGCATCGAGAGCTTATAGGCTTCCTGTTGCGCAACACCCTGACAAACATAACTTTTAGCTAACAACGGAATGGCGTTGCCTTCTTTATCATACAAGGCATACAGATCCGCATAGGGCTGTTCGCTTATGCGCTCAAGCCGGCTGAGGCTTTCCCCCAAAACCGTACTGAGTTCTGATTTCAACTGTTCCATAAACGGCTATACCTCAGTTGAGCCAAATAGCTCCACTTACCATGATGCGGCGAGCAGAGGACAAATACTTCAACGCAGATCAAATATACTCGTCATACTTCATGTTGGGGACACAGCAGGAAGAACGCCCTGGCAACGTTATTGCAGCGGTATCCCCTGCCTGTCAGCAGGGAATACCGTGAATGGCTGGCTAGTGTATTAACATTTCACCACTATTCGCGTTCAAAAGCCCCCAGATCTGGCGCTGACCCTTTGTAAGGCAGTTTGACATCTCCCCCCTTGTTGATTAGCGCGCTCCCCGCCGCAAGACGCAGGCTCTTCAATACGGGCAAGCTGCCGTCCGCCTGACGTGGCGCATCCCATCCGGTCACGGATACGCTCTCGAAGTCAGCATCTGATACCGCAATCTTCAGATCCCACGAGTTATAGCGCATGTTCGCGCCATCGGAGAACGACAAGTCTTTACCACCGTGAGACACATTGTTGCGCAGCGTACCCAACCCAATGGCTTTTCCATTTGCATCAATGCCGCGGATATTAAAATTAGGATTATTTTTATAGCCAGTGTTATTGAAGAAATCGTTCGCTACCGGATGGTGATTAGCATAAAAACCAGCCGCCTTATTTAAAAACGCCACCGAGTTACGCACGGTATGTTTCACCGCATTTGCCACATAAACGCCACCATAACCACCGATTTTAAAACCATTACCGTTACCCGCAGCCAGTGATTGTGTGGTCCCCGGCAAATAACCATGCGACCAGGCCCAGGAGTTTTCAATCAGCACGGGAGAATAGGCATTAATTAAATCAAAACCATCATCCGAATTTGACCATGCCCGGCAACCGCGGAAAATATTACCAGGCTGATTCGCCGGGATATGCGCACCAAAACCGTCCCCGCTTTGGCCAGCGCCATTAGATGTCAGTGGGTCATAGTTATGGTGAGAGTCACTGTTTAATACCAGGTTATTTCCCCCACGCTGGATGAACAAACCTGTACCCATAATATGATGGATATTCAACTGCTCGAATATATTATTACTGCCTCTAATCCACACGCCCCAAGATTCATGGTTAAGGTTATTACGTTGTGGTACGCCAGTTATTTCCAGCCCTTTAACGGAAACCCAATCGGCAACAACGTTAAACCCTTTGACCCGGCAATCATCTTGCATCTGGCTGAAATCAAAAATCGGGACTTCTCCGCTAGACGCCCAGTACTCAATACGCTTACCTTCTGTACCGCTCTTACTCAGCGTAATCGCATTAACTACATCGGTACGAGTAGCACAGACGTTCAGCCCTTTGGTGAACACGTACTTACCACCGCGTATCCACAAGCGGTCACCAGGGTTTAATGTCTTCTGTGCACGATCGATCGTTTTCCAAGGGGAGTTCTTAGTACCATTATTCGCGTCATTGCCGTTGGGGGCCATGTAATAAACCGCCGCGCTAGTGCCAGCCGCAGCCCCCATTAACATACCGCCGAGGAAAATTTTTGCGATATAACGTTTAGCATTCATATTATTACCATCCTTAGTTGAAATAAAGAAAATGCCATGCGAAAACATGGCAAATTGATAGTAGCATTTAAATATAAAAATAAAAGTTTCACTCGCAGCACGTAAATTCAAAATGAAAATTAATTACCTGCAAAAATAAAACAGCTCTGTATGATTTTGGATTTTTTAAGAATACTTATCTAAATAATTGCTAAATAATTTAAAAGATAAAATATTGCATAAAGAAAAACGTCATGGGTAAAGTCTATTCCGATAAGGATAGGCTCCCCATGACGTGCTTATCGCTGGTTAGTGTGACGGGTTTTACTGTCCACCCATAATTTGTCGCACACGGGCTAGATCTTCTGGTGTATCCACACCGACGCTGGGAACGGCTTTTGCGACAGCCACATGGATCTTCTCGCCGTACCACAGCACACGCAGTTGCTCCAGCAATTCGATTTGCTCTAGCTGGCTTGGTGCCCAGGTGACATAGCGTCGCACAAAGCCAGCTCGGTAAGCATAGATACCAATATGACGCAGGAAATGATCGCCAATCGCTTCTTTAGACTGAGCAAAACGCTCTCTGTCCCAGGGAATTGTCGCACGAGAAAAATACAGCGCGTATCCCTCAGCGTCGGTAACCACTTTTACCGCATTTGGATTGAATGCTTCTTCGCTGGTTTCAATCGGCACTGCCAGCGTTGCCATTCCCGCTTTACTTGCTGCGAGATTTTCTGCCACCTGATGAATAATCACGGAAGGAATAAGTGGCTCATCGCCCTGAACGTTAACGATGATGTCATCATCGGCAAAGCCGTACTGCTCGATGACTTCAGCCAGACGTTCTGTGCCAGAATTATGATCGGCGCGGGTCAGACAGACTTCACCACCAGCTTGTCGCACGGCAATCTCAACATCGGGATGATCGGTAGCCACGATAACGCGCTGCGCCCCCGACTCCAGCGCCCGCTCCATCACATGGACGACCATCGGTTTGCCGTTGATGTCCGCGAGCGGTTTCCCAGGCAGTCGACTTGACGCAAAACGCGCAGGGATAATCACAGTAAAAGTCATTGTGCTGTCTCGTCAGCCCCAAGTTTACGCGCTTCGTTTTCCAGTAGCACGGGGATACCATCACGAACTGGGTAGGCCAAACCATCGACCTTGCATATCAATTCCAGTTTCTCTTTATTAAAGTACAGCCGACCATTACAAACAGGACAGGCAACAATCTCAAGTAAACGGTGATCCATGCTTCCTCCATCTTTGGCCGATCGATGACCGACATTTTCTTTATCGCTATAGCAACGATCTAATGAGGTGTGTTACCTACAGGGATAGTTAAAGCCGTGGCAACAGATTAATTCACTTTTTGCCGGGCATTACGGTTAATAACACGTTCAATTTTATCAAGTAATTGTGAGTCATCAGGCTCAGCTAACACCGCATCAACGGGCAAATACCACCAGTTATCTTTAGCGAACGCCCTGCATTTTACGGCATCTTTTTCCGTCATCAACAGCGGCTGAAGCGCATCTTGAGTCAACGATTCAAGCTGTTCTGACTGGTACGATTGATGATCGGCAAAAGCGACTTCACGCACAATGCTGACGCCTGCATCACGCAACGTAGCAAAAAAACGCGGAGGGTGTCCGATACCCGCCATCGCAACCACATCACGCAATAGGCTAAGCGGGCGGGATTCACCTGACAATAAGTTAACTGCCATCCGCGCCGTTAATATCATTCCTATCTCATTTGTTCGCGGAGTGCCACCGTTAACAATGACGGCATCCACCGATGCCAGACGACTTTCTCGTTCCCGCATCGGCCCAGCCGGCAGCCACCAACCGTTGCCAAAACGCCGCATCCCGTCAATCACAACCAGTTCGATATCTCTTGCCAACGCATAGTGCTGTAACCCATCGTCGGTAATCACCACATCTAACGTGTAGCGAGCCAATAATGCCTTCACGGCATCCCGGCGTTGGGGGGCAACCGCAACAGGCGCGCCTGTACGTTGGAAAATCAACACTGGCTCATCACCTGCCTGTACCGTCGTCACCGACTCATCTAGCAGTAGTGGATAGCGCTCTGCTTTTCCACCGTACCCACGTGACACCACACCAACACGGTAACCTCTGTGTTGCAGTCGTTCGACGAGCCAAATGACTACTGGTGTTTTCCCATTGCCGCCAGCCGTCAAATTTCCCACGACCACGACAGGAACGGGAGATCGCCAGCTTTTCCGCCACCCTAGCCGATAGCTCTGGCGGATCAGAAAAGTGATGAGTCCGTATAGCCACGCAAGCGGCAGTAACAGCCAATAGAGCCGCGACTGCCCGGACCAAATACGCTCAATCATTCGCCAAACTGCATTCTATGCAACTGGGCATAGGCGCCGTTCGTCGCTAACAACGCAGCATGGTTACCGCGTTCAATGATTCTGCCATCTTCAACCACCAGAATTTCATCTGCTTTTTCAATCGTGGAAAGACGGTGCGCAATCACCAGAGCAGTACGATCTTTCTGCAACTCATCTAACGCTGCCTGAATCGCGCGTTCAGATTCGGTGTCCAACGCCGACGTAGCCTCATCCAATATCAGGATCGGGCTATCGCGCAGTAGCGCACGAGCAATAGCGATACGTTGGCGTTGACCGCCTGAGAGCATCACACCATTTTCACCAATAACCGTGTCCAGGCCATTTTCCATCTTGTTGATGAAATCGGTCGCATATGCCATTTTCGCCGCACGCTCAATTTCCTCACGGCTATAGTGTTCATTACGGGCATAGGCGATATTGTTCGCTATCGTATCGTTAAATAGGTGCACATTCTGAGAAACCAACGCCACCTGATTACGCAAGGAAGACAAGCGATATTCGCGCAAGTCATGGCCATCAAGTAAAATCTCACCAGACTGAATATCGTAAAAACGTGTGATCAAACTAGCAATTGTCGATTTACCTGAACCAGAGCGACCAACCAATGCCACCGTTTTACCAACGGGGACATGCAGATTGATATTTTTCAGCGCCAGATTTTCTCTTCCCGGGTAAGCGAAATTAACCTGACGGAATTCGAGGTCACCTTTCGCTCGTTCGATTTCCAATTTGCCAGTATCACGCTCCTGCTCCATGTCCAGGATAGCGAACAATGTTTGGCACGCGGCCATCCCGCGCTGGAACTGGGCATTCACGTTAGTTAGTGACTTTAACGGACGCATCAGCGCGATCATGGAAGAGAACACCACCGTGATCGTCCCGGCAGTCAATGTCTCCATCACGCTAGGGAAACTGGCAGCATACAAGACAAACGCCAGCGCCAGCGACGCGATCAACTGAATGATAGGATCGGAAATTGAAGAGGCGGATACCATCTTCATGCCCTGCTGACGCATCCGGTTGCTGACCTGATCGAAACGTTTGGTTTCAACTTCCTGACCGCCAAACATTAGCACTTCTTTATGCCCTTTAAGCATTTGCTCCGTGCTGGTGGTGACGTGCCCCATTGTATCCTGCATGTTTTTACTGATATTACGGAACCGTTTGGACACCAGACGCATAGCGATCGACACAATCGGCGCAATCACAATCAGGATGATGGACAATTGCCAGCTGTAGTAGAACATCAGAATAAACAGGCCGATGATTGACGCGCCTTCTCTGACGACGGTAATCAACGCGCCAGATGACGAAGCCGCAACCTGCTCAGAATCATAGGTGATACGGGATAACAGCGTCCCTGTCGACTGTTGGTCGAAAAACGCGACCGGCATCCCCATAATGTGGGAAAAAAGGCGGCGGCGCATATTCATCACCACTTTGCCGGAAACCCAGGCAACGCAATAGCTGGAGACAAAGCCTGATAGCCCCCTCACTAACATCAACCCAATAACAACCAGTGGCATCCAGAGTAATACCGAACGATCAGTTTTGCCGAATCCTTCATCCAGCAAGGGTTTAAGCAGAGAGAGCATTAATGTATCGCCAGCTGCATTAATAATGAGTGCGATTGCAGCAGCAGCAAGCCCTGCCTTAAAAGGAGAGATCATCGGCCATAGGCGGCGAAAGGTCTGCCAGGTGGAGAGATCTTTATCATTCAGCATGTAGTGAACCTGAATCGGGAAGAAATAGCCGACCATTTTACTCATTATACCGTCCGACGCCAAACCACTGATGATACCAACGAGGCGATATGTGATCCCTGAACCGCAGAATACGCCACGAATCGCTGAAAAAACGAGCGCTTAGTTGACCAGATGATGCAGTATCCAGCCATGAGTAGCCATATTGCCGATATCGCTCAACAATTTTTACTGAAGGCAGTCGCCACGGGTTATAACGCGCCGCCGACGCCATCACAACGTCGGCGCTAACCGCTCGAATAAAGGGAGGGGACGAAGAGGTTTTACTGCCATGATGGGGGATTTGTAACAAATTCGCACGCAACGCACTGCGTTCTACTCTCATCAGTGCTTTTTCCGCATCCGACTCCAAATCGCCCGTCAGTAGAACACTGTGTTTACCATCATCAACGCGGATAACACAGGAATCATTATTTTCCGCCCTTTCGACGAGCGCGAGTGGCCACAGCACGGTAAACGTGAGATTTTGCCAGCGCCAACGTTCGCCACGTAGGCAAGAACGATGATTCACCGTGTTGATAGCGCTATAGATCGCGGCGTCAGGATAAGCGGCCTGTAACGTTTCCAGACCACCGATGTGATCCATATGGCTGTGGCTCAGAATGATTTTTTCCACATCGACGCCACGCCACCGCAGGTAGGGTAAAATTTCTCGCGTTGCCATATCTCCCCCCTCCCAGCGGTTTCCCGTATCGTACAACACCGCCTTCCCACGTTGTTCGATCACGACTGCCAAACCATGGCCAACATCCAGCATGTCCACACGCCACTCCGGTTCATCATTTTTTATGCGAAAAACCAATAAAATAACAATCAGAGCGCAAACGTTCATGGGATAGTGTCGCCACCAGCTAAAGCGCCAAATCACAACTGCGCCCCACCCCGCAACACTCACGAGTAGCAGCGACGCATCAAGATAAACCCACCCCGTCTGTAGATACATCAACGGTGCAAATACCACTTGCAGTGAAATATCCGCCAGTTGCCAAAGCCTTTCGCTCAGTGGTGAGAACGTAATCGTGCTCAATGCCAGTAGAATAAGCGGCGTGGTAACAAAGGTGACTAAAGGCACAGCCCAAAGGTTGGCAGGCAGAGAGGTAATGCTAAAACCGTGGAAAATATGCAACTGCAAGGGCATCAATAACAGTGTGATCCCCGTTTGCAGATGAAGCCATCGTAGCCAGAACCACCGTCGCTGAGTCTGTAACCGATGGGAAAGTGGCACCCATTGAAACCAAAAAATCAGCGAGGCCACCGCAAGACAAGATAGCCAAAAACTGTCTGATAGCGCGCTTAGTGGATCGCTGACCAGAATCAATGCGATACACCATAGCCAAACCTGCCAGGCTGAACAGTTAACACCCCGCATTTTTAGGCCGACCCATACGCTAAGTGCTAATGCAGAACGCACCGCCGGTGGGTTTCCCCCTGCCAACCAGACATATCCCCAAGCAACCATGATGCTCGTCAATAGTGGGAGACGATAGCCAATCCATCGCACAGGGAAGCCATACTGTAACGCTCGCACGATTACCCAACCAAACAGGCCAGCAAGCACAATATGAAGGCCGGAAATCGCCATTAGGTGCATCGTTCCGGTATTCTGAAGTCGCGTTTTGAGCTCAGGGCTCACCGTTTTCATCTCACCAAACGTCAACGCCAGTAAAATAGAACGCCAAGGTAATCTCTGTACCTGCTGTTCTGCCTTTGCGATCGTACGCTGACGAAGATCACAATGGCTATCAACCACATGTGCAGCGAGCACGCGACCCGATAGCGGTTGTCGTTTAGCCACTGCCCAGCGCTGACTATCAAAACCGCCTTCATTTAAGCGACTATGCATGGGTCGAAAATTGGCCGTGATTACCCAGCGTTGTCCACCGCACCAGTTTTTCATCTCAGGTGATAAGATCAGTTGTGCATACACTGGGGGGAAGACCCAACGCTGATTCACTTTTTCCAACCTCACCGTGACCCAAGCATCATCATGTTCACTAAAACGTATACTGCTTATGGTGACGACGGTGCTAACCGAATCCTGTGTGAAGCGTTCGATTTGCAATAGCAGGGTTTGAGCATTCAACGAGGCCCAGCAAAAACTTGTGGCAACAATCGCCACAAAGCATATCCACGCGTAGCGATGCCCTACCAATATCACACAAAGGGACAGACCACCGCCCCACCACAGCGGCGTTTGCGCTGGAATCTGCGGTAAAAAAAGTAGCGGTAATATACCTAGTACGCCAGCCCAAGCCAGGCCATTGACCGACATCGTCCTTTGCCATAACACAGCATTCCCTCTCTTCCTGCGGTTCGTTCTGGGATATTGCAGCAACTCAGGTTAACGCAACAGAACGGAAAATTCGGGTGGGGAAACATCTCGCAAAAAAGCGGTTAAGTTGCAAAAAATAGCATCCGCCGTGCGAACTGGATTCCAGTTTTCCGGCGTTCGATACGATTACCATTGACTGAAAATGGGTCGAACAGAAAGAAGTCAATGATCAGGCGGGTACAAATCAAAAAGAAAAAGGACCGCATAAGCGATCCTTTTACAGTGGCTATTTACCGCAAAAAACGGGGCGTCAGGTTACTTAACTTCGCCCATCGCTTTCAGCTTTTTAGACAATTCACGACGCTCTTTCGACAGATCGGCGTTTTTGATGATGTAGTCGTCAACGCGGTCTTCATAATCACCGCGCATGTTAGCGATGATATTTTGCACGTCCTCAATGGACATGCCAGGTTTAAGATATTCGCTCAGGTTGTCCAGCAGCAGAACACGCTTCTGGTTATCACGAATTTTCTTTTCGTTGTCGACGATTTCACGCTGAAGCTTGTTTTTACGACGAAACATACGCACGAATTCCAGCACATCCTGGAAACACGGCTTAGTGTCCTTATCCATCTTTTGCCCTTACCTTAAGTCATACACAAATTCTTTATGCATTCACCATACAGGTTCTACCCAACGTCTTTCAAGCAGTGCTTACGCCCTTTGCGCTCACACATCACCAAGCGGACACTCTGTCACCAAACCATACCCTAAATAATTCGAGTTGCATGCAGGCGGCAACCGCAAGAGTCCCCAGTCGCTTACTCAAGTAAGCGACTGGGGCGAGTAAGGACAAATTGACTTAGTCAATTTGAACGTCGCTTGCGGCGGCCCTTTAGGGCGAGGCTCAAATATGAGCCGAGTATTGACAACGTACATGCGGCTTGAAGTATGACGGGTATTTAGCGGTAATATACCGCGATGCGCTGATTATGAACCTCTTCAATAGCGACTTCTGTATCGAAAATGTCTTCCAGCACGTCGGATACCATGATGTCTTTCGGTTTTCCCGTGTAGATAATCTGCCCTTTGCGCATAGCAATAATGTAGTCCGAATAGGCGGAAGCAAAGTTGATATCGTGGATAACCAGTACGATGGTTTTACCTAGCTCATCGGCCGCACGGCGAATCTGCTTCATCATCGCCACAGCGTGTTTCATATCCAGATTATTCAGCGGCTCATCCAGTAACACATACTCCGTATCCTGACACAGCACCATCGCAACATAGGCCCGCTGCCGCTGACCACCGGAAAGCTCATCTAGAAAACGATCTTTCAGCTCAGTCAAGTTGAGGAAAGCCAGCGCGGCACTAATGCGTTCTTGGTCATCCGCGTTCAGCCGCCCTTTGGTGTAGGGATAGCGTCCGAAGCCTACCAATTCTGCTACCGTTAGGCGGCTGGTAAACTGATTTTCCTGCCGTAGAACGGACAAGCATGTTGCCAGCTTATCGCTTGGCGTTGTCATGACATCCATGCCGTTAACTTTTACCTGCCCTTGATCCGCATCCAGCAGACGGCTGATGATGGACAATAGTGTCGACTTTCCCGCGCCATTCGGGCCAATAATCGACGTGACGCCACCGCGGGGCACCGTCGCCGTGACATTATTCAATACCGTCACGTTATTATACGTTTTAGTTACATTGCCGATCTCAATCACACGGAAACCTTTTTCAGTAGCAACACAATAAACAGCGATCCACCGATAAACTCGAGCACCACAGATAGCACCCCTGCCATACCCAACAGATGTTCCAGAATCAGCTGCCCTCCGACTAATGCGATAATGCCAAGTAAAAACGCAGTAGGCAGCAAAATGCGATGCTGACTGGAACCGGCTATCAGATAGGCTAAATTCGCCACCATAAATCCTAAAAAGGTTAACGGCCCCACCAGCGCCGTCGAAATAGCAACGAGCACTGACACCAACAACAGCACCACTGTCACATGACGTTTGTACGCGATGCCCAGATTAATCGCCGTGTTTTTCCCCAGCGCAAGCACATCCAGTTGGAAACGCAAACGCCACACGTACAAGGCAACAATCAGTATTATCACAGCAGACAGCGCAATCAGTTCCGGCGCTGCACGGGTGAAGGTGGCAAACATTCGGCCTTGCAGTACCGCAAACTCACTGGGTGTCAGGAGGCGTTGCATCAGGCTGGAGGCGCTGCGAAACAATGTTCCGCAAATGATGCCAACCAGCAGAACCAGATGCAGGTTACTGTGACGCCCGGTAAACAGGCCACGATAGAGTAGTGAGGAAAACAGCACCAGCAGCAACGCTTCGAGGATAAACTTACCGCTGACACCGACCGCCGTAATGCCTTGCACCCCAAAGAAGAACAGAACCGCAGTTTGCAGCAGGACAAACAGCGCCTCAAACCCCATGATAGAGGGCGTGAGAATGCGATTATTGGTCACCGTCTGGAACAGTACCGTTGACACACCAGCCGCAAACGCCACCAACACCATCGTGGATAAAATCAAACTACGGTGTATAAGGATGTAGCGCAGGTTACCGCCCAGATTAATGGTCATGAACACCACGATTGCCGCTAATGCCAGCGCACTCAACCACCACAAACGCCGATAAGGTACCGTGCTACGCACCACGGGCGCAGCGGCAGTGTGGGTATCAACTTTGAATTCATTAACTGACATGACGTTTCTGACTCAACAACAGGAGAAGGAACACGACGGCACCAATCACACCCAGAATAACACTCACCGGGATCTCAAACGGATAACGCACCACACGGCCAATGATATCGCACAACAGCACGAGACCACCGCCAAGCAAACAGACCCAAGGGATAGTTTTTCGTACGTTATCGCCCATCAGCATACTGATGAGGTTCGGCACGATCAGCCCCAGAAACGGCAATGCGCCCACGACAACGACAACGACGCCGCTAATCACCGCAATGATGGACAGCCCCAGCAGCATAACCTTTCGATAGTTCAGGCCGACATTGACAGAAAACTCACGTCCCATCCCAGCAACGGTAAAGCGATCTGCTGTCCAACATGCCAATAACGTGAGTCCTCCCACCAGCCAGAGCAGTTCATATCGCCCTTGTAAAATGCCAGAAAAATCTCCTGCTTCCCAACTGCCAAGCGACTGCAACAGGTCATAATGCATTGCGCCGAATGTGGTCACCGCACCGATTACCGACCCCAGCATGATCCCAACCAGAGGTACAACCAGCGCTGATTTGAGGACAATACGCCGCAACAGCATCATAAACAGTAACGTGCCAACCATCGCAAAGACGCTGGCAACAACCATTTTCACCATCAGGGAAGCCGAGGGCGCAATCACCATCACAACCAGTAGGCCAAACCCCGCAGACTGGGTGGTACCAGCCAGCGAAGGTTCGACAAAGCGGTTCTGCGTAAGCAATTGCATGATCAACCCGGCGACGCTCATGGCACTCCCAGCCAAGAGCAGTGCCAGCGTGCGTGGAACACGGCTGATAAAGAAAATGTCACGCATCATTGGGTCGGTCCAGACCGCATCAAACGTGACTTGCCCTGCCCCAACAAACAGGCTGGTGGTAATCATCCCCAACATGAAGATGATACCCGTTGAAAAATAAAACGCTTTCATTACCGAAGTCACGACGCTGCTTTAGGGTTTGGCATCAAGGGCTTTATTAACATCGTCGATCAGACGCAGATAGCTTTGCAGCCCACCCGCGATGTAAATCGAAGAGGAGTCAAGGTAAATCACGCGGTTATTCTGCCAGGCATTGGTTTTATTCACCAATGGGTTATCCAGAACCTGTTTTGCTGATTGGCCTTCCTTCTGGTTGCCAATGGCGCTGTCACGATCGAAAACAAATAGCCAATCTGGGTTAGCGCTCAACAGCAGTTCGGACGTCACGACATTACCGTGGCGACCCGAATCAGGGAATTCCGTTGCCGGTTTAAATCCCAATTCATCAAACACAAAGCCGAAACGAGATTTCGGGCCATATGCCGACATTTTTCCGCCTGTCACCATCACTAACAACGCCGTACCTGCTTTATCGGCTTTTTCATGCGTTTGAGCAATACGCTGTTTAAAGTCATCCAGTTTGGCTTTCGCTTCGTCTTGCTTGCTAAAAATTTCACCCAGTTGTTCGACGCGCTGCGTAAAGCTGGTCATAAATTGATGATCGTCGATATCTAAGGCAATCGTCGGGGCGATCGCATTCAATTTGTCATACGCGTCGCGAGCACGGCCACCACCAATGATTAAATCAGGTGCTGCACTGCTAATCGCTTCATAGTTAGGTTCAAACAGCGTGCCTGCATTCAGGTACTTGCTATCTTTATATTGGGCTAAGACATCGGGAAATATTTTTGCATCGCCCTGTGGCACGCCGGCAATATCAATGTTCAACGCGGTCAACGTATCCAGAATGGCGGTATCAAACACGATGACTTTTTTCGGATTCACTGGAACCTGCGTCACACCTTTTGTATGTTCGATTGTAACGGTGTTGCTTGCCGTAGGTGCTGAATCTGACTGATCGCAGCCAGCGACCACTAACGCGGAAGCCAGCAGCGTCATTTTTATCATCGAGGGAAACCGCATTCTTTTCTCCTTTATCGGAATTAAGCATTGAGATAATTTCACTAATCATCGAATTTAATTATCATTCGCATTAGAGCGAAAATTGTAACCGAATGGACACACTCATGCCTAGCGATTATGTCTACCCTCCTATTGATGTAAGTCAGGGAAGTGATGCAAATCAGGAAAGCGCCGCAGAAAAGTCGATTCAATGGTATCCTTGTCATTTTCCAGCCTGTTTTGCCCGACTACAGGCCCAGCGCGTAGACGTAGCTAACTGCATATATGGCCGATAAAACACAACCCACTTTTTTCATCCACGACTACGAGACATTTGGCAAACATCCCGCGCGCGATCGCCCGGCGCAGTTTGCAGGTGTCCGAACCGATATGGATTTCAATATTATCGGCGAGCCGTTGGTTATTTATTGCCGTCCGGCCGATGATTACCTGCCGGAACCGGAAGCGGTAATGATTACGGGCATTACCCCGCAGGCCGCGCTGGCCAAAGGCGTGAATGAAGCGGAGTTCGCCCGTCAAATCCACGACGCGTTCAGCGTACCCGGCACCTGTATTATGGGCTATAACAACATTCGCTTTGATGATGAAGTCAGCCGCAATATTTTCTATCGTAACTTCTACGATCCTTACGCTTACAGCTGGCAAAACGGCAATTCTCGCTGGGATTTACTGGATGCGTTACGCGCCTGCTATGCCTTGCGGCCAGAAGGCATCGTCTGGCCAGAAAATGATGACGGTCTGCCCAGTTTCCGTCTTGAGCACCTGACTAAAGCAAACGGCATTGCGCACGAGCAGGCGCATGATGCGATGTCCGATGTTTATGCCACCATCGCAATGGCGAAACTATTTAAGCAGGCGCAACCCAAGCTATTTGAGTATCTGTTCCCACTGCGTAATAAAAATAAAATTTCCGCGCTGATCGATATTCCGCAAATGAAACCGCTTGTTCACGTTTCCGGCATGTTTGGTGCAGCGAGAAGCAACACCAGTTGGGTTGTACCGCTCGCCTGGCACCCGGACAACCGTAATGCGGTCATCATGTGCGATCTGGCAGGGGATATGACACCGCTGTTGGAATTGGACAGCGAGACATTGCGTGAACGGTTATATACCCGTCGGGATGCGCTTGAAGCCGATCAGAGCGCGGTTCCACTCAAGCTGGTGCACATCAATAAATGTCCAGTATTAGCACCTGCCAATACTTTACGGCCCGAAGACGCGGAAAGATTGGGCATCGACCGTCAACGCTGCCTGGATAATCTGGCGCTGCTGCGCAACGACGCGAGCGTTAGGGAAAAAGTGGTCGAGCTGTTTGCCGAAGCCCCCGCATTTGTCGCGTCTGATGATGTTGATTTACGGCTTTATGATGGCTTCTTTGGCGATGCCGACCGTATGGCGATGAAAATTATTCAGGAGACCGCGCCGCAGAATCTCCCCGCGTTGGATCTCACGTTTGCCGATAATCGGCTGGAACCGCTATTTTTTCGCTATCGTGCCCGCAATTTCCCCGGCACGCTGGATGACCGCGAACAGCAGCGCTGGCTGCAACATCGGCGTACGGTATTTACGCCGGAACGATTGCAGTCTTACCTGTCAGAACTCAGCGATCTGTATCAGCTTCATGAAGACGATAAAGAGAAGATGGCGCAGCTCAAAGCGCTGTACGCTTATGCGCAGGAATTGGTGGGATAGGACATAAAAAAGCGGAGCACACAGGCTCCGCTTTTTCATAGCTAAATCATCAACGAGCTTATACTGGCTCTTCACTACATTGCGGCACTGGCTGACGGAAGCTGCGCGTCACAAACGCCAGATAGAGCAATCCGATCGTCGCCCACACCAGACCCAACGTCATCGAACTGGCTTCCAAATTCACCCACAGCGCTCCCACCGTTAACGCGCCCAGTACAGGCAACACGAGGAAGTTAATGGTATCTTTCACGGTACGGTTACGGCGTTCACGAATATAGAACTGTGAAATAACCGATAGGTTCACGAACGTAAACGCCACCAGCGCACCAAAGTTAATCAACGCCGTTGCTGTCACCAGATCGAACGACACCGCAGACAGCGCAATCACGCCAACCAGCAACACGTTCAACGATGGCGTACGCCATTTGGGATGAATATAGCCGAAGAAACGCTCAGGAAACACGCCATCACGCCCCATCACATACATCAGACGCGACACGCCAGCGTGTGCGGCCATACCGGATGCCAGAACCGTAACGCAGGAGAACACCAGAATAACGGACTGGAAGAATTTACCTGCCACATACAGCATAATTTCCGGCTGAGACGCATCCGGCTCTTTAAAGCGCGAGATATCAGGGAAGTACAGTTGCAGGAAGTAGGCCACAGCAACAAAAATCACGCCGCCGATCAGCGCCGTCAGGAAGATGGCTTTGGGAATCACTCGACCAGCATCCTGCGTTTCTTCCGACAGAGAGCTGATGCCGTCAAATCCCAAGAACGAGAAACAGAGAATGGTTGCCCCGGTAATCATCGGCACGACGTGCGCGTTCTCAGACCAGAACGGACGCGTGCTGGTCAACGTACCCGCTCCTTCACCCAGATACACACCGTGGATCACTAGCCCCAGGAACACCGCCATGATAGCAACCTGTACGACCACGATAATGGAGTTCAGATTAGCAACCAGATTAATGCCACGAAGGTTGAACAGCGTCATTAACCCAACCAGTGCCGCCACAAAAATCCATGACGGAACACCGGGGAAAATCGCTTCCAGATAGATTTTCGCCAGCAGAATGTTAATCATCGGCATGAACAGATAGTCCAGCAGTGACGACCAACCAACCATAAACCCAACGTGCGGGCTAATCGCTTTTTGCGCATAGGTATACGCCGAACCGGCGGACGGAAAACGTTTTACCAATTTGCCGTAGCTCAACGCCGTGAACAGAATGGCGACCAGCGCAAACGCATAGGCAGTAGCCACATGACCGTCAGTCAAGCCAGACACGATACCGAACGTATCAAAAATGGTCATCGGCTGCATATAGGCCAGCCCCATCATGACCACGGGCCACAACGTGAGCGTTCTTTTTAACTGAGCGCGTTTTGCAGAAGTCGTGCCAGAAGTAGACAGATGCGTATCAAGCGACATGACGCACACCTCCGTTCATCACGGCTACAGCAGCGCTGTCGTACGCAAACGTACTGAAAATACGGGAGTGGATACAGGACTCGCCTGAATCACGATGAGAAGAGGTGGCTGAAACAGCACCAGAGATAACTTGCGACAACGTCGCGCCATAACCAATACCTTTACAGCACAAACCGGCGGGCACCGGTGCGAAACTTACTGATTGCCCCATCTTTCCTTTCCTCACTGTGCTCACAGGCACACACAAAATTATCTATCCGGATCGTTGTCCGGCCTCTTTCGTTGAAGACCCTATACCCAGCAAACCTAAACTACAGAGAAGAAGGTACGAAACCACACCAATACCTCTGTAACTGAAGTATGACGAGCATAAATGTAAAAAAATAACCGACGCTATTAGACGTCGGTTATTTTGCAAGGCGCGTATTTTGCACCAGACGATCTCATCTGACAAGGCTCTGAGAACGTTGGAAACCATTTATTTATCCCCAATATACTTCAAGCCGCGTGTACGCTGGCTTTCGCATTCAAAACAATCACATTTTGTCCTGCGACTCGCATTAGTTAGGCGTAAATAAGTCAGGTAATACGTTAATATTCGTAATGAAAAACGTTGCTGTTATGTGTGAAGCCCAAAAAAAGGGTTGCGTTTAAAAATTACAACTCCTGGAACCGCTTTTTCTTTTCGTTTTGTAATCTTTCCAACTCAAAAATCACCTGCTGAAGGTCGCGCTCCTGCGCCGCGTTCAGTGCAGGGAATTTGAAGCTCAGACGCTGCGTGAGTTTCACTTCCCCTTTGTTATCGACAACCTTCACCATCGCCTGGCCGACAAATTGCAAATCAACGCAGAAGAAACCGTGATCGGCAAGATCCATTTCCACGCTTTTAATGATATCGCCTTCGGTCAGCAACCCCGTGGTATCACGGTCGGTATACAAGCTCAATCCCCCCAGAGAGAGATCTTTGATGGTGAACGTGAAAACACTCTCATCCGGCAGTTCGCCACGGCACGTCAACGGCGGCCACAGCGGCGTGTTGATACGGAAATAGGTTCGACGCTGGATAAGATAAAGGAGTTCAGGAATTTGCGCACTGAAAGCGGGTAACCCATCGTAAGTCACGGTTTTTGCAATTTCAGCATTAAATTCAACTTTCGCACCCGCAGGTTCGGCGACGAAAGACAGCGCTCCGGCATATAGCGCACGGTTGTTTTCACGCGCAATGCCACCTAAATCGAAGACAAACAGGTTGCTGTCGGGTACGACATCAAGAATTTTACTGATGAATTGTCCGTGAGGATGATGCACCATCAGAGACGTATCATTCTTCTTTAATTCGCGCAGCGTTGCACAGATAGCCAGTTTGTTGCGCTTAACAAACTGCTCTTTCAAAGTTTCATTCACCGCTTTCATCCCCACCATTACTTACATGGATTATGTGTCAATGGCTTATATTGATGCACGCCTCTCCGTTATCTTTCAAGTCCCATAAGTGCTAATACAATGACACTCTGGCGGCCTATTAAAAACGATTACGCGGGCGCTTGAAATTACATGATATAAATAGGTGGAAACGGTATCGACAATTTCCTCAACAACTTTAGCGTATTAATAGAAAAGTTTTCAAGAGCGGTCAAATGATGAAATTTATCGACGCGAGTCCGCTCCTTTATCACATTCGGTCACTATTCGGCAGGATAGTGATACAACAGCCAGGTTACAGCCAATAGATCGGCACTGCCGCCAGGGCTAAGATTTCTGGCTATCAGCGCCTCATCCATTCTTATCAGCGCCTGACGATCCAGCGGGCCAGCCAGTAATTTCTGCGCATAATTCTGCACAAATGCCAATCCGTCCATTCCACCACGTGAGACCACGTTGGTGTCAGGATTGTGAGCCATCAACACCAATAGCGTTCGTAACAGCGCGGTTTCTTCATCCAAACCGGCAGCAATCGCCTGCTGCAAGGTGGGTAACGCATACTGGCATACGGTATTAAAACCGCTGGCAGCTTCTCCCCTCGCACCGGTCAAACCATAGCGCTGATAGAGATGTTCACCCGCCGTTGCCGCCCCAGAACACGTTTCCAGCTCATTACGCACCAGATCGCTGCACATAACGGAAACACTATCGCACAGGCTACGCTGCGTGACACGCTTTCCCTGCCCCGCCAACCAACCCGCGGCAGTGCACAGCAGGCCAAACGCAAAAATTCCACCTTTATGGGTATTCACGCCTTTCGTTGCTGACAACATTGCCTGTTCGCAGGCAATGCCAATAGGCCGAACCTGAAACAACAGTTGCTCTCGCGGTACGTTGGTATGCTGATAGCCTGCGTCGGTAAAATGTCCAAACCAGGGAGCAATTGCCTGAATGCTGGTCTGAAACAACGCCACATCCATATCCCGATGGGACCCGTTATTAGCGCGATCCACCAGACCTGGCTTTGGTGTCAACATGACTTCCATCGTCAGCGCACGCGCCACCCGTAGCCCAATATCGGGCAACGGGTAGCGTTCCCGATATTCACGCAGTGCAGAATGAGATGCCGTGGCAGACAGCACACCGTCAGACTGACGTAAAGTAGGCATTGACCCTTTCCTCTATGTGCTCAAGCAGCTCAGACAACGAATGGCGGCGCGAACGGCTACAGGCGTGTGCCATCCGATCGCACAACAGGCAGGCGCGTCCACTATGCGCCAACATTGACCGGCTAATCGCGCCTTCTTGCGGGCTGAAGATGTCGAAATCCCATAACCGTCCTAGTTCATGGCTATCTTCCAGCGCAATGGTGGCTGCTTTCACCGACAACGCGTCTTTGGTGATGGCCCACAGCCCTTCTGCACCGGTTGCCAACCAGAATGTCTGCTGCTCCAACACCGTCCAGCCTCGCGTCTGACATAACGAGGAAAATGCCTTGATGGCTTCGGCCATCACCTGCCGGTAGCCTTCGCTATCTTTTATCGGCCCCGGAGTAACCAGCGTCAGTGACACCAGCGTCGCACCGTGCCGGGCGAGCCATTCTTGCTGACGAACTGCGCGGCGTTCCTTCGCCGCGAGTAAGGTTTCCAGCGAGATGGAAACAGCCTTTGTCATCGTCGATTCCCTCATGTATTTAGCGCTTATTCGTCGGCTTCTTTCACCTGACGAACGACGTCAATCACGCTGCCGTCACGATAGCGAATAACACCGACGATGCGATCGTGAAACTCAATAGCGCGTGGTTCGCCGACCAGTGCAATCGCACGTTGATAAAGTGCTTCAATCGTCATCACATTCAGCCCCGCCTGTTTCAAGCGTTCAGCAACCTCAGGACGTGCCGGGTTAACGGCAATGCCGTGATCGGTCACCAGTACGTCAATACTTTCTCCCGGCGTAACCCGCGTCGTCACTTGACGCACCACGGTCGGGATGCGGCTACGAATTAGCGGCGCAACGACGATGGTCAGATTCGCTGCCGTCGCAACATCACAGTGTCCGCCAGATGCACCGCGCATCACGCCATCAGAGCCGGTGATCACGTTGACATTGAAGTCGGTGTCAATTTCCAGCGCGCTGAGAATCACCATATCCAGTTGATCGCAGCAGGCCGCTTTAGAGCTTGGGTTGGCATAAACGTTAGTGGAAATCTCGACATGATTAGGATTTTTCGCCAGCGATGCGGCCGCATTGGCATCAAAACACTGGGTATCGATCAGTTTTTCGATCAGCCCCTTTTCATGAAGATCGACAATACCGCCCGTGATACCGCCGAGGGCGAAGCGTGCCACAATATTCTGCTGACGCATTTTATCTTCAAGGAAACGCGTACAGGCCGTAGAAGCCGCACCGGAACCGGTCTGGATCGAGAAACCGTTGGTGAAATAACCGGCATGTTCAATCACGTCCGCCGCTGAACGGGCAATCAGCAATTCACGCGGGTTGCTGGTAACACGCGCCGCACCGACGCTGATTTTGGCCGGGTCGCCCACTTCATCGACCTGAACGATATAATCCACCTGATCTTGCACGATGCTGGCAGGCATATTTGGGAACGGCACTACCGCTTCCGTCAGTAGCACCACTTTGCGAGCAAACTGCGCATCAACCATGGCATAGCCCAGCGAGCCGCAGCTGGATTTCCCAGTGGTGCCGTTGGCGTTACCGAATTCATCGCTGCACGGGACGCCCAGAAAAGCGACATCGATATTCAGCTCACCGCTTTGCAGCAGATGGACGCGGCCACCGTGAGAATGAATCTGTACCGGTTCTTTCATTAATCCGTGGGAGATGGCATCAGCCAGCTTGCCGCGCATCCCAGAGGTGTAAATTCGGCTAACTACGCCCGCCTTGATATGGTCGATCAGCGACGCGTTGCAGCTCATCAGCGAACTGGATGCCAGCGTGAGATCGCGAAAGCCCATGCGTGCCAGTGTATCAATCACCCGATTAATCACCTTATCGCCTTCGCGGAAGTGGTGATGGAAAGAGATTGTCATCCCATTTTCCAGTCCGCTGTTACGAATCGCCTCTTCCAGATCGGTACACAGTTTGCGTTCATGTTTTTGGGCAACATCATTCAGCCACGGCGTATTTTGATTGGCGTTAGCGAAGGCTCGCAAATGACGTTTTTCCGGGTACTGCTGTTGCAGTGCTTCAATAAAATGACTCATTGTCTAATCCTGTAATTCCTGAGAACGGCTATTGCGGTGTCACCACGCAATAGCTATTTGCGAACGCCGGAGGCCTGAGCACGTTCCAACACGCTTCTGGCATGGTTGATAATGGGTCCGTCAATCATTTTTCCATTCAGGGAAATGACGCCCAGACCGGCACGTTCGCCCTCTTCGGCGGCGTTGATCACCAGATGGGAATAGTCCACTTCATCCTGCGTCGGGGCATAAGCGTTATGCAGTAACTCAATCTGGCGCGGATTAATGAGGGATTTACCGTTGAAGCCCAGCTTGCGGATCAATTCAACTTCTTTTAGGAAGCCAGCATCGTCGTTAACGTTGGGGTAGACCACATCGAAGGCGTCGATACCGGCAGCGCGAGCCGCATGCAGCACCGCGCAGCGGGCATAAAACAGTTCTGTGCCATCACCGCGTTCCGTCTGCATATCCATCACATAGTCAAATGCGGCCAGCGCAATCCCGATCATGCGTTCAGAAGAGCGTGCAATGGCAACGGCGTTAATCACACCCACCGCAGACTCAATCGCCGCCATAATGCGGGTAGAACCGACTTCACGACCGCAGGCCTTTTCGATACGCACCAAATGGTGTTCCAGTTCATTCACATCGTCAGTGGAATCGGTTTTTGGCAGACGAATCACATCAGCACCACCGCGTACGGCCGCTTCAAGATCCAGCAGGCCAAACGGCGTACTGAGCTGGTTGATACGCACCACGGTTTCAATATCACGGTACATCGGATGCTGGAGCGCATGGAAAACCAGCAGGCGCGCGGTATCTTTCTCCCGCAGGGATACCGCATCTTCCAGATCGAACATAATGGAGTCAGGTTTATAGATGAACGCATTGGACAACATGGCGGCGTTTGCGCCTGGGAGGAATAACATACTGCGGCGAAGCTTATTCATTATAATATCTCCCATTCTATCTGCTGTCCGTCTGTGGCGCGCAATACCGCACTTTGCACGCGAGCGCGGATGACACAATCCAATGCGCCTTTGTCATCCACAATGATGGTCCCTTCCTCTACACCCAGCGCTTTCAGCGTGTCATCCACGACTTGTTTAATTTGATGACCGAACTGCTTAATGACTTCGCTGTTGATAACCACGGTGAGCTTCCCCTCTGCCGGTGCCACTTTGACCAGCAAATCGCTGGACTCAAAGGTGCCCGCCAGGGACTCCTTAACAATCTTCATAGATTTATCCTGATTAATTTTAATTATGCGTACTCGGGTTCGTAATAGTGCTGTAAATGCTCAAAGGTTGAGGGTGGCACGATGTCCCGAATATGGCTGTACTGCCGGAGTTTGAGTAATTTCCTGACTTCTGAGGCGGAAATGGCTAATCCTGAGGGTTGCCGTTTCCGCTCAATTTCAATCACGCTGAGCGCCGGGGAAGACACCGTCTGGTCTTTCTCCAGCCAGTAGTGCATATCCTGATTGTACTGATACGTCACCGGGCAAAAGGGTTCTGTGCCGACGAAGCGCTGGGTAATACCGAGTGCTGGCGCGATGTATTTCCTGAAAATGATCAAATCCAGTGCCGCATGAGCGCGGGTTATGAGTTTCTCTTCCTTCAGGAAATAACCGGGGAACGTGGCTTTAGAGATCATGTAGTTCGAACCGGTATGTACCGTCAGATTCTGAATATGCTCCACACCGCGCTGCACCATCTTCAGACGCTCGCTAAACGGGAAAAAAGAAACGTCTTCCCGTACCACGAATACGTGCAGCCAATCGCACGACTGCGCCGCATGTTCCGCCAGGTAACGGTGGCCTAACGTGAAAGGATTCGCGTTCATGACAATCGCACCGATCTTTTTCTCTGCCTGCGTCGCGAGCACGTCGGGCTGCGCAAACGTCGCCAAAGACTGACAATATTGCTGAATGCCAATCGGTGTGTTTTCCATCAGCACCGCACTGTCCTGATAGCACACCAGCGGGTAAAAACCACATCCCCGGAAGACGTCGACATTTTCCGGTCGGGTATAGAGAAACAGGTGAAACAAGCCGCGCTGCGCCGCCTGTTGCATCACTTCATTCACTACCTGCACGCCAAGATTGAGGTGTCTGAATTCAGGATCGACCGCAACGCACTTAATGGTGTTGGAGGCAAGACCCGCACAGGCGATCAATCGCCCGCCCCGTTTACCCACAACAACGATGTCAATATCGTCATCCATGCCGAGCTGGCAGTGCGCAAGGAACTGTCGTACTCCGTCCCTCTCCTGTTCCCGAAGGCGCACATCCAGCGTGTCAAAAAAGACGGAATCATTGGCATACATCACGGTTCTTCCTGCGACTCGAATTAGTTAGGACATTCATTGCAGGCGTGCCGGTTTTCACACCAGCACGCCAGGCACCTGAACTTAGTGCACAGCGACTTCGGCAACAGTCGGAACCGATTTCACTGGCACCGCAGCATCCACTATTGTGTTACGCAAGTGGCCAATGTTTTCGATTTCAACTTCAATACAGTCACCTGCGTTCATAAACAGCGGCGGATTGCGTTTTTTACCCACGCCGCCCGGCGAGCCCGTGATGATCACATCGCCCGCACTCAGTTCGGTGAAGGTACTGATGTATTCAATCAATTCAGCGACTTTGTGAATCATGCTGCTGGTATTGTCATCCTGTACCATGCGGCCATTCAGATACGTGCGGATTGCCAGCACATGCGGATCGGGAATTTCATCCGTGGTGGTTAAGCAGGGGCCGAACGCACCGGTTTTCTGCCAGTTTTTGCCCGCGGTAAACCAGCTATGCTGCCAGTCACGCGCAGAGCCATCCATGTAGCAGCTGTAGCCTGCGACATGAGAGAGCGCGACATCCCGAGAAATATGTTGCCCACCTTTACCGATAATGACCGCCAGTTCCCCTTCATAATCAAATTCGCTGGAATAATGCGGTTTGATAACGGGTGTCGCGTGTCCAGTTTGTGAATCCGCAAAACGCACAAATAATGTTGGCGCAGGATTCAGTTCATTAAATTCCTGACGCTTAGCGGCATAGTTCATACCTACGCACAATATTTTCCCTGGTGTGGTAATAACCGGTAGGAATGTCACATCTGCAACTGGGATATCCGACACATTCGTACTAAATTCATGTGCAACAGGTAACGCATTCTGCGCCAGCAATGTTTTCAGATCGGGGTAAAGGTGGCCAATTTTACTGCCGAGATCGATTAACCCCGTTGCCGTATAAATGCCGTAACTGTCCTTACCGTTATAACGATAGCTTGCAAGTTTCATAATATTTCCTGTGCAAAATAAACCTACGTGTAATAGCGGTTTTATTTCGTTAACTCATGTGAGTTTTCAATGCCGTCTGTCTCGAAACATTATTTCTTTAGCTCAGACTCTTTTTATTTCCTCAATGACATCAGACTAAAAAGTTGGCGAGTATCAGTAGTGAAATCGAAACATTAATCGCACCGCCGATACGTGTGGCAATCTGCGCAAATGGCATCAACACCATGCGGTTACCTGCTGTCAGAATTGCGACATCACCAGTACCACCCTGCCCACTCTGGCAGCAGGAAATAATGGCAACATCAATCGGGTGCATGCCGATCTTTTTACCGACAAAGAAGCCAGTCGCAACCAACGTCACAACAGTAGAAATAATCACCAGCAGGTTTTGAATCGTAAAGGCATTCACCAATTCCTGCCACGGCGTAATTGCCACGCCAACAGCAAACAGAATCGGGTACGTTACCGACGTTTGGAAGAACTTATAAACGACCTGGGAACCTTCCAGCATTTTCGGTGAAACACCGTGAGCCAATTTCACCAACACAGCGGCAAACAGCATCCCAACTGGTGCAGGCAGGCCAATCACTTTGTGGCCCAGCATACCGATCATGTACAGCAGGATGGCAAGCAGCGCGCCAGAAGCAATGGTCGTCACATCGGCTTTACCGCTAAAGGCAGAAGCAGGTGCGCTGCTCTCACCGTTGCCCAGACTATTACCTTTATTCGGCATCAACTCACCTTCACCAGTCAGGTGTGGATAGCGTTTACCCAACTGATTCAGAATACCGGCAATGATGATCGCCGTCAGGCTACCCAACATCACGATAGGTAATACGCGCCCCAGAGCGACACCTTGATCCATATGCAGAATCGCGGCATAGCCGATAGACAGCGGGATTGCACCTTCACCCACCCCACCAGCCATAATAGGCAGAATCAGGAAGAAGAATATTTGGAACGGGTCCAGGCCTAGCGCAATACCCACGCCCATACCCACCAGCATTCCCGCAACTTCACCACACAACATAGGGAAAAAAATACGCAGGAAACCCTGAATCAGCGTCTGCCGATTCATGCTCATTATGCTGCCGACAATAATACAGCAGATATAGAGATACAGAATGTTGGTACTTTTGTAGAACTTGGTCGTGGATTCAACAACAACGTCTGGTAGCAGGCCATAATGCACCATCGCCGAAGGGATAAAGGTTGCACAGATTGCCGCCGCCCCCATCTTGCCGATAATCGGTAAACGCTTGCCAAATTCACCACAGGCAAACCCGAAGAATGCCAGCGTTGCCACCATGACAACGATGTCACTTGGCAGTTTGCCATTCAGGCAGTCGATACCAATTAATACCCCTGCCAGCACAAACAGCGGCACGGGAATAATACCGACTTTATAGGTATCCAGAATGTGCCACCATTTCTCTTTTAATGAAACCTTCCCAGCCGTTTCATTATTTACAACAATATATGAATCATCAGTCGTACTCATAACCCAGCCCTCGTTTTATTTTGTCAGCGCATCATAAGGAGCTGGTGAATATTATTATGTGATTACCTTCAAATTAAAAATTGAGTTTTAAAGGCGTTTATGGTTTTTATGGTTTATATTAATAATTTGTTTATTAGATAGGCAGTTAGATGATTTTACACTCACGATAAATTTTAAGGTTTCTATGGTGTTTATGGTTTTTATTTCCTAGATATGATTATGTTGATGAAAAGTAATTAAGTTGTTTATTAAACAAAACAGAGTCGTTTAATTTTATCTATTTATTTCTATCGCCTTATTGGTAACAACATATTTAAACGTGTTATTGCTCACAAGTCTTTTTATCTCAGTCCATTCTTAATAGCATTCATGATAAATTCAGTCACTTTTTAGTTAACCCACAGGCTCACGTGTATCATGAGATTGAGACTTTCCTTTCATATCAAATTATTTATCTATTTGATCGTCTTCTTCTCTTCGCTACTGCTAATGACGGGTATCTATTATTATCATGATATCGATAAACAGCTCTATTCGGAATTGGGTACACGAGCACAGGTGCAGGCCAGAGAGATCGCCATCATTCCAACCTTGGTTGAATCGGTGAAAAATAGAAATATCAAACAGATATATACCCTCGCCCAGCAATTAAAACAGCGCAGCGATGCAAGTTATATCGTGATCGGTGATAATCAAGCGCGCCACCTGTTTCATTCTGAGTATGCGGAAAATGATCAACTCGTCGGCACACAGATGGTCGGTGGAGACAATTTCGACGTATTAGCGGGAAAAAGCGCTATCACCGTGCGCCACGGCAGCATCGGCGTCTCACTACGCAGTAAAGCACCCATTATTGCTGATGGTCAGGTGATCGGTATTGTCTCCGTGGGCTATCTGAAAACTCACATCGATAGCCTAACGTTTAGTAAACTGGCGCGTATTCTGCTGGCCATTCTGGCGATGTTTGTCGCACTGTTTGTTTTCTCCTGGTGGTTCTCACGTAATCTGAAAAAACAGATGTTTGGCCTCGAACCCCTTGAGATCCGCATGCTGGTCAGGCAGCAGAAAGCATTACTCGAATCGATCTACGAAGGGGTCATCGCGATCGACAAACAGCACCGCATTGCCGCCATTAACCATGCTGCCAAAGAGATCCTCGGACTGAGCGCCCCTTCTCATCTATTACGTGGGAAACCTGTCGATGACGTCATTAAACCCGTGCCCTTCTTTTCTGGCGAAGCGATGTGGAGCAGCGATACCCACGATGAAGTCTGTCGTTTTAACCACGCCACGGTGATTGCCAGCCGGGTACGAATTATGCTGGAAGATGAGCTTCAAGGCTGGGTGATCAGCTTCCGCAGTAAAAACGACATTCATACGCTCAGCATGCAGCTCAGCCAGGTGAAACGCTACGCTAACAGCCTGCGCATTCTGCGGCATGAGCAGTTGAACTGGACCGCAACGCTGGCCGGACTATTGCACTTAAAACGCTACGACGAAGCCATCAAATATATTGAGGCACAGTCAGAAAGCGCACAGGTGGTGCTGGACTTTGTTTCCCGTCGTTTCTGTTCGCCCGCGCTGTGCGGGCTGCTGCTGGGCAAGTACGCGACAGCGCGGGAAAAAGGCATTGAGATTGTTTTCGACTCACGCTGCCAGCTCACCCATATTCCTGCCGCACTGAGTGAAACGGAGCTGATGTCCATTATTGGTAATTTGCTGGATAACGCGATGGAAGCCACATTGGCCATGATTACGCCGCATTATCCTGTCGAAGTGTACATTTATGACAGCGAACAAGAGCTGGTTATTGAAGTCGCCGATCAGGGAACAGGGATCGAGCCGGCGATTGCCGATAGCCTGTTTGAAATGGGCGTGACCAGTAAAACACAAGGCGATCACGGGCTAGGACTGCATCTGGTCGCCAGCTACGTTAATCAGGCCCGGGGAATCATTGAAGTTTCGGCCAACCAGCCGAATGGCAGCATATTTTCCCTATTTATACCGCTAGATCCTAAATAATTCGCGTTGCCGTAGATTAGGCAGATCGCAGTATAACGGGCGCTATATTTTACTTATCTTTCAGATACTAACAGGGATTCATACCATGCAGCACACTGAACATTTCGATGTTTTAATCGTTGAAGATGAAAGTAAGCTGGCAAATATTCATGCTGAATTTATTGAAAAAAACTTCAATCTGCATGTCGTCGGCATTGCCGCTACGCTTTTTGAAGCCAAAAAGCTCCTTCAGCAGCATAAACCGCGTCTTATCCTGCTTGATAACTATTTGCCCGATGGTGAAGGGGTTTCGCTGATTGAAAGCCAATTACTCAAAGGAATGGACTGTTCCGTCATTTTTATTACCGCCGCCAGCGATATGAATACTTGCGCTCAGGCGATTCGCTGCGGGGCTTTTGACTACATAATCAAACCACTCTCTTACCCACGACTGCGTTCTTCGCTGGAGCGCTTTATTCAATTTGTAAAGACCCAGCACACATACAAAGTTGTCGATCAGCAGAATGTCGATATTCTCTATCAGTTGCAATCGTCTGGCGCGGTCCCCTCCGCCTCCACAAAAGGTATTGAGGAGAACACGCTGGGATTGATCAAACAGATTTTTGCCAATGATAGCGACGAGACACTGTATTCCGTCGACGATATCGTCGAAAAGACAGGACTCAGTAAAACCACGGCGCGCCGCTATCTTGAATTCTGCGTCGAGAACCAGTTCCTCGATATCGAAATGCGTTACGGCAAAATTGGTCATCCGCGTCGGTTATACCGCACAAAGATCGCCAACTAGGTGAGGCAACCACTCAGCGATGTGTTTCTGGCAACGAGTGCACGTACAAAATGAGGAATAGCAAACATCCACCCGCACCAAAATAAACGCCGGGTGCCAGTTAGACAACATAGTCACATTTGGCCTTTTAGCCCTGATATTGTGTCAGGGCTGGCACCAATACGTTAGTGATATTTAGCCAACAAATAAATCGTTAAATAATCAGTAAGCTACGTTATTTTGGCAGTATTTACATAAAAAACTATGCATTTGCACAGTCCATCTTGATGCTCATCACAGAACGTTATTATCCCCGACGTTGACACTAACATAGGGATAACAAAGCCCGATAACTCCTAGTAGGTAAAAGTGTAATCGTAGTCATTTTTTTACTAAAAAGCGTCATACATGGAGAGTTATAATGCAGCATCTTGCTAGTCGAATTCGTAACACAAAAATTGCACATAAACTGTATGCGGGATTTGGCATTATTTTATTACTCGTGATTATTGCCTCATCGCTTAGTATGAACAGATTCATTGCTATTCGAGATATTTATGAGAAAACGAATCTTATTTATAGCGTAAACATTGAGGTCTTTCAGGCAAAGATAAATCGTGTTAAATATTTCTACGCACCCGATGAAAATACAAAAAATATTCTGGCTAAATTTGTTAAAAGCGCCACGGACTTAACAGACAGTGCAAAAGCGCTGGCCTGGAGCACCGATGAATTAGGCCACATCAACAGCTTAAAAGAAAATTTAGAAGGTTTTCAGACAGCAGTCTCCGCCATGTCCGTTGCAACACAAAAAGCGGTTGAGATTCAGGGGAAAGTGAATCAACTGCACACGCAAGCTACATTAGAGCGTATAGCTCAGACCATTCATAACACCAGCGCATTCCCCGATAATGAGGCTTATTACGCTATTAGCAAACAGGCTTTCTTGTTAAGTGAAGTGCAAAAGCTGAGTTATGAGCTGCAAATAACAAAAGATGAGAAAACATTAACTGCGCTGAATGCGCGTTATGCAGAGACGGAATCAGCCTACCAGGCATTACCGATTTTACCTGCCGACCTGAAAGATCTGGCTGATGCATTACGAAACAACATTAAACAATACCAACAGCTTAATGCTGACTATTACACCGCTTTCGATGACGTGAAAAAAGCAGAATATCTGGTCATGAGAGCAGGAACAAAAAGCAGCTCGGACATCAACGCGCTCACTGCCATTATCAAGGCGAAAAACGATGAATTAGCCTATAACTCTGCCACCATCACGATGATTATCGGCCTCATTGCCGTCATTATCGGTATCATCATTTCAATCTATATTACCCGGATTATCACCAGACCCATCATCCATAACCTTGCGCTGGCAGAACGCATTGCCAGTGGCGACCTAACCACGACGATTCATACCGATCGCCACGATGAACTGGGAAGGCTCACCCACGCAATGGGGACAATGAATGAACAGTTACGCCACGTTATTTCCGAAGTACGGGACAGCGTAGGCAGCGTCAGCCAATCGGCAAGTAAAATTGCCACAGGCAATAGCGATCTGTCGTCACGCACCGAGCAACAGTCGGCGGCAGTCGTTGAAACCGCGGCCAGTATGGAAGAACTCACCTCAACGGTGAAAAACAACGCCGACAATGCCAAGCATGCCAGCCAGATCGCAGCCGATGCTTCCAAAAATGCGCTTAAAGGCGGCGAGGTCGTGAAACAGGTGGTGACGACGATGGACAATATCGCAGCCAGTTCCAGGAAAATTGCCGATATCACCACAGTCATCAATAGCATTGCCTTCCAGACCAACATTCTGGCGCTGAACGCCGCAGTTGAAGCCGCTCGCGCTGGTGAACAAGGTCGTGGTTTTGCTGTGGTCGCAGGCGAAGTACGCAGTTTATCGCAGCGCAGCTCTCAGGCAGCCAAAGACATCGAAGCACTGATATCAGAATCGGTCGAACGCACCAATGCGGGTAGCCATCTTGTTGCCGTTGCCGGAGAAACCATGGAGCAAATCGTCGATTCCGTTTCCCGCGTGAACGACATTATGGGGGAAATTTCATCCGCTTCTGAGGAACAGAGCCGGGGTATTGGGCAAATCGCGCAGGCTATCAGCGAGCTCGACACCACCACACAGCAAAACGCCTCGCTGGTGATGGAATCCTCTATTTCCGCCAATTCGCTGGAAGAGCAGGCCGTGCTGTTAGAAAGATTACTTGAGCACTTCCGCGTGTCTCAATCCGACAATCGCGCAGCCTCACTCGCGTCACCTGCAACGCCACGCCACGCGTTGCCAAAACGCGTGTCAACGACAGACAAAAAAACGCCTTCATCAGAAAGCGACTGGACATCCTTCTAACGCCTCCCGCCCGGATAGCCTCGCGCATCCGGGCGCATCACAACGCGAGTTCTTAACGCGGTAAACACTCATTCAGCGGCATCGTTGAAGGATTAGGATACTGATAGTCAAACCCAAGCTCATGACAGATACGCTGCCCATCAACAATCCTACCCTGCGAGCTATCGGTCACCGGTGCAAACTGCGGCGGAGATACCTGTAATCTGCGTGCCTGTTCAGGATAAAAGTCCAGTCTGGCAGGATGTTCCGGCGCGCACAGGTTATAGACATGCCCTCCGTTCGGTAGCTTAAGCAGCAATAGGATCGCCGACAGCACATCCTCCTGATGGACCAGATTCACACCATGATTGCCGCGCGGCAGGTTGATTTTTCCGGCCAGGAAACGTCCAGGGTGGCGATCGCCACCGACCAGTCCCGCAAGGCGCAAGATATCCACGGAGATATCCGGTAAATGTTGCAACCACTGTTCAAGGGACACCAGCGTCTTACCTGCTACCGTCGTCGGCTGTAGCGGAGAGGTTTCTCTTACTGTACCGCTGCCGTCGCCATATACCGAGGTGGAACTGGTAAAGATGATACGCGGAACATGATACACCCGCGCCATATTCACCAACTGCTGTACCGCTTGCGCATACCCCTCGCCCCCTTCCGCCGTTCGGCTGGCGGGTAGCGTCACAATTAATACGTCAACCTGTAGTAATGCGCCAAGCTCGTCAGCGTCACATTCCAGTTCAGGCGTCAGAGCCAATTGATAGCATTCAATCCCGCTCATCCGCGCGGCTTCAACGCCATCAGACGTAGTTTTCGATCCCACCACATGGTAACCGTGCCCATTCAACGCCAGAGCCAATGGCATACCTAGCCAACCCAATCCCACAATCGATACTTTTTTCATCTGCGGCTCTTCTCTCTATGGCATATCATCTCATATTAGGTTGCTCTGGCATTTTCAGATAGAAGCGTTAACGACACACGCCAGACGATCGCATTCTGCATACACACCTTATTTAGTGAGATGATGGCAATGTTTAATGAAAAAAGGAATAACAGATTGAAACAGAATCCTATCGGGGCGATATCCGTTTAAAACGCAAATGTTGAGGCAATACTGAAAGCACTGCCCCAACGTGCATATAAACGAGACTACCTACTAATACATTGATATATTCATAGTAAATTCATACGGTTGACTATATCTGGGGTAAATACTAATAGAACAATAGGCATTCGGCGTTATTTTTTCTGCTGATGAGCTAAAAGTAGGGCCAGTACTATTTAATACATATCCGGCGGTAAATTTACATATTTCACCACTGGTGTTCCGGTACGTCACACTTGTAGAATATTGGCTATAGGCATTATACATCGGAAAACTGCCGTTTTGAGTCGCGCCTTTCCCGACGAAATCAGGAAATGTCGCATTCCATTCCTGAGCAACTTTTGTTAGCGCTTCTCCACCATAGACCGAGTATTTAATTTCTGCTTTTCTTGTTGTTGCTGCGGTAGCATCGGCCACCACGACCATAGCTGGCAGAACCAGCACCCCACCTAACAACCAGAAACGTAGATGATTTTTCATTTTTATCTCCTTGTATTTATTATCGACTGTGCTTTTTACGATTGATTACAGAGCGGAAAAAAAATTCAGCTCTGCGCCATCCAATAAAAAATTACTCTGCTATGTAAATCATGCTATTTATTGCAGGTATTTCATCATTTGACTTTATAGCGAAAAAAAGTGTCAGCGAAGATTGAGATTGCCAACTAAAGTTTCCGTCTGCATTTTTCACTGCTGCCAACAAATCATACGCAATATCTGGTTTAAGATTGTCATATTTTAATCCTTGATATGTTTTTTCCGTCTTTGATTCCATTTCCGTGAGTTCAAATTCATTGAGGTCAATAGCGTTTTGGGTGATGCCCTTCGCAGATTTTTCAGCATCACTCATTCCTGATATTAAGATGAGTTTAGATTTCAATGCGACAATGTCATCACCGTCTAACCCCATCGATGTTGCTGAATAAACAGAATTTTCAAATGAATTATCTTGTTTCCCTAGCTGAAGATAAGCGGCATAACGCTCCGATGTCGTAAAGGAGCCAGACTCATCATAGGCGATTGCCGATAGCGTTTTTCTCTCAACACCTTCAAAGGGATTACGCCCGCTCTCACCAGAAGCGACATAATCCGCCGCTTGTTTGGCCAAGGCTAATCGGGCTTCATCATCACTTTTCGGGCTATCCTTTAGATAATCTGCCTCCGCGTTTCCCTTACCATTTGCGACAATCTCCCAGATTTCTTTAATTCCTTTTTTATTCATGCCATCAATACTTTCAACCGTATTAGTTTGAATGCTTGTGATTAGGTTTTTATATATTGATTCATCCGATAGTGACACTTTTACGCCAATACCACCTTGATTGGAAGAAATAACCTGACTTAGATTAAAAGAACGACTAACATTTGCATTAAAGTATTGACTCCTTGCACGTTGCAGCATCGTAAATAAACTTATATTACCGATACCATTCATGTAACACTCCATTATTTCGTGTTAAGACGTAAAACAGATATAGGCATCATCTCTCTCGCCGAAGGTAATTTTCTGGCTAGTCAGATTCATTTTCTGCGAAGTTTCTCTTTCTTTTTCACGGCACGAGTCCCATAATTGGCATCGTCTTAAGGGCTGACACTTCGCGTTGTTGAAAATAAATACACTCCGTCATGAACCTCAATTTATTTTAAGGATATGATTTCACCGCTGAGTTTGGGTTAGCGATAAATGGCACGTAGCAACATTGGGATTCGATTACCTCTAAAATCTAAAACATACTACGACCAACCAAATAGAAATCAAATATTTTCCGATAAAAAAATAAAATGATATATAGAGAAACATAAAACCTTCATTATTTTATAATGATTACCAGTCATCGTTAATCGATATTTAATTGAGTCACAAAAAATCATATAAAATAATATTTATTAGCATGAATATATTTTCAATGTGTTAGAGCCAGCGACACACCGAGCCATCCCAATCCCACAGTCGATACCTTTTTCCTCTGCCGTTCTCTCTTGCAAGGGATCTGTGATTAACACCTACACCTACACCTACACCTACACCTACAGAGTAAACGGCTTTTATGCCCGTCTTGACGGAGTCGACCCGATTTCAACAGGTTTTCAGCCTATCAAGAGCCGATATCCAACGTGATTATGCTGGTGATACTACCAACCAAAACGAACTTCCCAGAACTGCTAAAAAAATGTTGCACAACAGCCCGCACATGGTTTAGGTTATTCGGCAGACAAACCGATATTCGTTTAATAAATACTGACACAACAAAGAGACATCTTATGACACGCGTTCTGTTTAACCACCATCATCACCATCATCCTGATTAGTCTTTCGGGCAGTTGGTGCTGGAAGACGTTCAGATCTTCCAGTGGCGCAGAACACAAAGAGAGCCCTCGGAAGATCATCTTCCGAGGGTTTTTTTATGCGCGCTCTATTTCCAAAAATTTAAATTTGACAGGTTAATGAGGTTTCCATGCTGGATAAAACACGTTTACGGATAGCAATGCAGAAGTCAGGCCGCCTGAGCGACGATTCACGCGAGCTGCTGGCACGCTGCGGTATCAAAATCAACTTACAGCAACAGCGCCTGATCGCGTTCGCAGAAAATATGCCGATTGATATCCTGCGCGTGCGTGATGACGATATCCCTGGTCTGGTGATGGATGGCGTGGTCGACCTGGGTATCATCGGTGAAAATGTGCTGGAAGAAGAGTTGTTAAATCGTCGTGCACAGGGCGAAGATCCACGTTATTTCACGCTGCGCCGGCTGGACTTTGGCGGTTGCCGCCTGTCGCTGGCGATGCCGCTGGATGAGGCTTATACCGGCCCTGAATGCCTGCAAAACAAACGTATCGCCACCTCATATCCTCACCTGCTCAAACAATACCTCGACAGAAAATCTGTCAATTTCAAATCCTGTCTGCTTAACGGTTCCGTCGAAGTGGCACCGCGTGCGGGTCTGGCCGATGCCATCTGCGATTTGGTATCAACCGGCGCCACTCTGGAAGCCAACGGCCTGCGCGAAGTCGAAGTCATTTACCGCTCCAAAGCCTGTCTGATTCAACGCGACGGCGAAATGCCGGCCGAGAAACAGCAACTGATCGATAAATTACTGACCCGCATGCAAGGCGTGATTCAGGCGCGTGAATCCAAATACATTATGCTGCACGCGCCCAGCGAACGTTTGGAAGAAGTCATTGCCCTGCTGCCAGGTGCCGAACGCCCAACCATCCTGCCACTGGCTGGCGATCAAAGCCGTGTTGCAATGCACATGGTCAGCAGCGAAACGCTGTTCTGGGAAACCATGGAAAAGCTGAAATCGTTAGGCGCCAGCTCTATTCTGGTCCTACCTATTGAAAAAATGATGGAGTGATAGCGATGGCTGACAACACCAAAAGCATCGGCAGTTTCAGCACGATCGTTGACTGGCAGCGCTGTTCAGCAGAAGAGCAGCGTCAGTTGCTGACACGTCCGGCCATTTCCGCCTCAGACCGCATTAGCGCCGTCGTGAGTGATATTCTGGCAAACGTAAAAAGCCGCGGTGATAGCGCGTTACGCGACTACAGTGCACAGTTCGATAAGGTTCAGGTAAATACGATTCGCGTCACCGAGGCCGAGATTGCCGCTGCCTCCGCCCGTCTGGGCGATGACGTCAAACAGGCGATGGCGATCGCCGTACGTAACATTGAGACATTCCACAACGCGCAAAAACTGCCGATTGTCGATATCGAAACGCAGCCAGGCGTACGTTGCCAGCAGCTCACTCGTCCTATCGCGACTGTCGGCCTGTATATTCCGGGGGGGTCGGCTCCGCTGCCGTCAACCGTGCTGATGCTGGGAACACCTTCACGCATCGCTGGTTGCGGTCGTGTGGTGCTGTGTTCACCGCCGCCGATTGCCGATGAAATACTGTACGCTGCACAGCTGTGCGGCATTAAAGAAGTCTTTCAGCTTGGTGGCGCGCAAGCGATTGCTGCGATGGCATTTGGCACCGATAGTGTGCCGAAAGTGGACAAAATTTTTGGCCCCGGCAATGCGTACGTCACGGAAGCCAAGCGTCAGGTCAGCCAGCAGCTTGACGGCGCAGCGATTGATATGCCCGCCGGCCCATCCGAAGTGTTGGTGATCGCCGACAGCGGTGCGACGCCAGCGTTTGTCGCCTCCGACCTGCTGTCGCAGGCAGAGCACGGTCCAGATTCACAGGTCATTCTGCTTACACCAGACGCGACAATGGCAAAAGCCGTGTCGGATGCCGTTGAAGAGCAGCTCACCCTGCTGTCTCGTGCAGACATCGCACGTCAGGCGCTAGCCAGCAGCCGCGTCATCGTCGCGCGTGATTTGGCGCAGTGTGTTGAAATCAGCAATCAATATGGCCCAGAGCACCTGATCATCCAAACACGCGATGCCGAATCACTGGTTGATAACATCACCAGCGCCGGCTCCGTATTTCTGGGCGACTGGTCACCGGAGTCCGCTGGCGACTACGCCTCTGGTACTAACCACGTTCTGCCGACCTATGGTTATACCTCGACGTATTCAAGCTTGGGGCTGGCCGATTTCCAGAAGCGCATGACCGTACAGCAGCTCACACCGCAGGGGTTACTGCAATTGGCACCGACAATCGAAACCTTGGCACAGGCCGAACAGCTGACCGCCCACAAAAACGCCGTTACCCTGCGTGTTGCAGCACTGAAGGAGCAAGCATGAGCAGCATTGAAGAACTGGCACGTGCAAATGTCCGTGCGTTGACCCCATATCAATCTGCCCGTCGTCTGGGCGGTAACGGTGATGTCTGGCTGAATGCCAATGAATATCCTGAAGCACCGGAATTTCAGTTAACGTTGCAAACGTTGAACCGCTATCCAGAATGTCAGCCGGTACTGGTCATCAACCGCTACGCCGAGTATGCGGGTGTTCAGCCGGAACAGGTTCTGGTCAGCCGCGGTGCCGACGAAGGTATCGAGCTGCTGATCCGCGCGTTCTGCGAACCGGGGAAAGATGCCATCCTGTTCTGTCCACCAACCTACGGCATGTACGCCGTCAGCGCCGAAACATTTGGTGTGGAACGCCGCACGGCGGCAAGCAAATCAGACTGGCAGTTGGATCTTGAGGCAATTGAGGCACAGTTGGATGGCACCAAAGTCATTTACGTATGCAGCCCGAATAATCCGACCGGCAACCTGATTGCACGGGAAGATTTACGTCAATTACTCACATTAGCACAGGGAAAAGCGCTGGTCGTTATCGATGAAGCCTATATTGAATTCTGTCCGCAGGCGACAACCGCTGACTGGTTGGACGAGTTTCCTCATTTAGTGATTCTGCGTACCTTGTCCAAAGCCTTTTCACTCGCCGGGTTGCGCTGTGGCTTTACGCTGGCAAACCCTGAAGTGATTCAACTCCTTCTTAAAGTCATTGCCCCTTATCCGCTGTCCACCCCGGTAGCGGATATCGCCGCGCAGGCGCTGAGCCACGAAGGGATCGCCAAAATGAAGGCGAATGTTGCAGAGGTTACCGCCAATCGCCGCTGGTTAAGCGATACCCTGAAAAATATTCCCTGCATTGAAGAGGTATTCCACAGCGAGAGTAATTACTTGCTGGTGCGCTTTACCGCCTCTCCTGCGGTATTTAAAACGCTGTGGGATCAGGGCATTATTCTACGTGACCAAAACAAGCAACCCAGCCTCGCAGGCTGTTTGCGCATTACTATCGGCAACCGCTACGAATGTGAACGCGTTGTTGCTGCATTACAATCATTGCCGGGCATCAACGCTTAATTTTAAGGAGCTCACGTGGGCCAGAAATACCTCTTTATCGACCGTGACGGAACATTAATTGCTGAACCACCTGAGGATTTTCAGGTTGACCGTCTGGATAAACTGGCGCTGGAACCAGATGTCATTCCCTCGCTGTTGGCGCTGCAAAAGGCTGGTTATACGCTGGTGATGATTACGAATCAGGATGGGCTGGGCACCGAGAGCTTTCCGCAGGAAACTTTCGATCCGCCGCACAATCTGATGATGCAAATTCTGACATCTCAGGGCATCAATTTTGAGCAAGTGCTGATTTGCCCGCATTTGCCCGCAGATAACTGTACCTGCCGCAAGCCAAAAACCGAACTGGTGACCGCCTATTTGAACAACGGCCTGATGGATGTGGCGAATAGCTACGTCATCGGCGACCGCCAGACCGATATCCAACTGGCGCAAAATATGGGCATCACGGGCCTGCTCTACCAGCGTGGCGGGCTGAACTGGCAAGCGATCACCAACCAGTTGACCAAGCGTAACCGCCATGCGCACGTCAACCGCGTCACGCGTGAAACCGCGATTGATGTGAACGTCTGGCTGGATCAGGAAGGCGGCAGCAAAATTAACACCGGCGTCGGTTTCTTCGATCACATGCTGGATCAAATCGCCACGCACGGCGGTTTCCGCATGAACATTGAAGTGAAAGGCGATCTGTACATTGACGATCACCACACGGTAGAAGATACCGGTTTAGCACTGGGCGAAGCCCTGAATAAAGCATTGGGCGACAAACGCGGGATTGGCCGTTTTGGTTTCGTTCTGCCGATGGATGAGTGCCTGGCACGCTGTGCGTTGGATATTTCAGGGCGTCCGCATCTGGAATATAAAGCAGAGTTCAGCTACCAGCGCGTTGGCGATCTGAGTACGGAAATGGTTGAACACTTCTTCCGTTCACTGTCTTATTCAATGGCCTGTACGCTGCACCTGAAAACCAAAGGGCGCAACGATCATCACCGTGTGGAAAGCCTGTTTAAAGTCTTCGGACGCACGCTGCGTCAGGCAATTCGCGTTGAGGGTGATACGCTGCCGAGTTCGAAAGGAGTGCTCTGATGAAGGTCGTCATTCTTGATACTGGCTGCGCTAACCTCTCTTCGGTGACCTACGCCGTGCAGCGGTTGGGGTATACGCCCGTTGTGAGCCGTGAGGCCGAGATTGTCCTGCAAGCGGATAAGTTATTTCTGCCAGGCGTTGGCACTGCGCAGGCGGCAATGAATCAACTGGAAGAGCGTGACCTGATTGCGTTGATCAAGGCCTGTACCCAGCCCGTTCTCGGTATTTGCCTCGGCATGCAGTTGCTGGGCACAAACAGCGACGAAAACGGTGGCATCCCCACGCTGGGGATTGTCGATGCTCCCGTGAAAAAGATGATTGATCACGGCTTGCCGCTGCCGCATATGGGCTGGAATCAGGTGACGCCGAAAGCAGGGCATCGTTTGTTCCGTGATATCGATGACGGCGCTTATTTCTATTTTGTTCACAGCTACGCCATGCCGGTCTGCGGAAACACGATTGCACAAGCCAACTACGGCGAAGCCTTCACCGCTGCGCTGGAGAAAGATAATTTCTTTGGCGTGCAGTTCCACCCTGAGCGTTCTGGTGCTGCGGGCGCGCAGTTGCTGAAAAATTTTCTGGAGATGTAGAGCGTCATGATTATTCCCGCATTAGATCTGATCGATGGACAGGTTGTCCGCCTGCATCAGGGTGATTATGGCCAACAGCGCCAATACGGCAGCGATCCGCTCCCCCGTTTACAGGATTACCAGCAACAAGGGGCTGGCGTGCTGCATTTAGTGGATTTGACCGGAGCAAAAGATCCATCCGCCCGCCAGATTCCCCTATTAACAACACTGTTAGCTGGCGTTAGCGTACCCGTTCAGATTGGCGGCGGTATCCGCACTGAGCAGGACGTAGAAGCGTTACTAAAAGCCGGTGCCAGCCGTGTCGTCATCGGTTCCACCGCAGTTAAGCAGCCAGAACTCGTCCAACAATGGTTCACTCGCTACGGCGCAGAAGCGCTGGTATTGGCGCTGGACGTGCGTATCGATGCCAACGGCACCAAGTTCGTCGCCATCAGCGGCTGGCAGGAAAATTCGGACGCTACGCTTGAGCAGGTCGTCGAACAATATTTGCCCTTCGGTCTGAAACACGTTCTATGCACCGATATTTCCCGTGACGGCACGCTGAGCGGCTCCAACGTCGAGCTCTATCGTGAAATCAGCCAACGCTACCCGCAGATTGCCTTTCAGGCATCCGGCGGCATCGGTAATCTGACTGATATCGCCAATTTGCGCGGCAGTGGCGTGCAGGGCGTTATCGTGGGACGTGCGCTGTTAGAAGGTAAATTTAATGTCACGGAGGCGATTTCATGCTGGCAAAACGGATAATTCCCTGTCTGGACGTGCGTAACGGTCAGGTCGTCAAAGGCGTTCAGTTCCGCAACCACGAAATCATCGGTGACATCGTGCCGCTAGCGCAGCGCTACGCGCAAGAAGGCGCTGATGAACTGGTGTTTTATGATATCACCGCCTCTTCCGACGGTCGCGTGGTCGACAAAAGCTGGGTATCCCGCGTTGCGGAAGTGATTGATATTCCCTTCTGTGTGGCGGGCGGGATTAAAAGCGTGGAAGAAGCAGGCCAGATTCTCTCTTTCGGCGCAGATAAAATTTCCATCAACTCACCGGCGCTGGCCGACCCTGAGTTAATTACTCGACTGGCCGATCGCTATGGCGTGCAGTGCATCGTCGTTGGGATTGATACCTGGCATGATACTGCTACTGGCCGCTATCATGTAAACCAATATACGGGTGATGAAACGCGAACCAAGGTCACCACCTGGGAAACACTGGACTGGGTACAAGAAGTGCAAAAGCGCGGTGCGGGTGAGATTGTCCTGAACATGATGAATCAGGACGGCGTACGCAACGGCTATGATTTACACCAGTTAAATCTGGTGCGTGATGTCTGCAACGTTCCGCTGATTGCTTCCGGTGGCGCAGGCACCATGGCGCATTTTCTGGATGCGTTCCAAACCGCCCACGTGGATGGCGCGCTGGCAGCATCGGTGTTTCACAAGCAAATTATTAATATTGGCGAACTGAAACAATATCTTAAGCAACAAGGCGTGGAGATTCGAGTGTGTTAAGCAAAGAGTGCTTTCTAAACGACGAACAACGAAACCAACTCGATTGGGAAAAAACGGATGGTATGCTGCCGGTTGTCGTGCAACATGCAGTATCCGGTGAAGTACTGATGCTGGGCTACATGAATCAGGACGCGTTGCAGGCTACCGAAGAGAGCGGCAAGGTTACGTTTTTCTCGCGAACCAAGCAGCGGTTGTGGACGAAAGGCGAATCCTCCGGCCATTTCCTCAATGTCGTTTCTATCACGCCAGACTGCGATAACGACACGTTGCTAATCCTGGCTAATCCTATCGGGCCAACCTGTCATCTGGGCACCAGCAGCTGTTTCTCGCCTGCTGCCAGCGACTGGACATTCCTCTATCAGTTAGAGCAACTGTTGGCCGAGCGCAAGCATGCCGACCCGGATAGCTCTTACACCGCACGCCTATACGCCAGCGGCACTAAGCGCATTGCGCAAAAAGTCGGTGAGGAAGGATTGGAAGCGGCATTAGCGGCAACGGTGCATGACCGTGAAGAGCTGACCAACGAAGCGGCGGATTTAATGTATCACCTGCTGGTGCTGTTACAGGATCAGGATTTAGATCTGGCGACTATCATCAATCGCCTGAAAGAACGTCACAATAAATAAGCCGTTCCCCGCGTTATCAGTAATTGGTAACGCGTTACGCGAAAAGACGATATCGATAAATGTAAAAAAGCACCCAAATGGGTGCTTTTATAAGGCTGGTATCTAGGACTAATAATTAGCCATAAATATTAGCGCGGTCGCGAAGTTCCTTGCCTGGCTTAAAGTGAGGGACGTACTTACCTTCCAGCTCAACTTTATCACCTGTTTTCGGATTACGACCTACACGCGGTGCACGGTAGTGAAGTGAAAAACTGCCAAACCCACGGATTTCAATACGGTCGCCTTCGGCTAACGTAGACGCCATTTGTTCAAGCATTTCTTTCACTGCATCCTCAACCACTTTGGCCGGGATATGAGATTGCTGTCCAGCAAGCCTTTCAATAAGTTCAGACTTGGTCATAGCGCCTCCAAATGCGTGGCTATCAATAGCCAGGATAACTGACTACCGTTACAAGAATGAGCAACTTACATTGCTCATTCTACCGTTGTGATTACTCGCCTTTAGCTGCTTTGAACGCTTCTGCCATCGCGCTGGAGAAATTGTTTTCTTCCGGCTTGTTGTTAACAGTTGCGATTGCATCTTTCTCATCAGCTTCGTCTTTCGCACGGACAGACAGGCTAACAACGCGGTTCTTACGATCAACACCAGTATATTTCGCTTCAACGCTGTCGCCAACGTTCAGTACCAGCGTTGCGTCTTCAACGCGATCGCGAGAGGCTTCAGAAGCACGCAGGTAGCCTTCTACGCCATCCGCTAATTCAACTGTAGCACCTTTGGCGTCAACAGCTGTAACTTTACCAGTAACAATAGCACCTTTCTTGTTAACAGACAGGTAGTTATTGAACGGATCTTCAGCCAGTTGTTTCACGCCCAGAGAGATGCGCTCGCGCTCTGCGTCAACTTGCAGAACAACAGCGGCGATTTCATCACCTTTCTTGTATTCGCGAACGGCTTCTTCGCCAACCACATTCCAGGAGATGTCGGACAGGTGCACCAGACCGTCGATGCCGCCGTCCAGACCGATGAAGATACCGAAGTCAGTGATAGACTTGATTTTACCTTCAACGCGGTCGCCCTTGTTGTGGGTTTCTGCGAACAGCTGCCATGGGTTGGATTTACACTGTTTCAGGCCCAGGGAGATACGACGACGTTCTTCATCGATATCCAGAACCATAACTTCCACTACATCACCAACGTTAACAACTTTGGATGGGTGGATGTTTTTGTTGGTCCAATCCATTTCGGAAACGTGTACCAGACCTTCAACGCCTTCTTCGATTTCAACGAAGCAGCCGTAATCAGTCAGGTTGGTTACGCGGCCAGTCAGACGCGTGCTTTCTGGGTAACGCTTAGCGATAGCGACCCATGGATCTTCGCCCAGCTGTTTCAGACCCAGAGACACACGGGTACGCTCGCGGTCGAATTTCAGCACTTTAACAGTGATTTCGTCGCCCACATTGACGATTTCGCTTGGGTGTTTAACACGTTTCCAAGCCATATCAGTGATATGCAGCAGGCCATCAACGCCGCCCAGATCAACGAATGCACCGTAGTCAGTAAGGTTCTTAACGATACCTTTAACTTCCATGCCTTCCTGCAGGTTTTCCAGCAGTTGATCGCGCTCAGCGCTGTTTTCAGATTCGATAACTGCACGGCGAGAAACAACAACGTTGTTGCGTTTCTGATCCAGCTTGATAACTTTGAACTCAAGCTCTTTGCCTTCCAGATGCAGCGTATCGCGAACCGGACGAACGTCTACCAGAGAACCTGGCAGGAACGCACGAATGCCGTTCAGCTCAACAGTGAAACCGCCTTTAACTTTACCGTTGATAATACCAGTAACCGTTGCAGCTTCTTCGTAAGCTTTTTCCAGCGTCAGCCATGCTTCATGACGTTTAGCTTTTTCGCGAGAAAGCAGCGTTTCACCGAAGCCATCTTCGATAGCGTCCAGAGCAACGTCAACTTCATCACCAACCTGAATTTCCAGTTCGCCCTGTGCGTTCTTGAATTGCTCTACCGGAATGGCAGATTCAGATTTCAGACCGGCGTCAACCAGTACGACATCTTTATCAATAGCAACAACAACACCACGTACGATGGAACCAGGACGGGTTTCGATTTCTTTCAGGGATTCTTCAAAGAGTTGAGCAAAAGATTCAGTCATGTTTGATAATCTTAAGGGTTTCAATTTAACGTCCATCTGGCATCCTGCTCGATGGGGTTGTTTAACATGCCCCGCTGTGCATCCTTACAGCGAGGTAAAAATTCAATTTTCTGTGATTACGCTAAAATTTCGCGGGCATAAGCCAACGCGCGCGCTATCACTTCATCGATCGTCATTTCCGTTGAATCCAGCACCAACGCATCGGCAGCAGGCACTAACGGCGCAACAGGGCGGCTACGATCGCGCTCGTCCCGTTCCTTTATCTCAGATAAAAGACGTTCAAAGTTAACATTAAAGCCCTTTCCCTGCAACTGTAGCATGCGGCGTTGTGCTCGTTCTTCCGCGCTGGCATCCAGGAAAATCTTCACAGGTGCGTCAGGAAAGACCACGGTTCCCATATCACGGCCATCGGCAATCAGCCCCGGTGCCTCACGGAAAGCACGCTGCCGACGTAATAATGCTTCACGAACGCGTGGGAAAGCCGCCGCCTGAGAAGCCGTATTACCTACCGCTTCAGTACGAATTTCGTGGCTAACATCTTCGCCTTCAAGGATAACTTTCAGTTGCCCATCTTCTGCAATAAAACGCACATCAAGATGAGAAGCAAGCGGAACCAGCGCGTCTTCTGAGCTGATATCTACATGGTGGTGTAACGCTGCCAGAGCCAAAACACGATAGATAGCTCCCGAGTCCAGCAGGTTCCATTGTAAAGCCTCAGCCAATGCCTTACACAAAGTACCTTTGCCTGCGCCGCTCGGTCCGTCAACCGTAACTACCGGTGCCATCACCGTCATTTCTCTCTCCTTTAATACTGGGAAGTTCCGCTTACGCCGTTTTATGGCGTTACGGAGCCTTATTATACGCATCAATACAGAGAAAGGTTACCCTAATGCCGGAATGGCGGGAAAATAAGACATTCTCTGAACGTAGTACGCAAGTTCAAAAGAAAAAATAGCGCGTAGAATGGGAGAAAAGGCACGGAAACCGTGCCTTAGAAAGGAATTAAGCAAGCTCGCTGAGACGCGCCAGTTGCTCGAAGTAGTCAGGGAAAGTTTTAGCCGTACATTTCGGGTCGAGAATTGTGACTGGCGTATCCGACAGCGCTACCAGCGAGAAACACATCGCCATACGATGATCGTTATAGGTACCGATTTCTGCCGCTTTCAGTTTCGCAGGCGGCGTAATGCGAATATAGTCGTTACCCTCTTCAACTTCCGCCCCCACTTTACGTAATTCAATCGCCATGGCTGCCAGACGGTCAGTTTCTTTCACGCGCCAGTTATAAATGTTACGCAGCGTGGTCGTACCGCCTTGGGCAAAAAGTGCCGCTGTAGCGATAGTCATTGCAGCATCAGGGATGTGGTTCATATCCATATCGATCGCGCGCAGCTCGCCGCGCTCGCATTCGATATAATCTTCACCCCAGCGCACGGTCGCGCCCATCTTTTCCAGGACATCAGCAAAGCGAATATCACCTTGTACACTATTACGGCCTACGCCAGTCACGCGTACAACACCGCCTTTGATCGCCGCAGCCGCCAGAAAGTAAGAAGCCGACGACGCATCGCCTTCAACCAGATAATCACCCGGTGAGCGGTACTGCTGGCGACCTGTGACAAAGAAGCGCTGGTAATTCTCGTTACGCACCTCAATACCAAACGCTTTCATCATATGCAGCGTGATATCGATATACGGTTTAGAAACCAGATCGCCCTGAATGCTGATTTGCGTATCCTGCACGGCCAGAGGCGCCGTCATCAACAGTGCAGTCAAAAACTGGCTGGATACGCTACCATCTACGCTGATTTCACCGCCCTGAAAACCACCGTGCAGACGAAGCGGTGGGTAGTTCTCCTGCTCCAGATAATCGATTTTTGCCCCCCCCTGGCGTAGTGCATCGACCAGATGCCCGATCGGACGCTCTTTCATTCGAGGTTCGCCTGTGAGCACAATATCGCCAACCGTCAGACACAGAGCCGCAGCCAGCGGGCGCATCGCGGTGCCCGCATTCCCTAAAAACAGCTCCAGCGGTTGTGTTGCCGTAAACGCGCCTCCCAGACCGATAATCTCACAGACAGTTCGGTCAGATGACAGATGATATTCCACGCCTAGCGCCGTTAACGCAGTAAGCATGTGGCGAACATCGTCACTGTCTAACAGATTAGTGAGCCGGGTTTTGCCTTCAGACAAGGCGGCCAGTAACAACGCACGATTAGAGACGCTTTTTGATCCTGGAAGGTTAAGGGTACCGTTAATCAGCTTGATGGGTTGTAGGGTCAGGGATTCCTGCATGTAAAGCCTATTCTTTCAACGTGGACATAAAAACCCCGGAAAGGCCGGGGCTGATCAAAATGTATCGAAGGGCGGTCTTAATTAACCGTGGCGACGCGCGAAGTCAGCCATAAATTCAGTCAGCGCTTTCACACCTTCCAACGGCATAGCATTGTAGATAGAAGCGCGCATGCCGCCTACAACACGATGGCCTTTCAATGCGTGCAAGCCAGCAGCAACCGACTCTTCCAGAAAGACTTTATCCAGTGCAGAATCCGCCAGCAGGAATGGCACGTTCATACGAGAGCGATTCGCCACCGCGACGTCATTACGATAGAAGTCGCTACCGTCAATCGCGCTATACAGCAGATCGGCTTTCTCTTGGTTACGTTTTTCCATTTCAGCCAAGCCGCCATGCTCTTTCAGCCATTTAAAGACCATGCCGGACAAATACCAGGCAAAGGTCGGCGGCGTGTTAAACATGGAGTCATTGTCCGCCAGGATCTTGTAATCCAGAATCGATGGCAGCTCGCGGCGCGCTTTACCCAGCAAATCTTCACGCACGATAACCAACGTCAGACCGGCCGGGCCGATATTTTTCTGCGCGCCGGCGTAGATTACACCATAACGGCTGACATCAATGCGGCGGGACAGGATGCTGGAAGAATAGTCGGCAACCACAATTTTATCGCCGAAATCGGGTTCTTCTTCAATCGCAACGCCGTCAATCGTCTCATTTGGACAATAGTGTACAAACGCAGCGTCATCAGACAATTGCCATTCACGCATTGGCTTAACACCGCGCAAATCGCCTACACGCGTTTTCACGTCAATCACGTTAGGCGTGCAGTATTTTTCTGCCTCATTGATTGCGCTGTGAGCCCAATATCCACCGTCGATGTAGTCCGCCGTTGAACGCTCACCCAGAAGATTTAACGGCACTGCCGCAAACTGCGCACGAGCGCCGCCGTGGCAAAAGAGCACTTTGTAGTTGGAGGGGATTTTCAGCAAGTCACGCAGATCTTGTTCGGATTCAGCAGCAACCTGCATAAACTCTTTACTACGGTGGCTGATTTCCATGACCGATGTACCCAGGCCATTCCAATTACATAATTCCTGTTCAGCACGACGTAGTACTTCAACCGGCAGCATTGCTGGACCGGCGCTAAAATTAAAAATCTGAGTCATTTCCCCTCACCACACCTGAAAAATAGCGATTGTTTTTATCACCGTTGTTACAAATGTCATTTTTATAAACCTGCCGATTATAAAAACACCGCTGTTACACGATTGTAGTTATAACGGAACGACCGCCATAACCACACTACTTTTACCCTGCTATCGGTTTTATCACTCGTCCATCGCGGCTGCAACGCTTATTGCGCTTTCATCATGCAAAACGGCACGTTACTCAGCCTGTACTTTTTCACTGTTGCCGATCTGTTATGAATAAATAGAGTCCAGACAGAAAAATCCGTATCATGCCGCTTCCGCTAATCTCGACAAGAGTGAACACCATGACTCAAACGTTTATCCCAGGCAAAGACGCCGCCCTGGAAGATTCCATCGCCCGTTTTCAACAGCAACTCCAGGACCTGGGGTTTAACATCGAAGAAGCGTCATGGCTGAACCCGGTGCCAAACGTCTGGTCTGTCCATATCCGAGACCGCGATTGCCCACTTTGCTTTACTAACGGCAAAGGTGCCAGTAAGAAAGCGGCTCTGGCTTCTGCGTTAGGCGAGTATTTCGAACGTCTGTCCACCAACTATTTCTTTGCTGACTTCTACCTCGGCAAAACGATCGCTAACGATGATTTCGTTCATTATCCAAATGAAAAATGGTTCCCTATTCCAGAAGACGATGCCCTGCCGGAAGGGATTTTGGATGCCCGCCTGCACCAGTTCTACGATCCTGAACAGGAACTGAGCGCTAGCGATCTGATCGATCTGCAATCTGGCAATGTCGACAGAGGCATTTGCGCGCTGCCGTTTACCCGCCAGTCCGATCAGCAAACCGTCTATATTCCGATGAATATCATCGGTAACCTGTACGTCTCTAATGGGATGTCCGCAGGTAACACGGCCAACGAAGCCCGCGTTCAGGGGCTATCAGAAGTGTTTGAACGCAGTATCAAAAATCGCATCATTGCAGAATCCATCAGCCTGCCGGAAATTCCACAAGAGGTGCTAAACCGCTACCCAGGCGTGGTCGAAGCGATTGCGACACTGGAAAAAGAAGGCTTCCCGATTTTCTCTTACGATGCCTCGCTGGGCGGGAAATATCCGGTCATCTGCGTGGTGCTGTTTAACCCTGCTAACGGTACCTGTTTTGCCTCCTTCGGCGCGCACCCTGATTTCGGCGTGGCACTGGAACGTACCGTTACCGAACTGCTGCAAGGCCGCGGTTTGAAAGATCTGGATGTGTTTACTCCACCAACGTTTGATGATGAAGAAGTGGCCGAGCACGCGAATCTGGAAACCCACTTTATCGATTCCAGCGGTCTGATCTCCTGGGATATGTTCAAGAAAGAAGCAGATTATGAATTTGCCGACTGGAGCTTTAAAGGCTCAACGGAAGAAGAATTCGCCACGCTGATGGCGATCTTCAAGCAGGAAGATAAAGAAGTCTACATTGCTGACTATGAGCATCTGGCCGTTTATGCCTGCCGCATCATCGTACCTGGCATGTCAGACATCTACCCTGCCGACGATCTGCTGTTGGCTAATAACAGCATGGGCGCTCACCTGCGTGACACGCTGCTGGCACTGCCTGATAGCAAGTGGGAACAAGAAGACTATCTGGCCCTGTTGCAACAGTTGGATGACGAAGGGCTGGACGATTTCACCCGCGTACGCGAACTGCTTGGTATTGCCACTGGTAAAGATAACGGCTGGTTCACTCTGCGCGTTGGCGAATTGAAAGCGATGTTGGCACTGGCCGGCGGTGACCTGGATCAGGCGTTGACCTGGACAGAATGGACGCAGGATTTCAACGACTCCGTCTTCAGCGCACAGCGCAGCAATTACTATCGTTGCCTGCAAACCTTGCTGCTGCTGGCACTCGAGCCTGAGCGCGATCCCGCTGAATACTACGATGCCTTTACTAAAATGTACGGTCAGGAAACAGTTGATGTCGCCAGTGCCGCCGTTGCTGGAGAAGCGTGCTTCTACGGCCTGTTTGCCGTAGACGATACCTTTGCCTCTTTACCTGCACATCAGTCGTTGCTGGCTGCCTATGAAAAGCTGCAACAAGCTAAACGTCGTTATTGGCAGTCAAAATAATGTCTACGCGATACAGCCATCGTACAATTTTATATTGATGGCTACGCTCTGTTGTTAACAACCCTAATAGCCCTTTATTTTAAAGGGCTATTTTATTATCCAAGGGACAATAATTTATTATTCGTGATGCATAATCAGAATATTGTTATTGAATGGTGAATTTTTAATTAAATTACCTCGACAAGGTGGTACTGAAATTCTACAAAACATGATTTTTATTAACGCTAAATCGGTAGGTTTAACGTCTGTCATTCAACTCTTTTTGCAAAAATTAAAATATTTTTTTATCATAAAATTCAATAAATTAAGCATAAAATCACGGTATCCCCCCCTCCCCGCCGACCTGTTAATTTCTTGCAATATGATCCACGTCAAATTTTACCGTATACTGCTTTGTTAGTATCTCAACGCTGATAATTTTTAAGAGAGAGTTAGTGTGAAAGCTGACAACCCCTTCACTCTATTACTACCGGCCGCTATGGCAAAAGTTGCTGAAGACGCCGGAGTCTATAAAGCTACCAAACAACCGTGCACGACGTTTTATTTAGCGATCACTGCGGGTGTATTTATTTCGATCGCCTTCGTCTTTTATATTACGGCCACCACAGGGACAGCGACGATTCCTTTCGGTATCGCAAAATTGATCGGGGGCATTTGCTTCTCCCTTGGCCTTATGTTGGTTGTCGTCTGCGGCGCAGACCTGTTCACCTCAACCGTTCTCATCGTGATTGCCAAAGCCAGTGGACGTATCACTTGGAAACAACTAGCCTGTAACTGGGCTAATGTTTATGTCGGCAACCTGATTGGCGCGCTTTTCTTCGTTGGACTTATCTGGTTCTCGGGAGAGCATATGGTCGCAAACGGTGCGTGGGGTCTGAACGTTCTGCAAACAGCTGAACACAAACTTGAACATACATTCGTTGAAGCGCTGTGTCTGGGTATCCTGGCAAACCTGCTGGTCTGTCTGGCGGTGTGGATGAGTTATTCTGGCCGTACGCTTACCGATAAAATGTTTGCCATGATTCTGCCTGTCGCCATGTTCGTTTCCAGCGGTTTTGAGCACAGCATCGCCAACATGTTCATGATTCCTATGGGCATCGTTATCAAAAATTTTGCGGCCCCGGAATTCTGGAATGCCATTGGCATGGCGCCGTCTCAGTTTGAACATTTAACCGTTAGCCACTTCATTACCGATAACCTGATTCCCGTCACCCTAGGGAACATCATCGGCGGCGGCGTAATGGTCGGTTTAACATATTGGGTAATTTATTTGCGCGGTGGAGACAAGCACCACTAAGGTGCAATCGGCCGCAACGTCGGGTTTTAAGAAATCCATATCAAAGGTAGGTGTAAAATGACCGAGCTGAATGAAAAATTGGCCAATGCATGGCAAGGCTTTAGCAAAGGTGAATGGCAGGATAACGTCAACGTTCGTGACTTTATCCAGAAAAACTACACGCCGTATGAAGGTGATGAGTCTTTCCTGGCTGGCGCAACCAAAGCGACTTCAACGCTGTGGGACAGCGTCATGGAAGGCATCAAACAGGAAAACCGTACTCACGCCCCTGTTGATTTTGATACCCATGTTGCTGCGACTATCACGTCTCACGACGCGGGATACATCAACAAAGGTCTGGAAAAGATCGTTGGTCTTCAGACTGATGCGCCGTTGAAACGTGCGTTGATTCCGTTCGGCGGCATCAAAATGGTTGAAGGTTCATGTAAAGTTTATGGCCGTGAACTGGACCCTCAACTGAAAAAAATCTTCACTGAATATCGCAAAACGCACAACCAAGGCGTGTTCGATGTTTACACCCCAGATATCCTGCGTTGTCGTAAGTCTGGCGTTCTGACTGGTCTGCCAGATGCTTATGGCCGTGGCCGTATCATCGGTGACTATCGTCGCGTTGCGCTGTACGGTATCGACTATCTGATGAAAGACAAGTTTGCTCAGTTCACTTCTCTGCAAACTAAACTGGAAAACGGCGAAGATCTGGAAGCAACAATCCGTCTGCGTGAAGAAATTGCCGATCAGCACCATGCGCTGAGCCAAATTAAAGAAATGGCTGCTAAATATGGCTGTGACATTTCTGGCCCAGCCGCAACAGCTCAGGAAGCCGTTCAGTGGACTTACTTCGGTTACTTGGCTGCGGTTAAATCACAGAATGGTGCAGCGATGTCCTTCGGGCGTGTTTCCACCTTCCTGGATATCTACCTTGAGCGCGATCTGAAAGCGGGGAAAATCACGGAAGAAGAAGCTCAGGAAATGATTGACCACCTGGTCATGAAACTGCGTATGGTGCGTTTCCTGCGTACTCCTGAGTACGATGAGCTGTTCTCTGGTGACCCAATCTGGGCAACGGAATCTCTGGCTGGTATGGGTCTGGATGGCCGTACGCTGGTAAGTAAAACCAGCTTCCGCTTCCTGAACACCCTGTACACCATGGGGCCGTCTCCAGAGCCTAACATGACCATTCTGTGGTCTGAAAAACTGCCACAAAGCTTTAAAAACTATGCGGCTAAAGTCTCCATCGATACCTCTTCTCTGCAATACGAGAATGACGATCTGATGCGTCCTGACTTTAACAACGATGACTACGCGATTGCTTGTTGCGTAAGCCCGATGATCGTTGGCAAACAAATGCAGTTCTTCGGTGCTCGTGCAAACCTGGCGAAAACCATGCTGTACGCGATCAATGGCGGCGTGGACGAAAAACTGAAAATGCAGGTTGGTCCTAAATCAGAACCAATCAAAGGCGACGTTCTGAACTTCGACGAAGTGATGGATCGTATGGATCACTTCATGGATTGGCTGGCTAAGCAATATGTCACCGCGCTGAACGTCATCCACTACATGCATGACAAATACAGCTACGAAGCATCGCTGATGGCACTGCACGATCGTGACGTGTTCCGTACCATGGCGTGTGGTATCGCGGGTCTGTCTGTTGCTGCTGACTCCCTGTCTGCCATCAAATATGCCAAAGTTAAGCCGATTCGTGATGAAGATGGCCTGGCTATCGACTTTGATATCGAAGGCGAATATCCGCAATTCGGTAACAACGATGCTCGCGTAGATGAACTGGCTTGCGACCTGGTTGAACGTTTCATGAAGAAAATTCAGAAACTGAATACCTACCGTGGCGCAACCCCGACGCAGTCTGTTCTGACCATCACCTCTAACGTGGTATATGGTAAGAAAACAGGTAATACCCCAGACGGTCGCCGTGCAGGTGCACCATTCGGACCAGGTGCTAACCCAATGCACGGTCGTGACCAGAAAGGTGCTGTTGCGTCTCTGACTTCTGTTGCCAAACTGCCGTTTGCTTACGCGAAAGATGGTATTTCTTATACCTTCTCCATCGTACCTAACGCGTTGGGTAAAGACGATAACGTGCGTAAAGCTAACCTTGCAGGTCTGATGGATGGTTATTTCCATCATGAAGCCAGCATCGAAGGTGGCCAGCACTTAAACGTCAACGTCATGAACCGTGAAATGCTGCTTGATGCGATGGAAAACCCGGAAAAATATCCGCAGTTGACTATCCGTGTATCTGGCTATGCAGTGCGTTTCAACTCACTGACGAAAGAACAGCAGCAAGACGTTATTACCCGTACTTTCACACAGTCAATCTAATTTCCATGGCTGTCTGAAAAGGCGTAAAATAAAGGCTCCACGTCAGTGGGGCCTTTTTCTTACCCTTGCTTGTAGTTCAAATTGTTAGCCTGTTTTGCCAGCCAGCTATGCTGCCCCACTCTGTGGATGGCTTGCAAAACAGATTCGACGCAGCATCTGTCACACGGTGTTCTTCTGTCAGAAACGTCTGCCAGATCGATGCCAACTTTCTCATGACTGCGCTCATAAAGACCGCTATTGTCCGGTCAAATTTGGAGAAAACCTCGCAATGTCAGTAATCGGTCGCATCCACTCCTTTGAATCCTGCGGCACCGTCGATGGCCCAGGCATCCGTTTCATCATCTTCTTCCAGGGCTGCCTGATGCGCTGTCTGTATTGCCATAACCGTGATACCTGGGATACACACGGCGGCAAAGAAGTGACAGTGGAAGAACTCATGAAAGAAGTCGTGACTTATCGCCACTTTATGAATGCATCCGGCGGCGGCGTAACCGCATCAGGCGGTGAGGCCATACTGCAAGCCGAGTTTGTGCGCGACTGGTTCCGCGCCTGTAAGGCAGAAGGTATCAATACCTGTCTGGACACCAATGGGTTCGTGCGCCGTTACGACCCCGTTATTGACGAGCTATTGGACGTCAGCGATTTGGTGATGCTCGATTTAAAGCAAATGAACGATGATATACATCAGAATTTAGTTGGCGTATCGAATCATCGTACTCTGGACTTCGCTCGTTATCTGGCAAAACGTAACCAGCGTACCTGGATACGTTATGTGGTCGTGCCCGGCTGGTCTGACGACGACGCGTCCGCGCATAAACTGGGCGAGTTTACGAAGGATATGACGAACATCGAGAAAATTGAACTTCTGCCCTATCATGAGCTTGGTAAACACAAGTGGATCGCAATGGGCGAAGAGTACAAATTAGACGGTGTTAAACCGCCGAAGGCCGATACAATGGATCGCGTTAAATCAATTCTTGAAAGTTACGGTCACAAGGTCATCTACTAATCTCGGACGCTTTCTGCAAAAATAGCGCGCTCACGGCGCGCTATTTTCATTTCAGCAGACTAACATCACTAAATCGTTATGCGGTGCTAAGCCAGATTACCTGCCGCTTTGATTTTCACCTGTACCGCATTCCCTGGCAGATAGGCCAAAGGAATTTCCTGATAGTCGATAATTTCAACGCTGCCCGACATAGCGCCCGTCTCTTCAGCCAGACAAATAGTTTGCTGCTGCAATTCGCTTTTTACCTTTTCACGATCGTGATCTGGCATTTTAACCACACGCTCGATCTGCGCCCCAACCTTCCCTAACGCAACACCCACCGCATTTGCCGCATCGAAGTTCAGCGGACGCACAACCTGGCTGATGCCAGATAAAACCTCAGGCAACAAAATACTTCCACCACCAACAAGCACTGCGGGAATAGCCGCGCTTGACGATTTGATCCGATCAATAGCACTTTCCACTTTATCAATCATCTGACGATAAGCTTGCTGGCAAAGTATTTTATCCAACTCAGGCAACGGGTGAGAAAGCGCTGATGTCCATCGCTCACGATGAAGTTGCAGCATAATATCGCTGAGCGTTAACGTTTCCCCGCCGAAACTGACGCCCTGTTCAAGAAGACGATAGCCAACGCTGTCAGGCCCAAGGGTGAGCGTCCCATCCTGAGACTGCCGCACACAGGTTCCGCCACCAATGCCGATAGAAATAATGTCTGGCATTCTGAAATTCGTCCGTACATCGCCGATTTCAACAGCAATTGCCGATTCACGCGGGAAGCCATTCACCAAGACGCCAATATCCGTTGTTGTGCCGCCGACATCGATAATCAGCGCATTATCCAATCCCGAAAGGTGGCATGCCCCGCGAATCGAGTTCGTTGGCCCACAGGCCATCGTCAAAATGGGATATTGCTTCACCATGCTCTCGGACATCAATGTGCCATCATTTTGCCCGAAGAACGGCGTAGCGTTAATCCCGTGCCGAACTAGCGCTTGCGTAAAGCCGTTAACAAAGCGGTTCGCAGTACTTTGCAACGATGCATTCAGGATGGTCGCGTTTTCCCTTTCCAGTAACCCCGTACTGCCTATCCGGTGAGATAACGACAAGGAGACATCCGGTAATACTGCATTCACCCACTGGGCAACCTGCAATTCCTGCTCGCTATTTACTGGAGAAAATACGCCACAGATCGCCACGCTATCGACATGCCCGCGCATCTTGTCACAAACCGCGAGTACTTCATTGTGTAGTACAGGATGGATCTCTCGGCCATCAAACTCATAGCCGCCATGAATCTGGTAGAAATGTTCGCCTAATGTCTTTTGCCACTCGTCATCCCAGCCAAACAGCGGTGGGACGCTATCGCTACTTGGCAGGCTCAGGCGCAATAATCCGACACGATCCAGCCCTTTCCGCTCAACAATCGCATTGGTACATTGGGTTGTGCCCAACATCGCATAGAGAATATGCTGCGGCGCGATGCCAGACTTAGCCAATACCTCAGCAATCGCCCGCTCTATACCACTGTAGATATCCAGGCTGGTAGGACATTTGGCCGTCGCAACACAGTGCAGATTCGCATCTAAAATTGCCGCATCCGTGTTGGTGCCGCCGACATCAATCCCGAGCCGGTAATCATTTTTATGTAACATCGGGAAAGCCTCAGCGATTTGCAAGCTGTTCTATCGGCACATACTGCACCGGATAACCAAAATACCCCGGCCCCGCAACGTCAATCCCTTTCGGCGTTCGCCATTTGTCATTGCACGGATAGGCAATAACATCGACTCGTTGCCCATAACGTAAATGTTCCGTGATGATCGGACGTCCGGTTTCACTATCTACTATGGAGATTAAATCAGGCACGACGGCCAGCAAATTATCCTGCGTAGGTTCTGCCGTCTGTGAAGAACGATAAGCCAGCAAGAGCTCATTCTGGAAAAGCACCGTAAACGATTCGCCTTTGTCGCTCCCCATGCCATCCAGCACTACTTTACCTCGAGCAAAGCCGCCGGTTGTGCGCCGAGCAACATCAACAATCTTTCCTGATGCAACGATATGACCATTCAACACGGTGAGCAGAGACTGTACCGGATGGCTACCCGACTGATGAGACTCCCGCAATGTTTTCCCGATATTCTGCGCTAGTGTCAGCGTCCCTTTAATCGCGCTACGCTTGAGTTCGTGCCCACGGAGCGGATAATCACACATCGCACAGGCGGCCCCCATCTGTTCTGTAATGGCTCTGGCTAACCGTTCAGACCACACACCATCAATCGGATTAAGGATAACCGAGTTACCTTTCTCATCAGCCAGCGTATTGGGTGCCGAAGGTAAACCATCAAGGAAAAAGGTCACCATCTGTGCTTCGGGGAAGGCTCTCCCCATTGCGTCACAATCAATAACCGGCAGCCCTTTTTTAGCCGCAACGACAAACGGCATTAGCGAGTTAATGCCGCCAACCTCGATTGGAAATGTTGCGGATATAGGTCGCTCAAGTACCTTCTCCATCGCATCAAATGCCTGAACAAATTGGTTCGCTGACATTATTTTTTCTACAACAACCGTCGTTGCACCTATCATGCTACAAGGCACAAACACATCGTCATCGTTGATTTCATCTAAACTGAATATAGATACTGTCGTCGCCGTCTTTAATGCATATTTTGCCATTAAGGAACCGACATACGGATCGCCGCCGCCTCCAGTACCAAGAACAGCAGCCCCTAGTGCTATATCATCAATTGCTTGTTCATTAATATAACGAGACATACCCTATCCAAGATCTCGTGTTATCTGCGTAACACGTTCAATCTGCCAATTGAGGAAAAATTTTATGTATGCCGATATAAATCACCATACTCACAATTACGCCATCCAAGGCAGAGATTGAGCTTATCGTAAATAAATCGAAAAAATCTGGGGAGGTTAACAGGCTCACAATACTGCCAAGTGACCAAGATATAGCCGCCGCCACATTCAAGAATGATGCTTCTGATACATTTTTCTGCAAGCGCGAGGACTTAATAAAATAATATTCGACAAGATAGACACCCGCGATAGGGGAAATCAATACGCCGAGCAATGACAAGAATTGAGTAAAATTATTAATCATGCCGTTATACGCTAACAGCAACCCAACAATAGCCATTAACACAACCAATATTGGCCGTGATAGCGCTCGAATAACAACGGATAATCCCAGTGAGGCAGAAACAAGGTTGGTACTGTTTGTGGTCCACTGAGCAAAAATAAGCACCACAATAGCGGACATACCCAAACCAATACTGAAGAACACTTCCACCAAATCCTCTGTACCCACCAAGTGAGTCAGAATTAATGCAACGACTATCGTTGAACTATTACCTAAAAAGAAGCCTAGCCCTGCACCAAGAAGCGCATCTTTACGAGTTTTAGCATAGCGAGCAATATCCGGCGACATTACTGCCGAGACTATCCAGATAGAGACAACATAGGAAATCGCGCTCCCCATGCTAATTGGCGCTTTAATTATCTGAATAGGTATTTCAGGGTGGTTATTGGCCGCCAGAACCAGACCTGTAATTATCAATATCAACATGAGCGGGACACTGAATATACTCAGTTTCCCCAATGCCCTGACTCCCCAAATAGCAGTAGAGGTCATTAGCACCATACCAAAGACTAAAATAAGAAAACGACCTGGTTCAAATTGATAATGTAGGAGTGCCTTTTGCAGCATTACACCAAAGAAATCGAGTTGAAAGGCAAACCAACCAATCAATGAGACAGCGGAGAAAACACCGATGATTTTTCCACCAAGGCGTCCAAAAACGGAAATACTGAGTAAGGTTGTTGATAATCCACTGCCGTAGCCGACATTAGCACATAATGCTGCCAGCACGCCTAAAAAGGCAGATCCGATAAGTGTGGCACTGACGGCATGAGAAAAAGGTAACCCGCCACTTAAGAAAGCACCGAGGAAAAGACCCGATATATCAATTCCCATTGCCAGCCATATTAAGGCAATGACATACCAACTTTTTCTGGCTTCGGCAGGCACAGGTTCATATTCGTAATCATAGATTTGCCGACCCTGTGGTTGTTTTTCAGGCACAGCATTCCCTTGAGACATAACCCCTCCATCAAATAAACAGCAAATAATTATTTTAGCGTTCTGATATTTTATAGAGGTTGTCTGACGACGTATAGAACAATGGTGTCGCCAGCAAGCTAACAACACCATTATGCTTATAAGAGACCCTGATGTGACGCATAAAACCACACTTTTTTGTGGCGACCACATCAATGATGTGGCGTGACAACAAGATAAATGGGTTTCATATCGATTAATACAGATATATTTTGATGTTAACATTCAGATATGTAATGTATGCGAAGGAAATGCTATGCGCTTAGATAAGCTGGAGATTCGCTGGTTAAAACTTTTTTGTAAAATCGTTGAAAAGCAAGGGATTACTAATGCACAGGTGGCAACGGGTTTAAGCCAGCCAGTCCTTAGCCACTACTTGTCTCGCCTTGAAGACACGCTTGGGCTTGTTTTGTGTGAACGTGGACGTGGAGGATTTGCTCTCACAACGGAAGGCGAGGTGGTCTATCAGGAAGCCAAATCCGTTATTGCTACATTGGATGATTTTGCAAATAGATTAGCCAGGATAAAACATCAACTCATTGGCGAAGCTCGTATTGGTTGCCTGGATAACACCGTCACTCACCCAGCTAAAGTTATCTCCAACGCGATTGGGCAGTTGTACATTCAGAGCCCTGACGTCGCCGTTGAGTTGGAAATAGGTGATTACACCCCGCTGATGGAACGTTTAAAAAATGGGCATATCGATATTATTCTTAGCGTCTTGCCGGATGATGTTCCAGCAGATATTTATTTCCAACCTGTTTTTGTCGAGAAAAGCTATTTTTATTCCGCGTCGGAAAATGCGGCAAGGATAGAACAAGAGTGGCAAGATGGGACACTTAATCCGAACAGATTACTGATTGGTGGCCACGCACTGCACGAAATTAGTAAACAGCTAGGCCCAGTAGCAAAGAAAGGTCTGCAAAATACAGCATGGAACGTAGAAGGCAGTTTATTACTCTTGTTAGCGGGCACACATGTTGGTTTTCTTCCCGACCACTACGCAGCCAAATGGGTTGAAAATGGGCAGCTTACAGCCATTTCACCAGAAAAACTCGGGCTAACCAGCATATTTTATCTGGTGCGAAACGCAAAACAGCGCCTTAGCCCAGTAGCCGAAGCGCTATGGAATAACATGGTTGAAGCAGGACAAAGCTCACTAGCCAGCCTCGAAACCGCTAATTCAGGCGGCAGCTAATGGCGTTGGATGGTGGTTGACTTTTCTGAGCAACAGCATCAAGTAGATCATAGCAATGACCGCGATCAGTACAAACAGCAATCGATCGGAGTAACTCTGCATCAATACCGCAGCAACGCTTGGCCCACAAAGGCTGCCAAGCGTGTAGCTGAGGAGCAACGCTTGATTCATTGCCACAAGTTCATCAGGGCTCACTTTTTCACATGCCCACGACATAGCAACGGGGTACAGCGTAAATCCTGCGCATCCCAGCAGGAACAGTGACGGAGCCATGGCATAGTGGCTGATACTTAGCATGGCAATACAACCGATAATCACCACAAAAACCAGCACCCGAAGAACCAACAATCGGCCATAACGATCCGCCATGCGCCCAATAGGCCATTGGCCGATGATACCTGAGCTGATCAACAGCGCCATCCAGTATCCAACCTGCGCATCATTCATTCCCTGATGGGAGAGGTACAGCGGCATCAAACCGTACAACGAACCTAGAATTGCGCCGGAAATAATACAGCCGTGTACGCCTAAACGCGCACTGCGATATGTCAGCATTTTCCACATATTGACAGGTTTTTCGTGCTGTTCTGGTGGAGTCGGGAGATGAGTAAACAGCAATGGCAATACGGCTAAAATAACTAATGCAGCCATCCACGGCAGCACGCTCAATAATGACGTAGGCAACACACCAAGCAGCAGTTGCCCAATCACACTACCAAGGTAATAAGCGATCATATAAGCAGCCAGCAGTTGACCCCTCTGCGTCGATGTTCCGCTACACAGCAAGGCACTTTCGACCACAACCCAGATCAATGCACAGCCTACCCCAGCAAGAAAACGCCAGAATAACCAGTTGCCAATATCCGTAGAAATACCAAGCCCGACAATCGCAACGCCAAATAATAAAGCTGCGAGATAATAGCTGCGGTTAAACCCATAAAGTTTGATTAATTTACCGGCTAATAGCGTTCCAACCAGATTGCCACCGAAATAGGATGAACCAACCAGACCCACCTGCCAGACGGGCAGAGCCTGATAACTTAACCAAAGTGGAACTAAAGTATTTAATACCGCAATACAAACCGTCAGCAGCAGAAGTCCGCAGAGCAATAACAGCACTGGGCGGGAATAAGCAGACATAGCGAAGTGGATAACCAAACAACCGGAGAAGAGTGAGCGCATCATGACACTGCGTATATAAAAGTCAATCCGGGCAAAAAGTGCTAAAAGTCCTTTCCCAAATTATGGATTGAAAGTATTCATCAACGTCCACAGAAATACCGCTACGCTTGAAAACAGAAAGAATTTACTCGATTGATTTTAAATCAGTTTTAACTTTAAAATTAAGTCGTACAGGTTGTTTAAGATAGAGAAGCTATTTTTACGATGAAAAAATATTACCGAACCGGAGGCGTAAAAAAAGCGCCTTTAAACGGGCGCTTTTTTCAGGTCATCGGCGATTAACCAATAAATTCCAGCCCGCCCATATACGGACGCAGCACTTCAGGAATCTCAATACGGCCATCAGCCTGCTGGTAGTTTTCCAGAACCGCCACCAGCGTACGGCCAACTGCCAGACCAGAACCGTTCAACGTATGAACCAATCGGGTCTTCTTGTCGGACTTGCTACGGCAGCGAGTCTGCATACGACGCGCCTGGAAATCCCAACAGTTTGAACAAGAAGAGATTTCACGGTACGTGTCCTGCGCCGGCAACCAGACTTCCAGATCGTAAGTTTTGGTGGAGCCAAAACCCATATCACCCGTACACAGCAAGACCTTACGATAAGGTAATTTCAGCAGTTGCAGCACGGTTTCAGCATGAGTCGTCAATTCTTCCAACGCCTGCATGGAATCTTCAGGGCGGACGATTTGTACCAGTTCAACCTTGTCAAACTGGTGCATACGAATCAACCCACGCGTATCGCGGCCATACGACCCCGCTTCAGAACGGAAACACGGCGTGTGTGCGGTCATTTTCAATGGCAAGGATTCTTCATCGAGAATCTCGTCACGCACCAGGTTCGTCAGCGGAACTTCAGCCGTCGGGATCAGCGCATATTGGCTGCTTTCTGCTTCTTCGCTTAAAGGGTTGGTGTGGAACAGATCTTCGCCAAATTTAGGCAACTGACCCGTACCGTATAACGTGGCATGGTTTACCAGGTAAGGCACATACGCTTCCTGATAACCGTGCTGCTGCGTATGTAAATCCAGCATGAACTGGGAAAGTGCACGATGCAGACGAGCGATCTGTCCTTTCATCACCACAAAACGCGCACCGGTTAATTTCACCGCGGCGGCAAAATCCAGTCCGGCAGCCATCTCGCCGAGTTCGACATGATCGCGCACGGGGAAATCATATTTACGTGGCTCACCCCAGCGGGTAACTTCCTGATTTTGCGAGTCATCTTTACCAAGCGGTACTGCGTCGTCTGGCAGGTTCGGGATCGTTAACGCCAGATCGCGAATTTCATTCTGCAACTGATCCAGCTCTGCCTTCGCAGCATCCAGTTTTTCGCCTAGTGTGTTAACTTCACGACGCAAAGGCTCGATATCTTCACCGCGTGCTTTCGCTGCACCAATCTCTTTCGATCGGGAGTTACGCACTGCCTGCAGGTTTTCGGTTTCTACCTGCAATACTTTACGACGTTCTTCCTGCTTACGCAGGGTCTCAACATCCAGCTTAAAGCCTCTGCGAGCCAGTAACTTTTCGGCGACTGCGTCTAGCTCATTACGCAGTAAATTGGGATCGAGCATGCTAATCCTGTGCTTATGATTATCAAATGAAATGATGGCGAACACGGCGCGCTAGGCGCGCCTGCTTCAGAAAATACCTTGATAACCTTACCGCAACGCTTAGTTCAACGGTAGCGTTTTGTCGGGCTATTTTGATCCTGAGTCGCAAGCCAGGCGAGCTTTTCACCAATTTTGCCCTCAAGGCCGCGCGAGGTAGGCGCATAATAGTGCGTATCCGCCATTTCAGGCGGAAAGTAGCTCTCACCCGCCGCATAGGCATTAGGTTCATTGTGCGCGTATCGATACTCAGCCCCTAAACCCATTTCTTTCATCAGCCGAGTCGGTGCATTGCGCAAATGTTCGGGGACATCATAGTCAGGTTTATCGCGAGCATCCTGCATTGCCGCTTTGAAAGCGCTGTATACCGCGTTACTTTTAGGGGCGCAGGCCAGATAAACGATAGCCTGTGCAATCGCACGCTCCCCCTCTGCCGGACCAACGCGGGTGAAACAATCCCAGGCAGAGATCGCCACTTGCATCGCACGCGGATCGGCATTGCCGACATCTTCAGAGGCAATCGCCAGCAGTCGTCGCGCAACATACAGCGGATCGCCGCCAGCGGTAATGATTCGCGCGTACCAATAAAGTGCTGCATCCGGCGCAGAGCCTCTCACCGATTTATGCAAAGCCGAAATCAGGTCGTAATAGCGATCGCCCTTGTTATCAAAACGGGCACTGCGTTCACCTGCGATTTCATTGAGGAGAGCCGGCGTCAGGACACGCATACCCTGCGCATCAATCTCTGCCATGTCCGCCATCATTTCCAGACTATTCAGCGCACGTCGGGCATCCCCATTGACCAACTCTGCCAGCATTCGACCCGTTTCAGCAGGCAGCACAATATTCTGCTCACCATATCCGCGCTCGCGGTCACTCATCGCCTGTAATAACACCTGTTCGATATCTTCTGCCGTTAATGCTTTTAGCAGATAGACGCGGGCGCGCGATAACAAGGCAGAATTGAGTTCAAAAGAAGGGTTTTCCGTTGTCGCGCCAATGAAGGTGATCGTTCCATCTTCGATATGTGGCAGAAACGCATCCTGCTGGCTTTTGTTGAAACGATGAACTTCATCGACAAACAGGATAGTGCGGCGACCCGCATTACGATTTTGCCGAGCGCGTTCAATCGCTTCACGAATTTCTTTGATGCCGGACGTTACGGCAGAAATACGCTCGACATCCGCCTGCCCGTAATGCCCAATTAATTCTGCCAGCGTCGTTTTTCCCGTTCCTGGCGGCCCCCAAAGAATCATTGAGTGCAACTGCCCTGCCTCAATGGCTCGTGGCAGTGGTTTACCAACACCTAACAGGTGCTGTTGACCGATATACTGCGCCAATGTTGCTGGCCGCATACGCGCGGCCAGCGGTTGGAATTCATTATGGGAAAAATCAAGTGACAGGTTACTCACGCTGGCCTCACTGACGCTGATCGTCCAGCGTGACGCCTTTCGGTGGCGTAAACGTAAACCGAGCGGCATTAACAGCGCCGTTTTGCTGATTTTTCAGCACATAGGTACTGCGTTGCCCATCTTGTTCCGTCGCGGTAAATTGTTTGATCGTGCCGTTTGTCGTCACATTAATCGCGAACTGCTTTAGATTGCCGCTGGCTGACTTCGGCGTAAGTTCGAAATCATCGCCTTTCTGAAGCACATCGTATTTATCCCAGTCGCTGGTATCGTTACGCGTAATCAGGATGAACGGCGTGTTGCCTGTTGCATCTTTCAACCAGGTTGCCGTGACCTGCTCAACAAACGGATTGTAAAACCAGAGTGTTTTTCCGTCAGAAATCAATGCGCTTTCATCGGGTGATGTTGTTTTCCAGTTAAATAAGTTAGGGCGTTTTAACCACAGTTCACCTTCTCCTTCCTGCACCGCTGCGCCATCCGCGCTGGTGACGGTCTGGCTGAAGTTTGCGTGGAAACTGTTTACTTTATTAAGGCGCCCCTGCAAATCTTTTGCTGCGTCCGCATAGACAGCGGTTGACGTCATTCCCGTAATCAGGCAACTGATAGCTAACCACTTTTTCATACGCATAATCCTTTGAATTTCCTGATATAACAGGCCTTGTCTATCAAGGCCAAACGCTTAATGTTGCGTCGATGTTCTTTGTAGATCACGGTTACTTGTGAAGCACTGTGATTTATGAATCTATGTTATCTGAACCCACTCGGACAGTGATAGGTGAATTATCTGCTTATTAGCGCTTTTACGCTTCTTTGCATAAGGGCTGCACACGCAGCCCTTATGATGGAGTGATGTCAACGGATACCGTGTTGTTATTCCATTGATGGTGGCGCCAGTACCTCACGGTTACCATTATGTCCAGGAGAACTGACGATGCCCTGCGCTTCCATTTGCTCAACAATTCGCGCAGCGCGGTTATAGCCAATTCGGAACTGACGCTGTACGCCGGAAATGGATGCGCGGCGCTTATCGACCACAAACTCTACCGCCTGATCGAACAGTGGATCGAGTTCTTCATCGCCATCAAGGCCGAGGCTTCCACCTTCTCCATCATCGCCACCGCTGACGATATTATCGATATATTGAGGGCGACCCCGCGCTTTCCAGTCTTGGACCACGGCATGCACTTCCTCATCGCGTACAAAAGCGCCATGCACGCGGACGGGAATCGAGGAGTTAGGGGCCATATACAGCATATCTCCCATACCCAAGAGCGATTCAGCGCCCCCTTGATCGAGGATAGTCCGTGAATCGATCTTGCTGGAAACGGTAAACGCGATACGCGTCGGAATGTTCGCTTTGATAAGCCCGGTGATCACATCAACTGAAGGACGTTGCGTCGCCAGTACCAGGTGAATACCCGCAGCTCGCGCTTTTTGTGCCAGTCGAGCAATCAGTTCTTCAACCTTCTTACCTACCGCCATCATCAGGTCGGCAAATTCATCGACCATGACAACAATATATGGCAGCTTTTCGAGCACTGGTGGTGTCATATCCATACTGTCGCCCGGCTTCCAGAACGGATCGGGAATCGGACGTCCCATCGCATTTGCCGTCATGACCCGCTCGTTGTATCCCGCCAAATTACGCACGCCAAGCGCCGACATCAGCTTGTAGCGGCGCTCCATTTCGCCAACACACCAACGTAACGCATTTGCGGCATCCTTCATGTCGGTTACGACTTCCGTCAGCAAATGTGGAATGCCTTCGTACACCGAGAGCTCAAGCATTTTGGGGTCGATCATGATAAAGCGCACGTCTTCCGGCGTGGCTTTATACAACATACTGATGATCATGGCATTGACGCCGACCGACTTACCCGACCCTGTGGTACCGGCAACCAACAGGTGCGGCATTTTCGCCAGGTCGGCAACCACGGGTTCACCCGCGATATCTTTCCCCAAGACGATCGACAACGGCGAAGGATTATCCCGGAACGCGTCACAGTCCAGCACTTCTCGCAGATAAACGGTCTGGCGATGCGCATTCGGCAATTCCAGCCCGACATACGGCCTACCGGGAATCACCTCAACAATACGCACCGCGACAACCGATAATGAACGAGCCAAATCGCGTGATAGATTCGAAATGCGCGCGGCTTTAACACCCGGAGCCAAGTCTAGTTCAAAGCGCGTGATAACCGGCCCTGGAGAGTGGTCAACGACATCCGCTTTTACCCGGAAATCAGCCAGACGCGCTTCAATCAATCGAGCGGTTTGTTCCAACGCGAAATTATCAACAGGTGCTTCACTTGCCGGTGGAGGGGTCAACAAGTCCAACGTTGGCAGTGGCGTAGTTGGCTTCTGCAACGGTTGTTCGTTACGCATCAGGAACGGATGAATCAGGCCATCCATTGCCGGATGATGCGCTGGCGCCGCCGCATTTTCCTGTTTTACAGCCTCAACAGGCGCTGACGGCGGTTGCACAGGCTGGCCAAACATCAGCGGAGCGTGCTCATCGTCGTCGTCCTCATCTTCACCAGCATGCATCGGCGGAAGCGCGGGTTCTGGGCGATAAGACGGCGGTGAATACGGGGACTCACTAAAAACATGCGGTTCAGATTCGCGCTCATTCTCTACACTAAACGGCGAAAACGAAAAGGCGTTATGTGGTGCCACGGGTGTTGGACGAACCGACTCACTGCCCGCAGGCGATACTGTCGGTACAGGCGTTATCTCATCAGGCTGTGACGCGCGGGCGTCATAACGAGCCTGCTGCTGTGCAGCGAAATCGCTGGCTAGCTGCGCTTGTAGGAGTGCGTCTTCATCGTCTTCCTGTAACGGATACTCGTCGCCATAACGCTGACGCTGCTGCTCCAAATACGCTTGTTGTAACGCATTTTCTTGCAGGGCGATATCATCCGGTGTCTCTTCCTGATACACGTCGTTCGTCAATTCCGTCTCTGCGCTATTGCTCTGAGCCTGTAACCTTGCTTGTTCTTCGGCCAGCCGCTGCGACGGTAGTTTTATTCCATATGACGCCAGTTCGCGGCGAGTAGGAATCCGTACCGGATTAGGGCGCGGCAGCTCCGGCCCTACACCGCGTTTAATCTGCGGGTTATCATCCGCATCAGCACTAAACGCCGGCATAAAGGTGTTATTCGCGTTGAAATCGGTATCGCGTGCAGATTGTGCTGGCTCAGCAAACGGTTGAATCACTGATGGCGTTACGATCGGCGGTACAACATGATTCTCGTAAGCATTCCCGTAAGGAATAGACGCACTGCCATGGGGGTCTGGCGTCGTTATAGGCGGTTCAGGAACCTCAAACGAATACAGCGTCGGCGTCGAGTCGCTCTCAGAGGGGACAATTGGCGACACCGTGCCAGACAATGGTGCGTCAGACAATGCTGCCGCGGGCCTTTCTGCTGAGAGTATCGGTTGTGTAGCGGCTGGCACGTTTTCCGTTGAAGGTGATACCTCTTCTATCGTGCGATCTGCCATCGTATCGTGTACGGCATTAGCAACAGAAGGTGCAGAAAACAGGACGTCATCGTCATCACGCAGTTGTGTTGTCGCCTCATCTGATGCGTCATCGTGATGCAGGTTAAGCACATCGCTCTCATCCTCTTCACGATCGTTTTCTTCACGATACTCTTCATCGCGACGTGAACGGTTTGACATGAACGTCAGACAGCCCAACACTCCAGCGCCAATTTTTTCGGCAATGGTTAACCATGACCAGCCAGTAAACAGCGTTAGCCCAGCCCCCCACACGCACAACAGAACCAGCGTCGCGCCCATGCTGTTAAAACGCGGGATCATTGAGCTGCTCAACAGGCTTCCCAATACGCCACCGGAAGCAAAATAGTAGAGATCGTCAATGTTCAGCGCAGCCAGACCACAAGAAGTCAGGATTAGCGCCAACGTTCCAATCAGACGAAGCGAAAAAGTAAAATATTCAATAGATTGATGGTTATCACGCTGACGGAAAGCCGCCCAGCACAGGGATAGCATGATCGGCGGAATAGCATAGGCTAGAACGCCAAAAATAAAGAACAGCGTATCGGCCAACCAGGCACCCGCCACACCACCAAGGTTATGGATAGGTTCATGCCACGCAGTTTGCGACCAACTGGGATCGGAAGGGCTGAAACTGAGCAATGCGACACTGAGATAAACCGCAAAAAGTGCCACAACGATTAAAATCGCTTCAAGCAAACGACGTGTTCCACTGAGTTTTTTCAGGGTAACGTCTTTATCTTCTGTATATTCCTGGCTCAAGAGTCTCTCCAGGGGCCTGTAAGGTTTATGACAAAGCGCCGAGAAAACCCGGCGCTGGGACTGTATAAATTCACAGGAGTGTAGCTGAATTTATCGGGTTTTGCACCCACGCGTTTATCGAGTCTTAATGACCAGACGGTTACTTTGCTTCACTTCTTCCATCACCACGTATGTACGGGTGTCGTTTACACCCGGCAGACGCAGCAGCGTTTCGCCCAGGAGTTTACGGTAAGCGGACATGTCCGGAACTCGCGTTTTCAACAGGTAGTCAAAATCGCCGGAAACCAGATGGCATTCCTGAATCTCTTCCAACTTCTGCACCGCAGAATTAAACTGTTCAAACACATCAGGCGCACCACGGTTTAGCGTTATTTCAACAAAAACCAGCAGTGACGCATCCAGATAATGCGGGTTTAGCAGCGCTGTGTAGCCATTAATGAAACCCTGTCTTTCCAGACGGCGCACACGCTCCAGACACGGTGTCGGCGACAGCCCAACACGTTTGGAAAGCTCGACATTGGAAATACGCCCATCTTTTTGCAATTCGTTCAGGATGTTACGATCAATACGATCGAGATCTTTTCCTGGTCGCTTTTTAGTGTCTACCATTATTATTGTCTCTCTTCACTTTTCCCTGCCCCCGCTTTACCCCGATAGACCTCATGTATCAGAGTTACCCTTAAAGAAGACACGCTGCTTATTTTGTCTATCAACAGTCATTAACTTCCCGTTCTCGCCCCACGTATTACTAACCAACGAAGAAGGCCATCACGTCATATCCGTGGCCTAAAGGCCTGCCTGCGCAAAAACGAATAAAAAGCCGAGCTTTTAACTGTTCACATACAAAAAATTTCCTCTTACCCAGATGTTTTCGCAAATGCACAGCCGATTGTCAAAGTAAAACAACGAAAATCAGAAGAAACTGCCAGATTCGATAAGCCAGAGCCATCTTCCGAGGTGGGTTCAATCATTTTACTTATGAATGTGGCTGATTTTTCAGCAATTTATTATCTCCATCGCCATTAACGATTAAACAAATAGCTAGCAACTTTTCTGCATACTTTTTTTACTCTTGTAATTTCCTTACAATCGTTCTCATTGTTCGTGGTAGATATGTTCGTCGTTAAAGAAACGAGTTGGTCGTAAAGGCTGGTTATATGAACATCATTCGCCGTCATGAAATGAGGAAAGCATGGGTACCGTTAAACATCACAAGTTATTGATTCTGGGCTCAGGCCCAGCTGGCTACACTGCCGCAGTGTATGCTGCACGCGCGAATTTACAGCCAGTATTAATCACGGGTATGGAAAAAGGCGGTCAGTTGACGACCACGACTGAAGTTGAAAATTGGCCAGGCGACGCCGACGATTTAACCGGCCCGCTGTTGATGGAGCGTATGCACGCACATGCGACCAAGTTCAATACCGACGTGATTTTTGATCATATTGAACGTGTTGATTTGCAGAACCGTCCATTCCGTCTATTTGGCGATAGCGACGAATACACCTGTGATGCACTGATCATCGCTACGGGCGCATCGGCTCGCTACCTTGGCCTGCCGTCTGAAGAAGCGTTTAAAGGCAAAGGCGTTTCCGCCTGTGCAACCTGTGATGGGTTCTTCTATCGGAATCAGAAAGTTGCCGTCGTTGGCGGCGGGAATACCGCCGTAGAAGAAGCACTGTATTTGTCTAATATCGCTGCGGAAGTGCATTTGATTCACCGTCGCGAGACGTTCCGTTCAGAAAAGATTCTGATCGACCGTCTGATGGACAAAGTTAAAAACGGCAACATCATCCTGCATACTAACCGTACGCTGGACGAAGTGCTGGGTGATGATATGGGCGTAACCGGCGTGCGTATCCGCGATACACAGAGCGACGCGGCAGAAGAGCTTGAGTTGGCTGGCGTGTTTATCGCTATCGGCCACAGCCCGAATACCGCCGTGTTTGGCGACCAACTGGCACTGGAAAACGGTTATATCAAAGTGCAATCCGGTATTCATGGCAACGCGACACAAACCAGCATTCCTGGCGTCTTTGCCGCAGGCGACGTGATGGATCACATTTACCGTCAAGCCATTACCTCGGCCGGTACAGGCTGTATGGCTGCGCTGGATGCTGAACGTTACCTGGATGGGCTCACCATCAGCAAATAGTACGATGCGGGAACGGAGCGGCAGCAGCCGTTCCGTTTTCTTCCTTCCGATTTGCCTGCCGCAACACAAAAATTGATCGTCTCACCGATTTCACCTCTCCTTTTCGTTTTCAGCGCGTCCCTGTCGCGGTAACATGACGACATTCTGCATGATAGAAGATAATTTTGTTACCTAACAGTTACATAAGCGTTATTTTCTGTTAAGTCTACTTCTGCAACATAACGAACTGGTGCCCGATGAAAAAAACCAGACAGCAAGAACTAACCGCTTGGCTGAAACAGCAAAGTAAGCTGGCACAACGTTGGTTACGGCTTTCACTGCTGCTCGGATTCCTGAGCGGCGCGCTAATCGTCGCACAAGCCTGGCTCTTAGCCACTCTGCTCCACGCTTTGATCATCGAGCATGCCCCCCGAGAATCCCTGTTCTCTCCTTTCCTTCTGCTGATCGCCACCTTTATTCTGCGTGCGCTTAATAGCCTGTTACGCGAGCGTGTCGGCTTTCTTTGCGGGCAAGCGGTTCGACAGCATATTCGTAAGCTGGTACTGGATCGATTACAGCAGCTCGGCCCGGCCTGGGTTCAGGGTAAACCCGCGGGTAGTTGGGCAACGATGATTCTTGAGCAGGTGGATGATATGCAGGACTATTACGCCCGCTATCTACCGCAAATGTATCTTGCCGCGCTGATCCCGCAGCTTATTTTGATCACCCTCTTTCCGATCAACTGGGCCGCAGGGCTGATTCTGTTTCTCACCGCACCGCTCATCCCTTTGTTTATGGCATTGGTCGGTATGGGCGCAGCGGATGCCAACCGGCGTAACTTTCTGGCGTTGGCTCGCCTAAGCGGACACTTCCTCGATCGCCTGCGCGGAATGGAAACGCTACGCCTGTTTCATCGCGGCCAGGCTGAAACCGAACAAATCCGCCATGCCTCCGAAGATTTCCGTAGCCGTACCATGGAAGTGCTGCGCATGGCATTTCTCTCCTCGGGCGTGCTGGAATTTTTCGCCTCCATTTCTATCGCAGTTGTCGCCGTCTATTTCGGTTTCTCTTATCTCGGAGAACTCGATTTTGGTCATTATGGAATGGGCGTGACGCTCTTCGCCGGTTTTCTCGTCCTTATTTTGGCACCGGAATTCTTTCAACCTTTACGCGATCTCGGCACCTTTTACCATGCCAAAGCTCAAGCTATTGGCGCAGCGGAATCCCTGGTAACCTTTTTAGCCGAGGAAGGCGAATCAGTAGGCTTTGGCACATATAAATTCAGCAGCGATACCGCCATTGCTGTCCGCGCTGAAGATCTGGTTGTCCTCGCCCCCAATGGCACGCCGTTAACCCAACCGTTAACATTCGATATCCGCGCAGGCGAACGTATCGCGTTAGTCGGTATCAGCGGAGCAGGAAAAAGTTCTCTGCTTAATGCGCTATTAGGGTTCCTGCCCTATCGCGGTTCATTAACCGTCAATGGCAAAGCACTCAACTCACTTACGTCTGAATCGTGGCGGAAACAGTTGAGCTGGGTCGGGCAAAATCCCCATTTACCAGAACCAACGCTGCGCAGCAATATTCTGCTGGGTAATCCGCAGGCCAGTCCTTTGGAATTGCAATATGCGATTGAACACGCGTATGTACAGGAATTTTTGCCGCAACTCCCACAGGGTCTGGAAACAACGCTCGGTGATGGCGCTGCCCGCTTGTCCGTCGGGCAGGCGCAACGCGTCGCCGTTGCCCGTGCCCTTATCCACCCTTGCAACTTATTACTGCTGGATGAGCCATCAGCCAGCCTTGATGCCCACAGCGAGGAGTTGGTTATGAGCGCGCTGAACGCAGCAGCACGTTCTCAGACCACGCTACTGGTCACGCATCAGCTCAACGATATCACCGACTATGACGCAATTTGGGTGATGGAAGAAGGTCGACTGGTTCAGCAGGGGGATTATCAAACACTTCGCGCCGAGGCAGGCCCCTTCGCGGCACTGCTGGCACAACGACAGGGGGCGCTGTAATGGCTCAGATAAAAACGATGCGAGTATTAAAACCCTTTCTGGCACTTTATCGTCAGCATATTTGGCGCTTAAGTTTGGGCGTGGTGCTGGCAATCGCCACTTTGCTGGCCAGCATCGGTTTGCTCGCCCTATCCGGCTGGTTTCTCGCGGGAGCCGCACTGGCAGGTATTGTCGGGTTACTCACGTTTAACTATATGCTCCCTGCCGCAGGCGTGCGGGGTGCCGCTATCGCGCGTACCGCCGGACGTTATGGCGAAAGAGTCGTCAGCCATGATGCAACCTTCCGTGTTCTGCTGCGTCTGCGCGTTTTCACCTTTTCTCGCATTCTGCCGCTCTCTCCCGGCGGGCTGGCACAGTTTCGTCAGGCTGAGCTGCTAAACCGACTCGTGGCGGACGTTGATACACTTGACCACCTCTACCTTCGTGTTATTTCGCCTATTGTCAGCGCCTTTGTCGTCATTCTCATCGTCTGTTACGGTCTGAGTTTCATTGATGCTGCATTAGCTCTGACGCTTGGGGCTATCATGCTGGTGCTCTTACTCTGTCTACCTATTCTGTTTTACCGCGCAGGTAACGGCATCGGGCAGGATTTGACCGCACTGCGTGCACAATACCGTCTTCAGTTAACCACCTGGCTGCAAGGTCAGGCGGAGTTAACCGTTTTTGGCGCACTCGATCGTGTCCGTCAACAGCTGGCACTGGTGGAAATTAACTGGCTGCGTCGCCAGCGTCAGCAGGCCAATCTTACTGGATTGTCTCAGGCGGTGATGATTTTATGCAGTGGGCTAACCGTTACGCTGATTCTGTGGCTCGCCGCCGATGGTGTTGGCGGCAACCCACAACCCGGTGCACTCATCGCCCTGTTCGTGTTCGCGTCACTTGCCGCCTTCGAAGCGCTGGCTCCCGTCACAGTAGCCTTCCAGCATATGGGACAAGTTATTGCTTCCGCCGCTAGGGTCGATCAAATTATTCACCAGCCCATCGACGTCACGTTCCCTGACCGTGGACCAGAGACATCGCGCACGGCCTCACTCGAACTCTCACATGTCGGCTTCACTTATCCCGGCCAGCCACAGCCCGTGCTGCGGAATATCACGCTCTCGATTCAAGCAGGCGAACACCTGGCATTGCTTGGGCGCACCGGATGCGGAAAATCGACGCTATTACAATTGCTGACTCGGGCATGGAATTGTGAATACGGGGACATTACGCTCAATGGGCACCCGCTTGCTAATTGGCAGGAAGGCGATCTTCGCGCCATGATGAGTGTCGTACCACAGCGCGTACATATTTTCAGCGCAACGCTGCGTGAGAACCTGTTACTGGCAGCACCGACTGCACGGGACGAAAAACTGGCAGAGGTGTTACAACAAGTTGGGTTAGAAAAATTGCTAGAAAACGAGGGGCTGAATGCCTGGCTGGGAGAAGGCGGTCGTCAGCTTTCCGGGGGTGAGCAGCGTCGCATTGCTTTAGCTCGTGCATTACTACACGACGCACCATTAGTTCTGCTGGATGAACCTACCGAGGGGCTAGACGCAGAAACAGAAAAACGTATTCTACAGTTGCTCCGTGAGCACTGTGCCAATAAGACGCTGATCGTTATTACCCACCGCTTATACGGTTTAGAATCAATGGATCGCATCTGTATTCTGGACGATGGTAACGTGATCGAACAGGGCAGCCATCAGGCTTTGATGGCACAACAAGGTCGTTATTGGCAATTCCGCCAACACGTTTAAGGCAAGCGTCGTTGCAACACAACGTTTGAAAAGCATGCGCCTATATCAGCTATCGTCTCACTCGCTTCAGTTTCCTGACCCGAACCATGCGCTAGATAACCCCAATGGCCTGCTGGCCATTGGCGGCGATCTCTCTGTTCCCCGGCTAAAAGCGGCCTACCGACAGGGAATTTTTCCCTGGTTCTCCCCCGGAGAACCGATCTTATGGTGGTCTCCGAACCCGCGTGCAGTCCTGTTTCCCGGCGAATTTCACCTCAGCCGTAGTATGAAAAAATTTCTGAAGCGCCACGCTTTTATCGCCACGCTAAATCAGGCATTTGATGATGTCATTCACGCTTGTGCACACGAACATCATGATGGCACCTGGATTACGCCGGATATCATTTCAGCTTATCGCCAGCTTCATCAGGTTGGGAAAGCACATTCCGTCGAAGTGTGGCACAATGGCGCACTGGTTGGTGGGTTATATGGTATTGAACAAGGTCGATTATTTTGCGGCGAGTCAATGTTTAGCCGCATGGATAACGCCTCAAAATACGCGCTGCTGGTGTTTCAGCAGCATTTTATTCGCCATGGCGGTCAGTTGATTGACTGTCAGGTGTTAAATTCCCACACCGCCTCACTGGGCGTGAGTGAAATTCCCCGAGATCGCTTTCTGCAACTGCTTTCCCAGTGGCAGGATATCGCTGTCGATGAGGGCTGCTGGTTACCACAACAGCTTGCAGAACCGGCAGAGTGACAAAGGAAACCGGGTAAATAACGCTCCAAACGTGAACGCTTCTTTACATAATGTCGGTTTTTCGGCATTATCTTGCGGTTAAAAAATAAAGGTAGTTAGACCTAGAGGATTCGATGGCCAAAGAAGACAATATTGAAATGCAAGGCACCGTGCTTGATACGCTGCCCAACACCATGTTCCGCGTTGAATTGGAAAACGGGCACGTGGTTACCGCTCATATCTCCGGTAAAATGCGTAAAAACTATATCCGCATCCTGACGGGTGACAAAGTCACTGTAGAGTTAACCCCGTACGACCTGAGTAAAGGCCGCATTGTCTTCCGCAGCCGTTAACCGGTTCGCTCATCGCTGATAACAGCGATAAATGAGGATGTGACTCCTTCTCCAGCCCTTTCCTTCATGGCAAGGGCTTTTGTTTTTTGGGATATTTTCCGTCCCTACCTTCACGCTAACGTCATCTTGCCCATCGCCTTTCAATCCTGATCAAACGATCGCGCCAAATAAAACCCTCTATTTTTCAAAAATAATTGGCATATAGTTAGTATGGATATAAATTAACGATACGATTGATGAAATGCTCATATAAGGACGTGACATGTTTAAACCAAATAGCTTAATCATTTATGTTGAAGATGTTTCATTAAGCACTGAATTTTACAAGAAAATATTAAAATCAGAACCGTTAGAAACCTACGAAGAATTCTCTGTTTTCCCCCTCTCCCCCGAGTTTATTTTAGGCATTCAGTCTAAATCAGGAATTGATCCAAAACCTCAAGCCCAATTTGGTGGGTTTGAAATTTGCCTGTCCGATGTCACCCCCGATGATGTAGACACGATATATCAGGAATGGAAAGAATTAGGCGTAAAGTTTGCACTCGAACCAATCAATCTTGAGTTCGGTTATACCTTTGTTGCCATAGATCCCGATGGGCACCGATTGAGAGTCTGCGCGACGGATACAAGCAATATTTCCTAACCAGAGGAGACCTGTAGCTGGGTTCATTGCTCCCGATGTTCTATAACAATAGATATCAATTGTCGTCGGCGCACCCAATAAAAAAGGGATGCATCAGCATCCCTCTTAGACAACACGCAGTATCGATTAATTAACGCTTTCCGCTTTACGCTTCTGCGCACTTTGGAAGCCATACGTCAGCTGTTGCGCCTCTTTATCCAGTTCCACCGTGACAGAGCCCCCATCCACCAGCGAACCAAATAGCAGCTCGTTGGCCAGCGGTTTCTTGAGGCTTTCCTGCATCACGCGCGCCATAGGTCGGGCACCCATCGCTTTATCGTAGCCTTTCTCCGCCAACCAGTTACGCGCTTCATCACTGACTTCCAGCGATACGCCTTTCGCATCCAGCTGCGCCTGAAGTTCAACGATAAATTTATCAACAACCTGCTGGATAACGTCGGTCGACAAATGGTTAAACCAGATAATACCATCCAGGCGGTTACGGAATTCCGGCGTAAACACTTTCTTGATCTCTTCCATCGCATCCGAACTGTTGTCCTGATGGATGATACCGATGGACTTACGCTGTGTTTCGCGCACGCCCGCGTTAGTGGTCATAACGACGATGACATTACGGAAATCCGCTTTACGGCCATTATTGTCCGTCAGCGTACCGTTATCCATCACCTGTAGCAGCAGGTTAAAGACGTCGGGATGCGCTTTTTCGATCTCATCCAACAACAGCACCGCATGAGGATGTTTGATCACCGCATCCGTCAGCAAACCGCCCTGATCGTAGCCGACATAGCCTGGAGGCGCACCAATCAAGCGGCTGACCGTATGACGCTCCATGTATTCGGACATATCAAAGCGCAATAGCTCGATATCCAGCGCTTTCGCCAATTGCAGCGTCACTTCCGTCTTACCGACGCCCGTAGGGCCAGCGAACAGGAAGGAACCTACCGGTTTACGCTCCTGGCCCAATCCTGCACGGCTCATTTTGATAGACTCAGACAGCGCTTCAATGGCTTTATCCTGTCCAAACACCAGCATTTTCAGGCGATCGCTGAGGTTCTTCAGCACATCACGATCACTGGCAGAAACCGTTTTTTCTGGAATTCTGGCGATACGCGCGACAACGGATTCGATATCACTCACGTTGACCGTTTTCTTACGTTTGCTGGCTGGCATCAGACGGCTGCGCGCGCCCGCTTCATCAATCACATCGATGGCTTTATCCGGCAGGTGGCGGTCATTGATATATTTCACCGCCAGTTCTACCGCCGCACGAACGGCTTTCGAGGTATAACGAACATCATGGTGAGCCTCATATTTCGGCTTCAGACCATTGATGATTTGGATCGTTTCTTCCACGCTAGGTTCAGTGATATCGATTTTCTGGAAACGACGCGCCAGCGCCCGATCCTTTTCAAAGATATTGCTGAACTCCTGATAGGTGGTAGATCCAATGACGCGAATTCTGCCGCTGGAAAGCAGCGGTTTAATCAGATTTGCGGCATCAACCTGACCACCGGATGCAGCACCCGCACCGATAATCGTGTGGATTTCATCAATGAACAGGATGCTATTTTTATCCTGCTCCAGCTGTTTCAACAGCGCCTTGAATCGTTTTTCAAAGTCACCGCGATATTTGGTGCCGGCCAGCAGCGCACCGATGTCCAGTGAATACAGGGTGCACTCCGCCATCACTTCAGGTACATCACCTTGCACAATACGCCAGGCCAGCCCTTCAGCAATGGCGGTTTTGCCAACACCGGACTCGCCAACCAGCAGCGGGTTATTCTTACGGCGGCGGCATAACACCTGAATCGTGCGCTCCAGTTCTTTATCCCGGCCAATGAGCGGATCGATACCGCCAACGCGAGCCAGTTGATTCAGATTGGTGGTGAAGTTTTCCATACGATCTTCCCCTCCTGCCTGTTCTTCATTGACGGGACTTTCAGGGTTTGGCGCCTGATCGGTTTCTTCTTTACGCGTGCCGTGAGAAATAAAGTTCACAATATCCAGGCGGCTAACGTCATGCTTGCGCAGCAGGTAGGCGGCCTGAGATTCCTGTTCGCTAAAAATGGCGACCAAAACGTTGGCACCTGACACTTCACTGCGGCCAGAAGACTGCACATGAAAGACGGCGCGTTGCAATACGCGCTGGAAGCTAAGCGTCGGCTGAGTTTCGCGCTCATCGTCACTCTGCGGTAATGTTGGTGTGGTCTGTTCAATGAAGGCTTCCAGCTCCTGGCGCAGTGCGGCTAAATCTACCGTACAGGCTTCCAACGCTTCACGCGCGGCAGGATTACTGAGCAGAGCCAGCAACAGGTGCTCCACGGTCATAAACTCGTGTCGGTGCTCACGCGCTCTGGCGAAAGCCATGTTGAGACTGAGTTCCAGTTCTTGATTGAGCATAGGCACCTCTCCCAATAAATCGCCTGACTTCAGGCTTTTTCCAGCGTACAGAGCAGCGGGTGCTCATTTTCTCTGGCATAACGATTGACTTGTACGACCTTGGTCTCAGCCACTTCAGCGCTGAATACGCCACAAATTGCTTTACCCTGATAATGCACAGTTAACATAAGCTGTGTGGCACGTTCAATATCATAAGAAAAGAACTTTTGCAGAACGTCAATAACAAATTCCATCGGGGTGTAATCATCGTTATTCAACACCACGTTATACATGGATGGCGGCTGCAATTTCTCTTTCTGTTTATCAGCGGTCAGGTTCTCAGATTGTGACCACGTGCTGTTGTTTCCCATTCTCTATCCACATCATGTAACGAATATCGTGACTCACGACATTGGTCTGTTTATTACCAATAAATCAGAGAAGCAGGAAAGGCGCACCTGCGACTTGAAAGATGACGGGTATCTCTTAATGTTGGCCATTTAAGTCTGGTTTTAGGGGGAAACACGGGGATGAGGCTCCCGTAGGGATGCCTCGCTCCGTGGTAGCCCCGGTATCTCGATCCTTAAACGATCGACATTACAGGTATCTCTACATTCACAGTAGCACGTCTACTTTTTATTTTACCACCTGAGGGAATAAATGGTTCCCAGAAAGTAAAATTCAAGGCCAACACTCAATATCTTGATTACACCCCGCGCTCGCGGGTAAGGCAATAGCGTTATCTGCATCAAACTTTGACAAACTCCCTCACCTACCCCACGGTAGATTGCTTGACGTCGAGATCGATTTCACTAAAGTGTACGGATGAATTGATGGGGTTTTAATCAATTCGTATCCGTAGTAACCAAATAACCACACCTTACTGAAAAAGAATACTCTTGCGAAGGATGTCAATGCATGGAGACAGGTACTGTTAAATGGTTCAATAATGCCAAAGGGTTTGGTTTTATCTGTCCAGAAGGGGGCGGTGACGATATCTTCGCACACTACTCAACTATTCAGATGGATGGCTACCGAACGCTAAAAGCCGGACAGGTTGTCAGGTTTGACGTACATCAGGGGCCGAAAGGCAATCATGCTTGCCTGATCGTCCCACAAATCGTCGAGGCCATATCCTGATTCCTTCCACACCCTACACTTCTACTCAGAATACACGACGCTAAACAGTAAAAAATATAATGCGACAAATGCCGTTCACTATACTGAACGGCATTTTTATCTTGGCATAATATTAATCGGCCCGCCCACGCGCCAGCCACAGCACACGAGAGAACATGCTACGAATGAGCGGAGGGATTGCATCGCTGCCCATTGCCGCCGCCTCCAGCGCGACTTCAATCGCCAAATCAGGCTTGGATGAACGATGGATCGCCTTGATGATGATTTTATGCATCGACAGCGGTACTTTCTCCGGCAATTGCGCAATACGGTGATAAACCTGACTGAATCCCTCGCGGTACATATAGTGCTCCATATCTGATGCAGGCAAGACGGTCAGATGATCGCGTTCGCTCTCATTCTGTGCAGATAGCAGGCTTCTCGCCGTCGCCGCATATTTTTTCCCTGCATCATCGCCATCGACCAGCACATGCCATTCGATTCCCATACGGTGTGCGAATCTCAACAATGGCCGGATGCCTGACTGGGCAAACTCAATCACTTTCACCCCTTCCGCCTCAAAATGATGACCACACTGGCGTGCCAGCTCATTCAACATCCAGACTTCTGTCTCCCCTTCCACCAGCAGCCAACAACGGGCAAAAAGCGAAGCCGGTCGATTCAGACGAATGTGAAAAGCGATACGTCGACTGTCCTCAGCACTCATTCCCTGACGACCAATCCGATAGGTTGCAACGCGTGAAGATTCCCGCACCAAACGACACACCTGCTCCATCGGCACCAGAGACAGCAACTCCCCAGAGTTGGTCGTCGTCACTTTCTGGAGTGGCAGTTGCATCAGGAGCCCCCAGGCGACTGACAGCATGATCGGGTGCAGGCGGGTTTCCGGGTCTTCAATTAGCAAAAGCGGACGAGCATGAGGATGCAACGCTACGGACCCTTTTGCCTGTAACAGCGTGGAGAATAGCTCCAACAGAATAATCCGGCGACTACGGCTATTGGGGTCGGCAATCAGGCGGTTGATATTGTCCAGCGATCGCCACGATTTACCATTGTGTGTTCGCGCATGACGATGATGACGGCGGTCGTTACCCGTGGCATTCTGCTCGGAAAAATAGTGTTCCAACAGTTGCCGCATCGCCACTAAGCCTTGACGCAACTCTTTATCCGTCAATTTCTGCGGATTTTGCGCCAGCTCTCGCATCAGTTGCTCAAACTGCTGAGCCAGTTTTTCATTACTGTTATCTAACGTCGCCGCCAACGTCCCAGAACGCAGACGCCGCATAAAGCGCGCATCGCGTAGCCGCAACACCGGATGCAGGCGGATGATTTCTCTGGCCAGTTCGTCAATATCATCCAGCGGTATCGGGTGCCCGTCGGCGTCCAGAAAGCTGCGCCACGTGAAAACTGACTGACTTTCGTCTACTTCCCCTTCAAGCCGATAAAAAACGCGGTGTAGCGACGCATCGCCCTCAACCCAAACAGGGCCCAGCGAGCGATAACGAGGAGAGAGATGATGACCAGGGGCTGTCTCACAAAAGGTGAAAATAACCTGAAGATGCTTTTCCCGACTGTTTTCATCCCCCGGCGTGAAGTGAAAGTCCTGCATATCAAAATGATAAAGCGGTAATGTGGGTGCCAGCAGCAGCGAAAGGGCATCCAGCAGGCTGGATTTCCCCCAGGCGTTCTCACCAATCAGCACATTATTTTCGTCCAGTACCAGCGACAGACGATTGATTCCCCGAAATCCCAGGATTTCAATACTTTCCAGATGCATCCATATCTCCTGTAGCGACTGCCTACGGTTTTCTGCTGTCAGGATAGCCATCATGCAGAATATCCTGCCAAACAACGCTTTACTCACCCCGATAATTTGTTTAATTTTAATAGATTATCGTGTTTCTTCCCGCCAAGTGTAGCCGATGAATCCCACGACGGTTGCCCACTCACGGTTTACGTTTCCTCCGAGCCAGCATTTGTCGGGGTAGAAATGAAGAAGAAAGCCCCATGGTCTGATAACAACAACCCCGGTAACGCTAACATACGGGTTAACACCATTTTTCTCGCGTAAGGACGCCGATTCTGTGATGTATTCAGGATTGTTAATTATTTTACTGCCGCTCATCATTGGCTATCTGGTGCCGCTACATGCCAAAAAAGCATTACAGTGGGTTAACCAACTACTGGGTTGGATGGTGTACGTTATTCTGTTTTTGATGGGAATGAGCCTGGCTTTTCTGGAAGATCTCAGCAGCAATTTGTTACTGATTTTTCGCTACACGGCCGTCTTCGCATTTTGCATTCTCGCCGCAAACGGCATTGCACTGTGGCTGTGGGGAAAACGTAGCGTATGGCACAGTAAATTTAAAAACGCCGCCCCATTTTCCCGCCTGCGTATGATTCTTGAATCGTTCACGCTCTGCGGCGTCGTCTGCGGTGGATTTTTACTGGGATTAACACAATGGTCAGGATTCGCCTACGCCAGCAAAGGCAGTGAGTACGCGCTGATTTTTCTGCTATTTCTGGTCGGTATTCAACTGCGTAACAGCGGAATGACGCTGCGCCAAATCGTGTTAAACCGTCGCGGGCTGGTCATTGCGCTCATCGTCGGTATCAGCGCACTCGGTGGCGGCCTGCTTGCCGCGTGGCTTCTGGGACTGCCGCTGAAAACGGGTCTGGCGATGGCATCCGGCTACGGGTGGTATTCGTTATCTGGCATTCTGCTGACCGACGCCCTCGGGCCCGTCATCGGCAGTACGGCATTTTTCAACGATCTGGCCCGCGAGCTGTTGGCAATTATGCTGATTCCGACCTTGGCGCAGCGCAATCGCTCATGTGCATTGGGTCTTTGCGGCGCAACATCGATGGATTTCACCCTGCCCGTTTTACAGCGCGGCGCGGGGGTCGATATCGTTCCAGCTGCTATCGTACACGGTTTTTTATTAAGCCTCGCCGCCCCCATATTGATGGCGTTCTTTACCTCATAAGAGCCTACGCTTTACCGTTTTCACTCTCGTTTATGGGCCGTGATTGAGAGTGATTTTCATTGCCCATCATCAAAATTGCGCTAAATCAAATTTACCTAAAGTTGCAGTAAAAAAGCCTTTTTACCTGCCTCGGCTGACACTATGCTTTAAACAAGCATTTTAAATGCAACTTAAAAAAAGGAAGTCATTATGTTTTGTGTGCAATGTGAACAAACGATTCGTACCCCTGTTGGAAACGGCTGCTCTTACGCGCAGGGCATGTGCGGTAAAACCGCAGAAACCTCCGATCTGCAAGACCTGCTGGTCGCTGTGTTGCAAGGGCTTTCTGCCTGGGCGCTGAAAGCACGCGAGCTGGGTATTATCGATCATGATGTCGACAGTTTTGCGCCACGCGCCTTCTTCTCTACGTTGACCAACGTTAACTTCGATTCCCAACGTATTATTGGCTACGCACAGGAAGCCATCACTCTGCGCGAATCGCTGGCGGTTCGCTGCCGTCTGCACGATGCCACGGCAACCGTCGATCACCCAATGGCGGCACTGCAACTCGCTGGCAACGATATTCCGACCTTACTGCAACAGGCGGAAGAATTTGCGCTGGATAGCGATAAAGCCATCATCGGTGATGACGTTCACGGCTTACGTATGCTTAACCTCTACGGCCTGAAAGGTGCAGCAGCCTACATGGAGCACGCCCACGTTCTCGGTCAGTATGACAACGCACTCTATGCCGAATATCATGCTTTCATGGCGTGGCTGGGCACGCAGCCAGCCGATGTCGATACCCTGCTGAACAACGCGATGGGCATCGGTAAAATGAACTTCAACGTCATGGCAATCCTCGATCGGGGCGAAACCGATGCTTACGGCCACCCACAGCCGACTTCTGTTAACGTGCGTCCGATTGCCGGTAAAGCCATTCTGATTTCTGGTCACGATCTGAAAGACCTGCGCATGCTGCTGGAGCAAACCGACGGCACCGGCGTGAATATTTATACACACGGCGAGATGCTGCCGGCACACGGTTACCCAGAGCTGAAAAAATTCAAGCATCTGGCAGGTAACTACGGCAGCGGCTGGCAGAACCAACAGACTGAGTTTGCCAAATTCCCTGGCGCGATCGTCATGACGTCTAACTGCATTATCGATCCTAACGTAGGTAACTACGGCGATCGTATCTGGACGCGCAGCATCGTCGGCTGGCCGGGCGTGAACCATCTGGAAGGTGACGATTTCAGCCCGGTTATCAAACAGGCTCAGGGTCTGGCTGGCTTCCCGTACAGCGAAATCGAGCACATGATCACCGTCGGATTTGGGCGTGAAACGCTGCTGAGCGCAGCCGATACGGTGATCGACCTGGTTGCACAGAAAAAACTGCGCCACGTCTTCCTCGTTGGCGGATGTGATGGCAGCCGTGAAGAACGTAGCTACTTCACCGACTTCACGCTGAACGTTCCACAAGATTGCCTGATCATGACGCTGGCATGCGGTAAATACCGTTTCAACAAACTGGACTTCGGTACGCTGGAAGGCTTGCCACGTCTGCTGGATGTCGGCCAATGTAACGATGCCTACGCGGCCATTATTCTGGCCGTCAAACTGGCGGAAAAATTAGGCTGTGGCGTCAACGACCTGCCACTGAGTCTGGTGCTGTCATGGTTTGAACAGAAAGCGATTGTCATCCTGCTTACCCTGCTGTCTCTCGGCGTGAAGAACATCTACACCGGGCCAACTGCACCGGGCTTCCTGACGGACAATCTGCTTGCCATTCTGAACGACAAATTCGGTATGCGGGCGATTACCACCGTTGAACAAGACATGAACACCATTCTGGCCGCTTGATAAATCAATGCGGACGGAGGAGCGCGTTCCTCGTCACGCAGCGTGAGGTATCAGCATTGATGCCTCACGCTAAGCCCCTTTTTTATGGGCCGCTATCTTTACACGCTTCACCGTATCCGTTTGTTATGGAGATTGACTATGACGATGCCAGTACCACACGCTGGGCCGACACCGCTTTGTTCTAACCGCATGCAGGTGCACTCGATTACCCAGGAAACGCCGGATGTCTGGACGATATCACTGGTTAATCATGATTTTTATCCGTATCAGCCGGGTCAATATGCACTTGTCAGCATTGCTAACAGCGAGGAGACGCTACGGGCTTATACGATCTCATCTTCTCCGGGCCTCAGCCGTTTCATTACCTTGACGGTGAGAAGGCTGGATGACGGCGTCGGTTCCCGCTGGCTGACTCAAACGCTAAAAGTCGGTGATTATCTGTGGCTGTCCGATGCTCAGGGCGAATTTACCTGTACCAACGCAGTCAGCGATCGCTACCTGATGGCCGCAGCAGGCTGTGGCGTCACGCCGATTATGTCGATGTGCCGCTGGCTGCTGGCAAACAAACCGCAAACCGATATCCACGTTATCTTCAACGTACGCAACCCGCAGCAGGTGATTTTCGCCAACGAATGGCAAGATCTGGTGCAGCGTTATTCGCAGCAACTGCATCTTACGCTGATGGCAGAATTTGACGCTGCGCCCGGTTTCCTTGCCGGACGTATCAGCGGTGACCTACTGGTCGAACGTGTGCCGGATATCACCAACCGCACCGTGATGACCTGCGGCCCAGCGCCATACATGAACCAGATTGAAACCCTGAGTCAGCAGCTTGGCGTGGCTTCCAACCGTATCTTTAAAGAGCAGTTCCGCCCGACGGATGACGTCGTGGATGAAGATGCCGACCAACTCACGCTAACCATCAGCCGTCCGCTGAAGAACCTACGTGTACCGGTGGGTATCAGCCTGCTGGCCGCACTCGAAGCGAATAAGGTGCAGGTTCTTGCCGCCTGTCGCGCCGGTGTTTGTGGGAGCTGTAAAACCCGTGTGCTGTCTGGCAATTACACCACCAGCAGTACCATGACGCTGACGCCTGCCGAGATTGAGCAAGGTTATGTTCTGGCCTGTAGCTGCCAGTTGCAAGGCGATACCGTTCTGGCTTGATCCCCTCCCGTTTTACCCCCTTCTGCCTGATAGCGACGGCTATCGGGCAGGTAGGTCGTGTTAAATATCCCCCTGTTGCCGCACACTTTTCCTCACTTTCTTCTTTTTCCCCGTTATAGTAAGCCATGGTTATATTTTGCTGTGGAGCCGCTGGCGCATGACATCTCCTTCAGCCCCGATCCTGATTCTGGGCGCAACTGGCTACATTGGCCGCCATTTAACCGAGCGATTGAGCAAGCAGGGCAACCGAGTGATCGCTGCTGGTCGGAATACCGAATCCCTTGCATCACGTAACTGGCCAGGCGTTGACTGCCAGCAGGTTGACCTCACCAAGCCAGAAAGCCTGCCTGATGGCCTGTGGGGCGCAGAGACGCTCTATTATCTGGTGCACAGCATGGGCGACGGCGCAGATTTCGTCGCCAGAGAGCGCATGGCTGCCATGAATCTTCTGCTGGCGCTGGCCTCCAGCCGCGTAAAACAGATTATCTATCTGGGCTCGCTTCAGGCGAAAGATGACACCTCACCGCACATGTTGGCGCGCCAGATCACGGGTGATGTATTACGCAGTAGCGGCATTCCCGTCACGGAGCTACGCGCGGGCATTATTATCGGCGCCGGGTCGGCAGCGTTCGAAATCATGCGCGATATGGTCTATAACCTGCCCATACTGACGCCGCCGCGCTGGGTGCGCTCTAAATCGTCGCCGATTGCGCTGGAAAACCTGCTGGTTTATCTCATCGACATCGTGCATCACCCGGCGACAGAAAATCGCATCATGGATGCCGCAGGCCCCGAATACATCAGCTATCAAACCATGTTCGAACGCTTCATTCAGATCAGCGGCAAACGCAGATTGCTGATCCCCGTTCCTATGCCAACGCATCTGGTGTCTGTCTGGTTCCTGCATCTGGTGACCTCGGTTCCCCCGTCCATCGCCCGCGCCTTGATTCAAGGGTTAAAGCACGATTTACAGGCCGATGGGCACGCACTACAGACGTTGATTCCACAACAATTGATGAGCTTTGATGACGCCGTACGCCTCACGCTGCAAAGCGAAATGGAGAGCGTACAGCAGGCCGACTGGGGAGATGACACCGAAGTCCGCGCGCGCTGGAAGCCAAATTACGGCTTTTACCCTAAACAGGCGGGCCATACGATGGAGACGTCAGCCTCCAGTCAGTCGCTCTGGCAAGTCATCCAGCAGGTCGGCGGGAAGGAAGGCTATTTTTACGCGAATACACTGTGGAACATCCGCGCCCGGCTGGACGATCTTTGCGGCAACGGCGTGACTTATGGACGCCCCGATCGCCCGACGCTGGAAGTGGGCGACAAGATTGACGGCTGGAAGGTTATTTCGATCAAACCGCAGCGTCAGTTGGTGCTACTATTCGGCATGAAAGCACCGGGGCTGGGGAAACTCAACTTTACTATCACGGACAAAGGCACTCATCGAACCGTGGATGTCCGCGCCCGCTGGCATCCTTCTGGATTTAACGGACTGGTCTACTGGTTTTTGATGATGCCCGCTCACCTGTTTATCTTCCGTGGCATGGCGGCGCGTATTGCGACATTAGCAGAGAAGGAAACGGTTTAGCGGCTGCCGTATTTTTCCAGCAGCGCGTCGACAATCGCTTCACTCTGCGCGTCTGGCTGACCTTGATAGTTATCAGGTCGAAAATGCATCTGAAAAGCGGCAATCACCTGCCGCTTTTCACGCGCCGTCATCGTTTCCGGCACCGAATAACCATAACGCGCCAGCTTTTCCAATAGCGCGGCTTCATCTACTGGCTGCATCGGCTGCCGTCCATTCAAATAAAACGCCACGCGCTGTGCGTCCGGCCAGGCACCAACGCCCGCCTGAGCTAACGCCTGCCAGGGAAAAAGTGGCCCGGGATCTTGTTTCCGCTGTGGAGCAATATCGCTGTGCGCCACCACGTTCTGCGGCGCAATTTGGTAACGTTCGACAATATCGCGGGCGAGCGCGGTCACGAGCTGAATCTGCGAGCCGGTGAACGGCGCCCACGTATAGCCCGTCAAGGTGCGCTGATAACCCGCGTTTTCGATCTCAATACCGATCGAGGAATGATTCAATCGGCTAAACCCGCGCCAGCTACTGGCTCCCGCATGCCAGGCAGCCTGAGATTCGGGTACCAATTGCCACGCGAGCGGCTTGCCGTGCTGTAATGGAGGGTGTGCAGGAATAAGATAATGAGCGCTGACGTGCTCGTCCGTTAGAATATTCAGCGAGGTGGCAAAGTCTTCTGCCGTGTAGTGAATCACCAAAAAACGGATACGAGATTCCTGAGCACGCGACTGCAATGCGGTCTCCAGCACATAATTATTCTGTTCCTGCAACGAGGAAGAGACAGATTGGCACCCCGCCAACAGCCCCAACGCAATGCAACTCGCCCATTTCAACATTGTTATTCCGCTATTGTGCTGATTTTCCGCCACCTATCGTTATCCTTTCACCGGCTAGCGGCGAACCTTTACCGCCGTACCGCTGACGGTCACCATCAGCATGCTGCCATCCTTCCCAACGGTTTCATAGTCGAGATCAATACCCACAATGGCGTTCGCGCCTAAATCTTCAGCTTGTTCCTGCAACTCTTTGAACGCAATCTGCCGTGCCTTACGCAGCTCTTTCTCATAGGCACCGGAACGGCCACCGACGACATCACGAATACTGGCGAAAAAGTCACGGAAGATGTTCGCCCCCAGAATGGCTTCGCCCGTCACGACGCCGCAGTATTCAGTAATGGTGAAACCTTCCAGATTCGGGGTGGTGGATAATTGCATGTTGTCTCCTTATTACTGCATATCAGTACGGCTCAGCGAATACCTGCAATGGGAAACCGTGTCCCTAAGCCGTAAGCCATTATTTTGTGCTATTATTTAACCAACAAATCGCTTATTGGCAAATTTTAACCCACGGTGATTGCATAACTATTCTGCCAACGTTAACATTCGCCGCATCAATGTCTATTCAATTCTTACGCATGAGTATTCAACTAAACGGCATTAACTGTTTCTACGGCACATACCAGGCGCTATTTGATATCACCTTAGAGTGTCCTGCGGGTGAAACGCTGGTTCTTCTCGGTCCTAGCGGAGCGGGCAAAAGCTCGTTGATACGCGTTCTTAATCTGTTGGAAATGCCACGCTCTGGCACGCTTTCCATCGCCGGTAATCAGTTTGATTTTCAGCGTACGCCGTCCGACAGCGCAATCCGTGAATTGCGTCAGAACGTCGGGATGGTGTTCCAGCAATACAATTTATGGCCGCATCTGACCGTGGCGCAGAATCTGATTGAAGCGCCCTGCCGCGTGCTGGGGCTGAGTAAAGAAGAAGCCAGAGCGCGTGCGGACAAGCTGCTGACACGTCTGCGCCTCAATGATTTTGCCGATCGCTTTCCTCTTCATCTTTCTGGCGGGCAGCAGCAGCGTGTCGCGATTGCACGTGCACTGATGATGGAACCTCAGGTTCTGTTATTTGATGAACCCACTGCCGCGCTGGACCCAGAGATTACCGCTCAGGTCGTCAACATCATCCGTGAATTGGCGCAGACTGGAATTACGCAGGTGATCGTGACCCACGAAGTCGAATTTGCCCGTAAAACGGCCAGCCGAGTCGTTTATATGGAAAATGGCCGCATCGTCGAACAAGGGGATGCGACGCACTTTACGCAGCCGCAGACGCCTGAATTCGCTGGTTATTTGTCACATTGATTACTATCAGGAAAATGATAATGAAAAAATTGATTATTGCAGCCTTATTCGCCGCTGGCGCTGTATCCGCCAACGCCGCAGACACCATTCGTTTTGCGACCGAAGCGTCCTATCCTCCGTTCGAATTTGTCGATGCCAATAACCAGATTCAGGGTTTTGATATCGATCTGGCTAATGCACTGTGCAAAGAAATGCAGGCAAACTGCACGTTCAGCAATCAGGCGTTCGACAGTTTGATTCCTGGTCTGAAATTCCGTCGTTTCGAAGCCATCATCGCAGGAATGGATATCACTCCTGAGCGTCAGCAGCAGGTGTCATTCACTCAGCCTTACTATGACAACTCCGCTCAGTTTATTGCTCAGAAAGGGAAAGTTGCTGATATCGCCGCGCTGACGGGCAAACGCGTTGGTGTACAGAATGGCACCACCCATCAGAAATACCTGATGGAAAAGCACAGCGATATCAAAACCGTGCCTTACGATAGCTACCAGAATGCCGTGCTGGATCTGAAAAATGGTCGTCTGGATGCCGTGTTCGGTGACACCGCTGTGGTTAACGAATGGCTGAAGCAGAACGATGCGCTGGCAACCGTGGGTCAGAAAGTGACGGATAAAGGTTACTTCGGTATCGGTCTGGGCATCGCGGTACGTCAGAATAACGATGAGCTGCTGAAGAAATTCAACGACGCCCTCAACAAAATCAAACAGGATGGTACTTACGAAACCATCTATAAAAAATGGTTCCAGCAGTAATCTGACGCTCAATGATTGAATTTCAACCTCTTGCAAGCGCCGCCGGGATGACCGTCGGCCTTGCCGTTTGTGCACTGGTGCTCGGCCTTGTGCTAGCGATGCTGTTTGCCGTTTGGGAAACCGTCCGTTGGAAAGCCGTTAGCTGGACGGGTACAGCGGTAGTCACATTATTGCGCGGGCTACCAGAAATTCTGGTGGTGCTGTTTATCTATTTCGGGTCTTCCCAACTGCTGATGATGTTAGCAGATGGCTTTACCCTGAACCTTTTCATTGTGCAGATTCCGGTAAAACTGGATATCGGCATGTTCGAAGTCAGCCCGTTCCTGTGTGGCGTGATTGCGCTGGCGCTGCTGTATGCCGCTTATGCATCCCAAACGCTGCGTGGCGCGCTAAAAGCGGTACCACAGGGACAATGGGAATCAGGTCAGGCGCTGGGGCTCAGTAAATCCGCGATATTTTTCCGTCTGATCATGCCGCAGATGTGGCGTCATGCCCTCCCGGGATTAGGTAATCAGTGGTTGGTATTGCTGAAAGATACTGCGCTGGTTTCGCTGATTAGCGTTAACGATCTGATGCTGCAAACCAAAAGCATTGCTACACGGACACAGGAACCCTTCACCTGGTACGTCGTCGCAGCGGCTATCTATCTGGTGATTACGCTGTTAAGTCAGTATGTGCTGAAACGCATTGACCTACATACCACGCGTTTTGAGCGGAGACCATCCTGATGCTCGCTTATTTACCTGAGCTATTAAAAGGTCTGCATACCAGCCTGACATTAACTGCCGTCTCGATTGTCGTGGCGCTGGTGCTGTCACTGCTGCTGACTGTCGTGCTGACGCTCAAAACGCCTGTCGTATCGCTGTTGGCGAAAGGCTACATTACGCTATTTACCGGCACGCCGCTGCTGGTGCAGATCTTCCTGATTTACTACGGCCCCGGGCAATTTACCTCTATCCAGCAAATCCCCTGGCTGTGGAGCTTGCTGTCACAACCGTGGCTGTGTGCGATGGTGGCGCTGGCACTCAATAGCGCGGCGTATACCACACAGTTGTTCTACGGAGCAGTAAAAGCTATTCCTGCCGGACAGTGGCAATCTTGCGCCGCTCTGGGAATGAATCAGAAGCAGACATTACGCATTTTGCTGCCGTTCGCATTTAAACGCGCGCTGTCTTCTTATTCAAACGAAGTGGTGCTGGTATTTAAGAGTACGTCGCTGGCTTATACCATCACGCTGATGGAAGTCATGGGTTACAGTCAACTGATGTACGGCCGGACATATGATGTGATGGTGTTTGGCGCAGCCGGAATTATCTATCTGTGTGTCAACGGTTTACTGACATTATTGATGCGCTGGGTTGAACGCCGTTCGCTGGTATTCGAACGCCGTAACTGATACTTACCGCACTTCTCCCCTTAGAAAGCAGGCTTTGATAGCCTGCTTTTTTTATGGCGTGCCATCCCTGTCCGCCCCCTCACGGGCCGTTGCTGACGCAACGTTAAAAATTTCTCCCGGAAATTTTTATTGCCTGCTGCTGTAGAAACATGCAAAAAATCGACTTATTAATCATTTTAATTGCATACAAATTCAATTAATGGCATGGTAATCGCCATGACGTCGGAATGTTTCCGCGTAACTATTTTATAAGAAAAACAGACAGGAGTAGGTAATGAAAAAATTAGTGCTCGCCACCTTACTGGCAGGAATCGCCTTCAGCGCCACCGCCGCAGACACCATCCGTTTTGCCTCATCAGCCACCTACCCGCCTTTTGAATCACTGGATGCCAGCAACGAAATCGTCGGTTTTGATATGGATCTGGCGAAAGCGCTGTGCAAACAAATGCAAGCGACCTGTACGTTCACCAATCAGGCGTTTGACAGCCTGATCCCTGCGCTGAAATTCCGCCGCTATGACGCGGTGATTTCCGGTATGGACATCACGCCAGAGCGCAGTAAACAGGTGGCGTTCACCCAGCCCTACTACGCCAACTCCGCTGTCGTTATCGCGCAAAAAGGGAAATTCAGCGACTTTGCCGCGATGAAAGGCAAACGTATTGGTATGGAAAACGGCACGACGCACCAGAAATACATGCACGATAAGCACCCGGAAGTCCAAACCGTCTCTTATGACAGCTACCAGAACGCAGTACTGGATCTGAAAAATGGCCGTATCGACGGTGTATTCGGTGATACCGCTGTCGTCAACGAGTGGATTAAGACCAACCCTGAGTTAGCAACAGTTGGCGAGCATGTAACTGACGCTGAATACTTCGGCACCGGATTAGGCATCGCCGTCCGTCCCGATGACAAGGCGCTGTTGGAAAAACTGAATAAAGCGTTGGATGCCATCAAAGCCGACGGCACCTACAAAACTATTAACGACAAATGGTTCCCGCAATAAGGTTCCGCGTAGCGCGGTGTGAATGCACCGCGTTAAGATGTCGATAAAGCGCGTAGAGCGGTGATAATGGATAGATCGTAAAGACGCTGTAAATACGTCCCTGTACGCTCGGCTTGCGCCATCCATAGCGCAAACGCTTTACTCTTCTATTCCATTATCACCGTTCCCGTTCCGCAAATGGTTTTATCAATACGGTTCTACTTTTTACGCCAGATAAGGCAAACACCGCAAAGCATTCCGATGTCCTGACTTTCCCTTAGCCATCCTCACGCTTCAATAACGTTAGCACTTCATAGTGCGCCGTATGTGGGAACATGTCGAATAGCTGCACGCGCAGCGCACGGTAATTCGCCAGTTCCGTCATGTCCTTGGCCATGCTTTCAGCGTTACAGCTGGAGTAGAGAATGTAGTCCGGTGCCATACGGCTCAGGTAAGCGCACAGTTCGCTGCCGATACCGCGGCGTGGCGGGTTGACTAGCACCAGCTCGGGAATTTCTGCTTTACCTGTCGCAAACTGCGTGGAATCCAGCGCCTGAAACTCTACCTGCTTCAACCCTAACTGCTCCGCAGAGCGACGCGCGCAGGCTATCGCCTCAGCGCTGATTTCAATGCCCGTCAAACGCATCTCGGGGGAGGCACAGTGCAGGCCAAAACCCCCTACTCCGCAAAACAGATCCCACATGCTGGTGATATTCAGCTCTGCAACCCAATCGCGTGCTGTCGCATACAGCGCGGCCGCCACCTGCGGGTTCGTCTGAAAAAAACTTTGTGGCCGGATATACAGCGGCACCTGATTGAACTGTTCGGCCAGCGCCGCAGCCTCACTCAGGATGATTTCCATTTTTCCTTCCATTATCGCCTGATGGACCGGCTGGATATTGGCGGATATCACCTCAAGCTGCGGCAACTGCTGCTGTAGCCAAGGCAATGCTGCACGCAACTGCGTCAGCTTGGTTTCCGAGCGTAAGACAAAGCGCAGCATGAACGTCCCGCGCTGCGTACTTTCCGTCAGCAGCAGGTATTTCAGCTCTCCACGACGGCGTTCCACGTTATACGGCGTCAATCCCGCACGAGCGATGAAAACTTTAAGCACGTCGAAAACTGGTGCGAAGCTGGACGGATAAAGCGGGCAATCACAGAGATCTACCGCCGTTCCATCACGGTGTAACATTCCCAACAGCGGGCGTTCCACGCTGCCGCTCACCACCATTTTGGCTTTATTACGAAATGCAGACTGCGCAGAAGGTTGCACGGGCAACCAACGCTGCACAGCGTGCGCTTGCAGCAGGCTTTCAAGGTGCTGCTGCTTATCAGACAATTGCTGTGGGTAGGCTTTTTCCAACCATTGGCAGGAACGACAGGTTCCCGTGCTGTAGCGGGCACAATGCATAAACAATCTAACTATAAGAAGAAATACAGAATGAAAGGATTATACCATCCTGACGGCATCACCCCGCGACCTTTTCGCTTACTCATGGGCGACGCCAGTAGCCAGATGGCTCAGGAGGTAGACATATCTATTTCTGGCGCAGAAAAAAGCGCTTACTGCGTCGTGGCAGAAACAGTAAAACCATCACCAGAAGATCCGGGATCTTCTGTAGCAGGAGTTGATGCAGCACGGCGGCGTTATTTTCCCCTGAAATATGGAATATCGCTGGCATAAATTCGCTCAGGGATGCGAGAAGCAGGTAACACACCACCAGCCCCTGGCAGGCCACATAACCCCATCGACCCCAGTTAACACCCGCTAAAACGGCAAAACCACAACGAATTTCAATGCCGACAATAATAAGCGATAACAATAATACCAGTGTCGAATCCCAGGCTTCCGCGTTACTGCCAATCCAGCCGCTCAAATCGCTTAACCCTAGCTCCCATACCAGCAGCACAATCCCCAAAAAACGGGTAGCAATAATCGCAATCCCCGCCACCATCACTGGCACCGGGGCATACACTTTGCGTTGCGTCATTTCCTTCTTCGTGTACAGAATTTCAACGCTCTCCCTTCATGCAGCCATAATCGGCCAAAAATACAGCATCAATATAAAATTCGATGCCAATATAAAACGTGGTACTGATATAAAACTTGATAGTCGTATAAAACAACAACGCCCCCATACTCTGGCGGCGTTGCTGGATACCTTCGCTAGGCTAACAAATTACGGAGTGAAATCGAATCAGCCACGTCTCGCTTTTTGCATATCACGATAGCGCTGCTTCTCTGCCCTTGCCATAAACCACCAGGCGATAAACCCAATAATACCAACGACTAACAATATCAGAGAAGCCAATGCGTTAATTTGTGGATTAACCCCCATTCTAACGCTGGAGAACACCAACATAGGCAGCGTCGTCGAGCCAGGCCCCGCCACGAAGCTGGCGATAACCAGATCGTCCAGAGACAGTGTAAACGCCAGCAGCCAGCCGGAAAGCAGCGCTGGGGCAATCATCGGCACCGTGATAATGAAGAAGACTTTGAGCGGATTCGCCCCCAGATCCATTGCCGCTTCTTCAATCGAACGATCCAGTTCCCGCAGGCGCGCGCTGATCACCACGGTGACATACGCGGTGCAGAATGTGACGTGCGCCAGCCAGATAGTGAACATTCCTCTTTCTGCTGGCCACCCGATAGCATGACCTAAGGCAACAAAGAGCAACAGCAGCGACAGCCCGGTAATCACATCCGGCATCACCAGCGGTGCCGTCAGCATAAACGCAAAGCCATTGGCACCACGGAAACGGCCAAAACGCACCATCACTACGGAGGCGATCGTCCCAAGAATCACAGCCATCGTGGCCGAGGCGGCGGCAATCGTCAGGCTCAAGAGCACCGCGCTGATCATCGCCGTATTATGAAACAGCTCGATATACCAGCGCGTCGACCATCCAGCCCATACGGTAACCAGCTTGGAGCTGTTGAACGAATAGATCACCAGCATCAGCATCGGCGCATAGAGGAAGGTAAAACACAGTACCAAAATCACAATACGCCACGGCGAGCGAACAACAGGTAAATTATTCACGCTTCACCCTCCGCAGTTTTGCTCTGATGTTTATGGAACCAGATAATCGGTATAATCAACAGCAACAACATGACGATCGCGACAGCAGATGCCACCGGCCAATCTCGGTTATTGAAGAATTCCTGCCACAGGATACGGCCAATCATAATGCTATCTGGCCCGCCAAGCAGTTCTGGAATCACGTATTCCCCCACAGCAGGAATGAACACCAGCATCGAACCCGCAATAATACCGCCTTTCGTTAGCGGAACGATCACGTTGAAGAACGTTCTTAGCGGCCGCGCGCCCAGATCCAACGACGCTTCCACCAGCGAATAATCCAGCCGCGTCAGCGCGGTATAAATAGGCAACACCATAAACGGCAGATAGGAATACACCACGCCAATGTAAACCGCCAAATTGGTGTGCAAAATGATCAGGGGTTCATCAATCACGCCCAGCCACAGCAGGAAGTTATTCAAGATACCGTTATTTTTCAGAATCCCCATCCAGGCATAGACGCGGATCAGAAACGACGTCCATGAAGGGAGGATCACCAGCAATAACAGAATATTACGCGTTGAGGGTTTACTGTGCGCAACGGCCCAAGCCAATGGGTAACCAATAAATAAGCAGCACAGCGTCGATACGGCCGCAACCTGAAGCGACTGCATATAAGCATCGAAATACAGCGGATCGTCCAACAAGTGCAGGTAATTCCCAAGGTTCAGGGAAATATCCAGCTTGTCATCCATCCAGGAAACCAGATCGGTATAAGGCGGGATTGCACGTGCCATCTCAGCGAAACTGATCTTGAACACGATCAGGAACGGCAGCATAAACAGCAGCAGTAGCCACACATACGGCAGTGCGATAACCAGCTTACGCCCGTGTTTTTGACGCCAGCGCGCCATCAGCACACGCAGCCAGAGTCTGGCCTTGCCCGGTGGTTCCGCCGTGTGACGTTCGGGAAATAAAGTCATGACATTCTTCCTCGCTACACCGTCAGAACCACACAGCTATCCGCATCCCAACACAGCCTAACCTCATCTCCCCAGGTCGGTGTGCCTTTACGATAGCGATAGGCATTTTGTAGCTGCGCGCTGATGATCTGCCCGCTGTTAAGCCTGACGTGATATATCGACAAGTCTCCCAGATAGGCGATATGCACGACTTCCCCCACGGCGAAATTACAGCCGTCAGCCGGAACGTCTTCGCACAACATGATTTTTTCAGGACGTAATGCGATGTAAACCGGTACACCATCCACTACCGAGACATCCGAATCCACTTTCAGTGGATGCACCAGCCCAGGGCTTTTGATGATCAGTGCCTCGTCCTGACGCTCCTGCAATATCCCTTCAAACATATTGACCGAGCCGATGAATTCTGCGCTGAAGCGTGTATTCGGGTGCTCATAGATCTCTTCCGGCTCGCCAATCTGTACGAACTTACCGCGGTTCATAATGGCAATACGTCCTGCCATCGTCATAGCTTCTTCCTGATCGTGTGTCACCATCACACAGGTCGCACCTACACGCTCCAGAATATCGACCACTTCAAGCTGCATGCGGTCGCGTAGTTTCTTATCCAGCGCCCCCATCGGTTCGTCCAGCAACAGCAGTTTTGGACGTTTCGCCAGACTACGAGCCAGCGCAACACGCTGACGCTGGCCGCCGGAAAGTTGATGCGGTTTACGATTGGCGAACTCCTGCATGTGCACCAACGACAGCATCTCTTCTACACGATCTTTGATTTCAGCACGCGGCAGCTTGTCCTGTTTCAGACCAAAGGCGATATTCTTTTCCACCGTCATATGTGGGAACAGCGCATAAGACTGGAACATCATATTGATAGGACGCTGGTAAGGCGGTACCAATGATAAATCCTGACCATCAAGAACAATCTGCCCCTGAGTCGGGAGCTCAAAACCTGCCAGCATACGCAGCAGCGTGGATTTCCCACAGCCCGATGCGCCCAGCAGAGCAAAAATTTCGCCTTTATAAATCGTCAGGCTGACATCATCGACCGCGGCCTGACCATCAAACGACTTCGTCAGGTTACGCACTTCCAGCAGCGGCGTGGCCGCTTTTTGTGGTTTTGATTGAGGGCGTGGGATCGCGTCATTCACTTCGCATTGCTCTCCAGCAAAAGCAGAACAAGTCACCCCGCTGCCGCCATGATTAGGCGTTTTTGCATCCAGCGGTGTGACACAATATAGAGCGCAAACAGGCGGTATTTCCGCCTGTTTTTTGCCACATGTTATACCCATTCACTCTCTGGTTGCCGAAACCAACAACCATCAAGCGCTTGGGTAGCTATTCAGATCCAAAAGGCTATTTGCCGCTCTTAACTTTAGTCCATGCACGAGTACGTGTACGGTCAATCTGAGGGGATTGCACCTTGAGCGTAAACATTTTGGCACGCACATCCGCAGGTGGGTAGACACCCGGGTTGTTACGAATCTCTTCGTTCACCAAAGGCAAGGATGCGAGGTTACCGCTGGCGTAATAGGTGTGGTTACTGATCTCAGCCATCACTTCCGGCTTCATCAGGTAATCCAGAAACGCGTAGGCTTCATCCAGATTTTTAGCATCTTTCGGGATAGCGAGGACATCAAAGAATGCCAATGCGCCTTCTTTCGGAATACTATATTGGATATTGACGCCGTTCTTCGCTTCTTTCGCACGATTCCCCGCCTGCATGATATCGCCCGCCCAGCCTACAGCAACGCAGATGTCGCCGTTCGCCAGATCGTTGATATATTGCGACGAATGGAAATAACGAATGCTCGGGCGCAGTTTCAGCAACAGATCGGTCGCTGACGTGCTGTAATCACCCGGTTTGGTGCTGTTCGGATCTTTACCCTGATAGTTTAATACCGTGGCAAAGATCTCTTCAGGCGCATCCAGGAAAGAAACCCCGCAGCTTTTCAACTTTTCCAGATTCTCTGGCTTCAGTACCAGATCCCAGCTATCAACAGGTGCATCGGCACCCAACGCCGCTTTGACTTTCTCGACGTTATAACCAATACCTGTGGTCGCCCACAGATAAGGCAGGGCATATTTGTTATCGGGATCGTGCTGGGCAATCAACTTCATCAGCTCGGGGTCCAGATTTTTGTAATTCGGTAGCTTACTCTTGTCTAATGGCTGAAAAACTCCCGCTGAGAGCTGACGCTCAAGGAAGCTGGCAGAAGGCACCACCAGATCAAAACCCGTGCTGCCCGCCATGAGCTTGCCTTCCAACACTTCGTTGGAGTCAAACACGTCATAGACGACCTTAATACCGGTTTCTTTCTGGAAATTGGCTAACGTGTTTGGTGCGATATAGTCGGACCAGTTATAAACATGCAGCGTTTTCTCTTCCGCAGATGCGGTGACGGACGCGGCCATCAGCAAGCCGGTAACAACACCCGATAGCCATTTTTTACGTTGGGTGAACATCCGTTCCTTCCTCCATACAAGGGGGTGATCGTGGGAGTATGTATCGTTCCGATACAAAACATGTCCTGCCGCGCTATCAAATCGGTGAATGAATATGCACCGATTTTTATTCGCTCATACACAGACATAGCCCTGATTCGACAGTCTGTCGCTTACAGGAATAAAGCATAACCCCACAACATCATGCACACCATACTTGAACGTAAAAAATGGGTTTTAACGATTATTTATTCACATTTTGTCGATGTGATGAAGGCGTTTAGCGACAAACAAAGAGAAATATCTGGCAATAAGGCGAAATAACCAGAATAAATGGCGGTGAAAGGAAAATAAGTAAAACCAATTGCTGCCGTTGGCAGCAACCGTATCAATGCAAATGTGAGGTCGTGACTCGTGTAGCAGAGCCCTCTTCTTCCTCGCCGATAAACAGCAGATTGTTAGCGCTCGCTTCAAGGATCACCATTGAGATCTGCTCTTCGGATTGCTGCATGAAATGCCTGAATTGTTCCAACGTCATCCCTGCGGCAACACTAAGCGACTGGCAAACAATCAGCTTCGGCAGGTTATCGTCCTGAACGTCGATAAACGCCTTGACGGTCAAGGAACTGGCATTGATTTGGCTCAGATCGCCGACCAGAGGAATCAGGGCGCTAGGCTTCACTTCGGCAAGTGCGGAAAACAAAATCACGTTATCCACCAGATCAACTTTTGCATCGAACACGCCATCGAAATTTTGCATATGAGGAAGATGGAGCGCCTGACAGGAATCACATTCGAAATACAGAATGTTCAGTTGATCCAGCCACCGCCGTAGCATAGCCAAATCCGGAACGATGAGTGAATCCATCATGTTTGCCTCATACTTGCCACCGTAAAGACAGCGTTATTGAAAAGAGAACACCGTTCACGTAGAAACGATGTTAAAACAGAAACCATCTTAAAAGCGGCACATAGCTTACGGAATATTGTGCAACGATGCCATGATAAAAGCGCACCACGGCTCGTTTTCCTCGTTCTACTGCGCGACGATACACCGTCGCGAACGCCGCCTACCAGCTACGCACCAACGGAAAACGCCGTATTTTACGGTGCAGCCTCTGTTTCAGAAAGCTAACTTTTACTTATTGTTGTCGATGTTGCGACACGCTTCTGAGTATTTTGCTCAATAAACTCAATCATCATGCCAGCAATATCGAAACCGGTGGTCGTTTCAATCCCCTCTAGCCCCGGTGAAGCATTCACTTCCATCACCAGCGGCCCTCGTTTGGCGCGCAAAATATCGACCCCCGCCACATTCAACCCCAGTGTTTTCGTCGCTTTGATGGCAATCGCACGCTCCTGCGCCGTAATTTTCACGTTATTCGCCGACCCGCCGCGATGCAAATTTGAGCGAAATTCCCCCGCCTTCGCCTGCCGTTCTATCGCCGCAACCACTCGATTACCGATCACAAGACAGCGAATATCTTTACCCTGCGCTTCACGTACGTATTCCTGCACCAAAATGTGTGCATTCAGCCCACGAAATGCATCAATCACGCTTTCTGCCGCCTGCCGCGTCTCCGCTAATACCACGCCAATTCCCTGCGTACCTTCCACCAATTTCACGACCAGCGGCGCACCGCCTACCATCGCAATCAGATCGCCAGTATCATCCGGCGAGTGGGCAAATCCGGTAATCGGCAGATCAATCCCTTCGCGGGCAAGCAGTTGCAGCGAATGAAGTTTGTCACGGGCGCGAATCACCGCAACAGAATTATTCAGCGGGTAACTCCCCAGCATTTCAAACTGGCGTAATACCGCTGTGCCATAAAATGTAATCTGTGAGCCAATACGCGGAATAATCGCATCGTATTTATCCAACCGGCGTCCACGGTAATGCACCGACGGCGCCGCCGGATTAATATTCATATAGCAGGAAAGTGGATCGATAATTTCAACGCTATGCTTACGCGCCTCAGCAGCTTCACGCAGGCGTTTGCAGGAATATAACGCTCCATCACGAGACAGAATGGCTATCTTCATAAATATCCTACCGATACTAGCGTATCGCCCATCCTTGTTGATGTAAGTAGTCCAGCATGAATGGACGTAACTCTTTTTTCAGCGTCAGTTCAACGTGTTCACTCCAGCTTTCACGACGACGACCGGTGCGCTGTAGGTAATATTCCACCATTTGCTTATCGTATTGTGCCAGCACATCGCGATCGAGCGGCTGATAAACATTTTCATGCAACATCATGGCTGTTGGCATACGCGGTTTCAGCAACGGTTCGGCGTCTGGGTGCCCCAGACACAGGCCAAACAGCGGTATCACCTGCGTCGGCAATTGCAGTAACTGCGTCACATCAGCAATGCGGTTGCGAATCCCACCGATAAAAACCCCACCGAGCCCTAACGATTCGGCAGCAACCAAGGCATTCTGCGCCATGATAGCGGTATCGACACAGCCAATCAGCAATTGCTCTATCAGCCCAGTTTCTGCCCGGGGGAAGATCTCCACATGGCGATGAAAATCGGCACAAAATACCCAAAACTCTGCTGCCTGCGCTACATAGGTTTGCTCGCCGGTATAGTGAACCAGCGTTTCGCGCACGGCAGGATCGGTAATACGGATAATCGAACTGCATTGTAAAAAGCTGGAGCTGGATGCGCTTTGTGCGGAGGTGATGATGGCATGGCGTTGTTCATCCGTTACGGGCTGAGACGTAAACGCACGAATGGAACGGTGGCGTTGTAGCAAATCAATGGTCGGTGTCACACTGGCATCCTTCAGTCGGTAAAGTACATCTATTTGGTTCGTCGGGTGTAACCTAATAGATTGAACAAATCGTTGTAACAGGTAATGACTACTTTTTTTCATCGATGAATGCGGGCATAGTAGCGCCATTCACAGTAACCTCATTAACCGTAACACTTTTGGCCGTGACCTTATCAACAACAAGCGTCACGCTATGCGTTTTCAGAATGAGAGTATTTTTCTAATTTTACAAAGGAGTTTACATGTTCGCTGTAATTTTCGGGCGCCCAGCTTGCCCTTATTGTGTACGTGCGAAAGAACTGGCAGAGAAACTGGCCGAGCAGCGTGATGACTTCAGCTTCCGCTATGTAGACATCCACGCAGAAGGTATCTCAAAAGAAGATTTGTCCAAAACGGTAGGAAAGCCCGTTGAAACCGTACCGCAGATTTTCCTGGATGAAAAACACATTGGCGGCTGCACGGATTTTGAAGCCTATGCCAAAGAACATTTGTCCCTGTTCCAGTCATAATCATCAGACAGGTCAGACAATAGCGCGGCGAACGTCCGCGCTTTTTTATTTTATAGCAGCATGTTCAGCGTTTACTCAGCGAAGATAGCGTCGATATAGGCTACGTAAGCACAGTACACCCAGTGAACCCAATACGCACCAAAAGGCCGCGCTCATCACATAAGCCAGCTCTTGCCAGAAAGAACGCATCGGCGTATTCCACAAATGGAGCATCAGTAAACATACCGGCATCGCCGCCAGCGCACCAAACAGCGGGTAAAGCAAGCGACCGCGTGCAGAAAGAAGACAGGCAATCATACCCGGCAGCAGAAAAAGTAACATACCAGGGCTACCGCGCAGTCCGTCGTTCACTGCGGCATCCGACACTTCAATTTTTTGACTTAGAAACACAATAGTGAACAATAGAAAACAACAAACCGCGCCGACCCAACCTTTATTCCGTGCCATAAACCGCCCCTCTCAATATGCCTCCCAACCTGCATCAACCCGATACCGAAAACATGCGGTAGGGTAAAAATGATGGGTATATCTCTTCCCCGATATGAAAAACATGAGGCTTCGCTACGATTTATTCGACGCACGGGTTGTCCGTAGAAAAAGACAATAACTCGCCGTATTTTATCAACAGCGCCACCATAATCATTAAATTAAACAATAATTACACTGAACAATTTTTATCGGATAAATTATACTTGATGAGGCTGATTCCTTTCAGCTGACGTGTATTGCATGCCGTCACGGGAATTCATGTATTTCATGGCTAAATCTAGCCGCTATAATGAATAATATCAAGAGCTTACTGGTAAACAACAAGTTACATTACATGAATATAAACGTCGCTGATTTGTTAAACGGAAATTACATCCTGCTTTTATTCGTGGTTCTTTCATTAGGACTCTGTCTGGGAAAGTTGCGCTTCGGCCCAGTACAACTTGGTAATTCTATTGGCGTTTTAGTCGTTTCTTTATTACTCGGCCAACAACATTTCTCGATTAATACCGAAGCGCTGAGTCTCGGTTTTATGTTATTTATTTTTTGCGTGGGAGTGGAAGCCGGACCGAACTTCTTTTCTATTTTCTTCCGCGACGGAAAAAATTATTTCATGCTCGCGCTGGTGATGGTCGGTAGCGCCATGTTACTGGCGTTAGGCTTAGGAAAACTCTTTGGCTGGGGAATCGGCCTAACCGCAGGAATGCTGGCCGGCTCCATGACATCAACACCCGTGTTGGTCGGTGCGGGCGACACGTTGCGTAATACCGCCAGTTTGGGGAGTCAACTCGGTATTGAGCAAGATCACCTGAGCCTGGGCTATGCGCTGACGTATCTGGTTGGGCTGGTCAGCCTCATTTTTGGTGCGCGCTATCTGCCTAAACTCCAGCATCAGGATCTCCCCACCAGCGCACAGCAAATTGCTCGCGAACGCGGGCTGGATGCGGATAGCCAAAGAAAAGTATATCTGCCAGTGATTCGCGCCTATCGCGTCGGACCTGAGTTAGTCGGCTGGGCGGACGGCAAGAATTTACGCGAGTTGGGAATTTATCGTCAGACGGGTTGCTATATTGAGCGCATTCGGCGTAACGGAATTTTGGCAAATCCCGACGGCGATGCTGTCTTGCAAATCGGCGACGAGATCGCGCTGGTCGGCTACCCTGATGCACACTCTCGTTTGAACTCCAATTTCCGTGATGGTAAGGAAGTTTTCGACCGCGATTTGCTAGACATGCGCATCGTGACGGAAGAGATCGTCGTCAAGAATCACAATGCCGTCGGCAAGCGACTGAGCCAGTTGAAGCTGACCGATCACGGCTGTTTCCTTAACCGTATCGTCCGCAGCCAGATTGAAATGCCGATTGACGATAACGTAGTGCTAAATAAAGGTGATGTCTTACAGGTCAGCGGCGACGCCCGTCGAGTGAAAAGCATTGCTGACAGAATCGGGTTTATTTCTATCCACAGCCAAGTCACCGACCTACTGGCTTTCTGCGCTTTTTTCGTTATCGGCGTCATGGTCGGTTTGATCACAATCCAATTCAGTAATTTCACATTCGGCATTGGTAATGCTGCCGGGTTACTTTTCGCGGGCATCATGCTGGGATTCCTGCGCGCCAATCACCCTACTTTTGGCTATATTCCGCAGGGCGCTCTCAATATGGTCAAAGAATTTGGCCTGATGGTCTTTATGGCGGGTGTCGGCCTGAGTGCCGGTAGCACCATCAACAGCAGTCTGGGAGAAGTCGGCATCCAGATGCTAGCTTCAGGGCTGATTGTCAGCCTGGTGCCTGTGGTGATTTGCTTTCTGTTCGGTGCGTATGTACTAAAAATGAACCGCGCGCTGCTGTTTGGTGCCATGATGGGCGCACGCACCTGCGCACCAGCCATGGAGATCATCAGCGATACGGCACGAAGTAATATTCCTGCACTCGGCTATGCGGGTACCTATGCCATCGCTAACGTATTACTCACATTAGCAGGTTCACTCATCGTGGTTATCTGGCCTGAATTACCCGGCTAAAAACAGGTAAGAAATCGTGAATTTTTTCCGAAAAGGTCAGAACTTTTTCTTTGACCTACAGTCTGAATATGTGCCACTGCTTTTCTTTGATTCCCCTTATTGAGGAAGCCCATCGTTCCCGCCTTTGAGGTTCAAGAACGATGGGCGTTTTATTTTCTTATATACACAATTCAAAGCCGCCTCCTCTTCCCGTTCCCATGCCGCTGTTATCAGGTTTATTTCATTATTTGTTATTTAAATAACAAAATTTAATTACATTGTTATTTTTGTGACATTAAAATCATTGAGTGTCATAATCATCGCATCTTATTTTTATCGACATCACTAAGGATTCGCCATGACTGACTATGCACGCTATATCGACCACACATTGCTGGCAGCCAATGCCACAGAACAGCAAATCATTACGCTGTGCGATGAAGCGATAGCACATCATTTTTATGCCGTCTGTGTTAATTCCGGTTACGTTCCCTTAGTCGCTGAGAAACTGAAAGGATCGGCGGTGCACGTCTGCTCCGTTATCGGTTTTCCTCTGGGGGCAGGTCTGACTTCCAGCAAGGCTTTTGAAGCCAAGGCCGCCATCGACGCCGGCGCTCAGGAAATCGACATGGTGATTAACGTCGGCTGGCTGAAAAGCGGCAAGATTGACGCTGTCAAAGCAGATATTCAGGCCGTGCGTGAGGTTTGCGCCGCTATACCGTTGAAGGTAATATTGGAAACCTGTCTGCTTGATGACGAACAAATTGTGCTGGTGTGTGAAATGTGCCGTCAGTTGGACGTCGCGTTCGTCAAAACATCTACCGGTTTCAGTACCGGCGGCGCGCGCGAAGAGCACGTTCGACTAATGCGCAACACCGTCGGCAGCGAGATGGGTGTAAAAGCATCCGGCGCGGTTCGCGATCGCCAAACGGCACAACGAATGATTGAAGCGGGTGCCACACGTATCGGCACGAGTTCAGGCGTTGCTATCGTTTCAGGTGATGCTGCCGCAGCAGGAAACTACTAACAACAAAAATAGCTTACTAGCAGGGAATTTTATGGAAACACGGCGCGACGAACGAATCGGCAGACTGGCTCAGGCATTAAAGAAAACCGATAAACTCCATCTTAAAGACGCCGCACAGCTACTCGGCGTATCGGAGATGACCGTGCGCCGCGATCTGAATGCAGATTCCACCAGCGTCATGCTGCTCGGTGGTTACGTTGTCAGTGACCTGAAGAATAACGGCACCACTCACTATTTTGTTTCCGACCAACAGACCAAACACGTAAAAGAAAAGCAGGCTATCGGTGTCGCCGCCTCCCATCTGGTCGAGGTAAACGATACCGTTTTTTTCGATTGTGGCACCACCATTCCCTTCATCATTGATGCGATATCTGATGAGCTGCCTTTTACTGCGATCTGCTACTCTCTGAACACCTTTTTAGCACTACAGGAAAAAAAGGCGTGTAGAGTGATTTTATGTGGCGGGGAATACCATCCAGATAACGCGATCTTCACCCCGCTCAACCAACGCAGCGAGCTGGACAACATCTGCCCGAATAAAGCGTTTATTTCTGCGGCGGGTATTGAGCTTAACGCGGGAGCAACCTGCTTTAACTTTGCCGAACTGGGCATGAAACAGCGCGCGATGGCGACCGCACAGCGAATTATTATTGTGGCAGATAGCAGCAAGTTCGGTCAGATAAAACGCGCCTGCATTGGCCCGATGACGCTGTTTGATACGGTCATTTCCAACAGCGCCCCGGACGAACAGTACCTACGCTATTTCTCCAACAACGGCATTCAGTTAATTCACTCAGGGGATTAACCGAATAACCCACCGAACCACTGCTGCACCTTCATCATCACCGAATCCCAGAGGCGGCTAAAGAAACCGGCCTCGGGGATATCATCCATCGCGACCAGTTGGCGCTGCCCGATGCTTTTTCCGTCCAGTTGAAAATCGATGGTACCGACCACCTGATTCTTGGTAAGCGGTGCAGAAAGCTGCGGTTGATTCAGCGTGAAACTGGCTTTTAGATTCTTCATCTGCCCTTTGGGGATGGTCAGCGCGGCATCCTGCGCCACGCCCAACCGTGCCTCTTTCTCCGTGCCAAACCACACCCGTTGCGTAGTAAAAGGCGCATCCGCCTTGATTGGGGTTACCGTTTCAAAAAAGCGGAAGCCCCATGTGAGCAGTTTTTCGCTTTCACGAAAACGAATGGCATCCGTTTGCGCCCCTAGCACCACAGAAATCAGGCGCATATTGCCTTCCGTTGCCGAGGCCACCAGATTGTGTCCCGCCCCGTTGGTATGGCCTGTTTTTACGCCGTCCACATTCAGATTGGTGCTCCATAACAGGCGGTTGCGGTTAGGCTGACGAATGTTATTGAAGGTGAACTCTTTTTCCTTGTGCAACGCGTACTCTTCTGGCACGTCTCGGATCAGCGCCTGCCCTAACAGCGCCATATCGCGAGCGGTGCTGTACTGCCCTACCGCATCGAGGCCATGCACGGTAAGGAAATGCGTATTCGTCAGGTTAAGTGCTTTCGCATAATTGTTCATCAGGCTGACAAACGCATCCTGACTGCCCGCAACGTAGTCTGCTAGTGCGATGCTGGCATCATTACCTGACTGAATGACAATGCCTTTATTTAACTCAGAAACGGGGATGCGATCGCCCGGCTTAAGGAACATCAGCGACGATCCACGCAGTGCCGGATTACCGGTTGCCCAGGCATCTTTTCCGACGGTCACTTCATCCGTCGGGCGAATTTTACCGGATTTTATCGCCTGCCCAATCACATAACTCGCCATGATTTTGGTCAGGCTGGCAGGATCAAGGCGTTCATCGGCGTTGCTCTCCGCCAGCACTTTACCGCTGGCGTGATCCATCAGGATAAAGGCTTTGGCGTCAATCTGCGGCACCGCAGGCAACTGTTCCGCATAGGTAAATGGCGCCAAGCCAACAAGCAATACTGTACCTACAGAGAAAGACGTGAGTCTGGTCAGGAAAGGGGTTGTTTTCATGAGTTCGCCGCAATGTCCATCAGTCGTTAAAAATTCTTAATTTTCAATATGTTTTGAAAACTTTAGTAACATATAAAGGTAACGCGTCATCCCTGAGATGAAAACCGTTCATTCTGTAAAGATAGTCAAAGATATGAAAGCTTCTAAAAAAATGCAGATAAAAAAGGGACTTAGGAAGGAGTAAGGAATATCTGAAAATACAGACGGCGAGACCATCAAAAAAATAGTAACTGGCACGAGGAACCATCGCCGTTCAATATTGCCTCGTGCCTCGCATGAAAATACCCTCAGCGGCGTTCGCGCTTATCTGCACGTTTTGATAACCAATCGCCTAGGGTCTGTACCACCTGCACCAAAATAACCAGCGCAATCACGGTAATCACCATGACCTCAGTTTCGTATCGGTAATAACCGAAACGGATCGCCAAGTCACCCACGCCACCACCGCCGACAATGCCCGCCATCGCTGAATAGCCGATGAGGCTTACCAACGTAATTGTCAGGCCACGCAGTAGTCCCGCTTTTGCCTCTGGCAACAGCACAGTGCCGATAATACGCATTGGGCTAGCGCCGAACGCTTCAGCCGCTTCCACGATGCCGGGATCAATTTCACGCAGTGCGCTATCCACCAGACGAGCATAGAATGCGATCGCCGCGACCGACATCGGCACTGCCGCAGCCACTGGACCAATGGTATTACCCAATAAAATCTGCGTAAGCGGCAGCAGTAGCACCAGCAGAATAACGAAGGGAATAGAACGAATGATATTCACCAACACCGTGCCAAACAGATAGACGGCGCGGTTTTGCCAGAACAGATTCTTGTCCGTAACGTAAATCAGCAGCCCCAGCGGTAAACCACCGATCACGGCAAACAGCGTGGAGATCCCCACCATCTGGAACGTTTCACCGAACGCTGCGACCAGATCGATCCATAAATCAGCCATGTAACACCTCCACATTCGCCGTTCTTATCTGAATATGCTCCACCGCTTGCGCCACTTTTCCAGGATCGGATGGATGGGTCAATAGTGCCACGAGGATACCTAACGCACGGTTACCGATGTATTCGATCTTACCGTGCAGGATATTGACGGATACGCCGAAGCGCGTCGCAACGTCCGACAGCACGGGTTGCTCCGCCGATTCACCAACAAACAGAATCTTCAATAATGTGCCTTGCAAATCCACCAGCAAACGTGGCGGCAACGCGAGATCCAGCGTATGGGACACCAGTTGACGCGTAAAGGCGTGCTGCGGCGTAGCAAAGATATCGAAAACATCGCCCTCTTCCACAACCCGACCGCCCGTCATCACCGCTACCCGATCGCAGACGGCCTTAATCACGCTCATCTCATGAGAAATCAGCACGATGGTAATACCCAGTTTCTCATTAATCTCTTTCAGTAACGCCAAAATCGCGGCGGAGGTTTCTAAATCGAGCGCCGAGGTTGGCTCATCACACAGCAAAACTTCGGGATCGTTGGCAATCGCTCTGGCGATGCCCACACGCTGTTTCTGACCACCGCTGAGCTGAGCCGGATACGATGACGCTTTATCCGCCAGTCCGACCAGATTCAGAATTTCCGGCACGCGCACAGTAATTTCCGCGTTGGATTTCCCGGCGGCTTTCAGGCTGAACGCGACGTTTTCTGTCACGGTACGCGTCTGCATCAAATTAAAATGCTGAAAGATCATACCGATTTTTTGCCGCTGCTCCCGCAACGGCTGCCCCGCTAATTCGCTGATGAGCACATCGTTGACGCGCACACGACCTGACGTCGGACGCTGCAAGAGATTAATGGTTCTCAGCAGGGTACTTTTCCCCGCGCCGCTGGTGCCGACAATGCCGTAAATGTCTCCGCGCTGGATGTGCAGCGATACGTTATCTACCGCACGATTTTCTGGTTGCTTCCCGTGTGAGAAGTCAACGCTTACCTCTTCTAACTGGATCATTATCCGCAAACTCCTGACCAGAGCGGAAAAGAAGAAAGCCGGTCATAGACCGGCCAAATGGTATGTTGTACAACCTGAAGCTTTACTGTGCAGGCGCTGGCGTTTTCGCCTGCATCCACTCAGGCTTTTGGAACTGGCTATACATCAATGCCGGATCGTTGATCACCGCAGCATACGCAGGTGATTCAACAATCGCTTTGGTATCTTTAACAAATGGCTTATCGAGATCGTCAGTACGCACAGCAATAATATTTTTCAGGTTCTCATCCAGCGTTTCCAGCTTGATGGCCGACGACAGTTTCATACCGGATGCCAGCGCAAAATTACCGTTCACCAGCGATGCCGTCACACTATCCAGCGTACGCGGCAGTTGTGCCGCCTCCATCGGTTTGAAAACCAGCCCACGTGGGTTCTCAAGAATATCTTTCTCAGACGCTTTGGTCGGATCGATATCAGCCTTAATCGTAATCAGCCCCATCGATTGCAGGAAACGTAGACCACGCGCCAGATTGGTGGCGTCATTAGAGAGCGTAACCACGTCTCCTTTTTTCAGCTCATCCAGCGATTTGATTTTCTTCGAGTAGAAGCCCATGCTGGCCGTCGGTACGATGATCAGCGGCGAAATTTTTAACCCTTTATCGGCGGCAAATTTTTCTAAATAGAGCGTATGCTGGAAAAGGTTGGCATCGATGCTACCGTTGGCCAACGCCAAATTGGGCTGAACGTAATCACTGAATTCACGCACCACGACCTTGTAGCCTTTTTTCACCAGCTCAGGTTTGATCGCCAGATTCACCATGTCGCCATACGGCCCCGGAGCCACGCCAAAGGTGATCGTCTGCGGATCGCTGTTAGCCATCGCCAACTGCATGCCCGCGGCAAGCAGGGTGACCCCCAGAGCGGCACGAACAGAATGCGTCAATTTCATTGTGTAACTTTCCTGTCTGAATGTAACTTGCTGTCATTATTAAGAATGACAAGTTAAATCATAAAGACTAAAAAGGCATATCATTATTCTCATCGGCGGTCGCGGATAGCCGTGCATGGCTTAACGAAGAAAGAGGTAGATATGGTAACGATTTGGGGTCGTGATAATTCGACCAACGTAAAGAAAGTCTTGTGGTGTGCAGAAGAACTTGCGCTGCCTTATCAACATATTGCGGCTGGCGGACAATTTGGTCGTAACCAGGATGCTGATTATCTGGCGATGAACCCTAATGGCCTTATCCCCTGCTTGCAGGACGACGAACTAGTACTGTGGGAATCTAATACCATCGTGCGTTATTTAGCAGCGCAATACGGTCAAGATTCGCTGTACTTTGCCGATGCAGGCAAGCGAGCAAGTGCCGAAAAATGGATGGACTGGACGAGTTCGCTTGCGTCTTCTTTCGGTCCGGTGTTCATTAATATGGTACGCATCGCGCCAGAAAAACGCGATATGGCGTTGGTACAGAAAGGCATCGTTGAGTGCGAACGGCTGTTCGGTATTGTCGATGCCGTTCTGGCTAATCAGCCGTGGCTATCCGGCGATCGGTTTGGCGTTGGCGATATTCCGCTAGGCTGCGTTGTCTACGGCTGGCTGAATATGCCAATTGAACGGCAGGCACATCCTCATCTGGAACGCTGGTATCAGCAACTCACCGAACGCCCGGCTTATCAAAAACACGTTATGATCCCGCTGTCTTAAGTGAAACAGGCACCGTGAGGTGCCTGATTGCTTACTCCAATCCGACTTTCAGCAACTTGCCGTTATCGTGATCGGTCAGCAAATAGAGATAGCCGTCAGGCCCCAACCTTACATCGCGGATGCGTTCACCGCGATCGCCCAGCAAACGCTCTTGTGAGGCGACCTTGTTACCATCAAGCGTCAGGCGAATCAGGTTCTTCTCCGCTAGAGCACCGATGAAAACCGAATTCTTCCATTGAGGAAAACGATCGCTGTTATAGAATGCCATTCCGCTGATGCCCGGTGATTTTTCCCAGTAAAAATCAGGGTTAACCATCCCTGCGATCTCTTTTCCTTTCGCTTCTGGAATTTTCAACCCGGAATAGTTAATGCCGTGTGTCGCAATCGGCCAGCCGTAATTGGCGCCCGCTTTAGGGATGTTGATTTCATCGCCGCCTTTCGGACCATGCTCATTTTCCCACAGTACGCCAGACCACGGATTAATCGCTAACCCCTGTGGATTGCGGTGCCCGTAAGACCAGATCTCCGGCCGTGCGTTAGGCGTATTCACAAACGGGTTATCGGACGGCACCTTGCCATCCGCCGTCAGGCGAACAATCTTGCCTTGTAGCTTATCCAGATCCTGTGCGGTCGGGCGCTCGTTGTTTTCGCCCAGTGCAATAAACAGATGCCCTTGTTGATCAAAGGCCAGTTTGCCGCCGAAATGGTTACCCGTCGACAGCTTCGGTTCCTGACGGAAGAAGACCGTGAAATTTTCTAATCGCTTATTATCTGCGGAAAGTTTGCCATAACCGACAGCGGTGCCTGCTTTACCATCACTTCCTTCTTCGGCAAAACTCAGGTAGATGCGCCGATTCTGCGCAAATTCCGGTGATAGCGCGACTTCCAGTAATCCACCCTGTGATTTCGCAAAAACCTTCGGTACACCCGTTATCGGTGCAGACAGCGCGCTGCCCGCTTTCCATAAGCGTAAATTCCCAGCACGTTCTGTAATCAGAATCCCCTGTTCTTCCGGTAAAAACGCTAATGACCATGGGTGATCCAACTTATCCTGCAATTCCGTCACCTTTGGTTCCGCTGCCAATAGCTGGCTGGAAAATAGCAGCGTTGCGCTAAGCAGCCAGTGCGGCGCCACAGAAAATCGTTTTAACACGGTGTGTGAAGCAGAATTACGGGGCATCAAGCAAGCGGGCATAGCGTTGTCTCCATCCAACAAAAGTCCTGTAAATTTAGGTGGCAGGCGATGTTTGTGCAAAAAAACGGAGCAAGGTTTACATTTATTGAAGAAATTCAGAAGGGCCAGACGCTAAAGCAGCGGAAATGAATAAGTTAGATTATCTCGGCTGAATCATCCTGATTTTGTTTTCATCCCACGACGACATCACATTCTTGTACAACCACATAGGCTGCACGTTATCAAACGACTCTTCGACGACATCAAGGAAGCCATCCGGCGTCACCTCACCAAGAAACGTCAGCGTCGTCGTTGAATTATCGAAAAAGTAAGCACGATGACAGAGCTTAATCATCTCAGAAAGCACTGCCAAGCTACGCTGATAACGACTAAAAATTTTTTCCTCTGGCACACTGTGTCCACCTAATGCAACACGCTGAGTAACTCGCTCCCCGTTGAGTGCTGGGTCTGATGTACAAACGTAGTAGAGGTAGGGTTTATAGCCGTTTTTTCTCGCCAACGTTACAAACTCAAGATGACTTTTGTGACTCATCACTGATTCATAGGTAAAAGAAAGTCGATCGCGAATCCAGTCCTCTCTCAGACCTAAAGAAATCTTCTGCGCCAGTCTGGCAGCAGATTCATCAGGCAACAGCGTCTTATCAATTTTTCCGCTCAGTAATGCCGGTAGATCAATGTGTTTTGCAATATCATCGGGGTTAAGGTATTGCCCCAGAGGAACCGCATACGTTTCTCGCAGTTCTTTTGTCAGTGTCGTTTTACCCGACCCATTCGGGCCTGCAACCAATCTCAAACTCGGCAAAGTAGTTCCCTAAGCTTGAGAGGCGGCTGACCGTTTACAGGTTTAATTTCCGAGAGCGTGCCATCAGGGGCTTGGCTGACCAGTCGCCCATCCTTGATATAAGCGATTGATACCCCGGAATCTAACGCTTCTTTAATCGCCTGCTTTGAGGCACGGACGCCGACCTGCATCAAGGTTCGATTATCATCAATTTTGCTTTTGCGCTGGTGCTTTCGCACAACTTTAATTCGTTGCATCATCATGCCTCCTGAATCATGGTAATGATGAAAAAGTATACCATAACGTTCTACGCACATTTGTTATTTAGCGCCTCTTTGCGAAGTGCCTTCCACGAAAACGCCACCCTAATAGCGATAAAATGCTGAGTTTTACACCACTGACTGTAAGGACAATCAACTATGGTGTAGAATCCTCCGGTTTTTATTTTCTGTTTATTTTGTGAGCGAATAATATGCAACAACCACGTATCGGCTTTGTTTCCCTCGGTTGCCCGAAAAACCTCGTCGACTCCGAGAGGATTCTGACCGAACTGCGTACTGAAGGTTATCAGGTCGTGCCACGTTATGACGACGCTGAACTGGTGATCGTCAATACCTGTGGTTTTATTGACAGCGCCGTACAAGAGTCGCTGGAAGCCATCGGCGAAGCGCTGAATGAGAACGGTAAAGTCATCGTAACTGGCTGTTTGGGTGCCAAAGAAAATCAAATACGCGAAGTGCACCCCAAGGTTCTGGAAATTACCGGTCCGCACAGCTATGAGCAAGTGCTGTCACACGTACATCAATATGTCCCAAAACCGACGCACAATCCGTTTACCAGTTTAGTTCCCGAGCAGGGCGTAAAACTCACGCCGCGTCATTACGCGTACCTGAAAATTTCAGAAGGCTGTAACCACCGTTGTACGTTCTGCATCATTCCTTCTATGCGTGGCGATCTCGATAGCCGTCCGATTGGTTCGGTGCTGGATGAGGCGAAACGTTTGGTTGATGCCGGCGTAAAAGAACTGCTGGTGATTTCTCAGGATACGTCGGCGTACGGTGCAGATGTGAAGCAACGCACTGGCTTTTGGAACGGGCAACCGGTCAAAACCAGCATGGTCAGCCTGTGTGAACAACTGGCGTCGTTAGGCGTGTGGGTGCGTCTGCACTACGTCTACCCTTACCCGCACGTAGACGATGTGATCCCATTAATGGCTGAAGGCAAAATCCTGCCTTATCTGGACATCCCGCTCCAGCACGCCAGTCCGAAAATCCTAAAACTGATGAAACGCCCGGGAGCGGTAGAAAGAACGCTGGAACGCATTAAGCGCTGGCGTGAAATCTGCCCAGACTTAACGCTGCGTTCGACCTTTATTGTCGGCTTCCCTGGCGAAACGGAAGAAGATTTCCAGATGCTGCTCGATTTCCTACAGGAAGCCAAACTCGACCGCGTGGGCTGTTTCAAATTCAGCCCAGTCGAGGGTGCGTCGGCAAATGCATTGCCCGATCAGGTGCCGGAAGACGTTAAAGAAGAACGTTTCCACCGCTTCATGCAATTGCAGCAGGCGATCTCCACCCAACGTTTGCAGGACAAAATTGGTCGTGAAGTGCTGGTGCTGATCGACGAAATCGATGAAGAAGGTGCAATTGGCCGCAGCATGGCCGATGCCCCTGAAATTGACGGCGCAGTTTACCTGAACGGCGAAACTGACGTGAAAGTCGGTGACATCGTCAAAGTAAAAATCGAGCATGCAGACGAATACGATCTGTGGGGTAGCCGAGTTTAACGCGTCCATTACGCCTATACTGATCGTTTAAAGATCGAGATACACGGGGCGACCACAGGGGTGAGGCCTCCCTGCGGGAACCTCCCCCTGTGTTTCCCCTAACAACGGGCTAAGTAACCAGTATTATCCATCACGCCAGCTTTTCTGCCCGAAAGGCTGGCGTTTTATTTTCACACCATCGCCCTCCGAACGCTGAAAATTCAATCAATAAACCGCCCGTTTCTCGCCTGCGTCTTGCGTCCCCCTGTCAGGTAAAGTAGCCTTGGGACATGATGAGTCTATTCGCCTTACCCGAGGCATAAGCATGTGGAAACGCCTGACATTCGGTTTGTTAGCCCTGATTGGCGTACTGCTGCTCTCTGCTTTTGCGCTCGATCGCTGGATCAGTTGGAAAACCGCGCCTTTTATTTATGATGAACTTCAGACCTTGCCGAAGCGCCAGGTCGGCGTGGTGCTGGGAACAGCAAAATACTACCGTACCGGCGTGCTCAATCAGTATTACCTATTCCGCATGCAAGGAACGATTAACGCTTATAACAGCGGTAAGGTCAGCTATCTGTTATTAAGTGGTGATAACGCGCTGCAAAGTTATAATGAACCGATGACGATGCGCCGCGATTTGATCTCTGCTGGCGTTCCGCCTTCAGATATTGTGCTGGACTACGCGGGGTTCCGCACGCTGGACTCCATCGTCAGAACGCGCAAAGTATTTGATACCAACGATTTCACCATCATCACCCAGCGTTTTCACTGTGAACGTGCATTATTCATCGCGTTGCACCTCGGCATTCAGGCACAGTGTTACGCCGTGCCTTCCCCCAAAAATATGATGACCGTGCGAATTCGTGAATTTGGTGCGCGTCTGGGCGCACTGTTCGATCTGTATATTCTCAAACGCGAGCCACGTTTTTTAGGACCACAGGTACCGATTCCAGCAGAGCATAAGATTCCAGAAGATGCGCCAGACTACCCTGCCGTTCTGCCGGAACAGGTATTCACTCCACCAGTGAGTCAGGCTAAACCTGACCAACTGATGAGAACTGCACCAGCCCCCAAGCAGCAGGACGAGAAGACCACACCGTAACGTATTCCCTACGCCGTTTTCCCTAGTGCATTGGTGAGTTTACGCCATAACCATTCAAGCGGCCCTTGACGGAAATAACGTAACCAGTAGTGGGAAAAGACCAAATTGACGGCCCAGATAGCAGGAACCAGTGCCAGCAGTTGCAGGCGGCTAAAGGCCATAAACAGGCCCAGTTGGTTAAACAGCGCCACGCAAATCAGCGTCTGCAACAAATAGTTGGTTAACGCCATACGCCCGATATCCGTAATCCAATACGTGATTCGCCATTGACACAGTGTGGCCCAAAAACCATAACACAGCGCAAGATACCCTACCGCCTGCACTGGTGAACTCAGCTCACGCGGAATCTGCAATAACAAGCCGCTCCAGCGATATTCCCAACCCACCAGCCACTGACCCACTACGCCAATACTGTTAATTGCCACGCCCAGCGGAATCAGCCATAGGGCAACCTTGCGATAGTGGGCGGTACTGAACTCACCTTTCAGCCAGCCGCTGCGCATCAATCCGGCCCCCAACAACATCGTTCCCGCTAATACCCAAGCATATTGCATCCCCAACGACAAAAGGCTTTCCGTTAAGAGATCAAAACGATTTTTCCATGCTTCGGGCCCACCTAATGTCCGCCAGTAAGTTTCATAGGTGATATCCGCCACGCTTGGCAACCAGAATCGCCCCGGTTGCAGCGTCAAGATATGGTTCAACACAAACAGGACGACGATTTCCACCATATAGAGAAGCGAGCCCATGATAATGAGTTGTCGACTACTCGTCGCATGACTAATGATGTGGTAACACACCAGCCCGATCAGGGCATAGTCAAACAGAATATCGCCATCCCACAGAAAAATGGCATGAATAAAACCGATGACTAGCAACCAAAATAGCCGTGCGTGTATCCAACGGCATCCCCGAGATAACAGCAGTTGCAACCCGGCACCAAAAAGAAGAGAAAACAGCGTCAGAAATTTCACCTGAGCAAGCAAATCCATCGCGGCCCATGCCAAAGCGTCAGATAACGCAGGCTTTCCCTGCCAGGCGGGATTTAGGTATGCGGCATGGGGCAAACCAAACGCCGTAATATTCAGCAGTAAAATGCCTAAAATGGCGACGCCGCGTGCAAAATCCAGCGTAACGATCCGTGAAGAAGCGGAATGTGATGACGATAGTGAATGAGAAGGCATACAAATTACATTTTAAAATCATCGAAGTAGCGATTGTATGCACAAATAGAGAAAAAGCGAAGAGACTTGCTGATTTGGCAGCGCTCCATTTGGCGATGACAGCATGTTATTTGCTTCATCATCGCCAATAAGGGCGAGCTTAGTTATGGTGGCGTACCGCGCGTAAAAATTCCTGACGCGTGTTCTGACTGGATTTAAACAACCCGCCGAGCGATGTCGTGGTCGTGGCACTGGTCGCATCTCGAATACCACGCGCCTTCACGCAGTAGTGCACAGCATCAATCGAGACGGCAACGTTGTTTGTTCCCAACAGCGTTTGCAGCGCGACCAAAATCTGCTGCGTCAAACGCTCCTGCACCTGAGGGCGCTGCGAGAAAAATTGGACGATGCGGTTAAGCTTCGATAACCCGATGACGCCCTCTTTCGGAATATAGGCGACCGTCGCTTTCCCATCGATCGTCACGAAATGGTGTTCACAGGTGCTGGTCAGCGTGATATCCCGCACGGTAACCATTTCATCGACCTTCATTTTGTTTTCAATGATGGTGATTTTAGGGAAGTTGGCGTAATCCAAACCGGAGAATATTTCATCAACGTACATTTTGGCGATGCGCGTCGGTGTTTCAGCCAGGCTGTCATCGCTCAGATCGAGACTCAACAAATTCATAATTTCCGTCATATGCTCGGCAATACGTTGCTTACGCGTATCCCGATCCAACAACGCCCCGCGCAGCGGCGTTTCCAGACCGCGTGCCAGCAGCGCTTCGTGCACCATAACGGCTTCTTTACTTAGTGATGACATTATTATTCTCCTGCAGGTGTAACTCTATCTATCGAGGTCTTAGTCAGACCCTAGTGCCGTCAACACTCTAGTTGAGAGAGTAACGATTATCCAGCGATTGTATGTCATGATTGTTGAAATAGATTCAAGTTATCAAACACGGCGGATGTGTCTGTGCGCAGTAACGGGGGTCAAAGAATACGTACAGAAAAACGACTATTTAGCGATAAATAAAAAAGCACTGAGAAAATACGCTCAGTGCTTTTAACGATAAATCGCCTGACTTTTGCGGCTGTCACGCTTCCGACGCCGTTTGTCATGACATGATCAGAAGGTTTCCCAGTTGTCGTTAGCGTTGCCTTTCTTACCGCCAGCGGCTGCGGCTGCGAGTAACATCGGCTTCTGCGCAGTTGGCGCTTTCTCTGCCAAACGTTGCTGAGGACGACGATGTCCATCTGTTGCAGACAGTTGGAACACCGATACGGCTTCGGTCAACTGACGAGCCTGATCTTCCAGCGACGCCGCGGCCGCCGCAGATTCCTGTACCAGTGCGGAGTTCTGCTGCGTGACGCCATCCATCTCGGTAACCGCCTGACCAATCTGGGTAATACCGCGGCTCTGTTCATCCGACGCCGAGGCAATTTCCCCCATCAGATCGTTCACACGAGTAATTGCGGAAATGATGGAATCCATCGCTTCACCCGTTTGTGTGACCTGATTTGATCCCATATTGACGCGTTGAACTGATTCTGTAATCAGGCTTTCAATTTCTTTCGCCGCCTGAGCACTGCGCTGTGCCAGATTACGAACTTCACCCGCAACCACCGCAAAACCACGACCTTGTTCACCGGCTCTGGCGGCTTCTACCGCCGCATTCAGCGCCAGAATGTTGGTCTGGAAAGCGATGCCGTTAATCACGCTGGTGATGTCAGCTATTTTCTTCGAACTTGTTGTAATACTCGCCATCGTCGCCATCACATCTGCGGTGACGTCTCCGCCCTTCTTCGCTGCAACGGAGGCCTCCTGCGCCAGCTTCGTCGCCTGATGGACGTTATCGGCATTCTGTTTCACCGTCGCGCTCAATTCTTCCATACTGGCCGCCGTCTGCTCCAGAGCGGCCGCCTGCTGTTCGGTACGAGCGGACAGGTCGTTGTTGCCGCTTTTAATTTCGCTTGAGCCCTGATGAATCGATGCTGAACTGTCGCGGATAATGGAAACGGTATTAACCAGACTTCCCTGCATCTCTTTCAGGTAAGGAATCAGCTGTCCCGCACAGTTGCGACCAAACTCGTCAATCGGGTGGCCAAGCTGTCCGGCAGCCAGCACCTGAAAATACCCTTTGATCATATTCAACGGCTTGACCAGATAGTGAACCAGATAGCGATCCGTCAACAACAGGATGAACAACCCAAGAATCGCAGCACCCAGCAGGATATAGTTACTCCAGTCAACCAGACCGTAGACCTCTCTCATTGACGTCTCTGACGATGAAATAATCGCTGTCTGATATTTATCCATGTTACTGCCAAACGCCACGCTCAACGGCGGGTATGCTGTACGGAAAAGTTGACGGAATTCCTCCTGACGATTCTCACGCGCGGCGTTCAGCATCGGCGTCAACCCGTTATCCAGCAGGCGAGTCCACGCGGCGATCATGTTGTCTGCCGTTTCTTTATCAACACCGACATGCCCAACCGCTTTAAACGCAGCCAGTTGATCTGACGTATTTTTAAATGCCGCAGTCGCGGACGTAAATACTTTCTCTGCTTCCGCTGTTTCGCCAGTTTGCTGGAAATCCATCGAACGCAACAAACGAGTAACCGTACGAAAATACTGGTCATTGCCTTTTACCAGCATCTCTACGTTCTTACGTTGAGTTTCACCGGATTCCAATAACTTGGTCATGCTGCTTAATGAAGTGGAAGTAAAGAAAGAAGCTCCACCCCATACAATCAGAAACAGCCCCAATATTGTTAAAAGCATTGCCCTGATGGTGATATTTTTTAAAAAGTTCACAGAAAACTCCTATAAATTATCTGGCGATTTTCCTCTGCGCTTTCTGCAACATGGCTGCACATTTTTAATTGGAAATACGCCGGGTGTTACGTCATTTAATGAAGAGCAGAGGCTCTCATTAGTTAGAGTTATTTTCCTTTAATGACAAAAAGATACTCTTCCTTACAATAACGATAAGATGTTCCTACCATTCATCATCATTATCGGCACTTTGGGCGGGCACTTTACGCTTTCGCATCAACAAATGCGATCAAAAAAAAGAATGATGATAGTTTTTGGCTATTGCTTGGTTACAATCATTTACTTATACATTTAACTGTTTATTTTAATTATCTATTTATTTCCCCTCCCTAACTGTTTTATCAGTGGGAAATATGATTTTATTTTTCTGTGATTATTCTTATTTTCTCATTCTGCTCTCTTTCTTAGAAAATATGTCCTTCTTCGCGGCAATCATTGCTTGCGGTGCTATTAATTTAGGCCGCGATCATTTTATCGCTTTCTTCCTTTCTCCCCTCAGATATTAATCCTGATGATAATTACGGCCGTCATTTTCATCATTCAGGACACATTTCCTTCCGCAGGGTCTGCGTTGTTTTACATCAGCATGGTGTAAGCCAGTTGCGAAATGCATAGCTTACCGCTACACTTCACAAAAAATGAATAATCAGACAATAGTTCATTACAAAAAGAGAAAGAAATGGATTTGACCCAGCTCCGTATGTTCTGTCTTGTTGCCGAAACAGGTTCCGTCGCGCGTGCCGCAGAGCAACTTCATCGGGTGCCTTCAAATCTGACTACGCGACTACGCCAGTTAGAGCTGGAGTTGGGCACCGATCTGTTTATCCGTGAGAAACAGCGTTTGCGTCTGTCGCCGATTGGTCACAATTTTTTATGTTATGCACAACGCATTCTCGCGCTCAGCGAGGAAGCGATTAGCATGACGCGCACTGGCGAGCCCGCGGGTAATTTCGCGTTAGGATCGACAGAAAGCACTGCGGCGACCCGCTTACCCACACTATTAGCGGCTTACCACCAACGTTACCCCAATGTCTCTTTATCTCTGAATACTGGAACATCAGGGGAGATTATCGAGCGTGTACGGGCGGGAACATTGGCAGCAGCGCTAGTCGATGGCCCTGTTGTCTATGATGAGCTGAATGGCTGTTCATGCTTTACGGAGCGATTAGTGCTGATATCCGACCCTGCGCACTCACCGATTGCCCATGCACGGGATGCCAGCCAGGATACGCTGTTTGCCTTTCGTCCTAGCTGTTCTTACAGAAAGGTCCTCGAAAACTGGTTCAAACAAGATGGCGTTGTGCCCGGTACGATCATAGAAATTCACTCATACCATGCCATGCTTGCCTGTGTGGCCAGCGGAGCCGGATTGGCCATACTCCCCTATGCCGTCCTTGAATCACTGCCCGCCGTCGCACGCGTTCAGATACATGAATTACCACCCGACATCGCGGCTGTTTCCACCTGGCTGGTATGGCGGCGTGACGCTTTCGGCCCCAATGTTGAAGCGCTTAAAAAGCTTATCATTGAACAGTGCAGCATGATTGAACCACCCGCTCAGCAGGAATAACGCCTTATTTTCCCTGAGCAACCCTTTTCACGAGAGCACATTTCACGAGAGAACAACGCAGCGATGAACCCATGCGTCCTCTCATGCAACTTACAACCCATAACCGTATGCTATTAGGAGTCATCACCATGCAAATGATTAAAACCCGCGCTGCCATCGCCTGGGGGCCAAACCAACCACTGTCGGTTGAAGAAGTGGATCTGATGCCGCCGCAGAAAGGTGAAGTGTTGGTGCGCATCGTTGCAACCGGCGTATGCCACACTGATGCCTATACGCTATCCGGCAAAGATCCTGAAGGCGTATTCCCGGCCATCCTGGGCCATGAAGGCGGCGGGATTGTAGAAGCCATTGGTGAAGGTGTAACCAGCGTTGCCGTTGGCGATCACGTTATTCCGCTTTACACCCCGGAATGTGGCGAATGTAAATTCTGTCGTTCAGGGAAAACCAACCTGTGTCAGGCTATCCGCTCTACGCAGGGTAAAGGCCTGATGCCAGACGGCACCACGCGTTTTTCCAAAAATGGCCAACCGATCTTCCACTACATGGGAACCTCCACCTTCGCAGAGCACACCGTCGTGCCTGAAATTTCACTGGCGAAAGTGAATAAAGAAGCCCCGTTGGAAGAAGTTTGCCTACTGGGCTGCGGCGTAACCACCGGTATGGGTGCCGTGCTGAATACCGCCAAAGTTAAACCTGGCGATACGGTTGCGATTTTCGGTCTCGGCGGCATTGGTTTGTCAGCCATTATCGGCGCGCAAATGGCGGGTGCCGGACGCATCATCGGTATCGATCTCAACACCAGCAAATTCGATCTGGCACGCAAACTGGGTGCTACCGACCTGATCAACCCGAAAGATTACGATAAGCCCATTCAGGATGTCATTGTTGAGCTGACTGATGGCGGCGTGGACTTCTCCTTCGAATGTATTGGTAACGTTAACGTCATGCGTTCCGCGTTAGAGTGCTGTCATAAAGGCTGGGGTGAATCCATCATCATCGGTGTCGCTGGCGCAGGCGAAGAGATCGCAACCCGTCCATTCCAACTGGTAACGGGTCGTGTATGGCGCGGTTCTGCTTTTGGTGGGGTGAAAGGACGCAGCCAACTGCCGGGCATTGTCGATCGTTACCTGAAAGGCGAATTCCCGCTGAATGACTTCATCACCCACACCATGGGGCTGGACGACATCAACACCGCATTCGATTTAATGCATGAAGGCAAATCGATTCGCACCGTGATTCATTTCGATTAATCGCGCCACTGTCAGGAATAAAAAGGAGGCTGTACAGCGATGAACGCATCACTGGAACTGCTGGAAGAACACCGTATGTTTGGCGGCTGGCAACAGCGCTACCGCCATGTGTCAGAGACGCTGAACACCGCAATGACGTTCAGCATTTATCTGCCACCGACACAGGATGACACCCCGCCGCCCGTACTTTACTGGCTGTCTGGGTTAACCTGCAACGACGAGAACTTTACGACGAAAGCTGGCGCGCAGCGCGTTGCCGCCGAACTGGGTCTGGTGCTGGTGATGCCGGACACCAGCCCGCGCGGCGATGGCGTAGCAGACGATGCTGGGTACGATCTGGGTCAAGGTGCGGGATTCTATGTGAATGCCACGCAAGCACCTTGGGCGGCCCATTATCGGATGTATGACTACATCAGTACGGAATTGCCAGCGCTGGTTCAGCAACATTTTAACGTCAATAATCGCCAGTCCATCAGTGGACATTCGATGGGCGGGCACGGCGCACTGATGCTGGCGTTGCGCAACCCTGAGCAATTTTGCTCGGCATCGGCGTTCGCGCCGATCGTTAACCCAAGCCAGGTTCCCTGGGGGCGCAAGGCGCTTACCGCATACCTCGGCGAGGATGAAACGCAGTGGTTGCAGTATGACAGCTGTCATTTGCTGGCAAATAGCCAGAAGACGCTGCCAATACTGGTCGATCAGGGCGATTGCGATCAGTTCCTGCCCGACCAATTACAACCAGCGAAACTGGAAGAATTGGCAAACCAGTACGCATGGCCGCTCACGCTGCGGACACAGTCCGGCTATGATCACAGCTATTTCTTCATCGCCAGTTTCATCGAAGATCACCTGCGCTTCCACGCTCAGTATCTGTTTGAAGAATAGTTGTTCGCACGATAGCTGTGCGAATAATGGTGCTATGCTTATCTCGTTGAGAACCGCGCTCAGGTACACTCTGAGCGCGGTTTCTCTTCTCTGTTAGAACGCAATCGCAAAAAAATACGATCACACACCTGCCCCGTGCTGAATGACGGAACCAAGATAAACAAAAAGGAGAAATGGATGATACGCGTTCATCACCTCGAAAAATCCCGTTCGACTCGTGTCACCTGGCTGCTAGAAGAGCTGGGTGTTGACTATGAAATTGTTCGCTACACGCGCGACCCAAAAACGTTTAGCGCTCCGGCCGCTCTCAAACAGGTTCACCCGCTAGGGAAATCGCCAGTGATTACCGATGGCGAACTGACGGTTGCCGAATCTGGAGCCATTGTGGAATACCTGATTGAGACTTACGGCAACGGTAAGCTCCGTCCACAGAGCGGGCAAGCGTTGCTGGATTATCACTTCTGGCTGCATTTTGCTGAAGGTTCGCTTATGCCACTGCTGGTGATGCGTTTGGTGTTGGCGAAGACAGAGTCCGCACCGATGCCGTTCTTCATTCGGCCCATAGCACGCAAAATTGTACAAAGTATTGAGCAGGCCTTTATTGTTCCACGTCTCACCACGCAACTTCAGTTCATCGAACAACATTTGAGTAAACAAGACTGGTTTGCCGGTGAGTCGTTCAGCGGTGCTGATATACAAATGGCAGTACCGCTGGTTTTGGCGAAGACGCGTTTGGATTTCAGCCGTTACCCACATATCAAGCAGTACATTGAGCGAATAGAAAACCAGCCAAGTTTTCAGCAGGCACTCGCTCAAGATTAACGATGCGATCGAGACATCGTCTCACTGGCGATGAATGACAAACCGCGCGATGAGCGGCGAAGCAAGAATTCTGTGAGCGTTTACTGATTATTGATGATCTAATAACGATATGCTGCTGTTTAACCCCGATATATTCCAAGCTATAACACAATGTGGTTATAAAGTTCTAAAGATGGTATATCGTCAGGACGCGGTATTGATACGTTGGGAGTGATTAATTTTGCAGAGAAAACGAGTTTCATCAACAGAGTTGTTTTCAGTCGGATACGATGCAGAAAAAAGTCAGTTAGAAGTCGAATTACTCAATGGGAGCATCTATCTCTACAGCGGCGTAGCACGCATGATTTATGAAGAGTTAATGGCAAGCAAAACGAAGTACCGCTACTACGTCAGCTATATCAAAAATTCATTCGCCTACGAGAAAACACAGTAGTTTTTAAAGATACAGAATAGTCTTTAAGAGCGGAGATGACTCTCCGCCTCTTCTCTTCCCATTAGGTTATGCTTCGGTAGCATCAACGGTAGTAAACGCCGCCAGCAAGACCTCTTCATTTAGCGTCAATGGCAGATAGTGGATAGACTCCCCCGTTTGCAAAGTACGGGCAATCACGGCCTGAAGCGCAGCGCGGTCGTGAATATCTACATCCAGTTCAGCCAGCGATGTCGGCAAACCAAAAACGTGGAATGCCGCCTTCAACTGGCGCAACGTTTCGCTATCGCCCAACAAGGCAGTCTGCACCAGAATGCCATAGGCTACTTTGGTACCATGCAGGAAACGTTCAGTTTGCGGCAACACTGTCAGGCCGTTATGAACCGCATGCGCCGCCGCTACGCGGGTATATCGCTCACCCAATCCGCCAACCATCCCGCCCCCGGCAATGATCGCATCCACCACATCCAGAAAATCCTGCGTCAACTCGCCACGCTTGACGGCTTCTAATGCCGCTGCACTTTGTTGCAACAATACATTGCGAATATCCAGCGCAGTCTGTAAACCAAGACGGACAGAAAGCGGTAGCGTTTCAGGCTGGGGGCTGAGAACGACAGCCTCATACCACTTCGCCAGCGTATCTCCGACCCCAGCCAGAAGATACTCTACCGGAGCGGCTAGCATAATCCGCGGTTCAACCAGCACCAGATGGTTGGCATCGGTGAAAATTTCAAAGCGTAATGCCTGCCCGGCATCATTATACCAAACGGACAGCGGCGTCCAGGCCGCACAGGTTGCCGCAATGGTAGGAATCGCCACCAGCGGTACGCCGATATGGCGCGCAGCAACCTTCGCGGTATCCAGCACCGCCCCGCCGCCGACGCCAATGACGACCTGACATGCCTCGCCTGCCTGTGCGACCAGTTTTGCCACTTCCCCCTCGCTGCAATGCGCACCAAACTGAACGCGTCGGGCCGAAGGCGCATCGAACTCAGCGGGTAAATAAGGTCGCGCCGCGGCGATAGCCCGCTCACCGTAGATCCACAGTGCGTTTTTCAATACCTCTGGCGGATAAAACTCCAGCAATTTATCGATCGCGCCAGAGAAAGAGAAGTAGTTGGCGGGCCCCACCTGAACGCGAACGGTTGTTGTGTGCATGTTTGACTATTCCTCGCCGCGCTCTCTTTTGAGCACGGCTCTATTTTATGTTTGTCTGGCAGATGAATCTTCTGCGCTACCCTGTTGATAACGCCATCTTATTCACTTAATTAAGGCAGATTAAGAACTTTTTTGCTTAATTTATGCCTTTTCGTTCATAGCCAACGTCTTTCAAAGACATGAAGCTGTATTAAATTCTCCGGGATATATGCTACCTTTCTTTTCCGTTATTTCATGACCTTGATCGCCAAGAGCGTTACCGACCATGATGCCTACCCCCCAAAGCCGGCTGGAAATGCGCAACATTTCCATCTCCTTTTCTGGTTTCCACGCCCTCAAACAGGTTAATTTCACTCTGGAAGGGGGGTCGATTCATGCCCTGACTGGTGCAAATGGTGCGGGTAAATCCACGCTCATGACGATTTTGTCGGGTGCTTACAATCACTATCAAGGCGATATTCTGATTAACGGCAAACCCGTCGATGTCCATTCGCCACGTGATGCCAAGCGGTACGGTATTCATCTGGTGCAGCAAGAAGTCGATGTCGCGCTGGTTCCCACGCTGTCCGTAGCGGAAAACATTATGCTGGATACGCTAGCGCAGGACGGGCATCTGCTGAGCTGGTCGCAGATATACCGTCAGGCACAGGCGCTGCTCGATCAGCTTGGCGTTCACCTTAATGTGCGTCAACGGCTGGATGCCTGCTCGCTGGCTGAAAAACAGCAAATCCTGCTCGCCCGTGCGTTATCCCACGAATGCCGCTTCCTGATTTTAGATGAACCCACCGCCCCATTGGATCAGGCTGAAAGCGCGCGCCTCTTTCAGGTGGTTCGCCGGTTACAGGCAGAGGGAATGGGTATCGTGTTTATTTCCCACCGTATCCATGAGTTGAGTGAAATCTGCGATACGTTGACCGTTCTGCGGGACGGTGAGTTTGTCAGCAGCGGCACGATGCAGGGGCTGAGCGGTGAGGAAATTGTAGAAAGAATGCTGGGGCATCGACTTGACGATATCTTCCCACCGCGCCGCGCCACACCTTCAGGCGACGCGCTGCTTCAGGTCACCGGTTTGCACGACGAAACACGGCTGCACAATATTTCACTCACGCTGCGCAAAGGGGAAATTCTGGGGATTGCCGGGCTGGCGGGTGCGGGTAAAACCGAGTTGTGTAAAGCGCTGTTCGGCGCAGAACCCTGCCAGATCGTACAGGGAGAATATCGCGGTAAACCCTGGAAGCCGCATTCTCCCCATCAGTCCGTCGAGCAAGGTCTGGCGCTGGTTCCGGAAGAACGGCGTAAAGAAGGCATTTTTATTGACGAATCCGTCACCATGAATATCAGCATCACCGCCACCGACAGCTTTTCTCGCTGGGGTCTATTCAGCCGAGGCAAAGCGTTGCGCTGGGCGAAACAGATCGTTGAACAGCTTGCCGTTCGCACCACAGGCCCGGCGCAAAAGCTGGCGCGTCTATCGGGTGGCAACCAGCAAAAAGTGGCCATCGGCAAATGGCTACGGAGCGAAGCACAGGTTCTGATTTTTGATGAACCCACCAAAGGCGTGGATATCAAGGCCAAACAGGATCTGTTCACGCTGATTGACAACCTCGCCCGTCAGGGCAAAGGCATTATTTATGCGTCAGGCGAGTTCTCCGAACTTGTCGGACTCTGCGATCGCATCTGCGTACTATGGGATGGCAGAATTGTCGCAGAGTTGAACGCTGCTGACATTGACGAAGAAACTCTACTTTTATATTCAACTGGAGGAACTCCCGCGTGAGTCACCCACTTTCATCTAACGGGGCGCTCCCCTTCCGTCACCACGTTTTCGAGTTTCTCTATAAGTGGGGCATGCTGATCACGGTTGTCGCGTTGATTGCCCTCTTCGGGCTGGCATCGGACAACTTTCTCGATCCGTATAACATCATCAATATTCTGCGTTCTATCGCCATTGTTACGGTGATTGCGATTGGCGTCTCTATCTCGCTCTCCGTAGGTGGATTCGATCTTTCCGTGGGGTCGACAGCGTCACTGGCCAATGCACTGGTTATTTCACTCTTTGTCTGGCATGGATTCGGCACCACTGGCGCGATTATTCTGACGCTCCTGCTATGTACGCTGGTCGGGCTATTCAACGCCTTTCTCATCGTTGTGCTAAAAATTCCCGATATGCTAGCGACACTCGCCAGCCTGTTCGTCATTCAAGGCGTGGCGATGACATATAGTTATGGCGGCTCCATCACGCAGAACATGGTGTTGCCCAGCGGCGAAATGGCGGAAGGCATCATTCCCGAATTCTTTGCCACACTGGGCCAAGTGCCAGTCATTGTTGTCATCATGCTGGCAGTGACGGTGCTGGTGCAGCTCTATCTGTCCCTTACCAAGCACGGTCGCAGGATGTACGCGATTGGCGGCAACCCGGAAGCCGCTCGACTAGCGGGCATTCGTACTGCGCGTTATCGAGCACAGGCATATGTGTTCTCCTCACTACTCGCGGCGCTGGGCGGTATTCTACTCGCATCACGCATCGGCTCTTCACAGGTCAATGCTGGCGGCGGCTATTTAATGGATGCGGTTGCCGCAGCCTACATCGGGTTCTCGCTAGCCGGTTCCGGCAAACCGAATGCGCTGGGTACGCTACTCGGAGCCGTCATCCTTGGCGTCTTACAGAATGGACTGGTGATGCTCTCCGTTCCTTATTACGCCATGGATATCATCAAAGGTCTGGTTCTGGCGCTTGCTCTGGCAATGACGTATATCCAGAAACGCTGATACTGCTCGCATCCGCCCCTTTCACCCGAATGTGGGCGGATGCACAATCCACTCCGCCCTTGATCTACTCAGTTTTTCCACAGAACATATCACCGTACTCATGCTATTACGTTATGTACGGTCATTATTATTAATAATTAACTATCCCCATTAAAAATAAGAATAATCACAGAAATAGCCTGAATAATTCTATTTTAAGGAAGATGAAAAGCGGAGATAGGCGATTGAGTCTTTTTCATTTAATCCCGAACCACCGAGGTAAGTAAGTGATTCGGGTAGTGAACGCCGCCAATGAGCAGCTCACTTGCAGTGGAACGAGAATAATAACGTTTTACTTTACGTCCTGTACGTAACAGTTTCATTCTTTATGGGTATAGCGCGAATGAGACACTCTATGAAACATTAAATTTTGATAAACAGTTAAAGTTGATGAATATCATATTCCCGCTGCCGGGCAATATTCCCTCATACCCGGCTGAATCAAGTTATCGCTTATTTGTACCCATTCTGCTGAACATACTCATCTATATTTTCAATCGTCTTTTCCATCAACAGTTGCAGCGATGAGGCTGACGTCCAGGAAATATGTGGTGTAATCAGAAGATTAGGCAGGGTTTTGGCCGCCACCATCAGGGGATTATCTTTTTCCGGCGGCTCTTGTGTCAGGCAGTCCAACGCGGCACCGGCAATGCTGCGCTCGAGCAATGCAGCAGCTAATGCGTTCTCATCAATCAGCCCACCTCTGGCGGTATTAATAATAAACGCAGTTGGCTTACACAGCGCAAGCGTCTCCGAATTGATCAGATGCTGCGTGCTCGCATTTAGCGGACAGTTGAGTGAAATGACATCCGCCAGACGCAGGACATCCTCAAACGGTAAATACCCGGCTCGACACTGCGAGACGCCTCTATGTTCGGCAAAAATCACCTTCATTCCCAGCGCCTGCGCCAGACGAGCCACTTCCTGCCCAATCGTACCTGCACCAATGATGCCCAACGTGGAACCCGCAATGTCCTTGACCGGATGATCAAAATAAGCAAATTGCGACTGGCTGGCCCAGCGATCGCTCAGTTGATCGCGATACCAGGCCATAAGGCTATGTTTCAGCGCGAACATCATGGCAATCACGTGTTCAGACACGGCTTGCGTAGAATAGCCCGGTACATTTTTGACCGTAATACCCAGCTCTTTGGCGGCAGCAAGATCGATATTGTCGGTTCCTGTTGCCGTCACGGCAATCAGCTTCAGCGCAGGTAACGCAACTAAGGTATCCCGCGTTAATAGTGCTTTATTCGTGATGATAACGTGAGTATCTTTCGCTCGGGCGATAACTTGTTCAGGAGAGGTATAGCTATATTCAATCCATTCATGGCGGCATTGTGGACGCCTAAAACTTGTCTTTTTTAGGAAAATGGTTTCCGGCAGTGAGCCTTTATCCAAAAAGGTAATTTTTAACATCATCGTGCCCTGGTTGCTATTCATACACTGATTAACGATTTCAGATATCAAGAACTCCGCAATCGGTAATCACGACAGGTATTCTCATACAAAACTAATGAATTAAATTCTCTGTATGACACAGAACAACGAACGTATTAATAACGTTACATCACCTATCTCATCGAAAATCCATCACTCCGTAACGTGAAGCGTAGTCAGCATTAAAGCAATTAACAATACCTAATATAATGAATTTCGCGCATCGACATTGTTATCGGCGATATTCAGAAATATCACAAAAAATAGGTCGGTAAACCATAATCGAAATAGAAAAGATAAATGGGCAGTGAAAAGTGGGCAGAATTAGCGTAAGAGAAATGAAGCAGAAATGTGGATGAGGGTGTCTAGAGATACAACATGTTAACACCCCGAAACGGATGAACATCCGTTTCGGGGAAAGATGACAATCAGAAGGTTACGTTGACTGACATCCAGTAGTTACGGCCTGGCATAACATAGCCTGTCGTAAAGGAACTGCTCCCAAAGTAATCACCGGCATAATACGTGTTACGGCCCGATGTATAGCGCTGTACCTGAGAGAAATCCTTGTCCAGCAGATTATTCACTGTACCGTTCAGCGTAACATCTTTCGTGACTTTATATGACGTACCCAGATTCACCACCGTCCAGGATTTCAGATCAGCGCCACGCGCGTCATATACCAGCTTTTGAGCGTCATTCAAATTCGCATAATTGTTGGTAAAACGAGGCGTATTCGCTCGGTATTCTGCCGCCAACCAGCTATTCCACTGCTCATCGATCTGCCAGTTTAAGCGAGCATTCGCCATATGCTTAGCGGTCGTGGTCAACGCCGCGCCTGGGTTGTTTCCACCGATTTGTTCGCTATGCGTATAGGTGTAGTTCAACGCAAGGGTGACATCTGGCACGAATACCGGGAAGGACGTTGCCAGTTCTACACCTTGAGTTCTGGCCTTGCCAATGTTGCGATATGTCCCGATTGAGCTATTACTGATCTCAACCGAATCAATGGCATTTTTATAATGGTTGACGAATCCGGTAATATTCGCCTTCACATTAGCCGCGTTCTCGTAATACACACCCGTTTCAAAATTGGTGCTCTCTTCTGGCTTAAGATTCGGGTTACCAATGGTACTCGTTGTTCCATTCCCGCCAATACCGCTCACGCCGTTATGCAATTGCGCCAAAGAAGGGGTTTTGTAACCGGTACTCACGCCACCTTTTACCGTCCAGTCATCTGCAACATTCCATACCAGATAAGCACGTGGGCTCAGGTGACCACCAAAGCTATCGTGTTTCTCATAGCGGGCACCGAGCGTCAGAGATAGTGGTTCAAGCAACTGCCAATCATCTTCCGCATACAGCGACCAGCTTTTTTGTTCGAACGTCTCGCCACTGTTTGCCAGCACAATCCCATCTTTAAGGCGTGCGTCCCAGAACTGTCCACCGACAGTTAACAAATGATCGTCCCCTACTGGCGACACCAGCATTGTATCAAAGATCGTATTGGTATTTTTCAGTTCGCGGTCGCGACCTGAAAGGGTTGCGTTGGCAGGAATCAACACACGTGGTGTCAGCAGACGTCCCTTGTTCTCGGTCATGGTATATGACAGGTTTGAGCTCCAGCGACCAAATGACAGATCGGTATCATGCCCTATCGCCAGCTTATTACGCTCAAAACGCAACTCCGCCGCCAGTAACCCCAATAGGTCCTAATTGGCTATAGCTATTATCGTAAGTCTGGCGGGATACATCACCGTCAACCCACAGGGTATTCACATCGCTGGTTTTAAAGCTCAGCTTCCCACCGACATTGTAGTTATCAGTCTTGGTCGGGAAAGGTATGCGAGTATCACCACCATTGCTGTTCAATGAGGTCACACTAGAAGCTTGACGATGCTCAACATTACCGCGCAATGCCAAACTAAATTGGTCATTCACCAACGGGCCGGAGGTATAGAACCCCAGCGTGGAGCTGTCACCCCACTTGCGGTGTTCTTGCACCGTATGCGACAGGTTAACGCTGCCACGCCACTGCTTGCTGTCTTTCTTGGTGATAATGTTGACCACACCGCCAATCGCATCAGAACCATACAGCGTCGACATCGGCCCGCGAATCACTTCAATACGCTCAATGGCAGACAATGGCGGCATCACCGCCGTATTCATTGTGTCAAAGCCATTCGGCGTCGCATCCCCACTGGCATTCTGACGCACACCATCAATCAGGATCAGGGTGTAACTACTAGGCATACCGCGGATACTGATGTCCAAGCCGCCGGTTTTACCCGTTCCGCTACGTACATCAACGCCTTCTACACCGCTTAACGCTTCTCCCAGATCGTGATAACTTTTTTGAGAGAGCTCTTCTTCGCTGACGACAGAGATGGAAGCTGGCGCATTCGTCAATTTTTTCTCATAACCGCTCGCGGTGACAACCAGAACATCATTGTTATCTGCCGCCATCGCTGCGTTTGCTGCGGTTGCCGCTAGTGCCAGAGCCACTGCATTTTTGAGATTAATCAGAGAATTTCCTTTCATGATCCCTCGTTATTTTATTGAATTTTTTTGCGAAAAATAGTGTAAAGGAATGCATAAAAACGTAAATGATAATTATTAGCGTTTTTAAGTTCGTTTAACTCCCGTTTATAAATGTCGATTTTCGCAGTGAGAACTCATTTAATTGAAAGAATAGAAAATAATCAGGATGGCGCACGCAGCAACAAAGACATTCAAAATATTTGATAAAAAAAGATGAGTTTGAAGAAAGAAAACGCCACTGATAAAAGTTTCATCAGTGGCGTGAGGAGAGATCGAGGTAAAAAGCGGCCCGCATTGACCGCATTACCCCGATTAATCTTTATGATCTGGGAACGTCATATCCTGATACTTGATGAAGCCCGTTCCACGATACAGCTTATAACCGAGCCAAATCAGCAGGAACAGCGGAATACCGATGTACGTCGCCGTCACACCATACCAGTCGATTTTATCTTCCAGAAACGCCTGATAATTCTGCCCCAACGTAATGATCAGACAGAGTACAAACGCGAAGATCGGCCCTAGTGGGAAGAAACGCGATTGATAAGGCAGGCGATTCAGGTCATGCCCTTGTAGCACGTAGCCACGGCGGAAACGATAATGGCTGATTGCGATCCCCAACCAGGCAATAAATCCCGTCATGCCGGAGGTATTCAGCAGCCACAGATAAACCGTTTGGTTGCCATACAAAGAAGACAGAAAACACAGCGCCGCTACCACCGTTGTGGCATACAGCGCATTGCGCGGCACGCCGCCTTTCGACAGCTTAGCGAAAATACGTGGTGCTTTACCTTCCGATGCCAGTGTAAACAACATACGCGTAGAGGCGTACATCCCGGAGTTACCCGCCGACAGCACCGCCGTCAGGATAACCGCATTCATCACCGCAGCGGCAGACAGCAGTCCCGCATTCTCAAACACGAGTGTGAACGGACTGACCGTAATGTCTTTTACATCATTACGCAGCAAGTTCGGGTCAGTATACGGAATGATTAAGCTGATAATCAGAATCGCAAAGATGTAGAACAGCAGGATGCGCCAGAAAACCTGGCGAATCGCACGCGGTATATTTTTCCCCGGATCTTTAGATTCACCCGCAGCGACACCAATCAGTTCCGTGCCCTGGAAAGAGAAGCCAACAATCATCGCCACACCGATCATGGCGGAGAATCCTCCCGCAAACGGCGCATCACCGATTTGCCAGTTGTGGAATCCCGCATTTTCCGCACCGCTCATGATACCCGTAATCATCATTACGCCAACGGCAATGAAAATAATGACCGTCGTCACTTTAATCAGTGAGAACCAATACTCGGCTTCGCCAAACCCTTTCACAGAAATGTAGTTAAGCAGGAACATCAGCGCGAGAAACAAGGCGCTCCAGATCCAGCCCGAAACCTCGGGGAACCAGTATCCCATCACTAACTGTGCCGCAACCAGATCGACCGCAATGGTCACCGCCCAGTTGTACCAGTAGTTCCACCCCAACGCGAAGCCGAAACCTTCTTCAACATAGCGGGAACCGTAGGTAGAGAACGAGCCAGAAACCGGCATAAATGCCGCCAGTTCGCCCAGACTGGTCATCAGGAAGTAAACCATCAGCCCAATCAGAGCATATGACAGGAGTGCGCCCCCCGGACCCGCTTGTGAAACCGTCGCACCCGAAGCGACAAATAACCCGGTTCCAATCGATCCGCCAATCGCGATCATCGTTAAATGCCGCGCTTTTAGTTCGCGGCGCAGGGTCGGTGCGCCCTGTGTAGTTTGTTGAATATCGTGCTGAGCCATTGTTATCCTGCATGCTCGTGCTAAAAATCGAGGCGGGATTGTAGCAAATAGCCTTGCTCTGAATAGTTAAGATCGTCGAGTTATAAGAGAGGTTAATAACTCACGCCCGATTATTAGCAGCAGAAAATAGCTCCGCTATACCGTTTCACAGCAATAACTCAGGAAACGTCGCAACACATTTGAAAGATGTTTCTGCCGGTGGTGCACCAGATACAAGGTACGCGTGAGCTTAGGCAATGGCACCTTCAATTCTACCAGCGAGCCTGCCGCCAACTGCTCGGCAATCACATGCCGCGACAGGCAACTGATGCCAATTCCGTGGCGAACCGCATGCTTAATCGCCTCGGAATTGCCTAACTCCATCACCAGATGAAAATGCGACAGGTGCGTTAGCAGCAAATGATCAAGCACTTCGCGTGTGCCCGAGCCGCGTTCACGCAAGATCCAATGTGCATCCGCCAGCGCGGCTAACGATACCGCGCCCCGACTGAGTGGGTGTTCGGGAGAACAAAACACCACCAGCTCATCTTCCAGCCAGGGTTGGGTAATCAAATCAGGGTGATGACAAGGTCCTTCAATCAAGCCTAAATCAACACTGAATTCAGACACGCGAGTAATGACATCTTTCGTATTACCGACATGCAGTTCAAGCGGAATTTCAGGGTAATCATGGCGATAGCGGGCAATCATCGCAGGCAGTAAATAGTTCCCGATGGTACTGCTGGCATAAATACGCAGCGCCCCATTATCACGCCGGAAGAGCTGTTCAATCTCGATTGACTGTTCAAGTAACGCCAGCGCCTTGGGATAAAGCAAACGGCCGTGTTCATTAACCACGAGTCGTTTACCTACGCGGTCGAAGAGTTGAACGCCCAATTGCCCTTCTAAATCCGCCAAAGCGGCGCTGACCGCCGATTGAGAAAGGGCGAGTACAACGGAGGCCTGCGTTGTTGAACCACTTTTCAGGACTTCAGCAAAGACTTCCAGCTGACGTAACGTGATATGCATAGTGCGCTCTTTATCTGAAATATCTATAGGTTATAAATATATAATCAATTTTTCTTTTAATCTTGTGGATTATAAGCTGGCTTCTCAATTCGGTACGGTCAGAATAGGCAGCAAATCCATGGCTCTTCCTACGGTATTAACAACGATAGCACCGCCAGATGGCGCGAAACGGCGATTCCCCGGCCTGCTGTTAATCAGTGTAATAACTTTTTCACTTCTCTGGCTGGCAAATATTCCGAAAATCGCCCACTGGGGACCCGGTTCGCTGACACTGGCCATCCTGACCGGGATCGTGCTGGGGAATAGCGTTTATCCGCAGCGTCATCCTCTGTGCGATCCGGGCGTGCAGTGGGCCAAACAGCATTTACTGCGCTGGGGTATCATACTTTATGGTTTTCGTCTCAGCTTGCAGCAGGTTGCTGCCGTGGGCTTTACGGGCATTGCAGTCGATCTCAGCGTGGTCACGCTGACATTTTTGCTCGCCTGTTGGATAGGAAAGCGCTGGCTGAAGCTCGACAATGAAACCGTGATTCTCATCGGTGCGGGCAGCAGTATCTGTGGTGCGGCGGCGATCATGGCGACAGCTCCAGTAGTCAAAGCGTCCAGCAATGCGATTGCCGTCGCGGTTTCCACCGTGGTAATTTTTGGTACGACAGCCATGTTTTTGTATCCGTGGCTCTATCGGCTCAACCTCGAACATCACTGGATTGCGGTCACACCGCAAATCGTCGGGCTGTACTTTGGTTCCACGATACATGAAGTCGCTCAGGCCGTTGCCGCAGGACATGCCGTCGATAGCGCAACGGAAAGCATCGCTGTCATCAGCAAGATGCTGCGCGTGATGATGCTGGCCCCTTTCCTTCTCATTCTTGGGTTGTACCTGAAGAAAGCGACACCAAAAAGTGATGTAGAAAAGAACATGCCACTGATGTTCCCGTGGTTTGCGCTGGGGTTTATCGCCGTAGCTGGTTTCAATTCTTTCCAACTACTTCCTCCAACGCTCGTCGCCCATTTAGTTCAACTCGATAATGTGCTGCTAACCATGGCGATGGTTGCGTTGGGCCTGACAACCCGATTTAGCGCCATCCGTCAGGCGGGCGTAAAACCGCTGCTGCTGGCCCTCATCGTGTTTATCTGGCTGGTGATCGGTGGAGCGGGAATCAATCTGTTCTTCGCGCATGTATTCAGCTAACGATAAATTATTTCCCTGTTAACATCTGATTAGCCTATACCCTAAATAATTCGAGTTTCAGGAAGGCGGCAAGTGAGGGAATCCCGATGAGCTTACTCAGGTAAGTGATTCGGGTGAGTGAGCGCAGCCAACGCACATGCAACTTGAAGTATGACGGGTATGCATGACGATGCCATAATGTCTCCGTAATCAGAGGAGACCAATATGAAATACATCGGGGCGCACGTTAGCGCAGCAGGTGGTGTCGATCAGGCCGTGATTCGCGCACATGAAATAAAGGCGACGGCTTTCGCTTTATTTACCAAGAATCAGCGCCAATGGCAGGCTGCGGCACTCAGCACAGAGGTCATTGACCGTTTTAAAGCCGCGTGTGAACAGTACGCCTATACATCGGCACAGATTCTGCCCCACGACAGTTATCTGATTAATCTGGGTCATCCGGACAGCGAAGCGCTGGAGAAATCACGTATCGCGTTTATTGATGAAATGTCGCGCTGCCAACAGCTTGGGCTAAGCCTGCTGAATTTTCACCCCGGTAGCCATCTGAAACAGATTGAGGAAGCGGACTGTCTGGCACGTATTGCCGAGTCCATTAATATCGCGCTGGCGGAAACGGACGGCGTTACCGCGGTGATTGAGAATACTGCCGGGCAAGGCAGCAATTTGGGTTTTCGCTTTGAACATCTGGCAGCCATCATCGATAGCGTAGAAGATAAAAGCCGCGTCGGCGTCTGTATCGATACCTGTCACGCCTTCGCTGGCGGCTACGATCTGCGGACAGAGGCAGATTGTGCAGCGACCTTTGCTGAGTTTGACCGTATTGTTGGGTTTCGCTATCTGCGCGGAATGCATTTGAACGATGCGAAAAGCGCGTTCGGCAGCCGGGTTGACCGACACCATAGCCTGGGAGAAGGCAATATCGGCAAAACCGCCTTCAGCTACATCATGAAAGATCCCCGTTTTGATGGTATCCCGATGATTCTGGAAACGGTCAACCCCGATATCTGGGCCGACGAAATCGCCTGGCTCAAGTCTGAAGCCCAGTGCTAAAAAAAGCGCCAGTTGGTGAATACCAACTGGCGCTATCTCATCCACATCCTTGTGTTATGGCATTACTTTTGATTCACGACGATGCTCAAACTTACGCAACTTTCGCCAGTTGTTCATCAGAGCGTTTCAGCAGTGCGTACAGCACGCCTGCGACGACAGTACCCGCAATGATCGCTAACAGGTAGCCGATAACCGGGGTAATCGCGCCAGGAATCAACAGCACGAACAAACCACCGTGTGGTGCCATTAACTTAGCCCCAACCGCCATTGACAATGCACCAGTCAGTGCCCCACCGATGATGCAGCAAGGAAGAACGCGCATTGGATCACGCGCCGCGTAAGGAATTGCCCCTTCGGAGATAAAGCACAGGCCCAGTACAAAGGCCGCTTTGCCCCCTTCACGCTCGGTCGGGTTAAATTTCTTGCTTGCCAGTACGGTTGCCAGACCCATCGCCAGCGGTGGCACCATACCCGCAGCCATGACGGCGGCCATCGGCGCGTAAATCTGGCTACTGAGCAAGGTAGTACCGAACACATAAGCAACTTTGTTAACCGGGCCGCCCATATCCGTACACATCATCGCGCCCAGAATTGCACCCAGAATCACCGCATTCGCCGTGCCCATGGATTGCAGCCAGCCTGTCAGGCCAGTCAGGATTTTCGCCACTGGCGTACCAACAACGTAAATCATGATAAGGCCGGTGATCAACGTAGCAAACAGCGGAATGATCAGGATCGGTTTTAGCGCCGTCAAACTTTGCGGCAGAATCAGTTTATTGTTGATCGCTCTGGCAATATAACCCGCCAGGAAACCGGCAATAATCCCGCCAAGGAAGCCCGCACCTGTACTGACAGCCAACATCCCGCCAACCAGACCCGGCGTTAACCCCGGACGATCCGCAATGGAGAAAGCGATATAACCCGCCAGCACCGGTACCATCAGCGCAAAGGCAGAACCGCCGCCGATCTTCATCAGCGCCGCTGCCAGCGTACCTTCCTGTTTAAACGCTTCAATACCAAAGACAAACGACAGTGCGATACACAAACCACCCGCTACCACCATCGGCAGCATGTAAGACACGCCGGTCAACAGGTGACGATACGGGCCTGCCCCGCCTTTCTGACCAGACTCGCTCGCGCTTGCCGCGCTTGCTTGCCCGGATGGCTGATACACTTTGGCTTCAGCCTGCGCCTTGTCTAACTCTTGCGCCGTCTTTTTCAGTGCCAGCCCCGTCGAGGTGCGATACATCTTCTTACCAGCAAACTTCGCCAGATCGACTTCAATATCAGCGGCAACAATCACCAGATCGGCCTGCTCCACTTCTTCTGGGGTAATCGCGTTACCTGCGCCAACAGAGCCGCGCGTTTCCACTTTAACCCACCAGCCGCGTTTTTTGGCTTCGCTTTCAATCGCTTCTGCCGCCATAAACGTGTGCGCAACGCCCGTCGGGCACGCCGTTATCGCCACAATACGCTTGGCAGCTTCGGGCTGCTGAACAGGAGCTGACGCAGCGGCCTGATAGACCGTGGCTTCAGCCTGTGCTTTCGCTAAAAAGGCTTCCGGCTGCGAAACAGCCAGTTCGATATCACCGACATAAACCTGCTTGCCATTCAGAGCACTGTCCGCCGCAGCGGATGCACCCAGAACGATCGCCAGTTGTGCGTCGTTAGCGTGTTCTGTAAACGTCACCCCTGCTTTCGCAGCGGCAGCGCCGAGTAGGTTCTTCACCAGTTGGCTTCTCGCCAGGCCCAGTGATTTATCCAAAATCAGCAGCGTTTTCATTGTTTGTCTCCTGCTGTATCAGTTAAAGGGTTTCAGGTCGACACGCGCCATCATCGCGGCCAACTGAGGACGATCGGTAATACCTACATTACTTTGGCTGACGGCCAGAGCCGAAACCGCCGTAGCCAAACGCAGAGTGTGCTCACTGGACTCACGCATTAATAAGCCATAAATCAACCCCCCAACCATGGAGTCGCCCGCCCCTACCGTACTTACCACATCACAGGCAGGTGGTAAGGCCCGCCACGCGCCAGATGCATTCACCCACAGTGCACCTTCCGCGCCCAGTGAGATCACAACGTGCGCGATACCCTGTTCACGTAGCGCGTGAGCGGCATCCACCACATCAGCCAGCGTAGGTAATTTACGCCCAGCCCATATTTCCAGCTCCCGGCGGTTTGGTTTCACCAACCAAGGAGAGGCCTTCAGTCCCGCCACCAGCGCTTCACGGCTGCTGTCGAAAATAATGCAAGGACACTGCGTGCGCAGGCGAGACATCCAGTCGGTAAAGGCATCAGGATCGACACCAGCAGGTAAACTGCCGCTCACCGCGACCATGTCGAACTGTCCCAGCCAGCTCAGCGAATCATTGACGAAACGCTGCCAGTCTTGCTGTGTCACTTCAAAACCGGAAAAGTTGAAGTCGGTTACGTCGCCATCTTTTTCGGTTAATTTGACATTAATACGCGTACGTCCTGGCACAACCTGGAAACGGTTGGCAATGCCCAGCTCGCTGAACAATTGCTGAAAACCATCCTGATTGTCTTTACCCAGAAAGCCACCTACCGTGACATCAATCCCGAGATCTTTCAGCACCTTGGCAACGTTGATACCTTTACCTGCGGCGTGCAGACCCGCTGTCTGAACCAAATTGACTTCGCCTTTCTCAACTTCTGGGCAATAGCCAACCAGATCGTAAGCTGGATTCAGGGTGATTGTGGCTACTCTCCTGCTCATGCTGCCCCCTCGCCCAAACCGGACGTAATCGCGTCGCCGATAGCGGCCAGTGCTTGCTCCGCATCGCTACCGCTGGCGGTGAAACGCAGTTTGTGACCTTTCTTCACGCCCAGCGCGACCACTTTCATCAGGCTGCGGCCATTTGCCGGTTTGCCTGTGCCATCCAGATTGGTCACCGTAATCTCACTGGTGAACTGTTTGATCACGTTCACCAGCATGGTGCCCGGACGAGCGTGCAGACCGTGTTCGTTACGAATGGTAAATTCGGCCGTCAGCACTTCGCTTTCTTCCGGTACGTCGCTGGTCAAAAGTGCCAGCAGCGTCGGGGCATCAGCCGTCAGCAGACGTTCCGCTTTTTGCGCAATCAGCAAGTTGCTCAGGTAATCAATAGGCGCAAAAGCCTGATCGTCAGCCGCCGCAACCGTGACCAACAAAGCCACGTTTTCACCGTCAACGCTGAAAGGCGCAGCCGGACGTGCCACCGCAGCCGCGCTGCTGAGGTTACCGACAGCGCTATCGCTGAACCACACACCTTGTCCCAGATTCAGCGGTTTATTGCTGACGGTAGTGCTGACAAAACTGGCGTCTGCGGCACCAACCTGCTGAAGGCGACCGGCGTTCAGCGCCTGAAGCGTCAACAGATTATCGGTCGCCACATCCAGCGCAATCAGCGAGGTGTCAAAGCGGAACTCCGCCAACTGCTGCTCACCCATCAGCAGGCTACGCAGTTCTTCTGCTGATGTGGTGCTTGCCAGACGTGCCGCTACGCGGTCGTCGCTCAGGACGTGAGTCAATTGGCGCAGCAACGCCAGATGTTCATCAGAGCGAGCCGCAATACCCAACACCACATAGGCGGTTTGATCTTCACCCCAGGCAATACCCTGAGGAAACTGGAATACTTGAACCCCGGTCTTCAATACCAGATCGCGGGTATCAGTGGTGCCGTGCGGGATAGCAATGCCGCTTCCCAAATAGGTCGATGTTTGCTGTTCACGCTGTAGCATGCCGTCGACATACCCTGCGTTAACGCACCCGGCATCAGTCAGTGCTGAAGCAACAAGCTGGATAGCTTCCTGCTTGTTACTGGCCGCTGCACCCAAATGAATATCTTGCTGTGACAACTGGAACATGGCTCTCCTCTCTTGCTGAAAGTTGAATCGTTTCAGCTTTTATGAGAAAAAAATGTGTCGATTATTAGGGCGTTTCAAAAAAAACTCCGCTGAAACGTTTCAAAAGTCTCATTCTATTACGACATTTATGCAAGCTTTCTACGCTGCTGACGTAACAAAATTTTGACATAACGCACATTTTAACGTGGATGGCGCGCTGCCTGCCAACAAAAATCATTAAATGGCTGAAGCCGTGCTGAAGAAAAATAATGAAACAAGATTTCGGTTTCATTATAAACGCGAGTAGACTGTCGCGCTCGACAGTCTCTGCCTATTTTCCAAGCGCTATCAATTTATGTTCACTCCTGCAAACACTACACGACGTCCGCTTGACCTGACATCGTCAGCATTTTTGGTTATCGCCTTTCTGACTGGAACGGCCGGAGCTCTGCAACTTCCCACGCTCAGCCTTTTTCTTTCCAGTGAAGTACAGGCACGTCCTTTCCTTGTTGGCATGTTTTATACCGGTAGTGCGGTTATCGGCATTATCGTCAGCCAAATACTGGCAACGCGCTCGGATCGTCAAGGCGATCGCAAATCGCTGATCTTCGTCTGCTGCCTACTGGGGGCTCTGGCCTGCATGCTGTTTGCGTGGAACCGTAACTACTTTATTCTGCTCTTTATCGGCGTCTTATTGAGCAGTTTTGGATCGACGGCAAACCCGCAACTTTTTGCGCTGGCGCGCGAGCACGCGGATAAAACCGGTCGTGAAGCAGCGATGTTTAGCTCAATCCTTCGCGCCCAAATTTCGCTCGCCTGGGTTGTTGGCCCGCCTATCGCCTTTGCGCTGGCACTCGGATTCGGCTTCACGACGATGTATCTGACTGCCGCCGTTGTCTTTGTCTTGTGCGGTATTCTGGTCAAATTCTTTTTGCCTTCCATGCCCAAAGCGGTGGAAAAAACCACCTCCACACTGGAATCACCGCGTCGCAACCGCCGCGACACGCTCTTGTTGTTCGTTGCATGCACCTTGATGTGGACCTGCAACGGGATTTACCTCATTAATATGCCACTGTATCTGGTGCATGAACTGCATCTACCGGAAAAGCTGGCGGGTATCATGATGGGCGTTGCCGCTGGTCTGGAAATTCCGGTGATGCTGATTGCAGGCTACGTTGCCAAACGCTTCGGAAAGCGATTCCTGATGCGGCTTGCCGTCGCCTCAGGTTTACTGTTCTTCGGCGGCCTACTGTTTCTGAATGGTGAAATCGCGCTGCTGGCATTGCAGGTGCTGAACGCCGTTTTCATCGGTATTTTGGCCGGAATCGGTATGCTCTATTTTCAGGATTTAATGCCTGGACAGGCCGGTGCGGCGACGACGCTGTTTACCAATACCACGCGCGTTGGCTGGATCATCTCCGGTTCGCTGGCCGGGATCGTTGCTGAAATCTGGAGCTATCATGCCGTGTTCTTCTTCGCACTGCTGATGATCGTCGGCTCTATCTATTGTATGTGGCGCATCAAGGATGTCTGACCACCACAAGTTAGGGTGCGGTATCGGCTTCCAGCCTGAGCAGGTAAATCATGGCCTCATCGCGATGGCTGAAACACATATCTACCCGCGGTTTTAGCCCTGCGCAAACCGCGGGTCGCAGCGGTGAATGAAACAATCCGCAACGCATCGCCTCATCAAGATGAATACAGGGCGTGTTGGCTGGCTTGCCCTGCGGCAGCCCCGGCATGGGTGTTGAAATCGATGGCGCGGTACAACAGGCACCGCAATGGGGGCGACAGTCCATCAGCAAGCTCTCCGGTGGGCTGACAAGGGATAGAGCTCGCCACAATAGCAGTCCGATAGCAAAAAACCAATATCAGCCCTTCTTTCCTTATACTCTAAATAATTCGAATTTCAGGCAGGCGGCAAGTGAGGGACAAATTCGTCGGGAACGAATTTGACCAGCCAACGGCTGGCCTCCGGTGAGAGACAGGATGTCTCTCATTTAATCCCGATGAGCTTACACAAGTAAGTGATTCGGGTGAGTGAACGTAGCCAACGTACATGAAATTTGAAGGATGACGAGTATATACTTGCCTGAACTCTTCGGCGCGAGTAACGTGTCGCCACAAAAATCACACTCCTTATAGCAGGTAATTTTTATGGCAAGAGCGAACGAAATCAAACGCGGTATGGTCGTTAACTATAACGACAAGTTATTGCTGGTGAAGGACATCGACGTCCAGAGCCCCAGCGCCCGCGGTGCCAGTACATTGTATAAAATGCGTTTTTCTGACGTCCGCACGGGTTTGAAAGTGGAAGAACGTTTTAAAGGCGATGATATTATCGACACCATCACGCTGACACGCCGCACGGTGACCTTCTCTTATATCGACGGTGATGAATACGTCTTTATGGATGATGAAGACTACACTCCTTACCTCTTCAAGAAAGATCAAATAGAAGAAGAACTGCTGTTTATCCCTGACGGCGGTATGCCGGGGATTCAGGTATTGAGCTGGGATGGTCAAATCATTGCACTGGAACTGCCACAAACGGTAGATCTGGAAATCATCGAGACGGCACCAGGCATTAAAGGCGCCTCCGCCAGCTCACGCAACAAACCCGCCACCATGAGTACCGGCTTGGTCATCCCTGTTCCAGAATACCTGAGCGCGGGTGAAAAAATCCGTATTCACATTCCAGAACGTCGCTATATGGGTCGCGCTGACTAACATTCTACCTTGTGCTTCCCGCACAATACTTGTCGCCGGATGATCTATCCGGCACACGTCAACTCTCCCCCGCATAGGAGCCTGCCATGCTAACGAAAGTCAATTTGATCACCGGGTTTCTCGGTAGTGGAAAAACCACCACGATTCGTCATCTTCTGTCGCAAAAGCCTGAAGACGAAGTGTGGGCAGTACTGGTCAATGAATTCGGCGAAGTCGGTATTGACGGTGCACTACTGGCAGATAGCGGTGCGGTTCTGAAAGAGATCCCCGGTGGCTGTATGTGCTGCGTAAATGGTTTGCCGATGCAAGTTGGCCTGAATATGCTGCTGCAACAGAAAAAACCTCATCGGCTGCTTATCGAACCCACCGGGCTTGGTCATCCGAAACAAATTCTCTCCTTGCTGACGAGTGATACCTATCAGCCCTGGCTGACGTTGCAGGCTACGCTGTGTCTGCTGGATGCGCGTCAATTAAGCGACACGCGCTACACGGAAAATGAAAATTTTCGCGATCAGCTCGCTGCCGCTGACATGATTATCGCTAACAAGCGTGACACTTATACCGCCGACGATCTGGCAGCATTACAGCAGTGGCAACAGGCAAGTGGCGATGGTCGACACGTTATCGAAGTGAGCCAGGGAAACGTTGACCGGCAGCAGCTCGATCAAGCGCGACACAACTTGCGCGAACTGCCTGATGGCACCCACCACCATGCGCATAAGCCCACAAATGGTTTGGCCGCGCTGAAGCTACCAGAGGGTCAATCCTGGCGGCGTTCTCTCAATCAGGGACAGGGTTATCACGCCTGCGGTTGGATATTCGAATCTGAAACCGCTTTTGACACCGCCGCCCTGCTGGACTGGGTTCGTCTTTCCCCCGTGAGCCGGGTTAAAGGGGTAATGCGTATAAAAGAAGGGACGCTCGTCGTCAACCGTCAGGGACACGACCTTCATATAGAAACCCGATCGACGGCACCGATTGATAGCCGAATCGAAATCATCAATGAAACACCAGCAGAATGGAATACGTTACAAGCCTCACTGTTAAAGGCTCGTTTAGCTAACGTGGACTAAACTAGAGTTTTTTCGTCTTTGTTTGGATGTTTTGCCTTATGTCATTTGCTCGTCTTTCTTCTATTTTAGTGCTCAATGTTTTGGGCATTGGTCTGTTTTTATCCTGGTATTTACCAGAAAACCATGGTTTTTGGCTCACGCTCGACAGCCATATATTTTTCTATTTCAATCGTCTTTTGGTTGATAGTCCGACATTTTTACATTTGGTTGCTATTACCAATAATCGCGCCTTTGATGGCTGTGCACTCATTGCGATGGGATTGCTGTATTTATCGTTTTATGTGAAAGCCACGCCCGTTGAACGTCGCCGTTTGTTGATCATCGGCTTCATCATGCTGTTAACCGCCGTGGTACTGAATCAGGCAGGACATCTGCTCCCCGTTCAACATGCCAGCCCGACGCTCTATTTTAGCGACATCAACCGCGTTTCAGACTTAACGGGCATTCCGACCAAAGACGCTTCATCGGACAGTTTCCCCGGCGACCACGGTATGATGTTGATGATCTTTGCTGCCTTTATGCTGCGCTATTTTACCCGCACCGCTTTCGCTATCGGCCTGACCATCATGGTGGTTTTTTCATTACCTCGCATCATGATCGGTGCACATTGGTTTACCGATATTGCTGTTGGTTCGCTCTCGGTTGTTCTGGTTGGCCTAAGCTGGTGGTTATTAACACCAGCAAGCGATGCGGCTATTGCCCTGTTAAACCGGCTATTACCTAAAAAATCGACAGTATAAATTCAGATGATTTCAGATTTTTTACATCGACATTTTTTAGCTGAATACATCATTAAATCTTATAAATAAATTAGTTAAAACTTCTCGCAATCCTCCTGCTGTTGCGGTAGTCTCGTTCAAGTTTGCTTTTTAGCGCACACTGAACTACCCGCAGCAAGAGAAATAATGTGCATTCTGGCACACTTTCGCTGATGAGTGTTTGGCTAAGAAGAAACTCTGATTTAGTCTGAGTCTCGTTTTCGTTTGGCATTTATACCCCTGAGAAATGGGGATACTACATAGCGATTTTTATCGTTAAGGACAGCAAGGGAACATAACAATAATGGTCAAGTCTCAACCGATTCTGAGATATATCTGGCGGGCAGTGCCTGCCGTCGCGGTAGCAATGATGCTCTCCGCATGTGGAAGTAATAGTGCATACAACCATAAAGCTCAAACTGATATGCATGCAGTTAATGATAAAGATGGTCTTTTACTGCAAGCCTCTCAGGATGAATTTGAAGCACTGGTTCGTAACGTGGACGTCAAGTCCAAATTACTTAACCAATATGCCAGTTGGAAAGGTGTTCGTTACCGTTTAGGTGGTGATAGTCGCCGTGGCATTGACTGCTCAGCTTTCGTTCAGCGCACTTTCCGCGAACAGTTTGGTATGGATCTACCGCGTTCAACTTATGAACAACAAGAGATGGGCCAGCAAATTCAGCGCAACAAACTGCGCGTTGGCGATCTTGTTCTGTTCCGTGCGGGTTCAACCGGACGCCACGTTGGCATTTATCTCGGTAACGATCAGTTCGTCCACGCCTCCACCAGCAGTGGCGTCATCATCTCCAAAATGACGGAAGACTACTGGAATAAGCGTTATCAAGAAGGACGCCGTGTTCTGAGTAAAGGAAAAACCAGCTAAACAATACCTGTCCCTTGCTGTGGTATTGTGCTGTTATTAGCCAACGAAACGAGACGACACTAACGCCGCTTAGCATCTAAGCGGCGTTTTTTTATCCCTACCCCCTCGCATATCACCCCGCCCCCTTCGGCATACTGCACAAAATATGACTGACTCAACAACCTGAAACATTAACGAGTCGTGATTAAGGTAGGTTTATTACCTGATTTCATGATAAAAAGAAAACACGCAACGTCCCAATGGGAATGTTAATTATTTCAAGAACTTTATGCCGATAAAATTGGCATCATCGACATTACGATATGGCATATCTACATCAGATGCCTAATCAGATAACGTCCACTCGCAGGAGATTGCCGTCAGATGTTAAAACGCGTTATCGCTGCCGTATTGCTTTGCACAGCCCATTTTGGGCTGCATGCCGAAACGATTGAAAACAGCACTCGCTTCGCACTTTTGGGTGAACCCAAATATGGCGAGAGTTTCAGCCATTTTGATTATGTCAATCCTGATGCCCCCAAAGGCGGCAGCATTACTCTCAGTGCGCTAGGTACCTTTGATAATTTCAACCGTTTCGCGCTACGTGGCGTGGCGGCAGCACGTACGGAACGACTCTACGATTCGCTCTTTACGTCTTCTGATGACGAGCCCGGCAGCTATTATCCGTTAGTCGCGCTGACAACACGCCATCCGGCGGATTTCCGCTGGATTGAAATAGAAATGAATCCCAACGCCCGCTTTCATGACGGCTCACCGATCACCGCCGCTGACGTGGCGTTCACTTACAACATGTTTATGACGCAGGGCGTGCCGCAATTCCGCATCTATTTTAAAGATGTTACCGCCAAGGCCGTTGCACCGCTGACCGTACGCTTCGATTTCCCCGTGCCCGAAAAAAACCGCATGTTCAGTCTGCTGACGCTCCCCATCATGCCGGAGAAGTTCTGGAAGCATCACAAATTCAACGAACCACTCTCATATCCGCCTCCGGCTAGTGGTCCTTACCGCATCACCGCCTATCGAACGGGGCAATATGTCACCTATTCACGCGTAAAAGACTACTGGGGTGCCGATCTACCGGTCAATAAAGGCCAGTACAATTTCGATAAAATTCGCTACGACTATTATTTGGATGACAGCGTCGCGCTGGAGGCCTTTAAAGCGGGTGCCTTCGATCTGCGTGAGGAAGGATCGCCAAAAAACTGGGCAGCCCAATATCAAGGCGGCAATTTTGCGCGTGGCTATATCATCAAACAGGATCAGGCCAATCAATCCGCTCAGGATACGCGTTGGCTGACATTCAATATCCAGCGACCGCTGTTTCAGGATCGCCGTGTACGTCAGGCATTAGCGCTGGCATTTGATTTCAATTGGATGAACAAGGCGCTGTATTACAACACCTATCAGCGTGCCGACAGTTATTTCCAAAACACCGAATATGCCGCTAAAGGTGAACCTGGCACCGAGGAATTGGCCTGGCTGACGCCACTCAAAGACAAAGTGCCCGCAGAAGTCTTCGGCCCCAGCTATCAACCGCCCTCCTCCGATGGCAGCGGCTATGACCGACAAAACTGGCTTAAGGCGCTCAAACTACTGGAAGAAGCCGGTTGGGAATTGAAAGATCAAAAGCTGGTCAATCGCCAAACTGGAAGGCCATTTACGTTTGAACTGTTGCTACCCAGTGCAGGTAACTCGCAGTATGTCCTGCCTTTCCAGCAAAGTCTGAAAAAACTGGGCATTACCATGAACGTGCGCAACATCGACAGTACGCAGTTCAATAATCGTATCCGCAAGCGAGATTTCGACATGACGGCTATGGTGTACCCTGCGTCCCTCTACCCCAATGACAATCTGCAAGTGTATTGGAGCTCACAGTACATCAATTCAACCTACAACAGACCTGGCGTTAGCGATCCCGCGATTGATTCGCTCATTGAAAACATCGTTAAGCATCAAGGGCAAAAAGTCCCCCTGCTATCATTAGGCCGTGCACTGGACAGGGTATTAACCTGGAATCAGTTTATGATTCCGATGTGGTATTCCAACCATGACCGCTTCGCCTATTGGAACAAATTTGCCATGCCTGCGGTACGCCCAGCCTATTCGCTGGGTTTTGATGGCTGGTGGTTCGATACCAAACAGGCAGCCACGCTGCCCGCAGAGCGACGTTAAGGAATCAAAATGGGAACGTATCTGTTACGCCGCCTCTTGCTGGTCATCCCAACCCTATGGGCGATTATTACGATTAACTTCTTCATTGTACAAATTGCCCCCGGTGGTCCGGTCGATCAGGCCATCGCCGCGATCGAAATGGGGCATGGCAGTGGCTATACCGCCAATAGTGGAATGGATGCCGGCATGGCACGCGCTGGCACCGGCGGTGCCCCCAATATCGAGAACGTTTATAGAGGCTCTCGCGGGCTTGACCCAGAAGTCATCGAGGAAATCACCAAGCGCTATGGCTTCGATAAACCGATCCATGAGCGCTATTTTAAACTGCTGTGGGACTATGTTCGTTTTGACTTCGGTGACAGCCTGTTCCGCGGCTCTTCGGTGATGCAGCTCATCAAGGAGAGCATGCCGGTTTCGATTACGCTGGGACTGTGGAGTACGCTGATCGTCTATCTGATTTCCATTCCACTTGGCATCAAAAAGGCGGTGAAGAACGGGACACCGTTCGATACCTGGAGCAGCACGCTCATCATTATTGGCTATGCGATTCCGGCATTTTTGTTTGCAATCATTTTGATTGTGCTGTTCGCAGGCGGCAGTTATCTGGACTGGTTCCCACTTCGAGGATTGGTCTCCAGCAATTTTGATACCTTGCCGTGGTATAGCAAGATTACTGACTATTTGTGGCATATCGCGCTACCGGTTCTGGCTTCCGTGATTGGCGGTTTCGCCACGCTAACGATGCTCACCAAGAACTCCTTTATGGATGAGATTCGTAAGCAGTACGTTGTTACCGCGCGCGCTAAAGGGCTGGATGAAAAGAGCATTCTCTACCGCCACGTATTCCGTAATGCCATGCTGCTGGTGATTGCAGGCTTCCCTGCCACCTTTATCAGCATGTTTTTCACCGGCTCACTGTTGATTGAGGTGATGTTCTCTCTCAACGGGTTGGGTCTGTTGGGCTATGACGCAACGCTGCAACGTGATTATCCCGTCATGTTCGGCACGCTGTATATCTTCACGCTGATCGGCTTATTACTGAATATCATCAGCGACATAACCTATACGCTGGTGGACCCGCGTATCGATTTTGAGGGACGCCAATGAGCCGCTTAAGCCCGATTAATCAGGCGCGCTGGGCGCGTTTTAAAAGTAATCGTCGTGGTTACTGGTCGCTGTGGATTTTCATGGTGCTGTTTATTCTCAGTTTGTTTTCCGAACTGATCGCCAATGATAAACCGCTGCTGGCGAAATATGACGGCCAGCTCTATACGCCAGTGCTCATTGACCACAGCGAGAGAACATTCGGTGGGCAGTTAGATACCACCGCTGATTTCCGCGATCCTTATATCGCAGAGCGTATCAGCAACCACGGTTGGGCCATCTGGCCACTGATTCGCTACAGCTACGACACCATAAACTACGCGACTACCGCCTCTTTCCCGTCCGCCCCCTCGTGGCAGAACTGGCTGGGAACAGACAGTCAGGGTAAAGACGTGGTCGCACAGGTACTGTATGGCTTCCGCATTTCACTGCTGTTCGGCCTGGCGCTGACGATCCTGTCCAGCGTGATTGGCATTATTGTCGGGGCAACACAGGGGTATTACGGCGGACGCCTCGACCTATGGGGCCAGCGCTTTATCGAAGTCTGGTCCGGTATGCCGACGCTGTTTCTCATCATCCTGCTGTCCAGCGTTATCCAACCGGACTTCTGGTGGCTATTAGGCATTACCGTACTGTTCGGCTGGATGAGTCTGGTTGGTGTAGTAAGAGCAGAGTTTCTACGTACGCGAAACTTTGACTATATTCGCGCCGCGCAGGCAATGGGCGTCAGCGACCGCGCCATTATGTTCCGCTGTATGCTACCAAATGCGATGGTCGCGACGCTGACCTACCTTCCCTTTATTCTCTGCGGATCGATTACCACATTGACGTCACTGGATTTTCTCGGTTTTGGTCTGCCGATGGGTTCACCATCACTAGGTACCTTATTGCTGGAAGGAAAAAATAACCTCCAGGCGCCGTGGCTAGGTATTACCGTATTTATGGTGCTTTCCATCGTGCTTTCCTTACTCATTTTTATCGGCGAAGCGGTACGCGACGCCTTTGACCCCAGCAAGGCGCATTAATATGTCCAGTTCACCTTTATTGCAGATAGATAATCTCAGCATTGCCTTCCGCAAAGGCGAGCAGGAGCAGCGCGTTGTCGACCAGCTTTCACTGTCGGTGAACGCGGGTGAGACGCTGGCGCTGGTCGGTGAATCAGGTTCGGGGAAAAGCGTCACGGCACTGTCGGTTTTGCGTTTGCTCCCCTCTCCCCCCGTGGTTTATCCGCAAGGGGATATCCGTTTCGCAGGACAATCACTGCTACATGCCGATGAAAAAACCCTGCGTCAAATACGCGGTAATCGGATCGCAATGATCTTTCAGGAACCGATGGTATCGCTTAACCCCCTGCAAAGTATTGAGAAGCAGCTGATCGAAGTGCTTGCGTTACACCGGGGAATGCGCACCGAGGCAGCCCGCAGCGAGGTCATCTCCTGCCTGGATCGCGTGGGCATCCGTCAGGCGAAAAGCCGGTTGAATGATTTCCCGCATCAGCTTTCCGGCGGGGAACGCCAGCGCGTCATGATAGCGATGGCGCTACTGACCCAGCCCGATTTACTGATTGCCGATGAGCCCACAACGGCGTTAGACGTTACCGTTCAGGCGCAAATATTGAAATTGCTGAACGAGCTGAAGCAGGAACTGGGGATGAGTTTATTCTTCATCACCCACGACCTGAATATCGTCCGTAAGTTGGCTGATAATGTCTCGGTGATGAAAGCAGGTCAGGCGGTGGAGCACAACAGCTGTCAGCTGCTTTTCAGCGCGCCTCAGCATCCTTACACGCGCCAATTACTGGACGCAGAACCATCGGGTGAGCCGCTTGCGATAGAAGATGACGGTGAACCACTTCTGCGGGTGGAAAAACTGCATGTTTCGTTTCCCATCAAACGTGGCCTTTTGCGCCGTACCGTTGATGAAAAGCAAGTCGTTAACAATATTACCTTTGCCTTACGACGCGGTGAAAGTCTGGGTCTGGTGGGAGAATCCGGTTCAGGAAAAAGCACCACCGGATTAGCGCTGCTGCGCCTGATTCAATCGCGCGGCGATATCTGGTTTGACGGCCAGCCCTTACAGGGACTCACCCGTAAGCAAATGCTGCCTTTTCGTCACCGGATTCAGGTCGTTTTTCAGGACCCCAATTCCGCGCTGAACCCGCGGCTGAATGTGGAGCAAATTATTGCTGAGGGATTAACCGTCCATCACACATTGAGCAAAGAAGCACGCGAACAACGCGTAGTCACGGTGATGCAGGAAGTGGGGCTAGACCCTACCACTCGCTACCGCTATCCCTCGGAATTTTCCGGCGGTCAACGTCAGCGCATCGCCATCGCTCGAGCACTGATACTGCAACCGGAACTGCTGATCCTCGATGAACCGACGTCGTCGCTAGACAGGACGGTGCAGGCACAAATTCTGGCGCTGCTGAAATCATTACAGGAAAAGCACAAAATCGCCTACCTGTTTATCAGTCATGATTTGCAGGTTATTCGCTCACTATGCCATCAGGTTATTGTGTTACGACAAGGCAACGTCGTCGAACAGGGCGAATGTAAACAGGTGTTCACACATCCTGCCGAACAGTACACGCGGGAGCTGCTACAGTTTTCATCCTGAGTGGCAGAAAAACAGCGGAAACCAGATCGAGTAGGAGGCGGGATCGCTCCCGCCGTCCTCTCACACCACCGTACGTACGGTTCCGTATACGGCGGTTCAGGTTAACTCTGGAACTGCCTGTGTTCTTCGAGTAGTGATAGCAAGCCCGCCTTCCTTAGCCACGAGACTTTAATCGCTTGATTCATATGCCTCGCTCCCGCATTCCACCATGCTCCTCGTTGGTTGCTCGCTGAACGCCACGCCCTTTCTTCCGTTAAACCCGCTTGCATTAACTTCTTCGCTCGCGTGCCTGGACGCTTCCATTGCCGCCACAGCAGACAACGCAACTTCCTGTTTATCCAGCTATCTATTTCCTCCAGTACCCCTTTCACCCCGGTGTATCGGAAGTAACTTATCCAGCCTCTGAGGAGCGGTTTCAGTTTATTGATGACACTCTGGATTGACGCCGAGTTATGCCCTGTCGTCAGACTGCGCAGCTTTTCCTTTAACCTCGCTACACTACTGTCTGCCACTTTTAAGCGAACATATTTGTGCCTTGTCACGCTGTACCCCAGGAACTTACGTTCCCACGGTCTTGCCACCGCACTCTTCTTTTCGTTTATCGTCAGTCCTAACGTTTTCGTCAGATACTCACGCATATCCCTGAGAAGATGCTCACCCGCTTTTCGACTGCTTACATAGATATTGCAGTCGTCTGCATATCGGCAGAACGCGTGTCCACGTCGCTCCAGCTCTTTGTCCAACTCATCCAGCAAGATATTCGACAGCAACGGCGATAAAGGCCCGCCTTGCGGCATCCCTCTTTCACGTTTCACTCTCTCTTTATTGCTGTCGACACTTTCCGCTTCAAGGTAGCGCCGGATTAACTTCAACAACCGGATATCCTTGATGCGGCGCGCTAACCGCGACATGACGATGTCATGCTCTACTCTGTCGAAGAACTTTTCCAAATCCATGTCGACTACCCAGCGTTTACCGCTGTGCATATACGCTTGTGCCTGACGCACTGCCTGCCATGCGTTGCGGGCCGGGCGGAAGCCATAACTGGAATTTGAGAAGGTCGGGTCGACGACTGCGCTCAGTTTCTGCGCTATCGCTTGCTGGATAAGTCTGTCTGCTACCGTCGGGATACCTAATGTTCTCACGCCGCCATCTGGCTTTGGGATGTCCATTTTACGTATCGCGCGGGGCAGATAATGTCCTGTCATCAATGCACTTTTGATGCTTGCCCAGTTTTCTTTCAGCCACGGTTTTAACGCTGACACGCTGAGATTATCTACCCCTGCGGCACCTTTGTTTTCCACCACGCGCTGATAGGCCAGCATCATATTGGCTCTCTCTGTCACCGTTTCGATTGTCAACGGCACTTCCGCTTTCGTTCGCCCACTGACCGCCGTGTCGATTTCAGCACCACTACGTTGCGCTCGCGGATTCTGTCCGCAGCCCTGACTGATGGCGGCAATGTTCTGCCCTTGTGCATCATTAATCGACATCGAGTATCCGTGTCCTAATTACGGTTAACCTGTTCAGCCCTTCGTGCTCCTGGTCAATGAGCACTACTACGGCGTCGGCTGACTTCTGACATTCCCTCCCAACACCTCTCGATATTGGTAGCACAGTGGCAGAATGGCAGAGCTCCCGGGGTAATTCGCGTGACCTTCCTGCCTATGTCTGTCGGCTCTACGTCACAGCGTTCCGTGTAAGTATTGGGCGTTGACGATATCGGCCGCCTTACCCCACTGTGCCGCCTAAACCGCTTCCTGTTCGTCAGACCCGCATTTTGCTTTCAGCTTCCTTCAGATTTCACCTCACGGTGAACACCCTTGCCGTTCAGCTAACACTTCCCCTTACCGGGTGTGTAGAGGACTTGCACCTCCAAGTCGTCTGTTTACCACCACAGTCAACAGACAGCGCCTGTCAAGGCACTACGCGCCATGCTCGGCGCACCGAGAGAAAACCGCAGCGCCACTACTGACGCTGCGGTTCAAAAAGGATACTGTGCCGATACCGATTCCGCGATAGCAACACCGACATTCTTCAAGCGGCACATTGCAGTACTTTCATCGGTACGATGTAAAAACAAACAGGGTTCGCCTTCCCATTCCAGAACGGCGCATTCCACCTGTATTTCAGACAGGGAGTGATTCAACTGACGCATAATTTCCCATGCGATATCGCCATCATGGCTCAAGAGTTTGAGGCCAATCAGATTATTGTCTTCTTCTCTGCCGCTCAGCGGAATCGGTTCAACATTGATACCTGTAAAACCCGATAACCAGCGATAACTTTGCGGCAAACGATGAACTACCGAAAGTTGAAAACCGTCCACTACTGTTTCCCTCAGGTAATAATTCACAAAATAGTAACATATTTATCATAGTAGCGTGTTCACACCATTTCCCGCCACTTTTGATGAACAAAAAAACAACAAATACACGTTTTAAATATCGTGCTAGTGGCTCACAAGCCTGATTGCAAGCGCTATTAATGCCAAACCGATCACGAATTGCTCTTCTTTTCCGGCTATATGTAACCTTTTCCACTTAATATCTCAACCCTTTTTGGCTTCTTTGTTCACTTTTGGGTCAAATATTTTACATTACCAAAACAAAAGGGAATGCCAGACTATCGTCGTCAGAAGGAAAACCAAGAATAGAAGAACACATTCAGGTGCAGGAATACCTTACCTGCACCTGAAGAGAAGGGAAAAATCAGGACGAAGCGGAACGGTGTGCGTACAGATACAGCAGAAATGCACCGATAGAACAAAGTGCCATCGATAACACCATCGGCCAGGCGCTGTTAAATGAAGCCAGTGAGAGGATAACCCCCACGATCGCGCCAAGACCAAAGCGTAGTGTGCCAGCCAACGATGATGCCGTCCCTGCCATATGAGGGAAGTCATCAAGAATGACCGCCATCGCGTTCGACGCCACCATCGCAATGCAGCCAACAAACAGCGCGACACCAAACACTAGCGGTAAGAAGCCAAGGTCGAACAGGCAGACAATCACCAGCCATATCCCCATCGCAAACTGAATGACCAGCCCCGTGCGGAACATCGCCATAGCCCCCAACCGTCGAACATTACGGCTGTTAAACAGCGTCACTACAAACAGAAAAACGACGTTCAGGGCAAAGTAATAGCCAAAATTCTGAGGAGAAACGCCATACAGATTGATATACACAAACGGTCCGGCACTCAGGAAAGAGAACATGCCGCAAAACGACAGCCCACTCGCCACCATATAGCTAAATACCCGCTTGTGGCGAAACAGGATGGCAAAATTCCCGATGGTGGTGCGGAGATGAAATTTCTGCTGTTTCGCAGGCGGTAACGTTTCTTTGATAAAAAAGAAGATCAGCGCTGATGCAAGAAAAGCCGCGCCAGAGATCGCCCAAAAAATGGAATGCCAGCTAAACCACAGCAACAGCCACCCACCGACAATCGGAGCGATTAAGGGGGCAACGGTCATCACCAACACAACGAATGACATCATGCGGGAGAAATCATCCCGCGAGAACATATCGCGCATCAGCGCATTAATAACGACCGCAGACGCCGCGGCGGAAACCCCATGCAGGAAACGCATGTAGATCAGTTGCTCCACCGTTTGCGCCAGCGCACAGGCTACACCAGCGAACGCAAAAACCAGCGTGCCACCGAGAATCACAGGCTTACGTCCCAGGCTATCCGCCATCGGCCCGTAAAACATCTGACCAATAGCAAAGCCCAGCACATAGGTGCTGAGCGTCATTTGGACATGCCCATCCCCCACGCCAAACTCGTTAGCAATGGTCGGCAACGCCGGTAAATACATATCGATAGCTAACGGCGTTAGCATCGAAATCAGGCCAAGAATAAAAATCAGCCCGAGATGAGAAGGTCGGCGTAATTGCACTAATAACTCCAGATAAGAAAGAAGGTCGTTCTGAATACGCTTATTTTACGCTGGCTACCTCTTCAGCACTTAATTCGCGGTATTCTCCCGGTTCCAGTTCACTATCCAGAGAAATGCCGCCAATACGCTCGCGATGCAGTTCCACAACGCGATTCCCCACCGCAGCAAACATCCTTTTCACCTGATGATACCGGCCTTCACTAATCGTCAACCGCACGACGTGATCCGTTATCTTCTCTAGCGTAGCGGGCTTAGTGAGATTCTTTTCGCTATGCAACTGCACGCCCGCCGTAAATTGTGCGGCAGTATCCTCGGCCAGCGGCTGCTCCAGCGTCACCAGATAGGTTTTTTCACACTCATGTTTAGGCGAAGTAATACGATGCGACCATTGACCATCGTCAGTTAACAGCACCAACCCCGTGGTATCGATATCCAGCCGCCCTGCCGCATGCAGTTTGTACGCCACGGGCACATCCATAAAATACAGAATGGTCGGATGATCGGGATCGTCCGTTGAACAAACGTAGCCTTGAGGCTTATTCAACATGAAATAACGTGGGCCATTCTGCTGTTTCAGTGGGTTTCCATCAAATTCAACGTTATGCTCCGGGGATAACTTGAATGCGCCGCTTTTTACCACTTCACCATCGACGGTAACGCGCTGTGCGTGGAGCTCACGCGCCACCAGTGAACGGCTAATTTCCAACTGTTGGGATAAAAATTTGTCCAATCGCATTAACACTGACTACCTATCTCAAATAACTGCCTGACTCAAATCGTGAGGCCCTGAATTGTGAGAGGATAGTATAACGAGGCTTTGCCCGCTCGTCCTGCAATTCACCGTCTGTGGACCGCTCTTTTTAGCCCGTATTCAGGCTGCGCATCCCTCGCACTAGGTATTATCAACAGGCATAATAGGGACAATTTCTTACATTTTAAGGACAACACTATGTCATCTATTCATGGTCATGAAGTTTTGCAAATGATGCTCGCGTCTGGTGAATCATTTACCACCGAACAGTTAATTAGCACTATAGAAGCCCGCTTCGGCAGTGCAGCACGTTTTCATACCTGTTCCGCCGAAAACATGACGGCTTCAATGTTGGTGCAATTTCTGTCTGAACGCGGAAAGTTTATCCCGCAGGATGCTGGGTTCACCACCAGCGCCAGTAAAATCTGCCAGCACTAGCGATGTCATTCACATTACGGCCTTACCAGCGTGAGGCTGTTTCCGCCACGCTCGACTATTTTCGCCGCCATACCCAACCGGCTGTTATCGTTTTGCCTACTGGCGCAGGGAAGAGCCTGGTCATCGCCGAACTGGCACGGCTTGCACGCGGCCGTGTTTTGGTTCTCGCTCACGTCAAAGAACTGGTGGCGCAAAATCACGCTAAATACTGCGCCTGGGATTTGGAAGCAGATATCTTCGCGGCGGGGCTGCAACAGCGAGAGAGTCAGGGAAAAGTGGTCTTTGGCAGCGTGCAGTCCGTTGCCCGTAATCTCGACCAGTTTGATAATGCGTTCTCACTGTTGATCATTGATGAATGCCACCGCATCAGCGACGACGATAACAGCCAATATCAGCAAATCATCCAGCACCTGCAAAAAACCAATCCGCAGTTACGGTTACTCGGCTTAACCGCAACGCCCTATCGGCTTGGTAAAGGCTGGATATATCAGTATCACTATCACGGTATGATACGTGGTGACGAACGGTGTTTGTTCCGCGACTGCATCTATGAGCTGCCGCTGCGCTATATGATCAAACATGGCTTTCTGGTGCCGCCTGACCGGTTGGATATGCCAGTGGTGCAATATGATTTTAGCCGGCTCGTCGCCCGCAGCAGCGGGCTATTCAGCGAAGCTGACCTAAATATCGAACTCAAACGCCAGCAGCGCATTACGCCACACATCATCAGTCAGGTCATCGATTATGCGCAAACGCGGCGCGGCGTGATGATTTTTGCTTCCACCGTCGAACATGCCAAAGAAATTACAGCATTGTTACCGGCTGGTCAGGCCGCCCTCGTCAGTGCCGATACGCCGGCAGCCGAGCGAGATGCGCTGATTGATGCCTTTAAACAGCAGTCGCTGCGCTATCTGGTCAACGTGGCGGTGCTAACGACCGGGTTTGACGCTCCGCATGTCGACCTTATTGCCATTCTCCGCCCGACAGAGTCGGTCAGCCTGTATCAGCAAATCATCGGGCGTGGTTTACGTTTGTATCCGGGGAAAACGGACTGCCTGATACTGGATTACGCGGGTAACCCGCACGATCTCTATACGCCAGAAGTCGGCAACAGCAAACCGCATGCTGGCAGCCAGCCAGTGCAAGTTTTCTGCCCTGAATGTGGTTTTGCCAATCTGTTCTGGGGAAAAACCACTCCCGATGGCGATATCATCGAACACTATGGCCGCCGCTGTCAGGGTTGGGAAATAGCAGAAAGTGGCCAACGCCAACAGTGTGATTTTCGGTTTCGGTTTAAAGTTTGTCCGCACTGCGGAGCGGAGAATGATATCGCGGCGCGGCGCTGTCACCAGTGTGACGAGGTGTTAGTCGATCCCGACGACATGCTGAAAGCGGCGCTGAAGCTGAAAGATGCGCTGGTTTTGCGCTGTAGTGGCATGAGTTTTGAACAGGGACAAGACGCAAAAGGAGAATGGCTGAAAATCCTCTACCACGATGAGGACGGTGCGGAAGTGAGCGAACGTTTTCGTCTGCATTCTACCGCGCAACGCCACGTTTTCCTGCAACAGTTCTTACGCGTTCACCAACGCGCACCGGGAACGCCGTTTAGCTGGCAAAATGCCGCTGACGTCGTTGCACAACAGAAATTATTACGTGCGCCCGACTTTGTCGTCGCGCGTAAAAACGGAAAATTCTGGCAAATACGCGAAAAGATCTTTGATTATCAGGGACGCTTTCGCCGCGCCAACGAACTCCGCGGCTAATGTATACTCTAAATAATTCGAGTTTCAGGCAGGCGGCAAGTGAGGGACAAATTCGTCGGGAACGAATTTGACCAGCCAACGGCTGGCCTCCGGTGAGAGACAGGATGTCTCTCATTTCATCCCGATGAGCTTACTCAGGTAAGTGATTCGGGTGACTGACAAACCTGCCAGAGGCAAGTTTGAACGCTGCTTGCAGCGGCCCCAACGGGGCGAGGTACACGCCAGTGTGCCGAGTAATGCTGCCAACGCACATGAAACTTGAAGTATGACGAGTAATGTTGGGATTCATTTGCCCACGAAGCCATATTCCGCTAGAATTTAGCCCGCTTTTGTTCGCAGAAGCTGAATACCCCAACCTGCTGCTGGGTCGCCTGTAGCAGGATTACTTTATATAAGTAGAGAAGAAAATGATTACTATCAAAGCAGAAGCACGTCAAGGTCAGGGTAAGGGTGCGAGCCGCCGCCTGCGTTCCGCTGGTAAATTCCCAGCCATCGTTTACGGTGGTTCAGAAGCACCAGTATCTATCGAACTGGATCACGACTCAGTGAAAAACCAAGAAGTTAAAGATGGCTTCTACGGTGAAACACTGATCCTGTCTATCGATGGCAAAGAAGTGCAAGTTAAAGTTCAGGCTGTACAACGTCACGTTTACAAGCCTAAACTGACTCATATCGACTTCGTTCGCGTTTAGTTTGCGCTGAAGTCGTTTTCCGGGACGCCGGAAAAAGAAGAACGCCGCTTATGCGGCGTTTTTTTTATAAAAATTTATTCATTCACAAAGGAATGTGAACATGTCTCGAGAGATATCTCAGCGGCTTATCGCTATCGATGCCCTGCGCGGTCTGGTGATGGTACTCATGCTACTAGACCATGTGCGGGAAACCTTTTATCTGCACCTCCAGCTCGCCGACCCTATTGATGTCACCAGCACCGATCCCATGCTATTTATCAACCGCACGCTGGCTCACCTATGCGCTCCCGTGTTTGTCTTTTTAACTGGCCTTTCAGCGGCGCTTTATCATCAGAAAGTACAAGATCGTCGGCAAACTTCCCTCTTTCTGTTCCAGCGCGGCTTAATTCTCATTATTCTTGAGATCACGCTGATCAACGTCGCGTGGACGTTTCAATTCCCGCCACAGGTTATCTACTTACAGGTTATCTGGGCCATTGGCATGAGCATGCTTGCCCTCAGCGCGCTGATTTGGTTACCTGCCGGGCTGGTTTTCATGCTCGGCATCGTTATCGTGGGCGGACATAACCTACTTGACCCTCTGCATGCTTCCGCAGGCTCCATCTGGTCGATTCCCTGGGCGATTCTGCACGATCGCGGTTGGATAGAAATCGGCGAAACATTGCGTATGCGAACCTCATATCCAATACTCCCCTGGATTGGCGTCATTTCGCTTGGCTACGCGGCTGGCGTGCTATACCGGAAAGATGTCTTTCCGCTTCAGCGCCAAAAAGCCCTGCTCGTTCTGGCAGGCATCACACTAACGCTGTTCTTCGCGCTGCGCAGCATCAATCTGTACGGCGATAAACCTTGGCAACAGGGTGAAACCATCGCGCAGACACTGATGAGCTATTTCAACATCACGAAATATCCACCGTCGCTGCTGTTCCTCTGCCTGACGCTCGCTATTGGATTGTGCCTGCTTGCGGTGTTTGAACGTCAGCAGCAAAAGCGTTGGCTTGTTATGTTAGCAAGCTTCGGCGCGGCGCCGATGTTTTTCTACCTACTGCATCTGTATGTTTTAAAAGGTATGTATTTAACCGCGTTAGCAATCTGGGGGAAAAATCAGGGGGCGTGGTTCGGCTTTTCCGCCGTATGGCAACTGTGGGCGTGTACTCTGCTGTTGATGGCCGTGCTGTTTTCACCCGTTCGGGCGTTTGCACACTTAAAAGCCCGTCGCAGAGACATCCGCTGGCTGAAATATTTCTAACTGTTATCCGTTGCCGCCCCTTTCTTATCGTCATAAGAAAGGGGCAGCGCCGTCTTCTGACGCTATTTCTACGACTTACCGCCGCTCGTTCGGCGCTGTAATTGATCGCGCAGATTCGGCGGTGTGCCTTTAATCGTCAACGTATCCGTCGCGGGGTCCCAGAAAATCCGCTCGCCGAGTAGTAACGCATCAAAATTCAGGCTAATACCGCCGCCGCTGCCCGCAAATTTAGTCAATTGGCGCAGCGTTCCACGATCGGCAGGGAAGCTCTCTTCCAACTCATACCCCTGATCGGCTGAAAACTGCTGAAAGGTTTTCTCACCCAGCGGTGGCAATTCCTGCGACAGCGACGCCAGCTCGATCTCCTCGCCGGACTGTAACTGTTCATTGCAGTAGCTATACACCTGCTGTCGATAATTCTGGCGCTCGTTTTTATCTAACTGGGCTTCTTCACAATACTCATCCACTGCTTTCAGCAAGCCACGGTTTTGTGCTTTGGTGTCCAGCCCTTCTGACGCGGCCAGAAAATCCATGAAGAAGTCAGATACTTTGCGCCCAACGCGGCCTTTGAGGAACGTCAAATAACGTGTCGATTCTGGATTGGTTTCCCATTCTGTCAAATCGATACGCGCAACGATATCAGCATGATTGATATCCAGATAATGCGTGGTACTGATATCCAACTGTTCATTAACCCGCATGCTGTTGCAGCTATTAAGCACCGATATCAATAAATATTCGACCGCCAGATAACGATACTGACAGAACAGCACGATACCGCCTTCAGCAAACGGATACTTCGCCAGTTCGTCACGCAACCGCCCTGTCGCAGCGCGTGAGAAGCTCAAAAAGTCCTCATCCCCTTTGCGACAAGCGCGAAGCGCATCCGCCAGCTCGCTCTGCTCATTAAACAGCCCGTAGGCCTTACTCTTGGCGCTGTAAACACGATGCAGTTCCGCCATCATTTCTTCGACTGCCGCGTTAGTCGACAGCAGGGAATCACGCAACACCATTTCCAGCGTTTGTTCGTCGCGTTTAATTAGTTGATGCAGGGCAATCTGGGCGATATCCAGACTCATGATAAACTCTCCTTTTAGCAAGGCGCGTATTCAAACATTGATACGAGCAGGCCGCAATACATAAAGCTGCCGTCACATCTGTACGCGCTAAGCGTCTACACTAGTTGTTATTGGTGGAATCACGTCAGTGATAAAAATGCATTAATGATAAAAGTGCGGAAAAGCATAAGCCTATACGGTAAGATAAGCGACTTTATCTGCTTGAGATACGCCATTTTATGCCACAATCATCCCGTTATAGTGACGAACACGTTGAACAACTGCTCTCTGAGATGGTCAATGTTCTGGAAAAGCACCACGCCCCGACCGATCTTGCTTTGATGGTGCTCGGTAACATGGTGACGAACCTGATTAACACCAGCATCGCGCCAGCGCAACGTCAGGTTCTGGCGCGTTCTTTCGCTGAAGCCCTACAGGCTTCGATTAAAAAAGCCGATAAAGCTCACTAAGTTTTGACCAACGTATGGTAACCAACCGTCAGCGCTACCGCGAAAAAGTCTCCCAGATGATCAGTTGGGGACACTGGTTCGCCTTATTCAACATTTTGCTCACCTTGGGGCTGGGTAGCCGCTACCTGTTTGTTGCCGATTGGCCGATCTCCCTGTTCGGCCGAATTTATGCGCTGGTTAGCTGGCTCGGTCATTTTAGTTTTATCGTCTTTGCCGCCTATCTGCTGATCATCTTCCCACTCACGTTTATTGTGATGTCGCAGCGCCTGCTGCGGTTCCTGTCTGCGGCGCTGGCAACGGCTGGGCTAACAATACTGTTAGTCGATGTTGAGGTTTTTACCCGTTTTCATCTGCATCTTAACAGCACCGTTTGGGAACTCGTCGTCAACCCAGGACAGGGGGAAATTGCACGCGACTGGCAGTGGATGTTTATCGGCATTCCATTGATCTTCATGGCAGAGATGCTATTTGGCACCTGGTGTTGGCAAAAATTACGCAGTCTGAATCGCCGCCATTTTGGCAAGCCGCTGGCGGGCGTTTTCATCTCGGCGTTCTTCGCGTCGCACCTGATGTATATCTGGGCCGACGCAAATTTCTATCGCCCGATTACCATGCAGCGCGCCAATCTACCGCTATCTTATCCGATGACGGCACGACGGTTTCTGGAAAAACATGGCCTGTTGGATGCGCAGGAATACCAGCGTCGACTGTCACAGCAGGGTAATCCTGAGGCGATAACGGTCGAGTATCCACTCAATAGCATCACCTTCCGCGATAGCGGCAGTGGCTATAACCTGCTGATGGTGATGATCGACGATACGCAGCCTGACGCGATACAAAGCCGTATGCCGAACCTGTCGCGTTTCGCCTCAGAAAATGTGCGCTTCAGCGATCATTATGATTCAGGTTCTCAACCAGACGCCGCCTTGTTTAATCTATTTTACGGCCTTTCAACGACCTATATGGATGGCGTCCTGAGTGCTCGGAAACCTTCCGCGTTAATCGCTGCATTAAGCCAGCAGGGCTATCAGTTTGGGCTATTTTCGGCGAACGGCTTCAACAGCCCGCTCTATCGCCAAGCGCTGCTTTCTGATTTCTCCTTGCCCGCGCCACAGCAACAAAGTGGCGACGCCATCATCACGCAATGGCAAGAATGGCTCAATCTCGATAATAATCCAGCACCGTGGTTCTCTTATGTTGAGTTGAGCAGCGCCCCACAACACGCTTCCAGCAAAGATGTAGATCCAAGCAACCGGATAAATATTCAGGATGTTGACCGTCAGATTGGTCAAATCATTCGTACTTTGCAGGAAAAGAACATTCTGGATAACACCGTCATCATCGTGACAACCGCACAAAACCAGAATGCCAATACCAGCAACGCAACCCGTTTCGCACGTACACAATGGCAAACGCCGCTTATTGTTCACTGGCCGAATACGCCTGCGCAGACCATTACGAAAATGACGGACAACAAAGACGTCATGACTACGCTCATGCAGCGTCTACTCCATGTTAAAAACAACACGGATGATTATTCACAAGGCGAAGACCTATTTTCTGCCCAACGACGCTATCCGTGGTTGATTAACGGCAACGGCGGCACGCTACTGATCACGACGCCGGAACAGATCATCGTGTTGGAAAGCAACGGCAACTACCGGGCTTACGATATGGCGGGAAATCGGCTGAATGATGAAAAACCGCAGCTTGCTCTGCTCTTGCAGGTACTAACGAACGAAAGGCGCTTTATTGCTAACTAACTGCTTAAATCTAAAGCAGTCGTTCCATCTGACTATTGCAATAAAGTCAGGAAAATGTAGTATAAATGCCTATAGCATCGGCACGTAGCGCAGCCTGGTAGCGCACCGTCATGGGGTGTCGGGGGTCGGAGGTTCAAATCCTCTCGTGCCGACCAAATACCTATTCGGTTAGTATCGTTTACTACCGGAAACCCCACAGAAACCCGCATTCTCACTGAGTTTGCGGGTTTTTTGTTGCCTGTTATCTATCGGCATCCCCCGTTTACAGCCGGAAAGTTTAGTTATACGCTTAGTTATACCGCCCCATATAACTACAAAAGCGTATAACTACGATGGCTCGTATAACTACCCCACTGACCAATACCGAGATCAAAGCCGCCAAACCTGCCGAGAAGGAATACACACTACAGGACGGAGATGGGTTGTATATGCTGGTGAAACCGAGCGGTTCTAAAATCTGGCGCTTTAATTATTACCGTCCCGATACGAAGAAACGTGCATTAATCAGCTTTGGTTCATTCCCTGCGGTTTCCTTGGCAGAAGCCCGACAACGGCGTGAAGCGGCAAAAGCGCTGATAAGTAAAGGCATCGACCCGCAATTCCACCAGCAACAGCAGCGCGAACAAGAGCAAGCCATCAACCTAAACACGTTCGCTAAAGTCTCCGGTGACTGGTACGAAGTGAAAAAATCCCAGCAGCTAGCTGAGAACACCATTAAAGATATTTGGCGTTCGCTGGAAAAATACGTGTTCCCGTTCATCGGAACCTTACCGATCACCCAGCTTACCGCTCGTCACTTCATCACCGCGCTAGAGCCGATACAGGCCAGCGGCAAACTGGAAACCGTCAAACGGGTAAGCCAGCGTATTAACGAGGTAATGGATTATGCGGTTAACTCTGGGTTGGTTACTGCTAATCCAGCCGCCAAGATCCGCAAAGCGTTTCAAACGCCGGTGAAAACCCATATGCCGACCATCCGGCCAGAGGCATTACCTAGCTTGATGAAAACGCTATCGGTCGCCAGCATCGAGCTACAGACCCGCTTATTGATTGAATGGCAGCTACTCACCGTTACCCGCCCTGCCGAAGCCGCTGAAACCCGCTGGAGCGAGATAAACCTTACAGATAACACCTGGACGATCCCCGCTGGCCGTATGAAGATGCGCCGTGATCACATTATTCCCCTCCCCCCGCAGGCATTAGCCATTCTGGACGCCATGAAGCCCATCAGCGGACACCGAGAATATCTGTTTCCATCCAGTAAAGATCCGAAACAGCCGATGAACAGCCAAACCGCTAACGCCGCATTGCGCCGTATGGGTTATAAAGGCGTACTGGTATCCCACGGTCTACGCGCCATATTCAGTACCGCCGCCAATGAAGAAGGGTTCCCGCCAGATGTGATCGAAGCCGCCCTAGCCCACGTCGACACCAATGAAGTACGGCGAGCCTATAACCGTTCTACCTATCTGGAACAGCGCAAGGTATTGATGTGCTGGTGGGGTGAATTTGTGGAAACAGCCGCAACGGGAAAAGTGATGGCATCAGAAGGAGCAAGAGGATTACGCATCGCCAAGAGCTGATACTGTATTTATATATGGGGCAATAAACTGAACCAGAAAAAACGCGTGGAATATGTAGTGCATATAGTCGGTGCTGTTCTCAGTGAGAACACGCCGAATAAGAGTGAATTCTTTCATCAACTGGTTGTAAGGCAGCGTGCAGTTATCAGAATCACTATTTCAAAAATTTACTTAGCCTTCCCAATTTTAAACCTAAATTATCATACACCGCCCTCTAGAACCGTTTAACTATCTGCACTGACCGGACAACGCCGGTTTCATTGGAGATAGGCATGTATGAATCTGTTAGACAGAAAAATCCTGTTAAAGAAAGAAGTGAAAGCCATTCTGCGCGTTAGCTCGGACAGCAGCTTTCAGGAAATGATCAATGCCGGAGAGTTCCCCAAAGGGTTTCGGGTTGGCTTACGGCGCGTAGGCTGGTTCGAGGATGAAGTTAGTGACTGGTTAAGGCAACGCATTGCCGAACGTGACCAGCAAACCGAAACCGCATAAGCCGACACCTTCATTTTTATTGCCGCGATAGCGGCATATCGGAATCAAAAAATATGATGTTCCAAAAATCTGGCACTGGCTGGAACGGGCATTGTTACGCCCAAAATCAGCACATCAGCTATTTAGAAAAACGCTCAAATCACGGTTTTGATTTATCGTCTTTTTCCGCTTCTAACTTACGCCCGCAGGCATCCAATACCCACGCAGAAAAATTAGCGTTGGGATTGTCTACTTTTTCACGCGCTACGCTGGCATCAATTTCATCAATAAGTTCGTGTGGGAAACGGATTCCCTTTTTGGTGGATTTAGTATTGTTGTTGCCTGTAGCCATACCTAACTCCGTTAAAGACACTGACGGTACTCTGCCTGAAAAATTGAAATTTAAAGCGCTTGACGTGTGCGCACACCAAGAATTATCCTGTGCATACACCTTGATTGAATTCAAGGTTAACATAACGAAGCCCGGCAGTGCAGCAACACGTACCGGGCTTCTGACCACAGCGTTAAAAGGAGTAACGTCATGGCTGATTCACAGTCTACCCAAACTCGCCTTAAATTTCAGTATCGCTTTCTGGTACATCCCTACTCTCCGCAGGCAAAAACATTTTGTCGTCTATCCGTTGAAGCCTATTCAGAGCAAGAAGCACGGCAAATGCTGTCTCCGTGTTTTGCATTTGCTTTCGCTGCACGCCTTCCCGCTCAGGAGGTGCGCCATGTTTGATAACACGCCGCTGGAGCAGGAAGAACTGATCGATCAGTGTCGGGCGTTGGCTTATGCCATCGTGGAGCTAAGGGAGCCGCAAGCAAAAGAGATCCTGATGTTTATTCTTGCCGAACGGCTTGATGCCCTCCACCGTGCGCAGGAGGACGAGGCCGCATGAGCAACACGTTCATTCAAGACGTGCGGACAAAAGCCAACGGCCATTGGGAGGGGATTTTGCAGCGGTTAGGCATCCCGATCAATCGGCAGGAAAGTGAATGTCCCAATTGTGGCGGGAATACCCGCTACCGTTTTGACGATAAAGAAGGTCGTGGCACCTATTTTTGTTCTCACTGCGGCGCAGGAACCGGACTGGATCTGGTGATGAAAGTGAACAAGTGTGATGCGTGGCAAGCAGCGGAACAGGTCGCCGAGGTGCTGGCGCTTCCGTTGCCCGTCATTACCCCCGCCAGTGAAAAGCCTAATCATCGTCTGATTACCGAACGGGTAAATTCGCTGGTGGCGAAAGCGGTATCGGGTCAATCTGACTATCTGCTGAATAAAGGGCTGCAACGCCCCTCACTACTGCTGGATGATGGTTCCCTGTTGCTAGCGCTGCAAAACATGGACGGCACCACCACCGGCGCACAGCTAATCAAACCTAATGGCGAGAAAAAGCTGATTGCCGGTAGTCGCAAGAAAGGCGCATTCATTCCCGTTAGTACCCTACCCGAACACACAGACACGGTGATCATTGCCGAAGGATACGCCACGGCGCTTACGACATCGTTACTGATGCAAGGTGTCGCTATCAGCGCGTTAGACAGCGGGAATCTGATTCACGTTGCGCGGTCTTGTCGTACAGTCTGGCCGGACACCAAAATCATCCTGGCTGCGGACAATGACAACAAACCTGATGGTAGTAACACCGGAAAAATCGCGGCTGAAAAAGCGGCACTAGCGGTAAACGGTTGGGTGACACTCCCGCCGACAACTGAAAAAGCTGACTGGAATGATTACTACCAGCAGCATGGCGCGGCGGTATCGATATCGGCTTTTGCTGCTTCACTTTATCAGCCAGGAAAAAAACAGCAGCCATCTTCCGCTTCCCCTTTAAAACCTTACGCAGATATTCGTCATGGTGGGCTGTATTGGGTAGAGCCGAAGACTGACCATGACAGCGGCGACATTATCGAGCGTGAAAGCTGGCTGTCTGATCCTATTACGGTAGCGGGTATCGGATCGGATGAATCAGAGCGTTATCTGGTTTTAAGCTGGACGCCAAGCGGTGAGAGCCAATCCCGTACCGAAGCCATTCCAATGCGAGATATTGGCGAACGTGAAGGCTGGGCGCGATTACGTGCGGGTGGGCTGGCAGTCACGGCCAAAGGCGGGTTACGGGCAATACTGGCCGATCACTTGTGTCGCAGTCATGCGGGTTGCCGCTGGGCAATCGCCAGCGCGACCGGCTGGCAGCATGGCGCATACCTGATGCCGGATGGTTCCGTTATCGGTTCACCAAGTATTCCCGTCTTGTTCAACGGTAAATCAGGTGCAGCCAAAGGTTATGCCACCAGCGGAACGGCGCAAAGCTGGAGTGAAAACGTCGCAGCACTGGCACAGGGTAATCCCTCCATGATGCTGGGGATCGCCTGCGCCTTTGCCGCACCACTTATCGGGCTGGTAAACGCGGACGGGTTCGGCGTCCATCTGTTTGGCGGTTCCTCTGCGGGCAAAACCACCACAGGCAATATCGCCTCTTCCGTTTACGGCGATCCTAACGCGCTTAAACTAACCTGGTATTCCACCGCGCTAGGGCTGGTGAACGAAGCCGCCGCCCATAATGACGGCTTTATGCCGTTGGATGAAATCGGGCAAGGCAGCAATCGTAAAGCCGTGGCCGATGCTGCCTATGCACTGTTTAACGGCGTGGGTAAGATTCAGGGAGCCAGAGAAGGCGGCAACCGAGAGCTAAAACGCTGGCGGGCAATGGCGTTCAGTACCGGTGAGATCGACCTGGAAAGCTATATCCGCGCTGACGGCGGGCGGGTGAATGCCGGTCAATTGGTGCGCTTGCTGAATGTCCCGATCACCAAAGCGACGGTATTTCATGGCTATCAAGACGGCAAAGCCCATGCCGACGCGATCCGCGATGCCAGCAACTCCCATTATGGCGCAGTTGGTCGGGCGTGGATCACCCACCTTGCCAGCCAGAAAGAAAACTCGCTAACAACCTACCGCAAAACAGAGCGACGCTGGTTGTCACTCTTACCCAATGATGCCAGCGAACAAGTGCGGCGGGTGGCGTCACGTTTTGCCGTACTGGAAGCCGCTTTATTACTCTCTGCTTCTTTTACCGGCTGGACGGCGCAAGAATGCCACGATGCGCTACAACACAGCTTCTATGCCTGGGTAAATGAATTTGGCATGGGCAACCGTGAAGCCAAAGCCTGGGTAGAACAGGCCGACGCCTTTTTGCACCAGTTTGGCTACAGCCGCTATTTACCCCATCCCAATCCAGATCCACGCGATTTACCTATCAAGGATCTGGCAGGATATAGGGTGAAAAAGCCGGGAGCCGATACGCTGGTGTTTCACACCTTCCCCGCCGTGTTCAATAACGAAATTGCCGTTGGTGCGAATGCCGCCGCGTTTGCGCAGGTGCTGGTCGATGCAGGAATGCTGGATAAACCCGCCAAAGGGATTACACGTAAATCACTGCGCATTGACGGCAAGCAGCCGCGCTTTGTGGTGCTCATGACGCTCGACGACGAGGAAGAGTAAATTATGCGTAAGGTAAAATAAGGTCGGTTCGGTAGGTTCAGTCGGTTCATTATTTTAATGCATTGATTTATCGTTATTTTTATTTGAATAGTGAACCGACCCTGAACCGACTTTAGCCATTTTGAACCGACCTGACCAAACACCCTTTTTCTGGCTGGCTTGGTGAACCGACTTACACACCGCGTGAACCTACCCATAGGTCGGTTCAATTCTGAAAATAATTACCCTATCTATCAATCAGTTAACTACGTGAACCGACTGAACCTACCGAACCGACCCACTTTTGCTTATCTATAAGAATTTGCGCACACAAAAATCATGATGGGTTAAACCATTGCCAGCAAGAAAGTGCGCACAACGACACTGAACGGGTACGGAAAAATGCGCAATATGGTACGCAGTTGTGCGCATTGCTGTACGAACTGCGTACCTCGCTGCAACCCGCACCACGCCTCATTTTATTCAATTTGAAATCAATTTTTTGGTCGGTACGCATGTATCGAAATGCTATGGTTTTTTGCGAAATCAGCGCGGCGGGAAAAGGTATGGGGAGCATGCTTGAAATGGTTTGTTAATTAATGGAGTGGTGATTATGTTGTTGTTAATTATTTGGTTCTTATAGAGTTACGAAGGGTTTGTTAAAAACATTCTAGCTGGCATCCTCTGACTGCGTATATTTTTAGTCCATTCGTGTTAGATTTCGTATTTTCACTATAAACAATCATAATGCTCTTGCAAGTATCACGGTAAAGTCAGGAAGTCTCAAAAAGTGTGTGAAGCTAAAACAGGTGTACTTACAAACCTCTTTAATCTAATTATTTAGAGCATTATATCTCCAAGAAAAGCTATTATTCTTATTGAATTAACGGTAAATTACCTCAACCTGACGTTAGCGGGGAGATATCCGCTATCCGTAGATGTGGAGTTTGTCGCTTTGCGACTAGCGGACTGAATGCCAATATGTCCGGCATACTGGACGCCGATTTGCTGGGCTTACATGACTTATTGGGCTTGCAAATTGTTGAAATTTTATTATTTAGTTGGGCCATGCGCTTGCGCTAAGAGACGTCAGGTTTCTACGGAGTAACAAGTTATGAACACAAATGAACTTGGCTTAGTTAAGGCGCGTGTTGAACTTGTCACCGCTATGCTCAAATGTGCAACTGCATTTGTAATATTAGTTGGTACAGTTTTCAGCGTTCTTAACATGGTCTTTAACTACGATTATTCAATTCATGTCCATAGAAACTCAAAGATGGGAACATAAATTCGAGATCAAACCTGGTATTTGGGTGTACGTTCCAAGTGCTGAGGCAAGTAAACTCGGAATGAAGATACTAGAGGTGGTCAGAAGTAAATGGATTCCACCACTCTATTTTTATCATCTTAGAACCGGCGGACATCTGAAAGCTGCTAGGTTACATTTAAAAAGTGATTATTTAGCAGTTATTGATATCAAACACTTTTTTCATTCAACCAGCCGCAGTCGTATCACTCGTGATTTAAAAGCCTATTTTTCCTATTCGCAGGCGAGAGAAATTTCAAAATACTCGACTGTGAAAAATCTATCCCATGGATACCACAAACACGTTCTTCCCTTTGGATTTGTGCAATCACCGGTTCTTGCAACCTTATGCTTGGACAAAAGCCATTTGGGTAGCTTATTGCGCCGTTTGAACAAGCAATATGGCGTAATGCTAAGTGTTTACATGGATGATGTAATTATATCCTCTAACGATTTAATTCGTTTGCAAACTACATATGACGAAATATTTGTGGCAATGGAAAAATCGGGCTATCTAGCCAACATGAATAAAACTCAGGCTCCATCTGCACAAATCACAGTGTTTAACTTAAGTTTGAGAAAGGGAATGATGAGAATTACGTCACAGAAGATGAGTGCTTTTTTGATTGATTTTTATGCCAGTGACTACGAAGCACACAAGATTGGTGTTAAAAATTACGTCGAAAGTGTCAATCCAGAACAAGCGAGACTTTTGAAGTTGTGATGTTCTCTTTTTACACAATTCTAATTTTGGATGTCGAGATCTGTTTAAACTTCTGAGCGTCTAGGTAGACCAAATATGCGCCGCTGTGACCTACTCCCACCCATTGCTTAACACTCTACAACGTTACTAATGAATCCTCGGTAGTGAGAAAAATTTCGAACTTCCGCTTTGCTCTTAACAGACAGACAGCTACCAATCCACTTCGGCACTGAGAACAACACCCCAAATACCACTGAGTAGCCACTTGCCTCTCTCTCTCCACCTCACTACAATGTATACAAAACACATAACGTAGTGAGGTGAGAGTATGGGCGTCATGTCCGTTCGCTTAAATGATGAAACAACCGCGCAACTTGATGCGCTGGCTAAAGCCACAGGACGTACCCGCTCTTTTCTGGCCGGACAAGCCATTGAAGATTATCTTGCGCGGGAAGCCTGGCAGATAGCAGAAATTGAGCAGGCTATTAAAGAAGCCGATGCGGGCGATTTTGTCTCATCAGATGAGATGAACAATCTATTTAAAAAGCTAGGAACGGCAAGACATGGAAATTAAATGGCTGCGTAAAGCTGCGGCCAATTTGGAAGCCGAGTACCTCTATATCGCGCAGGACGATCCACAAGCCGCCAGCCAATTCGTAGATGAAGTCCAAAGATTAACGGAATTACTACCGCAACAGCCAGCAATGGGAAGGCCAGGCCGTGTGCCAGGAACGCGTGAGCTGGTGTTAACGCACTATCCCTACATCATCCCCTACCGTGTGAAAGATAATATGCTCCAGATTCTGCGCGTCTTTCATACGCACAGACGTTTACCATCAAAATGGTGAACAACGAACCTTCACAAAAATAAACCTAAGTACATGAGGGAATACGATGGGTAATGTTACTTTCCGTATCGATGACGATCTTAAAAGGCGCTCTTATGCAGCACTTAAGAAACTGGGTATTACACCTTCTGAAGCATTGCGCATCACGTTGGAATACATTGCTGAAAATGAAAGACTCCCATTTAAACAAAAGTTACTCAATGATGAAGACGTAGAATTAGTTGAAGCTGTCCGTGAACGTCTTCGCAACCCCAAACCAGTACGCGTGACGCTGGATGATCTTTAGTGTTTTACTTTTTGGATTTTAACAAACACACATCCCACGACTAACAGCCACTCAATCATGAAAGACGATAAAAAACATAACCAACAATCAAGATCGTCCGGTTGGGGAGGAAAACGCACCGGTGCAGGCGCTCCAATTGGTAACACCAATGCAGTGAAACATGGGGAACGCAGCCGCCAGGCATTCTTTCCTTTGGCGGGTGATAATGGGCAATTCACACCGTTGCAATTGCTACGAGCAAGAAACCTACTCCTTGCCGAACGTGTTGGCGAGTTGATGCACAGATCGCTTTCTGTGGGCACAGCCGAGTGGCGTGAGTTTATGTTGCTCGATGGGATTTTATGGCAACACACCCGAAGAATGATGGTGTTGGAGCGTCGTAAAGCAAAATTAAATTTACAGCACAGCCAGCGCTAAAACCAGCGTATCAAGCGAAACTCAACTGTCATGCACAGGCTATTTCCCATGATGACTTTTCGTTTTAGTTATACGTTTAGTTATATAATAAAAAACAAAACCATAATTAAGGCAATACAAACAAACAGCTAACCTATAAATTCAACTTCTCTCGTGCTACCGGAAACCCCGCAAAAACCCGCATTCTCACTGAGTTTGCGGGTTTTTTGTTGCCTGTTATCTATCGGTATCCCCCGTTTACAGCCGGAAAGTTTGGGACTACATTTGGGACTATATTAGCGTAGTCCCATAAAACCGTAGTCCCGAAGGTAACGATCATGGCAATTCAGACAAAGCGCCTCACAAACACGGAAGTCAAAGCCGCTAAAGCACCTGTTTAAAAAGTTAGGTACGGCAAGACATCGCAATTAACTGGCTATGTCATGAAGCAGCCCGTTGGCAACACCAATACGGTAGAACAGTAACTACTGGGCATTCTTTTCTTTGGCTGGCGACAGTAGGCAATTCGCGCCACTGGAATTACTCTCATGGAATAAGAATGATATTATCAAGACCAGACAATGCTGACCGCAAATGGCATAGGCGTTAACCCCGAGGACTACTGATGAACAATGAAATACCACTTAAATATTATGACATCGCGGATGAATATTCGACAGAATCTGCGGAGCCAGTGAGCGAGTCAGAACGTGAATCTCTGGCACGCTATTTCCAGTTGCTGATCACCCGCTTAATGAATAACGAAGAAATCAGCGAGGATGCTCAGAGAGAGATGGCCAGTGAAGCTGGCATCGACGGGCGACGTATTGATGAGATAGCGATGTTTCTGAATCAATGGGGCAATGAGTAGTTTTTAAAAGAGTACAACGTAGCGATGTTCTGATCGTATCTTACCTGTAGCACCCAAAATCCAGGCACTGCTCACGGACGGATAGTGCCCAACGCTGAATGTTGTATCCCATCCTGAAGTCAGTTCACGCCAACCGCTGATAGCCCCCACCAAACTCAAGCAATACGCTCATCAGTTCCTGCCATCTGGTACAGCCTCAAAAATTACAGGTATAATCCCACTCATTATTCAACTGGTTTAGAAACGAAGATGACAAAACTCACCTTACAAGAGCAGATGCTAAAAGCTGGATTAGTCACCAGCAAAAAAATGGCCAAAGTCCAAAGAACAGCTAAAAAATCACGAGTTCAGGCTCGTGAGGCAAGAGAGGCTGTAGAAGAAAATAAAAAAGCACAACTTGAGCGTGATAAACAGCTAAGCGAACAACAAAAACAAGCGACGTTATCTAAAGAGTATAAAGCTCAGGTTAAGCAGCTTATTGAAATGAATAGAATCATCATGTCAAAAGGCGATATTGGCTTTAATTTCACAGATAATAATTTAATTAAAAAAATAGATGTGGATAAGCTGACTCAAGCTCAGTTGATTAGCGGTCGTCTCGCCATCGCGCGTTTGGTTCTCGATAGCAGTGGTGAAAGTGAATACGCTATTATCCCCGCGATTGTAGCCGATAAAATTATGCAACGAGATGCAGACAGCATTGTATTGAATAGTGCGCTTAGTCAGGAAGAACAAGACGAAGAAGATCCCTATGCCGATTTTAAAGTGCCCGATGATTTAATGTGGTAATCAACGTCTTACAAATACTTAGGAATGGAAAGTCCCTCAGGGCTTTTCATTCAGATGTTATGTTTCGTCAACCAATGAAAAGCGCAGGGTTATCCTAGCTAGTCGCCAGCACGGTTAGCGTTTCCGCCACTGTTGAATGCAGCGTTTTACTCTCCATCGCTTATATCGTCACCATCCCCTCGCCTATCAGAAATTTATCGTCCAGACTTAAATCAAAGGCGTAGTCTGCGCAGGAAATGTGTTTTACACTGCGCGCTGTAAAAATTGAGTAGATAAACGATTAAGTAGGCGGTAATGGCGATGAACGGAACGATCACAACCTGGTTTAAAGATAAAGGTTTTGGATTTATCAAAGATGAAAACGGTGATAACCGTTATTTTCATGTGATTAAAGTCGCCAACCCTGATCTGATTAAAAAAGATGCGGCGGTGACCTTCGAGCCCACCACGAATAACAAGGGCCTATCAGCGTATGCTGTGAAAGTTGTGCCGGAAAGTAAATACATCTATATCGCGGGCGAGCGTTTAAAGCTCACGTCCCTTAAGTCTTTCGTGGTTTACAGCGAAGAAGTGCCTGCCGATACCCGTATTGATAAAGACAATGTGGTGCTGTCTGTGGGAGTACTGATGAATAGCATCAGACCGAAATCAAGCGCTAAACCTGGTGAAATGCGCTCGCTAAAAAAACTGGCGATCACCACTTTCCAGGGAACGACGTTAATCTTCTCGGAAGATGAGATAGATGTAGATGCCACGGTGAAACAGCTCAAAATGTGAAATAATTAAGACTGTTCCTGTGCCGAAATCCTGCTCCATTATTCATAAGCAAGATTTCGGCATCGCTAACTGACTTCAGTACGCCGTGATATGCCGTTCTTTCACAAACTCCGCCAGCAATCAAAGCACTCCACGAGTCAGTCCACTGAATTATTTCGCCACATTGTGCATCATGCTAGTTCGATTGAATGATGAAACAACAGTACAATCTCTCTGCGCAGCACCACGTAGCCCATGACATCAATCCACAACGAACAGCTTAGCGCCGGTTTCGGTGTAGGAACGATGCGCTTCCGCGTTATCTGCGACCTGATAGCTCATTCCAGGTTTGAGAACAAAAGCACGACCATCATCTAATTCCGTATGAAGTTCGCCTTCAAGGCAAAGCAGGACATGTCCTTTTGAGCACCAGTGATCGGCCAGATAGCCGGGCGTGTATTCGACAATACGGACGCGGATATTATCAAAACGCTGTGTCCGCCAATATGCGATCCCCGACTCTCCCTTATGCTCAGTCGGTTCTATTTGTGACCAATCAGTTGTACCAAACGGAATGTTCTTCATATCCATATTACTGCCCCTATTCTTTAACGTCGTTAGTTAACACTCCGCTTACTATCCCGGCAAATCAGCGTTTGGCTGCTCGGTTCCACGACATTTTCATTAACAACTTTGCCATACCGCAAAAGCCAGTAACCCCTGCAAACAGCAACCCCGCCCCCACAAATCCAGAGAGCAGAAAGAAAGCGCTGTTGACGCTGTACCCCAGTAATACACCACTCAGAATAAGGACGCCAGCGGCGATTTGAACCTGGCGCATGACATCAATTGGCTGTTTATTATTAATTTCTGTCGGAAAACCCGCCTTTTTCCAGGCGGTCATTCCACCATTAAGTAAAAAAACTGTTGCCGGAAACGCAGACTGCATCAGAATCTCAGCATTCTGTGCTGAACGCATACCAGACAAACAATGGAAAATTATAGTTTTCCCTTTCCTAACGTCTTCAGGAAGTGCATACCCCACAGCGGGATTCAGCGGATGCAACCTCGCCTGTGCGATGTGCTCGCGAGCGTACTCTTCCGGCTGGCGAATATCGATGAGTATCGCGCCTTCATCTACTAGTTGGTGGGCCTGTGTGGGTGAAATAGCAAGTGGTGTTGACATGATCCTGATCCTCTTTTGAACCGTTGAAACCCGTCATAATGCGTCACTTAACGCGATGTTCAACCAGCAAGAAAGGTGATATCGCTGATTGTATGCGTGCCACCATTAGTTTAGATAAAACTAATTAAGAATAATCTAAATTAAATACTATGCGCACGCAACAACTTTCCATGCCGGGAAGGCAATCGAGGCTGGACATCGATTTGGCGGCTGATACTCTGTAAATAGGAACGCTATTTTAAAAACAGCCATGCTGCCGCGATCGCACAAAATAGAGAAACGCGCCGTACAAAAATGGTGCTATTTGCGAGCCATTTTATGGCTTTGTTTACCTTGCTGACTGGGAAACTTGAGATATCTCCAAGACCGTTTCATGAAAAAATTAAAAGATACAGACTGGTATAAAAAGCGTTACTCCAACCGCGTTCTCTTCTGGAGAGAAATTTCACCGCTCGCCTTCCCCATTTTTATTGAAGGTCTCTGCGTCGTGTTGATGGGGGTTTTCAGTACGTTCCTGGTCAGTTGGCTGGGGAAAGAGGCTATGGCAGCCGTCGGTCTCGCTGATAGTTTCAATATGGTCATCATTGCGTTCTTCACTGCGGTCGCATTGGGGACCGCCGTTGTTGTCGCTTTCAGCCTGGGACAGCGCAATAGAAAGCAAGCACGCTCTGCCGCTCGCCAATCGATGTCATTGCTGGTTCTTTCATCATTTCTGTTGGTCGCGCTGGTTGAATTCGCCGGTTCCACGATTATCGACTTGATTGCTGGGCAAGCCGATGAACAGGTTAAAGCACTGGCCCTCACGTTCCTTCGCTGGACAGTGTGGGGATATCCCGCCGTCGCTGTCGCGCTAGTCGGCTGCGGCGCGCTCCGTGGCGCGGGCAATACCAAGTTGCCGATGGTCATTAATATTGGGATGAATATTCTTAATATTGCCATCAGTAGTCTGCTGATTTACGGCGCATTCTCCTGGGATGGCCTCGGTTTTATCGGTGCAGGCATCGGGATTACCATTTCACGCTATATCGGGGCGATACTCGTGATTCTGACGCTGATGCACGGCTTTAACGGTGCGTTGCGCATTCCCTTCAGGTCTTATTTTGCACCTTTTACCGTGTCGATTCTCTATGAAGTGCTCAGTATCGGGATTCCCGCCAGCATCGAATCCGTGATGTTTAACATCGGCAAATTGATCACACAGCGCTTTGTAGCAGGCATGGGAACCGAAGTCATTGCCGGAAACTTTATTGCTTTCTCCATCTCGACGTTGATTAACCTGCCCGGTAATTCGCTCGGCGCCGCTGCCACGATCATCGTTGGTACGCGGCTGGGAAAAGGCCAGATCATGCAGTCTACCCGCCAACTAAAACATATTTTCTGGTTATCCAATATTGGGCTATGTGTTCTTGCCGTACTGTCGGTCCCCAGCGCCAGCTTCTTGGCGTCGTTTTATACCAATGAGCCGGAAGTGATCGAAGTGGCAAAACACCTCCTGTGGCTCAACGCGCTGTTTATGCCAATCTGGGCGGCATCGTGGGTATTACCTGCCGGGCTAAAAGGCGCAAAAGATGCCAGCTACACCATGTGGGTAGCAATGGCAGGCATGTGGGGATGTCGAGTCATCGCGGGATATATACTCGGCGTAATGCTCGGCTTTGGCGTGATCGGCGTGTGGATGGGGATGTTCTTTGACTGGATTGTACGTGGGTTCTTCTATTATCGCCGGCTAATGAGTGGCCGCTGGCTATGGCGTTATCGCCCCCCGGCAGATTCATGACAGCGAGCGGGGAAATCCGCTCGCGTACAACAAAGTAACGTACTTAGCGACCTGAGTTTTTAAGCGGAGCAAAACGGGTCGCCATGATAATCAGTATGACCACACCAACCGTCATAATCATCCAGGCTTGTTCCAGACCCGCCGTATGCTGACGTATAAACCCGGCGAGCAGCGGCATTAAACTGGCGAGGATATAGCCACCGCCCTGCACAAACCCCATCAGTGAACCGGTTTTATGCGGTTCCGTCACCTGATCCAATGCCACGATGAGTGACAGTGGGAAAAGCGCACCAATCCCAATCCCCAACATGATAATGATGGGGTACGTGAGCGTCAGCGGGGCGACAATCAACCCGACCATCCCCACCAGCATTACAGCCAAAATAGGGAGCAGTAGCTTACGTCGATCGGGAAAACGATTAATAAACGTTGATACCAGCAGACCGGAAATCACTTCCGTCATCGTTAATCCGCCTAACATCAGGCCACTTTGCGTCGCATTGACTCCTAGTTGCATGTAATACGGCGGCAGCCACGCCAGCACCAAAGTATACGCTCCCGTCCCAATACCGAAGAATACCATCAGCAGCCAGTCCATTCCGCTTCGGTGCGTGGCTAAAACGCTCACGGCATCCTGCTTCGTGGTATACGCTTTAGGAATACATTTCCAGGCCACCGTCGCAACCAGCGCAACAATACCCCAGCAGGCCAACGCACTTTGCCAACCCCACGCATTTGCCAGCGGAGAAACCGATGACGCCGCAAATGCCGCACCGGTCATAATCGCCGTGGTATAAAAACCCATAAGAAGGCTGCTATGACGACCGAAATGGAGCTTGATAAACGACGGCACCAGCGCCTGAATTAAGGCAATCCCGATTCCAGCACACGCAGCGCTAACCAACAGAGCGATACCACTATTGAGCCACCAGCGAGCGCTACACGCCAGGGCAATGACCACGATACCCAGCGTAATCCCTCTATACTCGCCGAGACGCGCCTGTAATTGCCCGCCATACAACGCGCACCAGCCCATAGCAAACACCGGGAGCGTAGTTAACATCCCGGCCATGCTGTCATCCAGACCCGTTGCAGCCTGAATCTGATTCAGCAGCGGGCCAATCCCTGCCAGAACAGGGCGTAAATTCAATCCCAACAGGATAATTGTGAAGAAAAGAAAAGCCCGCGCGCGGGCTGTCGATGTCACTACCATGTATAACCTCAATAGCTTGAATAAATCACTGCTGACTGATGATCATTATCTTCACACAAAGAATCTTAACGTCAAGATAAAATCATCTAACAGATGAGCACTACATGCGATCAATATGGGCAAGTGAATAGTGTTCGGTAGGAAAGCTACTGACAAAACTCGCACGGGTTTAAACAAAAATCATAAAAAAATCCGCCCTAAAAAGAGCGGATTCTTTTGACACAGCTAACACCAACACTGAGGGTAAAAACCCCACAGGGCTAGATTAGAAGCGGTAACCTACGCCAACAGCCCAGGCACCAACGTCAACATTGCGGATACGGCTTTGCTCGTAACCAACATCCAGAGCAACGTCTTGGATTGGGTTGAACTGAACACCAGCACCGTAGGTGAAGCCGTAATCGTCATTGCTGCTATTGCCCAGGCCGTTAGTAGCGTTATTCGTTACTTTGCCGTGGCTCAAACCAACAACACCGTACAGGCTTGCCCAGTCATTCAGACGATAAGCAGGACCAGCAGTGAAGCCCATGTATTGGCCTTTGTTGTAGTCACTGCCATCGCTACCATTTTTTTCCAGGTAGGTGAATGAGCTAATAACGCCCAGTGGGTTATTATCTTGCTCATAACGATATTTCAGGTTAAAGCCTTTAACTTTATTTTGTACGCCCTGAGCATCACCTTGAGCATAACCAGCAGTTACGGTACTTTGACCAGCAAATGCAGAACCTGCGCCAACGGCTAATACACAAGCCAGAGCGGAAAGACACGCGATTTTTTTCATATTTACAGCCTCAAATTCATTTTATGAAAGACTAACTAACGCAGTAAATATAACAAAGAAGTGCGGTACTTGCCGCCCTATAAATATTTATCAATTAGGCTTTAGATGTAACAAATGTTGTCAAATAGAAGCTATCACACTAATTATATTGAACTTTTCATTGTGACAGTTAGATTAAAAATAAATTCACCACAGGCTGGTAAAACAGACAATTCTTAATTTCCCGCTCAGTTTGTATGCTAATTGTATTGAATGAAAAAAAACCAGTTAAATGATGCGTAAATAAAGGTCAATAAAAGTCAATTCATACCAGACAAATTGTTTACAATTGGATATGATAGCAACAGAATGTTATACCTGCTTTTAAGGCCAAAAGAATGACCTTATTTCCCCATCGTTCATCATCATTCATCCCTGTATTGCTCATCATTATCTCGATGTTATCGATCCAAAGCGGAGCCGCTCTGGCCAAAAATCTGTTTCCGCTCATCGGTGCCACTGGCGTCACGGCGTTACGTCTGGGAATTGGGACGATCATTCTGTGCATCATTTTTAAACCATGGCGTATGCGCTTCAGTAGTAACCGTCTGCCGCTGTTGATTTATGGCATTACGCTGGGCGGTATGAATTTTCTATTTTATCTCTCGTTGCAAACGGTGCCGCTTGGCATTGCTGTCGCGCTGGAGTTCACCGGCCCACTTGCCGTTGCTATGTTAGCATCACGCCGGCCGATTGATTTTCTATGGGTCTGTCTTGCCGTTGCAGGGCTGTGGTTTTTATTACCGCTGGGTCACAATATCGGAAATGTTGATTTAACAGGTGCCGCCTACGCCATCGGTGCAGGCGCCTGCTGGGCGTTCTATATCCTATTTGGGCAAAAAGCAGGGGCAAATCACGGGCCAGGCACTGTCGCTATTGGCTCCTGTATTGCTGCACTTATCTTTTGCCCTATCGGTGCCTATTACGCGGAAAGCACACTGTTTTCGCTCACGATACTCCCACTCGGCATTGCCGTCGCTATTCTGTCCACCGCGCTGCCCTATTCTCTGGAAATGGTGGCGTTAACGCGCCTACCCGCCAGAACGTTCAGCACTCTAATGAGTATGGAGCCCGCGATTGCCGCCTTATCTGGGATACTCTTCCTCGGCGAACATCTCTCATTGATACAGTGGATGGCGCTGATATTTATTATCATCGCATCACTAGGCGCAACGTTGACAATAAAATCAGCAGAGGTACGAAAAGCAGAGAAAGCTTAAACAGAATGCGTACTTATTTCCTCGGGAAAATGTTGCAGAAACGTCTCACATTCCTGAGGTGAACGCAGAACAATAAAACGGATATGGCGATAGCGAGGGTCAGCTAAATCCGCCAGATAGCGTTTTCGGTTTCTTGAATAGGTTTTTATTGTCCAGAGGATAATCGAATCCCGGCTAAAGAAACTGCGAATAAAGGACTCTTTATTGCCCGTTCCGCCCCAGAGCTCCTCTTTGCGCCATGCCCGAAGATAAGCACGCCGCACCGCTTGAAAAAGCGTGCGGGTAAAACCGTAATCGACCCAAATCACGGCATCAACATTGCGCCATTTAATATCTCGCGTTCGGTTATAGTTGCCATCCAGTACCCAGCTTTCTGGCGCCAGTGCGCTTTCAAGCCGTTGAAAAAAGTCGGCATCCGTTCTTCCTTGCCAGTTGCTCAACCAAAACAACGCATCCATTTCAACGTAGGGTACATCCAACTGCTCAGACAAACGACGAGCGAGCGTAGATTTCCCACTTCCGCTAGTACCAATAAGATTGATTCTCATTTTTCATGACGCCTTTAATAACACATTATATGCCTTAAGAAAAACAAGATAATAATAACTATTTTCACTTCAGCAGTAATGATATTTATCAAAATATGCAATTGTGTTGCAATGACAATATAAAATATTTCCATCCCTCGCCATTTACACATTATTGGTATCAGATAAATCCTGACTACAAATAGCCATAGTATCGCTATGCTATGGCTATTCATTTGATAGGCAATTCTTTTCAATATTGATTTTTATCGCTGTTATAATTAATCACGTTAAACAGTAAGACTATGAATAATTAAAGAGAGGATAACTATTATGTCTACCGCCAAACTCGTGAAATCAGCACCGTCCGAACTGCTTTACACTCGCAATGATTTGGACGATAGCGTGAAAACCTCGACGATCGCACTGTTAAACCAACTGGTTGTTGATTTTATCGACCTGTCGTTGATTACCAAACAGGCACACTGGAACATGCGCGGTGCAAACTTTATCGCCGTTCATGAAATGCTGGACGGCTTCCGCACCTCAATTATTGACCATCAGGATACCATCGCCGAACGCGTCGTGCAGATAGGCGGTGTCGCATTGGGTACTGTGCAAATTGTCGGTAAACAAACTTCGCTGAAAAGCTACCCGACTAATATCCATAGCGTTCAGGATCATCTAAAAGCGCTGGCCGAGCGTTATGCCATTGTCGCAAACAATGTTCGTCGTGCTATTGGTAAAACGGAAGATGAGGCCTCTGCGGACATTCTGACCGCTGCATCACGCGATCTGGATCAGTTTCTGTGGTTTATTGAATCAAATATTGAATAATTTGCGCTATCGTACCGCAAACGTTCTCAAGGCTGCTAAGGCAGCCTTTTTACTGCCAGCTCAATCTACTCTAGCTCCCTCTTTTGTCGTGTAATCCGCACAAACTACGCATTTTATCCGTTAAGACGCTCAAAAAATTAGCTTTTGCCTCCATTAATTGACCAGAACGCCAATCAACGGTTGTTTCCCTCGTATAAATCAGTTAATCATAACAGCGCCTTGCCCAAGCGAATCGGAGATGAAAATTTCACCGCCTGCAAGGTAATAAAATAAAAACAACAGGTTAAGCACAACGCATGATAATTGACCTAATGTTCTAACGGGTGCCACTTTCGTACTATGCTTAAAACGCCTGTAAAACAAAAAGCTCCCACAACTGCTAAATAGGAAGGATTTGATGAAATCACTACTTAAGGCCTCTTTGGCTGCATTGACGCTGATGATGAGCGTATCCAGCTATGCCGCTGAGAAAGAATTGATTGTCGCAACAGACACCGCTTTCGTCCCCTTTGAATTCAAACAAGGCGACAAATACGTCGGTTTTGACATTGACCTCTGGGATGCTATCGCTAAACAGCTCAACCTGAAGTACACCCTGAAGCCAATGGACTTCGGCGGTATTATTCCTGCTCTGCAAACGCGTAACATCGATCTGGCGCTCGCAGGCATTACCATTACCGAAGAGCGTCAAAAAGCAATCGATTTCTCTGACGGTTATTACAACAGCGGCCTGCTGGTGATGGTTAAAGCGGACAACAACGATATCAAAGGTGAGCAGGACTTGGCCGGTAAAGTGGTTGCGGTGAAGAGCGGCACAGGTTCCGTTGATTACGCAAAAGCCAATATCAAAACCAAAGATCTGCGTCAGTTCCCTAACATCGACAACGCTTATATGGAATTGGGCACCAACCGTGCTGACGCTGTGCTGCACGATACGCCAAACATTCTCTACTTCATCAAAACCGCAGGCAACGGCCAGTTTAAAGCGGTAGGTGATTCGATTAAAGCCCAACAATACGGCATCGCGTTCCCGAAAGGCAGCAACGAGCTGCGTGAAAAAGTGAACGGCGCCCTGAAAACACTGCGTGAAAACGGCACTTATGCTGAGATCTACAAGAAGTGGTTTGGCGTAGAACCTAAGTAATTGCCGATTTAATCTGGAGATATTCCATGCAGTTTGACTGGAGTGCCATTTGGCCTTCTCTGCCCCTCCTGATGGAAGGGGCAAAAATGACGCTGTTGATTTCTGTTCTGGGTCTGCTTGGCGGCCTGGTGATTGGCGTGGTCGCGGGTTTTGCCCGCGCATACGGCGGCTGGTTTTCCAGCCGCATTTCGCTCGTTTTTATTGAAATAATCCGCGGTACCCCGATTGTTGTACAGGTGATGTTTATTTACTTCGCCTTACCGATGATCTTCACGTCCGTGCGAATTGACCCTTTCGCCGCCGCCGTAGTGACCATCATGATTAACTCCGGTGCATATATCGCAGAGATTACCCGCGGTTCGGTATTATCAATTCATAACGGCTTCCGTGAAGCGGGTTTAGCGCTTGGGCTGTCTCGCCGCGCAACGTTACGACATGTCATTGCCCCACTCGCGCTACGCCGTATGCTGCCGCCGCTCGGTAATCAGTGGATTATCAGCATTAAAGACACGTCACTGTTTATTGTTATTGGCGTGGCTGAACTCACGCGTTCAGGCCAGGAAATCATCGCGGGCAACTTCCGGGCGCTGGAAATCTGGACTGCGGTTGCCATTATTTACCTGTGCATCACGCTGGTCCTCAGCTTTATTCTGCGTCGTCTGGAAAGAAGACTTAAGATTATATGATTGAATTTAAAAACGTATCCAAACACTTTGGCAAGACGCAAGTCTTACACGACATCGATCTCACCATCGGTCAGGGTGAGGTTGTGGTCATCATCGGGCCGTCAGGTTCGGGTAAATCCACGCTGCTACGCTGTATCAATAAGCTGGAAGAAATTACCAGCGGCGAATTGATTGTTGATGGCCTCAAAGTAAACGATCCCCGCGTTGATGAGCGCTTGATCCGTCAGGAAGCTGGGATGGTATTCCAGCAGTTTTATCTGTTCCCACATCTTACCGCGCTGGAAAACGTCGCGTTCGGCCCGATTCGTGTGCGCGGCGCGAGTAAAGCGGAAGCTGAGAAACTGGCGCTGGAATTACTGGCAAAAGTAGGTCTGTCAGAACGCGCGCATCACTACCCTTCCGAGCTTTCCGGTGGTCAGCAGCAGCGTGTGGCCATCGCCCGCGCGCTGGCAGTCAAACCGAAGCTAATGCTGTTTGATGAGCCGACGTCTGCACTCGACCCGGAACTGCGGCATGAAGTGCTGACCGTAATGAAAGATCTGGCCGAGGAAGGCATGACGATGGTCATCGTCACCCACGAAGTGGGCTTTGCCCATAAAGTGGCTTCACGCCTGATCTTTATTGATAAAGGCCGCATCGCAGAAGATGGCGACCCGGAAACGCTGATTACGAATCCACCCAGCGACCGCCTGCGTGAATTCCTACAACACGTATCCTGATCAACAAGGGGGCTTTCGCCCCCTTACTTCTTTTCAGCGCTATCCCTGTGAACGTGGATATTCTCGTTCAATAAACGCCGCAAAATCCTGGCACATCTTCTCATCACCCTGCGCATTATCCGCCAGCACGCGGCTACCATCGACCACGCGAATACGGGCTGACAAATCAAAATCCGCCGCAGGCTGAGGACGCGCAGCAGCCTGTGCCATCGTCCCCTGCGCCTGTTGCCAGGCTTCATCGACCGTCAGATTGCAGGCCTTCGCCAGATAAGCGGGATTAAAACCCTCACCCGTCAGGCTACGCAGCGTATCATCATGGCTCACGCTATTACCCGGCAACCAATAGTGCTGCGCCAAATCCGGCCCGATAGCGGGGTTGTCCGTCAAATAGCCGTCGCGTTGCAGGAAGTAGCTCCGCGTCTGTTCTACCGCCATCAGCGCCAGCAGATAGCCTTGGTAAGAGCACGCTGACTCCATAGACAACAAATGCGGGATCGCTAACGTCGGCCGCGGGCTACCGCTGATACCCAGAATACGCAGTTCGGTGTCGCGTGCCAGTTTGGTCATCGCTTCCGGCGTACGCGCCTCGTCATCCCACGAATAGAGCTGCCACTCAAAATACGGCACCAGCAGGATGTGTCGCTCATTGAAGGCGCGCATCGGTTGCTGTGTGCTGATATCTGCACGGATCAACTCGTCAGGAATCGTCTCTCCCTGCGCATTCTTCGCATAGCGTTTTAGCCAGTCGGCATCACCCAACAGGCTGTCGCAGAACATGGACTGTGTTTCAGCGTAGGCCATCGACGTTGGTGGAAACTCCTGTGAAAAACAGGGGGCGTTTTGCTTAATATTGGCAAAATGCGCGGCATGCCCGCCTTCATGGAACAGCGTATTAATGCCGCTGGCACCGCTACCGATTTGATCCGGTTTTGCCAGACTGGTGAAATTAATCCGCGCAGGAACCCATTTTCCGTCCTGCACAAATGGCGGCACCGGACCGTGCATAAAGCCATTCTCGTATTTGCCTTTACGCACCAGCAAATCAAGCTGCATTTCCGCCCCATTAAACCCGATGTTCAAGCGTTTAAAGCTGTTGATCCAACGTTCCAGTGACGCTGAGAAAGGGAAATAAGGATCGAGTTGGCGCGTTACATCCCCTGAGCTGGCATAGCGAATATTCCACGGTTGCAGCGCATCTTCACCCTTTTCACCCGCCAGATTCTTTAGGCTACGGGCATTCGCTTCGCGAGTCTGCTCTTCAAAAGGATCGAGGATGGCAAACAGTTGCTCCGGCGTCATCCGCTCTGTCTTATTGACCTTATAGTCAAAATAGTTCCGGTAGCCCATCTGACGGGCGAAGCGGTTACGCAGCGAAACCAGCTCAGGGAAACCGTTCTGCAACAGCCACTGTTCGAGATCGCGCAGCGCCTGCTGGGAACTTTGACGATAAGCTTCGGTATCATTGGTCGTCTGGTTGGTCAGCAGTTCTCCGAGCGAGGCGGAAACACGCTCACCTTTGGCATCCAGATGCGTCATCTCATAGGATTTACGCTTGGCGTATAACACACTTTCAGCGGCAATAATCTCGTCCATCAACGCCTGAGCCTGCGGATCTTCAATCACGTTACAGTCGAAAAACCGATACCAACCTTGTAAACCGTGTAACAACGCCTGCAGTTGTTCATCGCGCGGGCTATTTTCCAACGTGGCAAGATGAACTCTCAATTCAGCCAGACGCTGCGGCTGTGAAATAAAGCGCTTATACGCACTTTCTGCGGCGGAGAAATGCTCAGACACCTCATCGTTGCCCGTTCCCATATACAGTTGCCAAAACAGCTCTTCTTTCGCCTGATGAACCGCAAGATAGTCGCGATTCAAGGCGTTAAAATAGTCCGCTACCTGTTGCATGCTATTCCTTCTCTCTCCAAATGACAGCCGCCAGGCTGCGTGAAGTGGCGCGGTAATTCGCGCCCGATTCCGCTCCGGCAAACCGATCAGCCAAGGCGTTTCTTAATCGTTGCGACCGCCTGTTCCATGGTCGCTGCTTCGCCAGCAGCAACCAAACAGCACGCCAGTTGCAGACGAATCGCCTGTGGGATGGCAATTTCGCCCGTTAGGCATTGCACTGTCCAGCGCGCCGTGGTCGCAGCATCCTTCGCAATAGGCAGAGCGTCGGGCGCGACGCTGATCTCCTGACGCAGTTGCAACACTTTAGTATGTTGCTGATGAATAAAATGGATTTCCGGGCAACGCTGCGGATTGGCATAAACCTCCCCTTCCGTGCCGTGCATCAGAAGTGCGCGCCCCTTGATATCGTTAAAAAATGTCCCCACGCGGGAAACATATTCAGGGTGGGAAACGCTAGCAACGCGCAGCGCCTCGCTTTCCCCAAACGGCGTCGCCACCTTGGCTAGCGTATGGCTACTGTTACGCACCCCCATACGCCAGCGTAACTGTAGCTGGCGATCGATAGCTGGACACAGCACAGAGACGGGAATAAATACCGGACTCCCCTTATCAAGCTCCTGCTGAGCCTGCCCGGCGTTCTCCGCAATCGTCATGCCGAGATGACGTAAAATCTCCGCGCTGGTAACACGAGTCGGATCGTCACTCACGCCATGCACGACCACTGGAAAACCCAGTTTTGCCAGCAGTAGCACCAGCAGCGGCGTCAGGCTAGCCTGCCTCCGCGCACCGTTATAGCTAGGGACAACGATAGGCATAGGAAAGCCCGCAGGCGGATTCAAGCGTAGCACATGCTCGTCCATCGCCTGGTAAAAGCCCAGCATTTCGGCCTCGGACTCTCCTTTGATGCGAAATGCAATCAGCAGCCCACCGAGCTCCAAATCTGGCACGTCACCGCGCAGCATTGCGCTATACAGTTCATAAGCCGTTGCCTGATCGATATCACGCGCATGATTTTTCCCGCGCCCAACTTCTTTGATAATTTTGGTGTAATCCATGCTGGCCTCTCATTTACGGCGACACAGTAAAGAACTTATCAATGAAAATAACATGTTTGGTGAGGTTCTGGTCACTCTGGCGCAGAGGAAATTGCTATCACCCCACTTTTTAATCAATGACAGGAACACTGTCTTTCTCCCCCACGGGGAAATACTTATAGATGGTTTTTTCCGATACGCCGACGACATTTGCCACCTGAAAGCGCGTAGCCCCTGTCGCCAACATCGCTTCGGCACGACAAAGCACATCTGGCGTCATCAGTCGTTTGCGCTCAACAATTAGCTCACGCTCCATTTCCGCCAACGCGCTCATTACATGAAAGAAAAAGCGACCAGCGGGTGTCGAGGTGTCAATGCTGTCTGTCAGGCTGCGGAAATGAATTCCTTTCGCCTGCAATGCGGATACCAGTTCAATCAAATCACGCACGCTGCGCCCTAACTTTGGCAACTGAAAAAGAAAAAATGAGCTGAAAACGTGGAAAAACCACCGCTTGCAGCTCAGTCGAGTTGACATTAGCTCGCCAAGAAAAATTTTTCCTGACATGCCATTAATAAAATAATGAAAATATAAGTTTGGTCTTATTTCTTGTGGAAGTTTATTTTCTATTTTTCTTCTTGATTATGGTTTCTCTCAACAATATCTAACATCTCCTTCTCCGATACGGTTATTACATCCTCAGGATAAAAAATAGGATTTCCACCTATGTAAAATAATTTTTCACTTTCAGAGTAAATAAAAATATTCTCAATATTTTCTTCTTCATTGCTCATGAAATGATCTCCCATAATTCCCATGTAGAAATAGCACCTGACTGTAAATTTTGTCCGTAAGTAAAGACATCAATGAGTATTGTTGAATGACCATTAAATCTGGTTATAGACCGAAGCTCTCCACTTGCCCCCCAACTACAGTTAGCTGGATTATTCGTTCTAACTTCAACACCTTTCGATGAAAGTACCACAGCATATTTTTTTGAATCGTGCACCCATGATGTCGTTGCAACACCAGTATCAATTGTCCCAACAAAAGATTTTGTTTGTGAATTAACAAGAGGGTAACTTACCGACCCACTTGCCACCTTATTCCATCTGGAAGCAATGTTAATATCAGCAGTGCCGTCAAAAACCACGCCATTAATTTTCCTCGCTACCGCAAGCTTAGTTGCAGCTACAGCTGTGCCGTTAGCAGATAATGCCCCAACATCAGCAGCACTGGGCTTATCTTGATCGCTATAAATACGCGCCCACGGTTTTTCAAAGCCTTGAGAATCACGAGAACTTCGATACCTCAATCCTCCATTTGCATAGTTGAAATGAAATTGAGCTGCCGATGCAGAACCGGTATTTAAACCAATGTGCCAAATAAGAGATGAATCTCCTTCATTAGATTTTAAATAAGCCCCAGTCGGCTTGTTCCATGCAAGATCTTCACCTTTAGAAATAACCCCTGTTACGCCTTGTCGAACGTAATTCACACCCGCTTCTTTGAGCATATAGCGGCTATCCGCTGTTGAGATATCCGGTACGTTCGTTGCTGCTGTTCCCACACCTCGTTTTGCCGCCTCACCCAAACCGAGGTTTGCAGGAGTTAGCGCAATATTCGCAGTCCCGTCAAACGGCACGCCGTTGATAGTACGAGGTGTTGCTAATTTTATCGCAGCCTGAGCGGTACCACTGGCAGGTAGTGCACCCACATCCACCGCTGTAGGCAGATTCCGCGTGTTATAATCCCTTCGCCAGCCTGGAAAATAACCATCACCATGATTAATATAGGTAAACTGCGCATTGGGTAGCGCTCCGGCAGCAGTCACTGTAGAAGGCGTGGTAATGCGAATGGTCATCGCACTTTCCAGACCAAACACTTCAATGACCGCGCCAGCCAACTGAATATTACCGACGCCCGTATCGGTAATAATCTTATTATTTGCGTAACTCCAAGTACCTTTGCATACCCAAGATGGATGATTAAACGCACCTTGGCTTTTCAACCACGCAATAAAGTCAGATGTTTTCCACGCGCCACTATCTCCACCAATGTTTATCGCACCATTAAAAGCTCGTGCCGCTCCAACGTTTTTAACAAACAGATTCTTATCTGCAATATCTGCACCGCTCTGATTTTTTGCCAGCTTTCCAGCTAATGCATTCAATACCGTCGTTGAGAATTGTGGATCATTCCCCAACGCATTGGCCAATTCCTGCAACGTATCCAGCGCCGCAGGTGAACCATTCACCAATGCGGCAACAGCCGCTTTAACAAATGCCGTTGTCGCTATCTGCGTATCATTAGATGCTTGCGCAGCCGTTGGGGCCGTCGGCTTACCCGTCAGTACTGGGCTCGCTTTTGGTGCATATTGCGTATGTGGATCAGCCGCTATATTGTGAGCATTCAGCTTATTCGTAGCCTCTGCTTTTACATCAGCGATAGCATTCAACACCGTTGCCGAGAAATTGGGATCATTACCCAATGATTTCGCCAATTCCTGCAATGTGTCCAATGCCGCAGGCGCACCATTAATGAGTGTTGCAACAACCGACTTCACAAATGCCGTCGTAGCAACCTGCTGGCTATTGCTGTCGGTTGCAGGTGTTGGCGCTTTAGGCGTGCCGGTGAAGGTTGGGTTCGCCTTTGGCGCATATTGTGTATGCGGATCGGCAGCAGCGACGTGTATCGCCAGATCGCTACCTGTTTTTTCCTGCTCTTTTTTCAAATAGCTGGTACGACTGGCCAGTTCTTTAGCCTGTCGGTTTGAAACACCATCCGGTCCACCTACGACCGGATCTGACGTTTCGATTTGGTAAATGCCGTCAACCCATTGTGGGTTCTCTGACAAATTCGCCATGTTCAAGCGCTCCCATGATTGTAGTTACTGTCGTATATTGCCGTCCGGTTATAGCGGATAGGCACTTCCCAATATTCGATACTGGCCAGATGGCACCGCGCAGGGGCAAACATCCCAATAGCATTACGCAGCATTCTGGCCTGATCGTTGGTAATCGGTTGTTTTAGCAGCACGCGATAGACGGCCCACGCCGCTTTATCACCGTGTACATAAAGGTTGTTATAAGTGGTTTCACCGTCGTAGCTCAGGCGGCCGATGTTCTCGATCAACGTGCTCTCGCCGAAGCCGAAGCGACGGATGATCTCTTTAATGCTCCAGGGCGTACCTTTACTGCGATGCAGATCGATAGCAGCCTTGATCAGCGCACGTTTAGAGTCATCCGATTCCGCCAGTTCCCAGCCGTCGCCAAACAACGAGAACTGTTCTGCCAGCCAGGGCAACACGCTGCCGTCAGTGATATCGATCAGATAAACCAGCAAAGCATTCAGATCGATGCCATCAAAACGGTCGGCCAATTCCGCCAGCGAACGAAAGCTGGCGTCAGCCGCCAACGGCGGTGGTAGCAGTTGTAGTGAATCAGCCATTCGACACCCCGACGACGCTGACATTGATGCCCGTACAGTTCGCCCATTCACTGTCATCAAGCACTATCAATGACGGCGAAGTCAGTTCCACCTGATACACGCCGGAAATAGAAAGCGTGGCAATAATCTGGCTTGGAACAATGTCGCGCCCCAGCGTAGCGGTACGGGTTTCAACCCAGACCTGCACCGCTTTCTCCGCCGCAGCCAGAACGACGCCAGCCTGTTCGCCGTTAAACAGCGTCAATTTGGCGTTAATGGCATAATCCACCTGTTTAGGCGATTTGGCGGAAACAAAATCCGTCAGTGGACGCACCTGTTCGTCGGAGCAAAAACTTTCCACCAGCGAAAGCATGCTGCTGTCCGGCAGGCCAGTGCTGAGCAACGGATACAGCACGACTTCGCCTGGTTCTGGCGACATCACCACCACATCGACAATGTTTTGGTGTGCCCGCATCGCATGGAAGCGATACGCCAGTTTCGATCCCGCCGTACTGAACGATTCCGGCGCCAGTTGAACACGTTCACGCAGACGATCGTCATCTTCCTCGGCGGAACCGCCGCTGCTCTTGGTGAGATTGACGACGCTTAAATCACTGTCGCCAATCTCATCCAGCAGCGTACTGATCTGGGCGGGCAGCCAGTCATTACCCACATCGCCACTTTCGGTACAGGTCGCCAACACGGTGACACCACTACCGTTCATTCTCAGCAGCGCGTCGCTGTCGGTGGTGAAAATCACGCTGTCTGACGCGCTAACGCGAGTGCCCGCAGGAATCAGCAGATCGCTGACTAACGGTGTTTCAGGAGTAAAACGAAGCTCTGCGCGCGCTGGTTGCGCCGCCAAACGGTAGACGCCGACCAGTTCTGCCAGATAATCCAGCATCGGTGCACGAGCAAACGCAACCAGGTTCTGCTTGGCGGCTTCCTGGACCGCACTACGCAATAAAGTTTCCCGGTAGGCAAAGAGGTTAATCAGCAGGCGTTCGGCCTGTGCCGGATAGAGTGTTTTCCCCGAATCAGCTTCATATTTCGCGATCATTTCGGCGGTAATATTTGCCGCATCGCGTTCAATAAAATTGGGTTCTGTCAGCGCCATAACAACTCCGTGGTCTGTGTCGCGCCGTTAGCGGTTCTCCAGCTAACGTGCAGCGTCAGGTGAGCCCCATTCACAGAAGGTTTAACCGCCAGTAGCTGGCAGCGAGGTTCCCATCGTTTGATCGCGTCTACCGATTCCCTGACGACATGCGGGATCGCACGATCGATCGGATAATCGAGATACAGATGTAGATTGCTACCAAAGTCAGGCCGATGTGGGTCGCTGCCGCAGGGTGTCCGCAGGATGATGTGAATCGCCTGCATGATATCTGCCGTTCCTTCGACGATGTCGCCAGAACGTTGCAGCGCCGGTTGCCAAAAAACAGATTGAGTTTTCATAGGGGGCTATTGTCGCCCCCGTTGGGAGGAAGGAATAGTAAAGCGGTTTAGAGAACGTGCTAGTGCGAGTGGTGATTGGAGTTGCCGCCAGCATCCATGACGCTGCCGCTGGCGCTGACGTTGCCGGAGATACTGACATCGCCACTGAGGCTGGCACCGCCGGAACCGGACATCCCGCTCTCGTAGGTGAGTTGCCCATGCACCAGTAGCTTGCCCGTCACCGTCGTTTCTGGCGCATTAATAGTGACGCGCTGAGCGTTAACTACCACGTCAGTACCGCTGCTAATCGCAATATGTTGCACGCCGCCGTTGATCGTTAACGTATGCGTCCGGCGATCGTATTCAATATGCGCGCCGTCAGCGAACGTTATCGCCCTTTTGTCCTTATCTGCCAGCATTGGCACATCAGTGGCAGAGTAAATCGCCCCTAGCACCAGGCCATCCTCGCCGTTTCCATCCAGCAGAACTTCGACCTGTTCGCCAATATCCGGCAACCAATAATCCTTATTATTTTGCGTATTGCGCTGTAATACCGGCAGCCAGGCCGTACGCAAATTGTCGCACTCTGGTAGACGAACGCGCACCATCACGCGAACCTCATCCACCGCACTGATCGTGCCAATTCGACGAGATAAACTCATAACCCTATATCCTTTTTACTCTTAACCTTCTGCATTGTCTGACTACCATCCGGGTGGTAAGTCACCAGCGTTTTTCCGCCGTCCGATTTCCGCTTGCCCGCCGTAATCGGCCCGCGAATCAACCCAATCTCCGTGATGTAGCCACTGCTACGTTCCAGAACATGGCGAGCCGATTCGATCAACCAATGGCCAGAAAGTTGGCCGAACGACACCAGTTCCACTTTATTTCCCGCCGCCAACTGCGGGCTGCCCATCAGCGTCATCGACCCCTTTTGTTGCTTTTCGTTGTGCGCATCCAACGCGGCATCCGTTTTCATCTTTGCTCCAGAAGCATCCGCCGCGCGAACGTTAACTTTCAACGTATCCGCACTGGTCTCAGCACCGGCAGACTTCATTTCGTTGTTCGCGCCACCGTTGGCTTCATAAACCATCAGTTTCTTTTCACTCCCTTTCTGATATTTCGTCTTAGCGTTTTTATAGACGTGGCTGATCGTATCGCTCAGTGAAAAACGCGCGACGTCCGTTGGCTTAATTTGCCGAACAGACGCCTGATTGCGCAGCGCCGCCAGATGGGAAAAAATCAGTTGGTCGCTGACCACTTTCACGACATAGCCATATTCACTGGCGAGCCGCTTTAGAAAAGCGACATCGGTTTCCGCATATTGCGTAACACGATCGATCTTGATGATTTGAATCTTCCCTACCAACATCAACTGATGCTTTTTCGCGATGCGTGTCGCAATCGCGGCTAACGTTGTATCTTCAAAACCGCGGTTTGATTTGGTCCTCAATGCACGATTGACCGATGTCGCAACGCCGCGAATCATCACCTCGCTCGGCGGTGAGCTCACCTCAATTTCATCAATCGAGAAAGTGCCGCAGTCAAACAGCATTTCACCGAGATAGCCGAGCTTGAGCGATAATGTATCGCCCGTACCCGGATACCATTTATCTATCCAGCGGCCATCGGTATCATCGAGCCTGACCTCAATCGAATCCGATTCATTCTTGATACTGTCGGTATACGTCACACTGGTGACATACGGCGCGATATCATTGGTGATGTCTTTTTGCTGATACCACAGTGTAAACGCCGGTTGCAGTACTTCCGACACTGCAGGAGAGAGCAGGGTTAATTCTTCCGTTAACGCAGCCATGGTGGTGTGTCCTCCGTTTTACTGGCCTCAGCCTGTTCAATAATCGGAATCAGCACCACCAAACCCGATGGCAACAGCGGCACGATGGGGACATGCGGGTTAGCCGCAATAATCCGCGGATAGCCGAGCGGATCGCCGTAATACAGGTAGGACAAGGTATCCCAGCGTTCGCCCTGTGTAGTGATATGTTCAAGGTGCATATGCTTCAACCCTCTTCACGATTTCCGCCGTCAGTTTGCTCAGCGCAGGTTCAGCGCCTTTAAATGTGTCGCTCGCGGCATCTACATGTTTACTGATGGCTTCCAGCTTCTCGATAACGTTTTTGCTGTCGACGCCCTGCAACAAGGTGGCAACTTGCTTGACCTGTTTCAGCATTTCATTCGCCGCTTTATTAACCGCTGTAATTTCAGGCATCATCTTCTCTGCCTGAACCGCTGCATCAGAAATAGCCTCTGCCGCTTTTTTAAACGCCGGTTCCACCTCACTTAACGGCGTCAATACATTCCCGACTTGCGTTAGCAACCCGGGAATTTGCAACAGCGCGGTTTCGGGATTCTTCTTCATCCGTTTTACAATCTGAACGGTGGTTTTCACCGCCTTAACGGCTGATTGAGCCTTCTTGGCATACGTGACAGCCGTGCGTAGTGAAGCTGCAAAATTGCTTACTTTATCGACTGCTTTAGTGATGGCGCTAACATTAGGAACAGGCGTCTCTATCGCAGGCGGCTTGAGCGGATTTTTCGGATCGCCAATGTATTCTCGCAGCGTTAGCGAGGCATTCATGGCCAATACGTTGCCCTTCGCGTCGGTATGTTCGCTGGTCGAGGTCAGTGCCGTAATCACAAACCAGCCGCGATAATCTCCATTGCCGAAGACTAACGCCATCGCCTGATGCGCCCGCATCGCCTCCGTCAACCGTTTCAGCTCCACATCTGGCGTGCAGTACTGCTTGTGAAACACCAGACTAATCGTAATCTCGTCCAGTTTCGCACCGATGAACTGCAGACCGGGTTTACCTTCAATGCGGCCATGCTCGGCATAATCTGCGCCGAATGACGTATTAAAGCCGTCCCAGTAGGCAGTCACTTCAAATTCAATATTTCCTAATACTGCAAACATCAGGCGTACCCCCTGCGCTCACGCTGAGCGAGCAGCTTGTTCAACATATTTTCCAGTTCATTCATGCTAAGCGTCAGCGTCTTCGTCATTTCAGGCGTTGGCGCTGCCTTCTGGCCGTTGAGATAAATGGTGGGTGAGAAAGCAACCTGAATACGCTCGGAAGGAACTGCGCTGACTAACTTACCTTTTACTCCACCGACAGTTGGTGTCAGTGCGACACGCTGTTGCGGGGTTGGCATTGTGTCCTCAGTCTTAGGTAATTCAACAGGCAATGTCGGCTGTAGCGACAATGCAGATACCGACGTGGGTTGCAGAACGGGTGGAGTCATAACATTGGCAGCCACAGGTTGACCGCTAGCTTCGATAGAGACGGTTTTCGAGCCGATACCCAGAAAGTTTTTAACGCTATCGGGAATAAATTCGTCGATCGTTTCCAGGACATTTTTTAGCTCGGGGAAATAACTGATCAGCCCCTTAGCCAATGCATCAATAATCACGCCACCGAGTTCACTTAAACTACCGGGAAGTTGAATGCCCAATTCGCTGACAGCATCGGCGAAGATGGAATACAGCAAGCCAAATGGCGACCAGTCGAGCAGTAAAGCGGTAATCCCTACTACGCCTCCAGATACCGCATTGCTGAGCGCCTCCCATCCCGCATTAAAAGCCTGACTGACTTGCGACCAGAGGTTTTTAAAGAATGCGCTAATCGGTTCCCAATATCGGTAAATCAGGTAAACAGCCCCCACAATTGCCGTTACTGCCAAGCCAATCGGATTCATCAGCAGCATACGTCCGAATGCTCCAACTCCACCAACCAGTCGGCTCAAAATCCCCCCAATACCTTGCAACACTCCGGTCGTTCTTAATCCCGCATTGAACAACTGCCAGCCACGCTGAACCTGCAAAATACCTTCCCAAACGCTCAGTAAAGGCGATAGCAGTGTGGTAATCCCCAGCTTCGCACCGCTCAATGCCATTCTGAACGCAAAGAAACCGGCGACGGCCATCACGATCCCACGAACCAGTTCAGGGTTCGCCGCCGTCCAGGTCACTAGTTGATCCAGAATAGGAATCAGTATGTCACTCAAGGAAACCAATACTGGCACCAGGGCTTCCCCAACATTGAGTGCAATGTTCATCACTGACGTTGTCATTTGATTCCAGCGCCCAGTCAATGTGTCATTCTGCCGGGCGAAGTCGAGATCCAGCGTTTGCGTGGCTGCTGGGCTGTTCATTCGCTGTTGGTTCGCTTGATAGCTCTGCCAGTTCTGCTTCATCGACATCGCATGATTGACAGCTTCTGGCGTACGGAACACCTCCTGCAATCCATAGCGCTGCATTAAACTTTGCTGTGCGTCTACGTTGCCCGCTTTACTGGCCTTATCCCATAGTTGCTGGAATTGACTGCCTTTGCTGTCGATAAATCGGTTACTAATCTGAACCGCAGCGTCGTACTGTGAATACCCACCTTTCATGTAGCTTTTTAGTGACGCGTTATAATCTACGCCCGCGTTGTAGTAGCTGTCGGCAATGTCAGTTCGCCCCACCGAATTCATGAAACTCTCCAGCCGGGCAGCCGTATTCGCTTCTGTATCCGCGCCTTTTGTCGCGCTCAGGCTGGAAACCAACTGACTCAACGCCTGATTGCCCGTCGCCCCCATTGCCGTAAACCCTGGAGCTAGCGCAGTCGCGTATTGCGTCATCGACGCCATGGAGAAACCCTGTTTCGTGCCCGCCAGCATGCGGGAGAAGGATTCCTCCAGCGCCTTAGCACCTTTCAGGTTAAACACGTCATCTAATGTGGCCGAAAGTGCAGTAAGATCGGACAGCGCCGCGCCAGAGGCCGTTGACGTTTTCCCTAAAACTGCCGCAACATCCGTTGCCTGATCCGGTGACATGCCGTAAGCAAGCAGTTGCCCGGCACTACCGAGCAATGCATCTGGCTTTTGGTTCACCTGTTGAGAAGATTGACGCAGTTTCTGCCCCATCAACTTTTCTTGCTCACCCGATATCCCATGAGCAACGCTGATGTCACGCAACTGCGCCTCAAACGAGGCATAGTGTGTGACCGACGCCACAATCGGCTTCATGACAAAACCAAACTGCTCACGCTTAGTCTTAAAGTCATCGGCGAGTTCACCCCGACGGCTATGTAGTGTTTCTTGACGTGACTGGATACTCTCCAGCCGTTCCTGATTGGTTACCAATTTACTTAGTGACTGGCTCAGTCGGGATGTCACCTGTGTGCTGCGCAAACTGACATTGCCAAAGCGCTCTAGCGACTGATTAAACAGACGCTGCCACTCCTCGGCTTGTTTGAGTTTATCGCTAAGTGGCTGCAGCGATTTTTTTGTGTCATCCAGCATGGCGCCAAACGCCCTGCCCAGCATGACACCGTTTAAAAGCATATCCACGGTTCACTCTCATTCAGAAAAACCCCTTGAGGGGCGGATCGGAGACGGCGGCTTGCGCCGCTCCAGTTTGGTTTCCCCATCACAAACAGGGGATAAAACGAGGAAAAGGACGAGTGATAAGCGGGAGAAGAAGACAGGTGGTGAGGGAGGAAAACGGCCAGCGTCCTGTCGCTGGCCGAGTTGGGTGGATGGTGGCCTAATTAATCCTGTCAGTAATCAGTCTTCCTCACCGTTCTCACGTTTTATCTGTTCGCTGGCTTCATCCAGCCAGTGTTCAAAGTCGTCCAGTTCCAGCGCATCAATCTCACTCGGCTGAAAGCGAAACCACCTCGCCAGCAGGGCCTGTGCTTTCCACAGCAGAGCCGGCTGCGTTATCCAACCCAAGTAGCTGCTGAAATCGTTTTTGCAGCGCCATGTAGTCCTGTGCGTCCATCTCATCGATGTCTTCCGGCACCAGACCAGTCATGCGTGACAGCAGCGCGTCGTCCCAGTTGCTTGGGTCATCGCTGATTTTTTTCACCGCTTTGATGTCTTTGACTTTCAGACGCTTGAGCGAAATGGACTCCACGCGTTGGCCGGCAGAAGTGGTGTAAGGGAATTGCAGAGAATAGGTTTCAGTGTGCATAAAAGCTCCTTAGTAAATGTCAGGAGCAGTATCGCGTGCGGCGAGGAATAACGATTTTAAAGTGAATTAGAAAACGAAAGCGGCAGGCATAAGAAAGGGGCCTAAGCCCCTTTCTTCCCTTACTTAGTCAATGAATACCAAATTAACCGCCGATATTGGCGCGGTAGCTGTTCAGTTGATCCACACCGCCCACCATGAAGATGTTGGACAGGTAATCCAGCTCCAGCAGGTCTTCACCGTTCATCACCTGCTTGATGTAGGTACAGCTGAACGCGCTGCTAAAATCCGGGTTTTCGTGCTGCTTGAACGTGCCCAGCGGATTCTTTTTGAACATGATGGTCATGTGCGTCACCAGCGGCACTTCTTCGATACGGCCTTGAGAGCCATAACGTTCCACGCTGGAGCGACACTGCAGCGCCAGCGACTGGTAAGGGTTCGCCGCCGCCAGCATCGCTTCACGGTAGAAGGAGTTCCACTTGATCTCGCCTTCCAGCTTGTCGAAGCCCGCAGGCAGTTCGATCTTGCCGACCATGCCCAGCGCCTTATGCTCCTGCATGATCATGGAGATATCCGGCAGTTTGATTTCCTGCGCACGCCCCAGCAGGTTGGTACCGTTGATATAGATGTTGGCATTGGTAATACGGTTTACTTCAATTTTCCCGGCCATCAGTTAGTGCCCTCCAGCGTTACCAGGTATTCCGAGGTGATCTCCGTCTCAAAGGTCAGACGCTCAAGCGGTGGCGGCGGAGTGAATTTGTAGTTAAGCAACAGGTGCCCTGCCGCCAGCTCGGTTTGCTCATTGCGTGCAGCATCGAACCAGCATTTGAAGCCCAGCAGTGCGCCGTCACCGATCAGCTTGCGGCCGTAGGCGTTGACCGATTCCACCAGCGCATCGATCAGCGCCTGATTGATCGGCATGTCGATATACTGCTGGCTGAAGTAACGGATGGATTCGTTAATCACATCGCCGGTACGACGCACGTTTTCGAAATTCTTCATGTGCGTCACGGTTGGCCAGGCAGCGGTGCGATTGCCCCACAAACGCAGGCCGGAACCGTAGCTGTTGAAGATGGTACTGATGCCCTGTTCATTCAGCAGGTTCACTTCACTCTGTGGATCGTCAATCATCGCGGACAGTTGGCGTTCTACGCCGGTGATCCCTTTAATTTCCTGATTGGAAGACGACCACCAGAAACCTTTCTCCAGATCGACTTTGGCACGCAGACCGGCGGCACGCGCCGACAGCGGCTCCAGACGTTCACTGTTGGTTTCCGCGTCGTACACTTTTACGTGCGGATAGCACAGACGAGCGCGTTCAGAGCTGGTGTTGAAGTTGATCGTGCCTTCCGGGCCACGGCCGCTCAGCGCCTGCGCAAAGGTGGTACCGATTGGCGCATCGATATAGGCAATCGCGCCCAGTTTGTCGGCAAGCGCGATCAGCTCGGTCGTTACGCTATTTTGCGTACAGAACACCGGTGAAATCAGAATTTTGGCAAAGAAGCCATACAGGTTATAGGTATCGTTCAGCAGCTTCATACCGGTGCGTTTGCCTGCGGCGTTGATGCTACCGATGATGTCAGCGGCAGTCACTTTCGTGACATCAGCAAAGTCGTAAGACGCACTGACCACAGCGGTAACATCGATGTTTTTACCCAGATTTTTCAGTACGCCAGTTTGTGCATCCAGCGTATAGTCCTGACCTTCAACAAACGGCTGACCGCCTTCTGCCGCCGTCAGCACCAGTTTGGTAACCACGCGGTTCGCCAGTTGCGCCGTACCGGTCGCTTTGTCAAAGGTGACTTTTTCTGCGCTCACTGCGGACTTATGTTTCGCCGGATCTAGCACGTTGATAACCAGAACCGTACCTGCGCCATGATCGTAAATCGCATCCAGCGCCTGCGGGATGGTATACCCGCCGAACTGGCTGCCAAACTGCGCCGCGTCTTTTTCGGACAGGCACAGCGTGACGTCATTTACCGCACCCTGTGGTGCCGTACCAATCAACCCAATTACCGCAGATTTGACGGTTTTCACCGGACGAGCACCGGTTTCAACTTCAATCGTTTCTACACCGTGTAAATAATTAGCGGCCAAGGGTCACCTCCGTTGCGCTATCAGCCAGAACCTGACCCGCGACAGGCAGCAAATAGCCCAGCGCAATCAGCGTTTTCACGTACTCATGATCTGCCGGCAGTTCAGTCACCTGAGCGGGCCAAAGCAGAATTTCCTGACCATCTGCCAGCGTGACGCCGCTGGCGGGGCCGGTATAGCGGTATTTCATGCGTCTTTCTCCTCATAATTAACCGTGGTAAGCAGCGGACCATCCGTCTGCTCGCGGTCTTCGATAAAAAGGGTCTCTGTGGTGCAATCAATGGCGTAATGCCAGCGTCCTTCGGTGTAACCAACGTAACGGTCACGAATTAACCGGATACCGCGATGACAGTCAGGCAATCGGTATCCTCCCAATGCCTGACGAATGGTATCGAGTGTGCCCAGCACACCGTTTTCGCCATCCAGATCTGGTAGCAGCACAGCAACCATCAGTTGGGGTAGTTGCGTCTGAACCAGAGAATCCACGTCTTCTGGTACAGAAAACTCGGAGCCGCGATATCCCACCAACACATCTCCTTGTGTCAGGAAATCTGGTCCGATCAGAATATTTTCTGGACAGGACGCGATCCGACGCGCCGGTAATTGCTGTTGGAGGCGGGCTATCACCGCATCGATAATTGGTTTGGTATTCATATCCGTTCACCCGCCGTTTTGGTGGTACATCGTGTTGATGGCGCTAGTATCCAGATAACGGTTGGCTGCGGCTTTTAATCTGTTTTAGAAAAAACAGCGAAGTGATTTACTTGAAAAAAACGTCTAATACACTGAGAAATAAAAATTCTTTCGATAAAAAACGCCAGCACAACCGTGCTGGCGCAAAGGAATATAACGACACGGATAAAGAGAAAATACAGAAGAGAAACCAACGTTAAGAGATTACCGATCCCAGTATTTTTCCGGTCGAGCGATACCAACCATACAATCAACCGCATACTCCACGACGTCCACACCAAGGCGAGTGAGATTCGCCAGCCAGATCCCCCCCTTCTCCTTGGTCAGTACCGCCATCTTGCGATCGGCCAAGTAATCCAGCGCCTGACGCAGCTCCGGTTCAGAGGCATCGGCATATAGCCGCTGCATCACGGCCAATAAAAACATTTCATTCGCGGTATAAGGACGAGTTCTATTTAATGCGATGAGCAAATGCCAACGCATCGATTCCTGTCGGATACACTGCATATCAGCCATGATTTCCCCCCGAATACCGCTGCTGTACTAACTCCAGCTTGTTGTAAAGTGCATCCAGCTTGGCTTCAATTACCGTTTGACCACGGATGTAGTCCTCACGTCGCACGTAGATAAGCGGTAAATCAGCGCGAAATTCCAGAAACTCGCGCTCCAGTCGTGTCCACCCCTGTTCACTCTTCTGTCGTGCGTTTTCCAAAGCGGCAAAACGCTCGTTCAACCGCTTTTCAATCTGAGTGAGCAGAATCCGCCCTGCGGCAAACAGGAAGCTCATAAACGACAGCAACAGGCCAACCAGCGACCAGAACTCCACTTCAATCTTCACGTATTACCTCCCCTGTCCGTTGTAACGCTTCGATATAATCCAGCAGCGCATTAACCTGCGCACTCAGCGCCTGGTAGCGCTCTCCGTTGTCACTGATGTTGGCGAGGATATCGCGCTGGGAGACGCCTGAAGGTTGTAATTCGGCACCAGCGGTTGCGCCGAGATCGGACGCTGCGCCAGCGCGGCGGGCAGCGGCGGTAATATCTTTCGCACCATCGGCGGGCAGACCGAAAGCGGCGTTGTAGTGCTGCACGAAGCCACGAGTAAACACACACTGCACAGGATGAACTTTGCCTTTTTCGTCAATATATTGCTGAGTAACATGATCAATTCTCCGTTGCAGAGCAGCGTTATCCGCCGCCAGTTTTTGGCGCGCTGCGACATAGCGCTGTTCGAGTTGATTCCCACGCTCTACCTGCTGCTGGTATTGCTCCGCCGCCGCACGTAGTAGCTGGTTCTGGGTTTCGGCCTGCTGCTGCTGTAGCAAGTTGAATGCCGCCTGCTGTTTCGCCAGCTCGGCATCCCCCAGTGCCTGCGCCAGTTGATAACCCTGATGACGGCCGGTCAGATAGACCGCAATTAACAGCATAACGACAAGCAAAAGGGTAACCACGCGTGGCGAAAGAAAGGATTTCAGACTATTAAGAAACAAATTATTCCACACAGCTCGCCCTCCCCCAGCTCAGATAGCGTGGTGCCAACTGATGTAAAATGCGGTCGGGATAATGACGGTTCTCACGCCAGTTGGCGGCGCTACGTCCGGCATTGACAGTTTCTACATGATCGAACCAACGAAGTATGTCCTTATCGGCGATCTTCGCGCGTTGCTTATCACGCTGTAACCAGCCAAGCCCGCCATTGTAGGACGACAGGGTCATTGCCATGCGTTCGCAGTCATTGCTGGCGCTGATTCGCGTCCACAGCCAGCGATCGTAGCCCGTCAGCGCACGGATCGCCCAAGCAGGATTAAACGGTTGATTTGCACGAAGCTCAGGAACGATACCGCTAAACCAGTCGGCAGTGGTCGGCATAAACTGCGCCAGCCCTTGCGCACCAACGGGAGAAACCGCCCGTGGATTCCAACCGCTTTCCTGATGCAACTGTGCCGCAAAATCAGCAATCGGGGCATTCATGCCCCAATCCAGCCGTGCGCTGCGGATCACATCACTGCGATACGCCTGCGCGGCGCGAGGGATTGTGTCGGCGCAGACCGTTGCGCTAAAAAGCATCGGGCTAACAAGCAGCGTGATGAGAAGATGTCGCATATCACAACCCCATCGCTACGCCGATGCACACAGCTGACACAATCAACGCTCGTCGTAACATTGCAGCGGCAAATACGGTATGGTGGCCATCCCGAACAGGAAAACGTCCACGTGGCACAGGTTCATCACCTTGTTCAAGGAACAAACCGGGACGCGCTTTAGGAAACAGCGAGCGATCCAGCCAATAGCCTAATACGGCGGCGAGTGAGATAAGCGAGAGCTTATAGACGGTGACGGGAAGCTGCTGCGGTGAAATCAGTCCGATAACAGCAAAGAGAAAAGCCGATGTCACAATCCAGCCGGTAAGACGCGGTTTTTTGATTTTTTTCACAATAAAGCCTCCTGATAAGAATGGAGGCCATTATGCAAAATGAGGATGTTTTATGATTTTAAAGGAGTTTAAGTATTATTGAGGCGTAAGATCCCACAAAATTGAACCATTTATATTCGTCATACATACACATCAGGCTTCATATCAAACTTGTGCTGCTTTTACGGCAACATAAAAATCATACCTCTTTAGCCGAATATGGTTTTCATTTCTATTTTAGTTTCTCATTACCTTGCTATTTCCTAAGGAATTTGTCGCGGGCTGAAACCGGGCCGCCAGTTCCAGAATATCTTTCTCGTTCAGCGTACCCGCCGTATAGCGCAGTAATAGCCATGCCTGAAGCCAGCTGTATTTCGCTTCCGCCAGCTCTCGTCGGGCGTTATACCAATCCTGTTCGGCCAGCAGAATATCCAGATTGATACGTTCTCCGCCTGCAACACTCAACCGCGTGGCGTTGACCGCTTCTTGCGCCGACGAGGCTGTCATTTGCCAGGCTTTGATTTTCGCCGAACCGTTATTGTATAGATTGTAATATTTTTTCAACTCCGCCAATGTTTGCTTGGTTTGATCGTCCAACTCTGCCTGGCTTTGCTGATATTCCGCCGCCGCCTGCCGCATCGATGCCGAGACGGAGCCACCGGAATAAAGCGGGACATTCAACTGCAAACCAACGCTCTGTGTGTCGTATTTCTGATTGTAGTTATATTCACTTTCCGAACGGCTATTGCGCGACGATGCCACCAGCGACAGCGTCGGTAAATGGCCAGCTCGACTGCGTTCGATTTCATAACGGCTGACCGTCAGCCCTTCGCGCTGTGTTGCTAGTTTTGCGTTGTGCTGCACGGCAAGATCGCGCCATTGCGCTAACGTCTGCTTACCTGACTCCGCAGACGGCAGTTGCGTGAGCGTCAGAGGGTGTAGCGCTGCAATATCCAGCGTTGTGCCTGTCATATTTTCCAGATCGGTAATCGCGGCATCCAGATTATCCTGCTGCTCAATGCGCTGTGCCTCAATCAGCGTAAAACGCGCTTCCGTTTCTCGCACGTCCGTTAACGTCCCTTCGCCCGCCAGCAAGAGGCGTTTATTCAGCGCCAATTGTTCGTGATACGCTCGCTGCTGTGCATCCAGCAATTGCAGTTTTTCCTGTGCCAGCAGCGCACTACTCCAGGCTTTATAAAGCCGTACCATCAGATCCTGACTGCGATCGCGAAAACGCTGATCGGCCATCAACGTACGGGCAACGCCTTGCTGATAACGTGCCCAGGCCGCATAGTCCAGCAGCGGCTGACGCAGCGAGAGCGTCGACGTGTAGCTGTTATAATCGCGTTTTAACGTGTTGCCGGTGAAGCTATCCGTTTGGGTGACTTTGGAGTGGCTACGGTTGGCACTATAGCCATATTGGAGATTCGGGAGCAGATTAGCACGCCCGATTGTTTCCTCTTCCTGACCGGCTGCTCGCTCAAACCCCGCCGCACGAAACTGGGCGTCATTGCGCAGCGCCAACTCCCAGGCATCAAGCAGCCCTAATGCGTTAGCGCCTGAAGAAAGGAGCCCAAACAGCACGATTATCGCGATCCTTTGCATGATTACTCTTCCGTTAGTGCCAGATGCAGGCGATCCATTAAAGGCTTAAATAGATAATTGACGAATGACCGTTCTCCGGTACGGACAAACCCCTGTACCGGCATGCCGGGTTTGACTTCCAGCCCCTCCAGCGCACGTTTCCCTGCATCATCCACCATCACGCGCAGGCTGTAATAGGGAGAGCCGTCTCGTTCATCCAGCAGGCGATCGGCGGACAGCAGTTCAACGGTTCCCGCTACGCGCGGCGTGGTGCTTTGGTTAAACGCAACGAACTGAAGCTCAACGGCTAACCCTGGCCAGACTTTATCGACTAATTCAACGGGCAGGCGAGCATCAACCTGTAGAGGCTGATCGTCCGGTACGATCTCCAGAAGCGTCTGTCCCGGCGCAATAACACCGCCTTCAGTAAAGACTTTCAACCCGACCACCGTCCCGGAAACAGGCGCTCTCATCTGGATATTCGCCAGATTGAAGTCGGCTTTTTCCTTCTTGCTACCCACATCGCTCAGCAGTGCCTGGACTTCCGCCAGCTCACCGTTTACTTCTTTGTCATATTCTTGTTGGCGTTGTGCAGTCAGCAGCGTCTGTTGCTCAATGTCACGTCGGGTGCGATTAATATCTCCCGCCAACTGTGCGATATCACCGTTAAGCTGTGCCAGCAGACGTTCGTTCTCCAGCATTTTGTTGCGCGGCACATAATTTTCCGCCGCCAGTGAACGTAACCCTCGTAGCTGTTGTTCCAGCGTTTCCCGCTGCTTCTGCTTGCTGGCTATCACCTGATGCTGGGCGCTTAGCGATGCCTCCATACCCGCAATACCTGTGCGCATTCCTTCCGCCTCAAGCTTGAGCGACTGCTGGCGGCTGTGCAGTAAATCGCGCTGCAATGCCGTAATCGCGTTCATCTCTGGCCTTTCCGCTAGCGGTTGCAGACGGGGCGTCATCACCATGTCATTCAGACGCTGCTGTTCAGCAAGCAGCCGACCTTCCCGCGCGACTAACTGTAAATACTGACCATCCAGACCCTCACTTGCCGAACGTGCATCAACCTCATTCAGCGTTAACAAAATCTGACCGACCTCCACCTTGTCGCCATCTTTAACCTGAATTTTATCGACGATACCGCCCTGATTGTGCTGAACAACTTTGCGATTGCCGGAGATCACGACGCTGCCATTTACCATGACACCCTTATCCAACGGAGCAAATAGCGCCCACAGGAGAAAGCCGCCGAACCCGGCAAGCACTAGCAACCATCCCAAACGCACGGCACGTTTTTCATCGCGCCGCGCCATCTGGTTCATATTCTCTTCGCTTATTTCAGATGCGGACATGTCATTCCCTGTTTTCTCTCATTCCCTGTTACTGCTGGACAGCGGCAGAAGGTGTCATTTGTGCTTGGTTGGCGGCACGACGCGGCTGCAATTCGCTTAGAATGTCGCGCGCAGGCCCAAAACGCTGCTGTCTGCCTTGGTTAAGAACCAGGATTTTATGCGCCAGCGTGGTTAATGCAGGACGATGCGTAATCAGCACCACCGTCGCTCCTCGCTTCTGAAGGTGCGATATCGCCTGTGCCAGCGCAACTTCACCTTCGTTGTCAAGGCTGGAGTTTGGCTCATCGAGTACCAGCAGGCAGGGATCGCCATATATCGCACGCGCCAGCGCGATACGCTGTCGTTGCCCGCCCGACAGCCCGTTGCCGTCAGCCCCAAGAGGCGTGTCATATCCCTGTGGCTGGCTAAGAATCATTTCGTGGACGCCAGCCAGCTTCGCCGCTGCGACAATCTTTTCCGCGTCATGCTCGCCAAAGCGGGAAATATTCTCCGCTAGCGTGCCTTTAAACAGCTGCACATCCTGTGGCAGATAGCCCATTGCCGGGCCAAACGCCGTTTTATCTACCTGACTGAGATCGGCACCATCCAGTCGAACCTTGCCACGCGTCGGTGTTTGCGTCGCAACCAGCAGACGCGCCAGCGTAGATTTACCTGAACCCGATGCGCCCAAAATCGCCAGCGTTTCGCCTGCCTGAAGCGAGAAATGGATTTCCTGCAATCTTGATGCCCCTTGCGGCGTCTGTAATAACACATTTTCGACGCTAAGCTGGCCAACTGGTGCGGGCAGCGCCATCGCCTCCGCTTTGGGCGGATACGCCGTCATAATTCGATTCAAGCGATGCCAAGCCTGCCGCGCGCTGCTTAACGGCTTCCAGATACCGATAAACTGATCGATAGGGCTCAGCACGCGGCCGACAAGAATTGACCCAGCAATCATCATGCCCGGTGTGATTTCGCCCTTAATCGCTAACATCGCCCCCACGCCGAGCATCAGCGATTGCAGAAAAATGCGCGCATGTTTTGACGCAGCACCAACAACTGCGGCTCGTTCGCTCGCCAGATTTTGCAGGGTAATAAAGCGATAATGTTGTCCCAACCAGCGCCGACGTAAATTAGGCAGCATCCCCATTGATTCAATCACTTCCGCATTACGCAACTGCGTATCCGCAAGATGGGTCGCCTGTAGCGCTTCATGGTTTGCTTCTTCCAACGGCGACGTGGTGAGAGACTGATTTAGCCATGCCAGCAGCAGCAGAACTACCGTTCCCCCTAACGCCAGAAAGCCGAGAACCGGATGGATCAGGAACAGCACGAGTAAAAAGAAGGGAAACCAGGGAATATCGAAGAAAGCAAACAGTGAATTGCCCGTAATAAACTGCCGTAATAGCGTGAGATCGTTCAGTGCCTGACCCGCTTTTGCCTCGCCAGCCTCGAGATTGCGTTCAAACGCGGCGTTGAAGACCTGTTGATTCAACTGTAGATCGATCCGCGTACCGAGCCGAACGACAACCAGACTCCGCACCCATTCGAGCGCCGCCATGAATATACCCAGACCAGCAATCAGCAGAGTGAGCATCAGCAAGGTCGTACCATTCCCTGAAGCCAGTACACGATCGTAAACCTGAAGCATATAGAGAGAAGGCGACAGCATCAGTAGATTAACGATGGCGCTGAAAATCCCAATGCTCCAAAAGCTGCGCCGGAAAGGACGCAGTATGCTCAACAACGAACGTTCCTTATTTGATAGTTGACTCACTGCGTTTGCCTCTCCTGTCAGGGCTGTTTGTGCATCGTCCGTGTACTGCCATCAGGCAATGTCAGCGTATAACCCTCTTTTTCCTTGCTAAAGAACACGACGGACTGTCCCTGCTCTTTCGTCAGCGTGATACCATCCGGCGTCGGCCGCCAGCCTACGGGTACATCGGATAACAGCGCTTTTAAACACGGCGCGTCGCCCTCAAAGCGCCAGGTGTTATCCAGTAACGGCGTATTGTGCAGCACGACTTCGCACTGCTGTTCCCCGCCACGCAATTGCCATACGCCGCTTAGCTCACTTGCTGAAGGCAACTTCAAACTACTCGCCATACATCCTCCGCTTATTGCACTTAACAGCGCCGCGATGATTAACTTTTTCATAGTGGCCCCAACTCGATAACAGAAAAGGACGGGTTTCCCCGTCCTTGCTACATCACACGATAAAATCGGTTGCCGCAGAAGGCTGACCAACAATATGCACAACAAAGTCTGGCGTGGTCTGACCCGCAAAATTCAGCCACAGATTGGTGGTGTTGCTGCCCGCATCCCAGTCAAGCAATGCTTCATTGCCACGTCCGGTGAAAGCATCAACGAACTGCAAATCTTTATTTTGATTCAGCGCTGACAGATCGATTTTGTCGATGCCGCGTTGGAAGTCCGTGATGGTGTCATAGCCTGTCTTATAGGAAGAGTCGCTCGCGCTGGCATAGACGAAAATATCTTTGCCCGCACCGCCCGTCAGCGTATCTGCACCGCCGCCGCCGTAAATAACGTCATCACCCGCGCCACCATTCAAAATATTATTCGCGTTGTTACCGATAATAATATCGTTGCCGGAGCCGCCAATCGCGTTTTCGATCGTTACGCCGTGAGCGATAGAAACGTTACCTTTCAGGCCGCCAACGTCAGAGAAGCCACCTTCATTCAGGTTGATGCGCTGATCGTTTCGGTAGCCAGAGAAATCAAACGTATCAGTGCCGCCCGCATCCCAAACAGAGAAGATCAGTTTGTCACTGCTGCTGTTAGCTGAATAGAAATCACGACCGGTATTGGAGTTAAAACCGTATACCGTATCACCGGTACGCGTGTTCATGTTTGCGCCATAAAGATATTGGATCGCTGTGATGTCATCAATCAGCGGACCAGCAGCATAGTGCCCCTGGAAATCGCCTCCGGTATTCTGCTCACTCCAATAGCTCATCAGGCTGAACTGGCGCGTATCTTCCGCATAGGTCACATCACGGTAGGTCGGGTTACCCTCACCCGCATTGTAAGAACCTGGGTGGTTCAGGCCCAGCGCATGACCGATTTCGTGCGTCAACGTCTGTTTGCCATACTCTGTTGCTGGGTTACGTACCGTGTCGGAATTGTAGTTAAACCAAGCGCTGCCCGCCGCAGAGTGGTTACCTGGCATATAAGCATAAGCCTGAGTATCGTAGTCCATCCGACCACTTGAATCACGGGTGTAGTTACCAAACGTGATGGTAGCCTTTTGGGTAGGGCTAACCTGAGTAAACGTGATATTGGCGACATCTGACCACGATTGCAGAGACAGTTTGGCTTGTTGTTCCTGGGCGGCGCTGAATTTCACAAAGCCCTGATCGCCAGAAGGGATAGACCGCACGTTCTGTAAGAACGAATAGGTCAAATTAGCGGATTTACCGAATACGTTCGTTCCATTCCAGGTCAGGCCGTCACGGACAATTTCCTTCGCGGCCAGATCGCTGGTGAACGAGGGTTTGCCATTAAGCTGCCCTTCGCCACGGGAGTGGTAATTATACAGATCGTATACATCGCTATACCCCGTACCTGCGGCATGCAATGCTGATTCAGCGGTATCCTTATCTTGATCTCGTAAAGCCATCTTTTCTTCTCCATAAGTCTGATCGGGATGATCAGAATCCTAAATCCCTTCAGGCATATGAATGACATACGCCACGAACTAATGGCTTCTGGTGAGATAAAATTGATCAAAAATTATTTATATAAAAAACTCATATAAATAAAAGTTATTCCCATAAGGAAATAATTAAGAACACGAGATAATTATCTTCGTTATTATCAAATGAAAAATAATAAGGGACTAATGATTAATTTTTATTATTGAAATAGATAGAAAAAGCAAAGAGGGCTGAGCCAGGCAGCATTCGTTTTCGACAAGGAAGGAATTTTTATTAACTGCGTTAATTCTCATCATCATACCTATCCTTGGTTGATAAAAACCGCACTTAGCAATGACATTGTTTGTCACACGTATTAACGGCATCCTTGCTGTTCTGAGACAAATCTAACAAATAAGAATAAAAAAATATAGCGCTAAATAGGGGCGAATTACCCCCTTATTCGGTGAACGGATACAGAGGAGTTTGTTATGGCATATCCCGCTGTTCAATCGGGAAGACAGGCAGCGCCGCCAGCAGCTGTGCACCATAACCTTTCGTCAGCAATCGCCTGTCATAAATGACAATTTCACCAAAGCAATCATGGCTACGAATAAGACGCCCAACTTGTTGGATAAGATTAAACGACGCGCTGGGCAAACTCTGTACGATAAACGGGTGCCGCTTGAGGCTTTTTAGCCATTCGCCTTCCGTCAAAATCACCGGGCTGTCGATGGGCGGAAACGCGATTTTATGGATATGCACCTGAGAAAGTAGCTCCCCTTTCAGATCCAACCCTTCCGCAAACGACTGTAAGCCAATCAGCACACTGGTCTGGCCTTCTTGTACCCGCTGACGGTGTAGCTCAACCAGCCTGTAACGCGGCTTATCTCCCTGAACCAGCAGCATCAGGCGTAAATCGGTGACCTGCGTCAGAAAGAGTTGCATAGCACGCTGGCTGGCAAACAGCATCAACATACCTTTATGCTTATCCTGTTTTAACTCCGCTCGGAAAAATTGTGCCATTTCAGCAATATGCTGCGCTTCTGATTCCATCAGTGGTTCATAACGCATCTTGGGAATGACCAGACGCCCTTGTTCACGGTGATTGAACGGTGAATCCAGCGCAATAAACGTATCCCCTTCCTGTTCGCCCAAACCAGAAAGTTCCTGTATGCGCGCAAAGCTGTTCAGCGAACGCAACGTGGCCGATGTCACCACCACATGCGACACCTTACTCCACAGCAACCTTTCAAGCTGATCGCAGACGCGAATTCCCGCGCAGTGCAGGTGAAGATGTGGCTGGTTATCACGCATTTCCCGCGTAATCCATTTAGAAACCGGTGCGTTCGACGATTTTTCCATCGCCGCCAGCCGCCATAGCTTGCTCATCGACTCAAAGTAGCCTTGCTGGCGGCTCATTTTCAGCAACGCGTGATAGACCCGCACCACGTCATGCTTGCCGGTTTTTTCGCTGAGGTCGTTGAGCATATACTCCACCAACGCTCGTAGCGTATCGGTCAGCTTGAACAATCGCACACAGAGCTCACGCATTTCATCGGGCATTTTGCCCATCGCAAAGCGGTATTCTGTTTCCTGCCCGTCATGCGGCAAGAACAGCGCGCACATTTGCGAGAAAGACAGTACGCATTCGCGGATCTCCTCACAGTGGCTGATTAGCCGTTCACTGTTAGCGAGGCGCGGTGGCGATTTTGGCGCGAATTGCGCCATACACTGCCCGATAAGCTGCACCAATTGTTCCATTTGCGCCATCATATAGGCAGGATGAATATCGCCGGACATCTCCAGCGTATCGCGGGCAACGTCGGGAATATGGTGCCCTTCATCAAGCACCAGCAGTAAATTCTTAGGGGGAGGAAGTACCGACTCACTTTCCATCGCCGCCATCACCAGTGCATGGTTGGTGACGACGACATCCGCCTGTTCGATCTCACGCCGTGCGATGAAGAACGGACACTCGCGGTAATAATGACAGTTGTGCGCAAGGCAGTTCGCTTTGTCCGTACACAGTTTCTGCCACAGGCTATCATCAATCGAGTCCTGATAATGATCACGCAGCCCGTCCCAGACGTGGCCTTGCAGTGCTTTTTCAAGCTTTACACAGACGCGTTCTTCTTCCTTACTGGCAGACAGCCGTTCATCATCCAGAAAGAGCGGTAAATCCCCCTGCGCGTCAGGATCGGTCGCCAGCATTGCCAAATTACGCGGGCAAATATACCGACGACGGCCAAATGCAGCGGTAAATTTCAGTTCAGGAATAAATTTCTGCAACAACGGCAAATCTTTGCTGTAAATCTGATCCTGCAATGCCACATTCGCGGTGCTGACCACCAGCGTTTTATCTTCCGCACGCCCGACAGCAATCCCTGGAATAAGGTAAGAAAGCGTTTTCCCGACGCCAGTGGGTGCTTCAATAGCCAGATGGCGCGGGTAATCACCCGCCAACGTTTTCGCCACTTCGGCAATCATCTGTCGCTGGGGAACGCGGGAAATAAAATCCGGGATTTGCTCTTGCAGGGCCTTATACCATTGACCAATCTGCAATTTTATTGCGGGGGACAGCGTCATGCATACTCTATATTTGTGTAATCTGGTCGCTATTGTCCCACAGACGCCCGGCGGCGTCAGCCGATATCACGTTCGCAATGATTCCGGTCTCGACAATCTTTCATCCAGCGATTAGGGTAAAACCCTGTCCTTGCCATGAGCGGTAAACGCTATCTCCGGTAAACAATAGCTTCGGTAAATTATGTCTTTAGTTCATGCTATCAACCAGTCGTACTGGTTTTCTTCACGATTACCCCATGTTGAAAGCCGCACCACGCGCAACAGTCGCCAAGCCTATAAAACACACAATCATGCGCAATTTTCGATTGGAGCTATCGAACACGGCGAAACGCTTTGCCATTACCGCAACGGAACACATCACCTACAGATTGGCGATCTGATCTTTATCGATCCCCAGCAGCCGCACAGCTGTAACCCGCTTCCTGGGAAAACGCGTAGCTACCACATGCTTTATCTGGATGCTGAGTGGTGTCTCGACCAGATCGCCACGCATTGTGGCTATCAGGCAGATAGCGTGCGTTGCAACTGTATCGTACTGCGCGATCCAGCGCTGTTTACACATTATCAGCACATCCTTGCTCTGCTGTATCAGGGAGACATTACGTCAGCAGATAACCAGCTAAAAACGATGCTGGAGCCCATTTGGCGACAATATTGCCTGCCAGACCCCGTATTAGCCCATCGCTCATTGCAAACCACAACGCTGCACGTACGCGAGCGTCTGCTGAATAATTTGCAAGCATCCCCGTCACTGGAAACGCTGGCAGATGAGCTGAATCTACGCCGCGAAACCATCGTACGGCAGTTTCGTCACGATACCGGCATTACACCAATGGCATTCCTTAATAATGCGCGTATTGAGTATGCCAAATCGCTGATGAAACAAGGTACGCCGCTCGTTGATGCCAGCTATCAAAGCGGCTTCTGCGATCAAAGCCATTTTCACAAAACGTTTGTGCAATACACAGCAGCCACGCCGGGGCAGTACGCGCGATCAATATTTGACAATAAATAGCCGAAAACCTTGTCTAGACTGGCTTCGATTATTTATCGAGGTCAGAAATATCATGTTTATCAATCTCCTTTTTTCCGCCGATTTCCTTTTTCCTGCCCATTTTCCTGCACTGGCACTGGCGCATTTTGTGGCGCTATTGAGCCCTGGCCCGGATTTCTTTCTGTTGACGGCCTACGCCATTCGCTACCGGCTGCGTGGTAGTGCGGGAATCTGTCTGGGCATCGCACTGGGAAATGGCATTTATATCCTGCTGGCGGCGATCGGCTGGGCAGGCATCCAGCACTCGCCGACACTTTTTACCGCCATCGAATTGGGCGGTGCGGCTTATCTGATCTGGATTGGCTACCAGCTACTGAAAAGTCGTTCTGTCCCGTTGCTACAGGCAGAGCAGCAGTCCCACTGTTGCCCAACACTGCGCAAACAAATTCTACTGGGACTCGGTTCATCACTGCTGAATCCTAAAAATATGCTGTTCTACATCAGCCTGATGACCAGTATTCTTGGGCCGCATGTGACACCAGTACAGCAATTCGTCAGCGGAAGTTGGATGTTTTCTGTTGTGCTGGCGTGGGATCTGCTCATCGCGGCGCTGATCGCTCGTCCACGAGTTCAGCAGTGTTTAACGCGCTGGATTAACCCAATTGAGCGCGGTGCTGGCATCATTTTATTGTTTTTCGGCCTGCTGCTTTTATTTCGGTAATCAGGTGTACTTAAAAAGTGAGAAGCGTTTCGGCCTTGTTTCATGGGCTGAAGGCATTATAATTCGGGGCAGTTAACAAAAGGATAACCTGATGACTCTTCAAAAAATCGGCATTATCGGTCTTTTTGCCTTTCTCGCCTTAGGCGGTATGTCCGGCATGATGCTGGTGGGCTACATTATTATCGAGCACGCGGGCTAAGGCTTTCGATCCACAACGCTGCCTCTACGGCACGGGTGCACGAACAGTGCCGCACGGAAACGCGGCAATTAACCTCGCCTTAATTAACCGGGTTGTTCAGACTGAAACGTCTGCCAATACTCAGGAATACGCGCAAAAGTCAGTTGGAACCAGGCCGTAAACTGCTCAGGCGTTGCCACCATCCGCCCTGCTATCTCATCTAGAGACTGGTATTCATAGCTCGACACTTCATCGGGATTGATCTGCGGAACATCATCCGTCACGCCAAAGTACACATGCCCTAGTTCATGCTCAATCAACCCATTATCCAGCGGCAGGTGATAGGTCAGCGTAAACACCGGCGTCAACGCGCAGCGTAACCCCATTTCTTCATACAAACGGCGGTGTGCCGCCTGTAACGTTTCTTCACCGGGTGCAGGGTGGCTGCAACAGGTATTACTCCATAAACCACCGCTGTGATATTTCTCTTCTGCCCGCTGCTGTAATAACAACTGCTGACGAGAGTTGAAAATATAGACGGTAATCGCACGGTGTAACGCGCCTTTTACGTGCGCTTCCTGCTTTTCCATGACGCCAGTTGGCTTGTCATTTTCATCAACCAGCACGACTTCAGTCAACGGCATACCTTTTTCCTGCAAAACCTTATTCTCCGGTAATCACGCTTTATTTCGAAAATCACACTGTATTTCGGTCAAACCATTCGTGTATTCGCCGCCGGAAGCACCGGCGGCGAGGCGGGCTTTATTATAGCAGTGTGAAGCTGTCGCTCTTCACCCGCTGCGAATCCAGACCGATCATCACATCAAATTTACCGGGCTCAACGACCTGCTGCATGCGGGCATTGTAGAACTTCAGCGCATCCTGATCGAGCGTGAAAGTAACCGTGCGGGATTCTCCCGGCTGTAGCATCACCTTCTCAAAACCACGCAGCTCTTTCAGTGGGCGACTGATGGAAGCCACGACATCGTGGAGATACAGTTGTACTACCGTTTCCCCTGCACGATTGCCGGTGTTTTTCACCGTGACGCTAGCGTTAATCGTCCCATTGCGCTTCATCGTCTGGCTGGACAAACGCACGTCAGACACGCTGAACGTGGTATAGCTCAGTCCATAGCCAAACGGATAGAGTGGCCCGTTGGCTTCATCGTAATAGTGAGAGGTATATTTACCTGGGTTTTCCGGCGTGTAAGGACGGCCTGACGGCAGGTGATTGTAATAAATCGGAATCTGCCCGACAGAGCGTGGGAAGGACATCGGGAGCTTGCCTGATGGGTTATAGTCACCAAACAGCACATCGGCGATGGCATTACCCCCTTCCGTACCGCTGAACCAGGTTTCCAGTAACGCATCAGCCTGCTGATCTTCACGCACCAATGCCAGAGGACGGCCGTTCATCAGCACCAGCACCAGCGGTTTACCCGTGGCTTTCAGTGCTGCGATCAGATCGCGCTGGCCTTGTGGCAGATCGATATTCGAGCGGCTGGACGCTTCATGCGCCATCCCAGCGGCCTCACCAACGACTGCGACCACCACATCCGCTTTCTTCGCGGCTTCTACGGCTTCATCGATCATCACCTGCGGTGGACGTTTATCCACCTGCACAGCATCTTCATATTGGTTCAGGAAATCGATGATGCCTTTGTGATTACTGACATTGGCACCTTTAGCATAGAGAATAGTGGCTTTATCGCCGACCGCATTCTTCAGGCCCTGATAAACAGTGATCGTCTGTTTCGAGACGCCCGCCGCGGACCAGCTTCCCATCGTATCGCGCTGGCTGTCAGCCAATGGCCCAACGACGGCGATCGTGCCCTGTTTTTTCAGCGGCAGCGTTTGCAGACGGTTTTTCAACAGCACCAGACTTTTACGCGCCACATCACGCGCATCCAGACGGTGTAAGCGGCTTTCCGCATTGGTATCCACCGGATCGGAACTCGCGACGCCCAAATGACGATACGGATCTTCAAACAGCCCCATATCATATTTCACGTTCAAGACCTGGCGACAGGCATCATCGATCTCCTGCCTGCTCACCGCCCCACTTTTCACCAGCTCTGGCAAATAGCGTACGAAATATTCGTCACTCATGCTCATGCCAATACCGGATTTTACTGCCAGACGCGATGCATCACGCGGATCGCTGGCAACGCCATGCTTAATCAGCTCTTTAATCGCACCGTGATCGGTAATGGTAATGCCTTTGAAATTCCACTGATCGCGTAGCACATCCTTCAGCAACCAGCTGTTTGAGGTGGCCGGTGTACCGTTGATGGAGTTCAGTGCAACCATCACGCCGCTGCTGCCCGCGTCAATCGCCGCTTTGTATGGCGGCATATAGTCCTGGAACATGCGCTGAGGGCTCATGTCCACGGTGTTATAATCACGTCCACCTTCAACCGCACCATAAAGCGCGTAGTGTTTGACGCTAGTCATCAGCGAGTGGCGTCCGGTTACGTCATCGCCCTGAAAGGATTTGACTACCACACCCGCGATTTTACTGGTCAGCCAAGTGTCTTCCCCAAAGCCTTCTGACACGCGGCCCCAACGTGGATCGCGGGTGATATCCACCATCGGTGCCCAGGTCATGTTCAGGCCATCTTCCGTCGCTTCATAAGCCGCCACGCGCGCACTTTTCGCAATCGCGTCCATATCCCAACTGGAGGCTAATCCCAAAGCAATAGGGAAAATAGTGCGTTGACCGTGCACCACATCATAGGCGAAAAACAGGGGGATCTTCAGGCGGCTAAGCTGCATGACCTGATCCTGCATTGCACGAATATCCTGACGGGTCACTGTATTAAAAATCGCGCCAACCTGGCCATTTCTAATCATTTCACGGATGGCTTCTTTCGGGTTATCCGTTCCGACGCTGATCAAGCGGAGCTGGCCGATTTTCTCTTCCAGCGTCATTTTCTTCAGTAAATCCGTGACAAACGCATCACGCTGCTGATGTGAAGGCGATATTGATGCCGGCACAGACGTCAATTCCTGCGCAAACACCGGATTACAGGCAAGTCCAATTGCTATAGTCAGTGAAGTAAGCCATTTCATTCGTTATAAAGACCCAGTCAATCCAGGCGTCAGAGCGTCAGATCAAAACGAGGCGCTGAAGCACAAGACAGGTTGAAGATTCCGACGGTCACATCCCTTCTCTGACAAGGCAAAAAACACCTTCTCCTGCCTTAAGCGAATAAGGTTTCCCGATAGAGGTTGCCGCACCGACGCACTCAAATGCACAGCGCGTAATATAGTGCATTTGTTGAGATTTCATTTAATAAAAACTGCAAGAATAATGCTAAACGATACGCATAATTCACATTCAACCTAAGCAAGCTGGGCAATAACGAGGAAAAAACGTACAGTAGGAAGCCACATGCGGCGGGCGGCTACCGACGCATGTGTATCTGGGAGAATTAACGCCGATGAGACTGCAAACTTAAGGCCCGATCGAGCGATCCAACCAGCCAGTCAATATCATGCTCTTGAAATGCTAACGGCGGGCGTAGCTTCAATACATTACCATGCGGGCCTGCAACCGATGTGAGGACACGTTCAGCACGAAGCTGTTCAACCACGTCCAGCGCCAGTGCTTTATCCGGCGCTTTTGTTTCTCGATCGCTGACCAGCTCAAAGCCGATAAACAACCCCGCCCCGCGCACATCACCGATACATGCATGACGGTCGGCAAGCAGCGTCAGCTCCCGCTGCAATTTTTCCCCGACAATGCGGCTATGTTCCTGTAAACCCTCCGCACGAATAACGTTTAATACCGCCTGCGCTGCCGCCATCGACACCGGATTCCCACCAAACGTATTAAAATAGGGAATTTCATCGCTAAAGGCCGCCAGCACATCGGCTTTTGCCAATAGCGCCGAAACCGGTATACCGTTGCCCATCGGTTTACCCAATGTCACGACGTCCGGCACAATACCATGCCGACCAAATCCCCAAAAATGCTCACCCGTGCGGGCAAAACCGGGCTGGACCTCATCGGCAATGAAAATACCCCCATTGGCATGCACCACCTCTATCGCCGGTTGCAGGTAGCCCGCTGGCCCCGGCAATACGCCATCCGAAGAAAAAATGGAGTCAGCCAGAAAACCAGCGAATTTGATGCCGTTCGCGGCCATATCATCAATTTGCAATTGAATTTGTTGCGCGAACCAGACGCCCAGATCCGCCGCCTTCACGCGATAACGATCGGGAGCTGGCACAAGACGCGTAGTCGCCGCCAGAGGTTGCCCGCTTCCGAGCGCAGGCGACGCACCGGACGTCAACTCGCTGGTCCCGTGGTAGGCTTCTCGACTCACAATAATACCGGTTCCGCCGCTGTAGGCTCGAGCTACACGGATCGCCAGATCGTTAGCCTCCGATCCGGTACACATGTACATCGCCTTATTGATAGCGGCTGGCACCGTGCTGAGAATATCCGCTGAGTAATCCAGAATTCGTTCGTGTAAATAGCGGGTATGGGTATTGAGCTGACGCATTTGCTCGTGAACGGCCTCAATGACCGCAGGGTGACAGTGCCCGATACTGGCGACATTGTTATAAACATCCAGATATTTATGCCCGGCAGCATCCCACAGATATTGCCCCTCACCGCGCACCAGATGCACCGGATTACGGTAGAACAAACGATAAGAATCCCCTAACACCTCGGTGCGCCTATTCGTCAGCCTACGCGTAGACTCATCCAGCGCATCCGCATGCTCAGTGCTAAAACTGTTGGTATCCATAATGGTTGAGCGTGTCGCCATAATGACTCCTGTATCAAGGTTGTGGCCCGACTGCGTATCACGTAGATAAAACGCATCGCGCATGTTCAGATAACACTCACCCTACACCAAAAGCAATAAAATACACAAATACAAAAAAATGCACTTTTTTGATGCACAAAAATGCCAAAAAAGTGCAATAAACTCATCACAAAAAAAGACACACTATTCAGTCCATTCGTTAATCACGTCACTCCACACACCGAATAAATCAGTAATGCATTGATTAAATTAATAATTAAAACAGAAAACATCATCAACGCAGAAGATGGCACGATTAGTGCTAAAACCTCATACCCCTCGTCATAAACACAAAAATACACAAAATGGCGATACACCATTCGAGACGAGGGGAACACCGATGCCAACATTTTCCACAACCGTAGGGGAACATTTATGAACCGATCTTTATTTCGTCGCGTTAGTCTGCTTACTGCGTTCACCTGTGCCACGCTGGTTAATGCTGCGGCACACGCGGGCACCATCACGGTCTATACCTCGCTAGAAGAAGATGAGATCAAAGATTACGTCGCACAGGCCAAGAAAGACTTGCCCGACCTGACCATTAACGTACTACGTTTGTCCACTGGCGACCTTGGCCCACGGATTCTGGCCGAATCCAAAAACCCGCAACATGACGTCATTTGGGGCTGGGCGGTGACCAGCGTGATGGACCCACAGCTCTCTGCATTATTAGAACCTTACGATGCCAAAGGCAGTGACAGTCTGGCAGCCACCTATCGCGCGCCGGATCACAAGTGGTTCGCAGCAACCGGTTATATGGCCGCCTTTTGCGTCAATACCGAAGCGCTAAAAGCCAAGAATCTTCCGGTGCCTGCATCCTGGCAAGATCTGACAAACCCGATCTATAAGGGGGAGATTGTGATGCCAAATCCCGTCTCGTCCGGCACCGGCTACCTGCAAATTGCCGCACTACTGCAAGCTAAAGGTGAACAAAACGGCTGGGCATTTCTGAAGTCGTTGGATGGCAATATCGCCCAATACACCAAGTCAGGCTCACGTCCGTGTAAAGCCGCACGCACAGGGGAATATGCCATCGGCGTGTCACTGGCTTTCGCCGCCATGCAGTCAATTGAAGAAGGCTACCCCGTCAAAATGGTGATCCCCAACGATGGTGCTGGCTATGAGTTAGAAGCCTCCGCCCTGATGACCGCAGCCAAAAATAAACCCGACGCCAAACGGTTCCTTGACTGGACACTTTCCAGCCATGCCGCCGCGCTGTACACCAAATACAAAGAGATCGTGACTATTCCTGGCGTTGAACAGTCCAAAGCCGCGCAAATGGCCGGGCTACCGGCCGATCTCACACACGTCCTCTACCCCGTGGACTTTACCAAAAGCGCCAACGATCGTGATGCCACACTGGCAACCTGGCAAAAATCCATCGGCCGATAACGGCCTGTATTCGCAGTAAAGGCTGCCGCGAAAAATCTGTTTAGCTTCGCGGCAACCGTAATTAAGAGGTCGCATTCATGGCACTGGTTATTCAAAATCTTCATAAAAGCTTTGATGGTTATGTCGCTCTCGATCGCATCAATTTGTCGATCGAAAATGCCGAATTTGTCTGCCTCCTTGGGCCTAGCGGCTGTGGTAAAACGACGTTGCTGCGCATTATTGCCGGGCTACTAAGCTGCGATGGGGGGAAAATCACGCTGGACGATCGCGATCTGGTTAACGTACCGGCAAGGGAAAGAGGCTTTGGCATCGTCTTTCAGTCCTATTCACTTTTCCCCCACATGACGATTGCGCAAAATATTGGTTATGGTCTCAAAATTCGCCAGACGCCTGCTGAGGAAATTACCGCACGCGTCAGCGATCTGTTGGATACCGTGCGCCTCAGCGGATTCGGCGATCGTTATCCTGCCCAACTTTCAGGAGGACAGCAGCAGCGTGTCGCTATTGCACGCGCGCTGGCCGTCAACCCTTCCCTGCTATTACTGGATGAACCGCTCTCGGCACTAGATGCACGCGTACGCGCCGGATTACGTCAGGAATTACGCGATGTGCAGCAGCGGCTCGGCATTCCGACCCTGATGGTCACGCACGATCAGGAAGAAGCGATGAGTATGGCGGATAAAATCATTTGTATGCACGGTGGACGCATTGTGCAAGAAGGGACGCCGCACGAACTCTATACCAGTCCACGCACGCGTTTCGTTGCCGAGTTCATGGGGCACAGTAATTTGCTGTCACGCGATGTCGTCAACACATGGATGCCAGAACTCCTCCCTTCCGCACAAGAGCCTGCGCTACCGGAAGGCGCTGAATTGTTTATCCGCCCGGAAAGGATTGCCCTACATAAAGCGGAAGGTGCAGAAGGACGCGTCATCAACACCAGTTTCCTCGGCAGTATCCAACGCATACAGGTGATATGGAAATCGCAGCCGCTATTAGTCGAGACCAGTAGTGCCGTGAACTGGAATCCTGGCGACCCCATTCATCTCTCGATTCGCGCAGAAGACTGCGCCTGGGTACAAGCATGAATCAGACACATCTTCCTCCGCAAACGGTCAGCGATCGCTGGCTTTCTCGTCTGTGTCTGTGGGTTCCGCTGCTGGCGCTACTCATGTTTTTCGGCATACCGATGCTAAGTATCGTCTGGCACAGCCTGTTGAACGATCAAAACGGGACTGTTGGGTTATCAAACTATTTGGCGTTGATGGACTCACCCGGTATCTGGCGGGCGACCGCAAACAGCCTGTTACTTGGCATCGTCACCACGCTGGTCACGCTTTTGCTGGGGTTTATTGTCGCCTATGGGTTGGAATGTACGGCGATGCCTGCAAAGCGTTTTATCGCATTTTCGACCTCACTGCCTATCCTTGCCCCCTCGCTGGTGTTGGGATTGGGACTGATTTTTCTGCTGGGAAGAAACGGCATCATCGGCAACATTATTGGCGTGCGATTGGATATTTATGGTTTCTGGGGGCTGTTGATCGCCAACGTCCTGTACGCGCTGCCACAGGCGATTCTGATCATTCGCACCACGCTGCGCCATAGCGATACACGCCAGTATGAAGCCGCTAACGTTCTGGGTGCCTCTGACTGGCGGCAGTTTCTGGACATCACCCTCCCCGGCCTGAAATATGGCTTGCTGAGTGCGGCCTTTGTTATCTTTACCATCACGATCACCGATTTCGGCAACGCGATTGTCATCGGTGGTAACTTCTCGGTACTGGCAACCGAGATCTATAGCCAGGTTAGTGGTCAAATGAAATTCGGCATGGGAGCTGTTGTCGGGATTCTACTCCTGCTGCCTGCGGCTGCCTCAATCTGGATAGAGCGCGCCACGACAAGGCGGCAGAAAGCCATCGGTTCACATGCCGCTATCCCGCACGTTCCGCAACCGCTGCGCACACGCGATATGTCGTTCTATCTGGCAACCATGACTATCGCACTCATGATTGTCACCGTTATCGGCACCGTCATTATTGCCAGCATGATACGCCTATGGCCATATCGTCTGGATCTGACGCTAAAACATTACGATATCGATCTCGCGGGAGGCTACACGCCACTATGGACGTCAGTTTGGATCTCGGCGCTGGCGGCAGTGGTCGGCACCGCGCTACTGTTCCTGCTCACCTTCGGCATTCACCGCCAGCCGGGCAAAGTTGCCAACACCGCCGTACTGGTTAGTGCATTGCCTGTTGCTGTTCCCGGCCTGGTGTTGGGGTTATCTTATGTGTTCACGTTCAATACGGCCGATCTCCCGTGGGGAATGCTGTATGGTTCGGCGCTGCTGGTGGCACTATGTAATTATTACCATTATCACACACAAGGCTACACCACGATGATGATGGGAATACGCAACGTGCCGCATGCGATGGAGGACGCCACAACTGTTTTAGGCGGCGGCGTAGTGCGTATTTTACGTGATGTCTACCTGCCAGCTATGCGCGTCACGCTGATTTCGGTCGCTATGTTTTTATTCATGCGCTCAATGGTTACACTATCAGCCGTGATTTTTTTGGTCACGCCGTCGTTGCCTTTAGGTGCCGTCACCGTGATGCGACTGGATGAAGCCGGCTTTACGTCACAGGCTGCCGCTTTTTCGACCTGTATTATGGGCATCGTGGCGGTGACCGCACTGCTTCTGCACCTGGTAACAGAAAAGCGGCAATCATGGTAACCGGTGTCACAACATTAACGAATGGACAGCTATGTTAGAAGAAACGCGGTTACATCGCATACAGGCCCTGCTCTCAACATTAAACCGGGTGAGCACCGAGAAGATTATTCAACATCTTGGTGTTTCGCGCGAAACCGTACGACGCGATATTCTCAAGCTGGAAGCGGCAGGGGCGTTACGCCGCGTTCATGGTGGGATCGTAGCCACAACGGAAGAGCCGGAACCACCGTTGTCCATTCGCAATACCGTGCGTGAAAAAGAAAAACAGGCGATTGCCCGTGCGGCGGTACAACAGCTACAGGCCGGGCAAACGCTGTTTATCGACGCAGGTAGCACCACCTCTCTGTTCGCCGACGAACTGCTTTCCATGCCGGGAATGACGGTGATTACCAACAGTCTCACCGTCGCGCAGAAACTTACCGCCACGGAGTCTGTCGCACAACATAGCGTGATACTACTCGGTGGATACATGGGAGCCTCAGCACAGGCAACCAGCGGCGATATCACAATCAATGAACTGGAACGCTACCGCGCCGACGTGGCGATCCTCTCTCCTGTTGGAGTGGATGCGACCTCTGGCGCGACCAGTTTTGCTCACCACGAAGCGGCAATTGCCCGATCGATGGTGCAACATGCCAGAACGCGAATTATCCTCGCAGATCACAGCAAGATTGGCATCACGAGCCGCGTGGTCTATGCCACCATGCAGGAAATCGACATGATCGTGACTGATACGCTTAGCGCAGACAAACCCGAACTCTCGTTACTCCAGAGGCATTGCCAGCAGGTTATCATCGCCTGATGAACCGCGATGAAACACCTTTCCTGTAGTTCATCGCTGGCCTCAAACCGGATTGTTCTACTCGCCACACGGGTGGGTAAATGCAGGGTGATTTCTACCGTCTTTCGTGCTAATGCTAAGGCTTCGCTAATGCAAGGAGCCTCAGACATGTATCAGTTGTACATCGCCAATAAGAACTATTCATCCTGGTCGTTACGCCCGTGGGTACTGTTGAAAACGCTGTCGATTCCTTTCGAGGAGAAGCAGGTTGTTTTTGCGCCGGGCATGGCACAGCCAGCGTTTAAGGCTTTTTCACCGACGGCAAAAGTCCCCTGCCTGATCGATGGCGAAACCACCGTCTGGGATTCATTGGCGATTACCGAGTATCTGGCTGAACAGCACCCCGACATCTGGCCTGCTGATGCCAAAACCCGTGCCTGGGCTCGCTGTGCCGCCGCCGAAATGCATTCCGGCTTTACCACACTGCGCAATACCTGCGCCATGAGCTGCGGCGTGCGCGTCAAGCTGAACGAGATATCTCCTGCTCTCAGCAGCGACATTACGCGTATCTCTGAGCTATGGCAGGAAGGATTAACACGATTTGGCGGGCCGTTTTTAGCGGGGAAACAATTTTCAGCGGTAGACGCGTTTTTTGCCCCCGTCGTTTTCCGTATCAAAACCTATCAGCTTACCGTCTCACCGGAAGCCGCCGCTTACTGCGAGCACTTGTTGGCATTGCCCGCGATGCAGCAATGGCTACAAGACGCCCTAGCTGAAACCTGGCGCGAAGCCGCGCACGAGGAAGAGGTAACAAATGCAGGTGAAGTGGTAAAGGATTTTCGCGCGCGCGCCTAACGCAATCGGTGACCCTTTCGGCCACCGTCAAAACGCCCCTCCCGGACACGGGAAGGGATCAGTCTCTTATTCGGTATCGATATTCGCCATGCTCTGCGGTTGGCGAGAAGCCAGCGATTTTTGTTTCTTATAGCTCAACGCGGCGGCGGGCACCTCGCTAACCTTACCGGTTTCAATCCACTTACGCAGGCGGTTAGCATCCGCAAAGTGCGTGTATTTACCGAATGCATCCAACACCACCAGCGCAACAGGTCGTTGATTAATGACCGTACGCATCACCAGACAATGCCCGGCCTGATTCGTAAAGCCCGTTTTGGTGAGCTGAATGCTCCAATCCGCTTTATAGACCAGATGATTAGTATTTCTGAATGGCAGGCTGTACGCCGGATGGGTGAACGTCGCCGTTTTTTCCTGTGTCGTGCTGAGCTGGCTCAGTAATGGATATTGCTTGCTGGCAATCAGGAGCTTGGTAAGATCGCGGGCGGTCGACACATTATTAATAGACAAGCCAGTTGGCTCGACATAACGCGTGTGTGCCATACCGAGTGCACGGGCTTTGGCATTCATCGCACGGATAAACGCCTGATAGCCGCCCGGATAGTGGTGCGCCAGACTGGCCGCCGCGCGGTTTTCGGATGACATCAGCGCCAGTAGCAACATATCACGGCGGCTGATCTCACTGTTCAGACGAACGCGCGAGTACACCCCTTTCATTTCTTTCGTCTGGCTGATATCGACAGAGATAATTTCATCCAGCGGCAGATTGGCATCCAGCACCACCAGCGCTGTCATCAGCTTCGTCACCGACGCGATCGGCACAACGACGTCAGGATTGCTGGAATAAAGAATATGGTTATCACTCAAATCCACCACCATCGCGCTACCAGAAGCAATTTCCTGATGCGCGCTGCCTGCGGAATACGTCGGCGCTTTCGCCACAGCCTGAGGCAACATCACAGCATGGGTTGACAGTACCAACAGGCCAAAAAGAGAAAGCTTAAAATTTTTAGTCATTCTTCAATAACTTAAACAGAATTCTGTTAAATGAAAGGGATAGGCATCGGCATTATAATTTACCGCCTCTCCCCACGCACTCATGCAGCAGAAAAAGCTTTGTGACAAATTTTGACAAACGATTTCATCAACATACTGTTTTTTATAGCATTATGTCAGAGACGGTCTTATTTTGCGCATCTGGCTAAGCAAACGCAGGCTGACACCGCTGAATATCCCGGCAGTCATCCCGCTCGCCGCGCCGGAAAACAGGCAGAACGCAAGATCGTGAGCCAATGTCGGAAAGTACGCCAATTGGACGGCAAAATAGAAGCGAGAGAAAAACGTCATTAGCATCAAGATCAACGGCCACCACGAACCCGTGCGTTGAAAACAGCGTGGTTCCGGCAAGTAGATTCCAGAGGTCTTCCCCCACATCCACCCCATACCCAGTCCACCCATCAGCATCAGTAGAAACCCGCTCGCCGCCGCAAGCGGGAGCATTAGCGTGTGAAAAATCGAGCTAATACCCCACACTGTAAACACCACTGGCACGACTAACATCTGCGCCAGGGATTGTCGCCTCGGCTGGCTGGCTTTTACACCAACATAAATCAGGTAACCCAAAATAGCCCACACCCAATAAGGCGTGTGGCGCAGAATAATCAGCAGGTTTTCCACGGCAATGCGATTCCTTTATCAACGATGCCTTTATGAGTGATGATAGTCACGTTGTGTTCAATCACGGTGTGACTTTTGCCTGTTCTAGCGCCTGTTTCACCGCATTAATTACGCCCTGGCTTGATAATGTGGCACCCGTTACCGCATCCACTTTGTTAATATCCTGCTTCTCAAGAAGCTCCGGCACAATTTGATCGGTCGCGCTCAGCATCATCGCCTCGGTATCACCATGCTTGAGCACTTCAGCATTGGCGAACTTCCCATCTTTGATGCTGACCGTCACTTCAACCTCTGCCGCCTTACCCTGTGCTTTACCGATGTAGGTGCCGTCTTTATATTGCGCCACATTACTGCCATGAACGGACAAAGAAAAAGCCATCACCACCGTGGCCAGCACCGCCGGAATAGATTTTTTCATCATTTTTCCCTATGTAAATAAAACAATAAAAGCAACCATTCAATAACCAAAAAAGAACAGTCAGTTAAAACCTAATAATTGGTAATAAGATTTCGTTTCAATATTATCCAATGACAATTGAAGCCGTAATGCACACTCTATACACCGATCTCTGAGTGCTTTCAACTGAGTTTCATCATCGGTCATCACGGATATTTCGACAAAATACCCAAGTGATTCAATATAATCGAGGGTAATATGGAAGGCGTTTAAAAAATAGATGCTGCGGATTTTATGAATTTCAAACAAGGGCTGATACCCTAACGTCTGTAACATACTGTCAGTTTTTTCAAAGGCTTCGACGTTAACCGCTTCGCAACGATCGGCTCCCGGCCCTTTAACAATCCAAAGTTTTATCCCCGATGGCTCCATGCGGCGCACCAGCATTTTGATATTTTGCTGCCGTAGTCGCTTCTCTGAGTCATCGTAATAAATATCATGTTCTTTATTTTCAAAGACGAAAGCTTCTGGGTGAAGACTAAAAAGCGTATTTCTAAAAACGGCTATATCGTCGATACGAAATTTAAGTTCAACTTCATATTTCCCTGTGAAATGTTCAACCATGTTCTTTCCCCTCACTGGATTCCCTGAAATAACATTGACTCTCCGCCACATCGTTCAGCGCGTTATTACGCTGCCATGCGGAAATTCAAGAAAATAATGATTCAGTCATCCGTAAAATAGATCATACAGGTAACATAATATGGCCAAATGGCCGTCCTCTCACCCTCCTTGGATTAACACCCTACGTCCCTATCACCGCGATAATATTATCGTGTTATTACCTTACAACGCCGGAGACCCACGCACCATCCCTACCAAGACATGCAGAAGCGCGACTATCCACCGATAATTTTCCAGAAAAAAATGCGGTCAGAATCGCACTGGACGCTGACCGCCGTTAATAGTAGCTGAGAAAGAAAAAACCGCTAGTTCTTCACGCAGCAACCGCAGGTAACAGCAAGATCAGTGCAGAATCGAAGCCGTGATGGTGCATAAACTCACGCAAAATAAGCAACCGGGCGGAAAAAGCGTTTTCTAGCGGAATGCCTTCCCAGCTAGCCGGGCTCCCTAGCATGACACGTTCCAGACGTTTAAATGTTCGTTCCATATCATCCTGCGGCAGCCGCCATCCGCCATCCTCTTCTTCTGCTCCAGAAATCTGTGCGATTGTCTCCAATGCAGGGTCGAAAGAGAACAAAGCGGAATTCGCAGGGATGTCGTGCCGAATACGCGTCACCTCATCTTCTACCGCCATGATCGCTAATTCCATCTCATCTGGCGTCGGGGGAAGATGCTTGAAAAACGTCGCCGCTGTTTTGTCAAAACCGATGGTCAGTTGCAGAATTGCCGACGGTTGTGATGCCGCCCCGCAAATGACAGTCGTCTGCTGTTCACCAATACAGAGCACCGTCACCGGAATATCCGGTGCGACACGCTGTCTGGCAAGCGCATACACATGCTGTAGGTTCACCTCATTGTCCATCACGACATCCCCCTATTTAGTGCTGACAGCAGCGTGCAATATCGGTGATATCAGCAGGCGTGGTTCGGCAACAGCCGCCAATCAGACGAGCCCCTGCCGCTCGCCACTCGGGTAGATACGCCGTCAGCGAGCATGCGGCATCATGAGTGCTGCTCCAGGTTTTGGTTACCGCATCATACTGCTCGCCGGAATTGGGATAAACCACCAAAGGCAAATTCGTCAGCGAAGACAGGTGCGTCAGCGCTGGCGTCACATTCTCCAGCGCAATACAGTTGATGCCCACGGCAACCACCTGCGAACAGGCGTTAACGCGTTCCAGCACGGTGCGTAATGGCGTACCGTCGCTGAGGTGTTCACTGTCACGCAACGTGAAAGAAAACCAGGCTTGCGCCTGAGGGAATTCGGCCAACAACGCAATCAGCGCCTCTATTTCCGCAAAAGACGGCAGCGTCTCGCAGGCCAACAAATCCGCCCCCGCGTCATGCAGCGCCGCCAGACGCGGGCGATGAAACGCCATCATGTCAGCCTGCGGTAACTGATAGTCGCCACGATATTCTGAACCATCCGCCAGATAGGCACCGTACGGCCCGACTGATCCAGCCACCAGCAGCACGCCAGCCTGCGGGTTGTCACGGCGATAATCATCCCGTGCCTGCGCCGCCAACTGTACGCTTTTGGCAATCAGCATCAACGATTCCGCTTCGCTATACCCACGCGCCTTAAATCCTTGCGGCGTCGCCTGATAACTGGCGGTAATCGCGCACTGCGCCCCGGCTTTGAAATAGTCGAGGTGTACCTGATAAATCAGTGCCGGATTTTCCACCAGCACTTTCGCCGACCACAGTGGGTCCGTTAAATCACAGCCGCGCGCTTCCAGTTCGGTCGCCAGCGCACCGTCCAGCACAATCGTTGATGCCGTCGCCAGCATGTCGGTCACCGTATTTTTACGCAATGTCTTCCACTCCCGTTAATCCACGCTTCTTCATTGACTGCGTGAAATAATAAGCACCGTAGCACAGCGCGACAAATGGAATTCCACACCACAGTGCAATCCGCTGGCTTGGGTCAAACGCCAGCCCGACGCAGGCCAGCAGACAGAGCAGGAATCCCAAAATCGGTGTTATCGGGAACCAGGGTGCACGATATTGCAGGTCGGAAAGGGATTTCCCGGCACGAACATGATGGCGGCGAAACATATAGTGCGAGGCACAAATACTCAACCACACCGCCACCACGGCAAAACCGGAAATCGCGGACAGTGCCACATAGACGGTATCCGGCGCGATCACGCTGGAAAATAGCGCCAGCAGCCCGCCCAGCATACTGACGGAAATGGCAAAAAGCGGAATACCACGGCGCGTCAGGCGAGAAAAACGGCGCGGTAATGTGCCTTCATTGGACAACGACCACAGCATACGCCCCGAGGCATATAGCCCTGAGTTAGCCGCGGACAGGATCGCCGTCAAAATCACGAAATTAAAAATGTCAGCGGCGTAGGGAATACCTATTTTTTCAAACACCAGCACAAATGGGCTTTTGGCGATACCGGCCTCTTCCATCGGAATGAGCGCCGCCAGAACCAATACCGTCCCCAGAAAGAAGATCACCAGTCGCGCAACGGTCGTACGAATCGCCATCGGCACAACCTTGTGCGGATTCTCAGTCTCTCCCGCCGCGATACCGATCAGTTCCGTACCGGAGAAAGCGAAGTTGACCGCTACCATCGTCATCAAGATCGGCAAGCCGCCGTAGGGGAACCAGCCGGACGCCGTAATATTCTGGAAGAACGGGGCGGGAGAACCATCCTGCATCGGAATAAAGCCAAACATCGCACCCGCACCGAGCACGATAAAGGCGAGAATCGTGACCACTTTAACGATGGAGAACCAGAACTCCCCTTCGGCAAAGAAGCGAGACGACACAACGTTCAGCAAATAGATCAACACACAAAACAGCAGGCACCAGGTCCAGACTGGCACCTGTGGAAACCAATACTGCATACAAAAACCAGCAGCGGTCAGGCTGGAACCGAGCGCGACCGTCCACGTCAGCCAATATAGCCACGCCACGGTATAGCCTGTTGCCGGGCTGAGATAGCGGGACGCATACACATGGAATGCCCCAGTCTCTGGCATGGCGACAGACAACTCCCCCAGACTCAGCATGACCAGATACACCACCAGCGCGCCGATCAGATACGCCAATAGCGTCCCAGCCGCGCCCGTCGTGGAAATAATGTAGCCCGTATTGAAAAACAGGCCAGTACCGATGACACCGCCGAGCGAAAGCATCACCAAATGGCGAGCTTTCATGGTGCGCTTAAACTGCCCTTCCGTGACTGGTGCGTGTTGTTCCATGATGACCTTTCATTATAGACGTCTAAACTTCCAGATAGATGAGGTGTTATACCGCCAACCGATTCGTAAAGTAAAGTACAGGCCAGCGGGAGAGTGATGAGGTGGGTTAAAATTGAGCAGAAGGACGAAAAACGGTGAGCACTTATGGCTCACCAATCACACGGGCGATATCCGTTGAGGTCTTCAACGTGCGGATCTCGCTGAATAACTCGGTGGCGTCGTCGTACTCTTTACGCAAATAGCCGAGCCACTGTTTGATGCGCGCGACGTGATACATTCCCGTGTCGCCCTGCTTTTCCAACTGCACATATTTTTGTAGCAGCAGCATGACCTCAGGCCACGGCATACGCGGCTCGTTATACTTAATCACGCGGCTCAGGTTCGGTACATTCAGCGCACCACGCCCGATCATCACCGCATCGCAGCCCGTTGTTGCCATACAATCCTGTGCACTCTGCCAGTCCCAGATTTCACCGTTGGCAATCACCGGAATCCGCAGGCGCTGGCGAATCTCCCCTATCGCCTGCCAGTTAATACATTCAGCCTTATAACCGTCTTCCTTCGTGCGACCATGCACGGCCAGCTCGCTCGCGCCCGCCTGCTGCACCGCATCGGCGATTTCAAACTGGCGAGCACCGGAATCCCAGCCCAGACGGATTTTCACTGTGACCGGCAAATGCGCAGGCACCGCCTCACGCATCGCTTTTGCGCCCCGATAAATCAGTTCGGGATCTTTCAACAGCGTCGCCCCGCCCCCGCTGCCGTTCACCAGCTTCGACGGGCAGCCGCAGTTAAGATCGACACCATATGAGCCCAGCTCCACCGCCCGCGCCGCGTTTTCCGCCAGCCACTGGGGATATTGCCCCAGTAACTGTACGCGCACCAGCGTGCCTGACGGCGTACGGCTGGCATGCTGTAGTTCCGGGCAAAGGCGATAAAAGGATTTAACCGGCAGGCACTGATCCACCACGCGTAAAAATTCGGTGATGCACAGGTCATAATCATTTACTTCAGTCAGCAGTTCTCGCACTAATGAGTCGAGAACCCCTTCCATCGGGGCAAGCAGAACACGCATAACGCTACTCGGTAACCATTCGATCGTTAATCACAGCCATTCAGGCCAAAAAAAGCAGGCAATCTTAGGGGGTATTGTACGGGGAACGCAACGGGAAAGATAACGCTGGGCAGGCCATGAGGTTGCCTCTTGTGAACATATCATCAATAATTCGTGACGAATTTGTACCGACACCGTCCTTACGGACCACAACGAAGTGGCTATTTTTTATGTCGAATGTCAAAACCGCAGAATTTAAACGCCCGCAGCTTTCACTACCCAACAGCGCAGACAAACTGCTGCTGCATTCCTGCTGTGCGCCCTGCTCTGGTGAAGTTATGGAAGCCATCACCGCTTCTGGCATCGACTACACCATTTTCTTTTATAACCCCAATATCCACCCGCAGCGTGAATATCTGATCCGAAAAGAGGAAAACATCCGCTTCGCCGAACAGCATAACGTGCCTTTCATTGATGCAGATTACGATTCGGATAACTGGTTCGAGCGCGCTAAAGGCATGGAATGGGAACCGGAACGCGGTATTCGCTGCACCATGTGTTTTGATATGCGCTTTGAGCGCACAGCGCTGTACGCCGCAGAAAACGGGTTTAGCGTCATTTCCAGTTCGCTGGGGATTTCACGCTGGAAAAACATGCAGCAGATTACCGAATGCGGACAGAACGCGGCGCAGAAATATCCCGGCATCACCTATTGGGATTACAACTGGCGCAAAGGCGGCGGCTCGTCGCGCATGATCGAAATCAGCAAACGCGAACGTTTCTATCAACAGGAGTATTGCGGCTGCATTTATTCCCTGCGCGATTCCAATAAACATCGCAAATCACAGGGGCGCGATATTATCCGCATCGGTAAGCTGTATTACGGTGACGAAACCGAGTAACGCTACGCCAGAGTCAGGCACGCCGTGCGGCGTGCCGTTTTCACTACGTCTTACTTCTTCACGTCTACCTGATAGAAAATATGCTTACCGAACGGGTCGACCTCGTACCCGGTCACTTCTTTACGTACGGGTTCAAAGATGGTGGAATGCGCAATCATGACGGCCGGTGCCTGATCGTGCATCATCTGCTGCGCCTGCTTGTACAGGGCAATACGCTGCTCGTGATCCTGTGAAGCGCGCGCTTCGATAATGATTTTATCAAACGGCGCATAACACCACTTTGCCGAGTTGGAACCGCCGTTGGCCGCCGTACAGGTAAACAGCGGGCCGAAGAAGTTATCAGGGTCACCCGTCGCCGTTGTCCAGCCCATCAACGCCGCCTGATGCTCACCACTTTTCACCCGCTTCAGATATTCGCCCCACTCAAAGGTGACAATTTTCGCCTGCACGCCGACTTTCGCCCAGTCGGCCTGAATCATCTCCGACATGCGGCGGGCATTCGGGTTATACGGACGCTGCACCGGCATCGCCCACAGTTCGATAGTGGTGCCCTCCGCCAAACCGGCTTCTTTCAGCAATGCCTTCGCCTTCTCGGGATCGTAGTCGTAATCCTTTAGCTCACTGTCAGCACTCCAGACGCCAGGCGGCAGCAGGTTTTTCGCTACGGTGCCAGTGCCTTGAAAAACGGCGTCAATAATCGCCGGTTTGTTAATCGCCATCGTCAATGCCTGCCGCACTTTCACATTATCCGTCGGCGCTTTTTGGGTATTGAACGACAGGAAGCCGGTATTCAATCCCGCCTTCTGCATCAACACGATATCTTTGTTCTCTTTCATGCGTGGCAGATCGGCAGGATTAGGGAACGGCATCACCTGACACTCATTCTTCTCTAGCTTGGCGTAACGCACGGAGGCGTCTGGCGTAATAGTGAAAATCAACCGTTCCAGTTTAGCCTTGCCTTCCCAATAGGCGGGAAATGCCTTAAACAGAATGCGCGAATCTTTCTGATACTGTGCTAACTCGAAAGGTCCAGTGCCAATCGGGTCCATATCCACGCGTTCCGGCGTGCCGGCTTTGAGCATGGCATCGGCATATTCCGCAGAAAGAATGGAAGCGAAGTACCAGGCTAAATCGGCCAGAAACGGGGCTTCCGCATGGGAAAGCGTGAAACGCACCGTGTGGTCATCCACTTTCTCGATATTCTGAATCAGTGAACTAAAGGACAAGCTTTCAAAATTGGCATACGTCCCTTTCGAGACGTTGTGGTAAGGATGCTGCGGGTCTTTTTGCCGCATGAAGGAGAAAATGACGTCGTCGGCGGTAAAATCACGCGAGGGTTTGAAAAATTTATTGCTCTGGAACGTCACCCCTTTGCGCAAATGGAAGGTATACACGCGGCCATCAGCACTGATGTCCCAGCGTTCTGCTAAACTTGGTACCAGTTCTGTGGTGCCACGTTTGAAATCCACCAGACGGTTATAAATCGGCACAGCGCTGGCATCCACGCTGGTGCCGGAGGTATAAAGCTGCGGGTTAAAGTTTTCCGGCGATCCTTCAGAGCAATACACCAGGGTATTCGCCGATGCCGCGGAGGCGACCGCCAGCGTCAGCGCAGCCAATGTGAATCGTATTCCTGCTTTTTTCATCCCAGTCCTCGCTTGTTATTGATGTTCCACCACACCGCTATAAAAATCATGACGATAAAATGACAAATAAAACCCTCAAATGAAATAATTTCTACGTTAGGATAGCCATCATAGGTATTGCAGAACAAAAAGGATTCGTTATGACAGACAGTCTGGCTCATCAACTCAGCAACCGTTTTTACCGTTATCTCGCCGTCACCAGCCAAAGCGATGCCCGCTCGACAACGTTACCCAGCACCCCGGAACAGCATGAAATGGCACGTCTGCTGGCGGACGAGCTACGAGCACTGGGTTTGCAAGATGTCGTCATTGATGAGCACGCCACTGTGACAGCCGTGAAGCCGGGTAACTGTCCGTCCGCACCACGCATCGGTTTTATTACGCATATCGATACGGTTGACGTCGGCCTGTCGCCGCATATTCACCCACAAACGCTGCGTTTTACCGGTGAAGACCTCTGTCTGAACGCCGAACAGGACATTTGGCTGCGCACGGCGGAACACCCGGAAATTCTACCGTATGTCGGGCAGGACATTATTTTCAGCGACGGCACCAGCGTACTCGGTGCGGACAACAAAGCCGCCGTTACCGTAGTGATGACGCTCATGGAGAACCTGACCCACGCTACCCCACACGGCGATATCGTGGTGGCCTTTGTGCCAGATGAGGAAATTGGGCTGCGCGGAGCAAAAGCGCTCGATCTCAAACGCTTCGATGTTGATTTCGCCTACACTATCGACTGCTGCGAACTGGGTGAAGTGGTGTATGAGAACTTCAATGCAGCCTCAGCGGAAATTCGCTTTACTGGCGTGCCCGCGCACCCGATGTCGGCAAAAGGCGTGCTGGTCAACCCGCTGCTGATGGCGCATGACTTTATCAGCCAGTTCGATCGCCAACAGACGCCGGAGCATACGGAAGGACGCGAGGGCTATGTCTGGTTTAACGATCTGACGGCGAACGCCAATGAAGCGAAGCTCAAAGCGTCTATCCGCGATTTCGATTTAGCGACGTTTGAACAACGGAAGCAGCAGATCGCCGCCATCGCCGAGAAGATTGCTGCACAGTACCCGACTGGCAGCGTGGCATTCAGCCTCACCGATATCTACAGCAATATCAGCAATGCGATTACCGACGATCGCCGAGCCATCGATCTGCTGTTTGCCGCACTGGACACGCTGGGCATTGAACCCAAAGTGACACCAATGCGTGGCGGCACAGACGGCGCGGCACTGTCCGCCAAAGGATTGCTGACGCCAAATTTCTTCACCGGTGCACACAATTTCCACTCGCGTTTTGAGTTTCTTCCTGTGCCGTCGTTTGTAAAATCGTATGAAGTGGCATTGAATTTATGCCTGCTGGCGGCGAAATAATAACGATCAGAAAAGCGTGAGGCGGATGATGAACATCCGCCTCGACAACGTTTCGCTGATTTTTTGCCCGTCTGCTTTTTTCCGGTCTATTTCTGCGCCAGACGCAGCGCCGATGGCGTCAGGCCATATTCCTTTTTGAATTGATGACTGAGGTGGCTGGCGGAGCTGAACCCGCAGGCCAGCGCAATATCCGTGATCGGCAGCGTACCCTGTCGCACGAGCGCTTCAGCGCGAACCAGTCGCTGCTTCAGGACATACTGATGCGGTGCCATTCCCACACTCTGGCGAAACATGCGCGCAAAGTGAAACTCGCTGAGCCCCGCTTCCGCCGCCAGCGCCTGTAGCGTCAGCGGCTGATCGAGATTCGCGTCAATTTGCATCTTGCTGCGCCGCAGTACTGCTGGCGCCAGCCCGCCGCGCACCATCGGCAGTTCCCATTGCAATTGGGTGTAACCACGCAGTACCTGAATCATCAACAGCGTCGCAGCACTGCTAAGGACAAGCTGATTTGCCGGATCGTCCCAGCGGTTGCTGAGCAAAAATTGCCGATACAGCGACGTAATCAGCGGATCGTCACCAAATATCCGCTCTTCCGTGCAGATCGATGCCGGGCTGCGATCCCAGGTTTGCTCAGCCAGCTGTCGCAGGTGTGCATCGTCAAAATACAGATGCACAAAATCGAGGTCGCCACGGATATCCCAGGTCGATGCGCTCTGTTGCGGCATCAGGCAGAAACGATCCGGCCCGCCGCCGTTATGCCAGCCGTCCGCCGTTTGGTGATAGCTCTCATAGCCACCGGCGATATAAAGGCTAAGCGTATGGTGCTCGGTGTTTTCCATCGTAACGCGGTCATGGCGGTTAAACCATGCGGCCAGACGCACGCCGGACGTCAGTTCGACGGTGCCGCGCAGCTCGGTTTTATGATGCAGCATGGTATCGAACGCTTTATAACGATGCATTGCTGCCTCCGTTTTTCATTTAACCGCAAGATTCTGTTATTCACCGCAAGGGGCTGAAAGCCTGCGACAAACGCATTCGCCATACTGCCAACATTAACTCATGCGGAATCACTCAATGAATACCCTACTTTACTTTTCTGTCGTCCTGATTTGGGGCACGACGTGGATCGCCATTAGCCTGCAACAGGGCAACGTCGCTGCTGAAGTCTCCGTTTTCTGGCGCTTTGCGCTGGCATCGGCCATCTTACTGGCATTTCTGACCCTGACGCGTCGCCTGCGCCCGCTTTCCCCGCGTGCCCACCTGCTGTGTATGGTACAAGGGCTATGCGTATTCGGCGTCAACTTTCTCTGTTTTTACCACGCCATCGCCTGGATTTCGAGCGGATTGGAATCCATCATTTTCTCGATGGCGGTGCTGTTTAACGCCTTTAACAGCCGTCTTTTCTTCGGGCAGCCGTTAACACGCAACGTGGCGATCGCCACACCGCTCGGGCTTACCGGCATCATCGCGCTATTCTGGCACGATCTGACACAAATCGATGCGCAGCCCTATTTGCTATGGGGCGTGGGATTGAGCGTTCTGGGTACCTACTGCTTCTCACTCGGTAATATGATTAGCGCCCAGCACCAGCGACAGGGTCGCGACGTACTGACAACCAACGGCTGGGGCATGGGATATGGGGCGCTCTGGATGGGATTGTTCAGCCTGATTCAGGGATATAGCTTCGCACCGGAATACAGCACCAGCTATCTGGGGTCACTGTTCTATCTGGCTATCTTTGGTTCAGTCATCGGCTTCGGTGCTTACTTCAGCCTGATCGGCCGCATCGGTGCCAGCCAGGCGGCTTACACCACGCTGCTCTTTCCGCTGGTGGCGCTGTCGATTTCGACGCTATTTGAAGGCTACCAGTGGCGACCCAACGCGCTTATCGGCCTGTTGCTGATTCTGGCGGGCAACGCGGTGATGTTCTACCGCCCACGCAATCCAACTGCACAGCCTGTTACGGCAAAAATAACGCGATAAAAAAGGGAGCCAGATGGCTCCCTTTCGCTGTTACTTATCCGCTGGCTTACTGCGGTTTTGCGGGCGCGGTGCGCGGCGCTGGCCTTCACCGCCCCCCTTGCCTTTTCCGCCAGTGCCCCATGGACTATCGCTATTACCGCCCGATTTGCGCGGTTGGCGATTACCCTCGGCTGAACGGCGTTCGCCCTGACCTTGACTACGTTCGCTGCGCTCGGACTGACCGCGCGGTGCGCCAGACTGCGCACGAGGTGCTGAACTACGCGCACCGCCGCCGCCACGGTTACCCTGGCGGCCATTCACAATCGGTTCTGCCTTGATGGACGGATCTGGCTCATAGCCTTCGATAGCAATACGCGGAATCTCACGCTTCAACAAACGCTCGATATCACGCAGCAGTTTGTGTTCATCTACGCACACCAGCGACAGCGCTTCTCCCGTTGCTTCTGCACGACCGGTACGGCCGATACGGTGCACGTAATCTTCCGGCACGTTTGGCAACTCATAGTTCACCACGTGCGGCAGTTGGTCGATATCCAAACCACGTGCGGCGATATCCGTCGCGACCAGCACGCGGATGCTGCCATCTTTGAAGTTTGCCAGCGCACGCGTACGCGCGCCCTGGCTTTTATTACCGTGGATAGCGGCGGCGGTAATACCGTCTTTCTCCAGCAGTTCAGCCAGATGGTTAGCGCCGTGTTTGGTACGGGTAAAGACCAGCACCTGCTGCCAGTTATTTTCACCAATCAACTGAGACAACAGTTCACGTTTGCGGCGCTTATCGACAAAATGTACGTGCTGCGTAACCAGTTCAGACGGCGTATTACGACGCACGACTTCAACCGAGGCGGGATTAGTCAGCAGTTTGTTCGCCAACGCTTTGATCTCATCCGAGAAAGTCGCGGAGAACAGCAGGTTTTGGCGTTTGGTCGGCAGCTTCGCCAGTACACGACGAATATCGTGAATGAAGCCCATATCCAGCATCCGATCCGCTTCATCCAGAACCAGAATTTCAATCTGTGACAGGTCAACGGCGTTCTGGTGTTCCAGATCGAGCAGACGCCCCGGCGTCGCCACCAGAATATCCACGCCGCCGCGCAGCTTCATCATCTGCGGGTTAATGCTCACACCGCCAAATACGACCAGTGAGCGCAGGCGCAGATACTTGCTATACGCCTTCACGTTCTCATCAATCTGTGCCGCCAGCTCGCGAGTTGGCGTGAGGATCAGCGCCCGCACTGGACGGCGTCCTTTCCCTTTATTCTGCGCTTCGCGGCTGGTGAGCAGTTGCAAGAGTGGCAGCGTAAAACCCGCCGTTTTACCCGTACCCGTTTGCGCGCTGGCCATTAAATCGCGCCCTTCCAACACGACAGGAATCGCCTGACGCTGAACGGGGGTAGGATCGCGATAACCCTGCTCTTCAATCGCGCGCAGAATATCGGCACTCAGGCCGAGAGAATCAAATGACATAAAAAGAACAACTCCAGATCCGCTCTGACCGGACAGTAGCCGGTGTAGTTTTCAGAGGGTCAATAAGACGGGTTTGCTGGGCCACTATTTACGTAACAACTCACGTAACACTTCACGTAACAACGACATACGCAACAACCACGGTGAACGAGCACAACTACGGTGCATGACTGCCGACGATTGTAGCAGAGATTCTATCCCCGTCATACTTCAAGCTGCATGTGCGTTGGCTGACCTTAAATACTCGGCCCGTCGTGGGCCTCGCCCTAAAGGGCCAACGCTCTGCGTTGTTCAAAACGCTAACGTTTTGTCATGCAACTCGAATTATTTAGGGCATAACTACGAGAGGATTTTTACCTGTGTCAGCCCGTTTTTCTGGTGGGGCGCAGTAATGGGCAATTTTGGCAGTATTCCTGCGGCTGCGATGCCTTGTAATAAAAACAGCAGGTGCGGCGGAAGCGTACGCTGCGAAAGTTCACCGAACTCCCCACCGCAGGCACTCGCGTTTTCGCCCGAAAGAACGGTCTTAGCGGGTTATCATCACAGCCAAAACGTTCGCCGGGCGCAGCCAGCAAAGCGTCAAAATCCTGTTGTACCTGCTGTGCCAACGTCATTCCTGGTGAACACTCCGCTGCCGGATCGTCCCACTCAATACGCTGTTCGTATAACGAAAACACCCGCACCGCGACGTTTTCCCACAGGATGCGCAACGGCGCGCCCGACACCGCAGACAGCGTATGTAACACCGGCGATAGGTGTTGAGCAAACAGCGTATCGAACAGGCTATCGCGCCACGCCTCTCGCCGCCCTGCTTCTGGTTGAGACACCGTGAGATCGTAAAGTGGCATGGTCGATGTCCATAGACGGCTGTGTCCGAATTCCAGCACGCTGTTATCCAGCGTCATGTTCAGCCCTTTGTTATACACCGACATCGCATACAGGCTGGCGGCCGTGGTTAAAAATCCTATCCGCTTCGCCAGCAGTGACGCCGTAATCTTGATCGATGGCGACAGCAACGGTGGTGTCAGGGTGTTCAGCAGCCAATGGCAATAGTCTGGTTCCAGCATCTTACGGCTTGGGCAACGGTCAGAACCGACCCGCAGCGAGGCATCCGTGAGTTGCAGCGTACCGGAGAGCATCGCCCACTGCGGTGCCGTCAGGCGGTTAACCGACATCAGTCGCCGTCTCCACCGCGTCGCGCCCAAACGGAATGCACAACGGCGTGCCGAAGAACGGATCGTCAATGATGCGACAGTTCAGGTTAAACACCGTTTTTACCGTAGCTTCGGTAAGAATATCGCGCGGATTCCCCTGTGCAAACACCGTACGGTTATGCACGGCTACCATGTGGTGTGCGTAGCGACACGCCAGATTCAAATCATGTAACACCATGACAATAGTTTTCTGCTGCTGAAGGTTCAATTCCCGCAGCAAATCCAGCACCTCCATCTGATGCGCCAGATCGAGATACGTCGTCGGCTCATCCAACAGAACAATATCGGTATCCTGCGCCAGCGTCATAGCGATCCATACACGCTGGCGCTGCCCGCCGGATAGCGAATCTACTGCGCGATCCTTTAATGCCAACACGCCAGTGCTGTGCAACGCCTGAATCACTTTTTCTTCGTCCGTTGTCGACCACTGCTTGAGCCACGACTGGTGCGGATAACGCCCCATCTTCACCAATTGATACACCGTCAGCCCTTCCGGCGCGGTCGGCGTTTGTGGAAGAATCGCCAGTGACTTCGCCACCTCAACGGTAGATTGCCGATGGATATCCGCCCCGTTGACAATAATCGTCCCACTTGTCGGTTTCAGCAGACGGGCGAACGACTTCAACAACGTGCTCTTACCGCAGCCGTTACTCCCCACCAGCACCGAAATTTTCTGGGCTGGCAGCGCGATATCCAACGCATCAATCACAACCTGTTTTTCATAACTCAGCGTCAGCGACTGGCTGGCAATCGCTTCGCCGTGAGTTGGATATACGTGTGTTGGCAGCACATTCTCTCGCATCATCTTACAATCTCAGTAACGTTGCCGAAGCAATAAATAGATAAAGAAAGGCGTTCCGAGCACAGAGATAAAAATACCAGCAGGCAGATCCAACGGCAGGAACGCGGTGCGGCCAATCAAATCGGCCACCATCACCAATAAACCGCCCGTCAACGCTGACACCAGCGCCAGGCCGGGAAATGAACGGCTCGCCAGCTTTTTCGCGATATGCGGTGCCAGCAGGCCAACAAACGCCATCGCGCCTGCATAGGCAATGGCAGCCCCTGCCAGCGCGACGCTCAGCGTTAACAGCGCAAGCCGGATACGCCCAACAGACTGGCCAACACCGCAGGCCAACGCATCATCCAACTCATGCACGTTAACGTGTCTCGCCAGCCCCACTAAAAACGGTGCACCAAGCAACAACCAGCCCGTCAGCTCTGACACATGCTGCCACTGTGCGCCGTAAATACTGCCCGTCAGCCACACATAGGCTGTCAGCGTGGTGCCTATCGGGCTAAATACCAGCATCATCGTGACCGCCGCGCCCATGATGGCAGACAGCCCAACGCCAACCAGCACCAACCGCAGCGGCGATGCGCCCTGCTTCCAGGCCAGCAGATAAATCGCGAGCGCCGTTATCCACGCCCCGCCCATCGCCGCCAGCGGGAGCCAACGCTGGCTTATCGCCGTCGCCAGAAACGAGAGGAAGAAGACCGCTGCCGCCGATGCACCGCTGGTAATCCCCAGAATATCCGGCGAGGCTAATGGATTACGCACAATGCTTTGCAGAATCAAGCCGGATATCGCCAGCGCACCGCCGACCAATAGCGCCAACAGCGCTCGCGGTAAACGCAGGTCGTTGACGATAAAATACACACCGCTGTCTGCCTTTCCCAGCAGCGCCGACATCACCTGCACAGGCGACAGCACCACTTCCCCCAGCGACAGCGAGAGGAACACGACGGCTAACAGCACCAGCAGGAGCAAGAGCGCCACCACAGAGGTACGTAGATCAATCTGACGTGAAACGCTCCCCATCCGCACGGTAAACACCTTACCCATGCCGCATCCCCTTTCTCGCCAGATAAATGAAGAAAGGCGCACCTAGCAGCGCGGTCATTGCCCCAACCGGTACTTCCTGCGGCACAATCAGCAGACGCGAAGCGACATCAGCCAGCAGTAACAACGTGGCACCAAAAATCGCGCAGCCGGGCAACAGCCAGCGATGATCGGCAGACAGTAGACGGCGCACCATATGCGGCACAATCAGCCCAATAAAACCGATATTTCCAGCTATCGCCACGGCGCCGCCCGCCAACCCGATCACACACAGCCCGGATAACGCACGGACCAGAGTGGTTCGCTGTCCCAACCCTTTGGCGATCTCGTCGCCCGCCACCAGAATATTCAGGTGACGCGCTAACAGCAGCGTAAGGAATAGCGCCATGACAAAATACGGCAGCAGCGGCAACAGCATCGACAGACTGCGGCCAGACACCGAACCGACCAGCCAGAACAGCATGCTGTCCAACCCGTCCTGATTGATCACCAGCAACGCCTGCGTAAACGAGATAAACAGCGCGCTAATCGCGGCACCAGCCAGCACAATACGTAAATGGCTTGAGCGAGCATTACCCAGCGTTCCCAGCACATACACCATGACGCCCGCAACAGCGGCACCCAAATAGGCCGTCCAGGCCAGTGCGGTCTGTGAGGAAAAGGTCAACAGCGAAGACAGCAGCACGATGGCAAACATAGCCCCCGCGTTAATGCCGAATATCCCCGGCGAAGCCAGCGGGTTACGCGTCAGCGCCTGCATTAAGGCTCCGGCAACGGCAAGACTGGCACCGACAACGATAGCAATTACCGTCCGCGACAGACGTGTCGTCAACACCAGTATCTGATCGATCTGCTGCGGATCGTAATGGAATAGCGCGTTGAACACCGCACCAAACGAAATCGTGGTCTGCCCCAACATCAGGCTGGCTACGATACTTAACAGGAGCAATGTGATACCTACTGCCGTCACGATGCTCTGTCTCATCGTGTAGTACTCATCGTGTAGTGCTCTCCCTTGCAATATTGCTTTTTTTACCCGCAGGATCGGCAAACTGTCGTTCAATATCGTCCAGCATATGATTCGCCCCCACAATACCGCCAGACAGGCTCCAGGCTACATTATCCACCGGATAGACCTGCTGGTTCTGAGGCGCACGAAGCCGCTGCCAGAGCGGATGAGTCTGCCAATCGCGATAGTTCTGCGCCACTGCTGGCTTGTCTGAACGGAGCAAAACAAAGAACAGATCGGCATCCACCACCGGAATGCTCTCCTTGCTGGTGAGTTTTTGCATCACGCCTGACGTGTAACTTTCCGGTCGCGACCAGACAAAGCCGATTTCCGCCAGTACCGACCCGGCAAAGCTGGCGGACAGATAAGTGCGCATGTGATCTTCACGGAATTCGAGAATGGACACGCTGAGCGGCCAGCGCGCGCCGAATCGGGCTTTCAACCGATCGCGCAGCGAATCCACACGCCGATCCCAGTGGGATAAAATTTCGTTCGCCTTATCTTCCCTGTTTAGCGCGATGCCCATCATCTGGATCGTATCCTTAAATTCCGACACCCTATCCAGCGCAATCGTTGGTGCGATCTGCGACAGCAGACCGTAGATTTTTTCATGCCGAAACGTAGACGCTACGATGAGATCGGGCTTGAGTAACGCGATGGTTTCCAGACTGGGCTGCGTTTCCAACCCGACCAGCGTCACACCCTGCAAGGCGGGGCGCAAGTAGCGGTAAATCGGCTTCTCCGTCCACGACTCCACCACGCCAATCGGTTTGACTCCCAGCGCGACAGCGGAGTCGGTCGCGCCCTGAAACAGCGTCACGATACGCAGTGGCGTCCCAGCCACGGTGGTCACACCCAACGCATGCCGAATCTGACGCGGCGGTTCTGCCGCCTGCGCCAACGCCACCAGCAGAAAAGACAACAACACGGCCAGCGTAAAACGCGGCCGTGTTGCCGATCTTTGGACAGACCTAAGCAAGGTAATCTTAGAAATCAATCGAATAACCCAGCGTTACCGTCCGTCCACGTCCAGAGAAATAGCGCGTGTTGTTATTGAGCGCCGCTTGCGAATAGTAGGTGATGTACTGCTTATCCAGCAGGTTCGCCACTGCGACATTGACGCGGCCATATGGCAACTTGTAACCCACCGCCGCATCCATTAGCAGGTAGCCATCAAAGGCCATACCTGCATCGTCAAAACTGCGGCCAAAGGCATAATTCGCCTGCACGAATGAGCTCCATTGGTCATTCCAGTTTGCCGACCAACTGGTGATGAGACGATCCGGTGCGATATTCAGGCCGTTGAATTTTTTATCCACTTTGCCATCGCCGTTACTGTCATACCTCCCTTCGCTGTGGGCGTAAGAAGCGTTAATCTTATGCTGGTCGTTAATCTGGTAGCCTGCACTGACTTCTACACCACGGATCTGAGTACGCTGACGATCGGACACAAAGAAATCTCCCTGCTGTCTGACGCGCTCACCCAGTTTAGACTGGGACTCATAGTAGCTAGCTTCGAAATCGAAACGATCTTTCTTGAACCGAAATCCCGTCTCTACGTTATCCGTGACAATCGGCTTAAAGCCATCGAAATTTTTCAGGCTAATGCCGGGTTGATCAATTGCACGCAGCGCACGACCCACGTCCGGCATACCAAATCCTTCTGAGTAGTTGGCAAACAGGCTCAGCGAATCCGTTACCGCATAAACGATACCGGCGTTATACAGCGTCTCATTAAATTTCGGGCTGCCGCCTTCGACGCTTACGCTATTATTTGCTTGGGAGACCGTACTAGAGGCCAGCGTTCGATAGTCACCGACCTGGAGCTTCGCGATTTCGTGGCGTACGCCCGCGTGCAGCGTGACGTTATCCAGCAGTTGATATTCGGCCTGAATAAACGGCGAATAGTTGGTGTATTCCATCTCCGGCACATAGGTACGTTTGGTCAGGTAGAGATCCTGTTTACCCTTATCGTACAGCGTATCGAAACCCACCGTGACTTTTAGCGTGTCATCCAGCAAGTCGTCTTTCGTCAGCGCCAGCTTGGTACCGTACTTATTGGCAACCGAACGGGACTGATCGTATAGCGTATTTAGAGGTGCAATGGAGGTATCCTGAAAGGTTTCCGACAGGGTTGCACCAAACAGCGCCTCATAGCGCTGATTAAACATCAATGCGGACAGCTTCATTCCTGCCAGATCGTGGTGTTCATAGGTTAAGCCCGTCGTCCAGATACTGTTATTCGGCGCTTCACCCTGCGGCGTGCCGCGTACCGACGTGGTAGGAATGCCAAGCCTGCGCACGCCATCCACGCTCAGGTAGTTATTTTCGCCTTTGATGTTATAGCGGTTCACGCTTAGTTGAATACGCTGATAGTCATCCAGCCAGTAGCCAACTTTCGCTAGCAGATCGTAAGCGCGGGAGTCCATGGTATCGCCCTGCGTATTATCGACGCCGACGGGACGATTGTTGCCGTCCAGATACAGCCCCTGATTCTCATAGCCAATCGAGAACAGGTAATCGAGATAGTCTTCACGCCCATCAACCCGATAGGTGGTTTTATAGCTGGCGGTTTCACCGCGAATCTTCTCTGTCGGGATCGTAGTCTGTACGTTGACGTGCTGATTAAACGAACCATTTTCCGGTCGACGGGTGATGATATTGATCACCCCACCCGTTGCCCCCATCCCGTTAGTCGCATTGGCACCATGAATCACTTCAATACGTTCAACCATCGAGTAGTCGACGGTATGCATCTCACGTCCGGTGGGGCGCAAAGGATTGGATTGAGGGATACCGTCAATCATCACCAAAGCGGCACGACCGCGGAAAGTTTCACCGCTGCCACTCATCTTCTGACGGCTGGGGGAAAACGAAGGCAACAGATTGCTCAGAATTTGCGACGAGTCAGAGGTGACCTGCATCTGCTGCTCGATTTGCTCCTTAGTAATGACGGTGACTACCTGCGGCGCTTTCTGCTGCTGGATATTCGAGCGCGAGGCGGTTATCACCATCTCATCGCCATTCGCCTCACCCTTTTTCGTCGTGTCATCCTGTGCATACGTCGGAGCAATCAGCACGCATGGCATCAATGCGAGTAAAGTGCGCATCTGGTTCACTGTCCTTCCCCTTTGGTTAAGTATCCAACCGTCAATAAAAGCCATCGCCTGTGGCAGACCACTCACCGCAGCACAGACAAAAAAATGCCAAAATGCTTCGCCTTACGCGAAACACTTTGGCGGATTGCTATCGGTTCTGACAGTGAACGCCGGAGGTATCCCCTGGGGCATAACCTCAAGACAGCCAAACCCTTATGTCAGGACCAATAAAAAATGTAATTGCTAATAACAATTATTATCATTCAATCAGATTAATTACAATAGCTACAGTTAACTTTCAATTCATTAACAAAAACACGGTGTTATATCGGATATGAACGGTAATACGTGGGCACCATCGATTAGGGGACATGTATTTTTGTGAGGCAGATCGCTATAAATCGCCATAAACCTCTGTAACCCGTCATATGATTAAGAACTTACAGAAATAAGAGACGACTCGTTCTCTGAACGGCCTGCGGGATCGCTACCGTTGACAAGCCCACCGCTGATAAACAAGGAATTATGCGTGATGAACAAGAGAAAACTGGCGTTCGCCGTCCTCATTCTTGTCCTGCTCGGTGCAGGTTACGGTTTTTATCACCACCACCAGCAGCAGGAAAAACCGCTCACGCTCTACGGCAATGTAGATATCCGTATCGTCAATCTGGCCTTCCGCGTCGGCGGCAGAATCGCTGAATTGAACGTTGACGAGGGCGATACCGTACAAGCAGGCCAGCCGCTGGCAACGCTCGACGCCGCGCCTTACGTGAATGCACAACATCAGGCACAGGCGAATCTCGCCAGTGCGCAGGCGCAGCTTCAACTGGCACAGGAAGGCTACCGTCAGGAAGAGATCGCGCAGGTGCGATCTCAGGTTGTCCAAAGTCAGGCTGCCTATGACTATGCTAATAGTTTCTACCAGCGCCAGCAGGGACTGTGGGACAAACGCGCCATTTCCGCCAACATGCTGGACGATGCCAAAACAGCACGTAATCAGGCGCTTGCAACACTACAAGCAGCGAAAGACAAATTAACCCAGTTTGAGCGCGGTAATCGGCCACAGGAAATCGCCGCGGCACAGGCGACGGTAGCGCAGGCCGAAGCCGGGCTGGCACAAGCGGAATTGGATAGGCAGGATACTGAACTGCTTGCCCCTTCTCCCGGTGTGATCCTCACCCGTGCCGCCGAAAAAGGCAGTATGCTGGCGACGGGCAGCACCGTTTTCACCCTTTCCCTGACTCGTCCCGTTTGGGTACGCGCCTATGTGAGCGAGAAAGATCTCGGTCGCGTTGTGCCCGGTAGCCACATGCTGATTTACACCGATAGCCGTCCAAACCAGCCTTACCATGGCAAAATCGGTTTTGTCTCACCAAGCGCCGAATTCACACCAAAGAGCGTCGAAACCGAAGATCTTCGCACCGATCTGGTTTATCGCCTGCGTATTGTGGTTAACGATCCCGATGACGGTTTACGACAAGGTATGCCAGTCACGCTGCGTTTTGAAAGCGTACGCGATGAAGAGGCCAATCGTGCTACCGAGTCCGTTCGCCATGACTGACGCTGCCACACATATCTCGTTGAACGGACTGGAAAAACGCTTTGCCGGACAGGAAAAGCCCGCCCTTGCCAGCCTCACCGCTGAAATATACAGCGGTGCCGTGACCGGGCTGGTTGGCCCCGACGGCGCGGGGAAAACCACCCTGTTGCGTATGCTGGCGGGATTATTGACCCCCAGTCACGGCACGTTACGCGTCGCCAACCTTGATCCCATCAACGAGGATCGTCAGCTCCATGCCATTTTGGGCTACATGCCGCAGAAATTCGGTCTATATGAAGATCTGACGGTGATGGAAAATCTGACGCTATATGCCGATTTGCGCGGCATCACCGGTGATGTGCGCAAAGGCACTTTTGACCGCCTGCTGTCATTTACCGACTTAACCCGCTTTACCGACAGACTGGCAGGCAAACTGTCCGGCGGTATGAAACAAAAGTTGGGGCTGGCCTGTACGTTGTTGGGACAACCCAAGGTACTTCTGCTGGATGAACCTGGTGTCGGCGTCGACCCCATCTCTCGCCGTGAGCTGTGGCACATGGTGCATGAGCTGGCTGACGATGGCATGTTGATCTTGTGGAGTACGTCTTACCTTGATGAGGCGGAACAGTGTCGGGATGTACTACTGCTGAACGAAGGCGAACTGCTGTATCGCGGTGCGCCGCGCGATCTGACCGCTCGCATGGCAGGACGCTGTATTCTGGTTGATACCGGAACTCGCCGACATCGGGATGTGTTACAAGAGGCACTGCGTCTTCCACAAGTCAGCGATGGCGTGATCCAGGGGCAATACGTCAGGCTGATGCTAAAACCCAACGCCGATCGGGCAGCGTTGCTCTCCGCCTTACATCTGGAAACCAACAGCCTGCACGATACCGATCCGCGCTTTGAAGATGCATTTATTGATTTGCTGGGCGGTGGCCCAGCCAGCGATTCATCGCTGGCAAGTATCATGCCGCAAATTGACATCAGCGGCGGTGAAACTGTGATCGAAGCCCAGGCGCTGACGAAGAAATTTGGCGATTTCGCCGCAACCGATCACGTCAGCTTTCAAGTAAAACGAGGTGAGATTTTTGGTCTGCTCGGCCCGAACGGCGCAGGTAAATCAACCACCTTTAAGATGATGTGCGGCCTGCTGGTGCCAACTGACGGCAAAGCGCTGGTGCTCGATATGGATTTGAAAACCAGCTCCGGCAAAGCGCGCCAGCATTTGGGTTACATGGCGCAAAAATTCTCACTCTACGGCAATCTGACCGTCGAACAGAATCTACGGTTTTTCTCCGGCGTCTATGGACTCAAGGGCAAAGCGCAGCGCGATAAAATGGCCGGAATGACCGAGGCCTTCAATTTCCACCCCATTTACCGTCAAACGCCGGATGCCCTGCCGTTAGGGTTCAAACAGCGGCTGGCACTGGCCTGTGCGCTGATGCATGAACCCGATATTCTGTTTCTCGACGAACCAACCTCCGGCGTCGATCCGCTAACCCGACGCGAATTCTGGATACACATCAACGGCATGGTCAATCGCGGCGTCACCGTCATGGTCACCACCCATTTCATGGACGAAGCCGAATACTGTGACCGCATCGGGCTGGTGTATCGTGGCAAACTGATCGCCAGCGGTACGCCGGACGAGCTGAAGCATCAGGCCGCCAGTCAACAAACGCCATCGCCGACGATGGAAGAGGCGTTTATTGCGCTGATTCAGGCGTACGACGGGGAGGCTGCATATGGTTGAACAGAAGAATAGCGTTGAACAGGACAACGCAAGCCAGCACGGCAGCACGCATTTTTCCGGGCGTCGCCTGCGGGCGCTGTGTCTGAAAGAGACACGCCAAATCTTGCGCGACCCCAGCAGCGGATTGATTGCGTTCGTGATCCCATTGCTGTTGCTCTTTATTTTTGGCTACGGCATCAATCTCGATTCCAGCCGCCTGCACGTTGGTATTCTACTGGAACAACAGAGCGAAGACGCGCGCGATCTGGCGAATACCTTTGCAGCCTCACCGTTTATCACACCGACCATCAGTAATAACCGCCAGCAGTTGATTCAACACATGCAGGCTGGCCGTATTCGCGGTCTGATCGTGATCCCCACCGATTTTGCCGAACGGCTGGCACGGCCGGGCGATCGTGCGCCAATTCAGGTCATTACCGACGGCAGCGAACCCAACACGGCAAACTTCGTTCAGGGATACGCGGAAGGGATCTGGCTACTGTGGCAACAGCAGCGGGCGGAAGATCGCGGCTACACGTTCGAGCAGCTCATTGAGGTGCAATCACGCTATTGGTTTAATCCAGCCGCCATCAGCCAGCATTTCATCATTCCCGGTGCGATTACCATCATCATGACGGTGATTGGCGCCATTCTCACCTCGCTGGTGATCGCCCGCGAATGGGAGCGCGGGACGATGGAAGCGCTACTCTCTACGCAGGTCACCCGTGCCGAGCTGCTGCTGTCCAAACTCATCCCGTATTACTTTCTTGGGATGATCGCCATGACGCTGTGCATTCTGGTTTCCACCTTCGTCATGCAGGTGCCTTATCGTGGCTCGCTGATTTTGCTGTTTGTTATTAGCAGCCTGTTTCTTGCCAGCACGCTGGGCATGGGGTTGCTGATTTCTACCCTTACCCGCAATCAGTTCAATGCCGCCATGGTCGCACTGAATGCCGCATTTCTGCCTGCCATCATGCTGTCCGGCTTTATTTTTGAAATCGACAGCATGCCAGAGTTTGTCCGCGGCGTGTCGTACATCATCCCAGCGCGCTATTTTGTCAGCACGCTGCAAACGCTGTTTCTCGCGGGAAATATCGGTACGGTACTGATGACTAACCTGCTGTTTCTCATCCTCTCCGCAATCGTCTTTATTGGTCTGACGGCCTGGCAAACCCGGCGCAGGCTGGATTAGGGAGCGACTATGCTGCATCGTCTGTGGACGTTGATTATCAAGGAACTGCAATCACTGCTGCGCGATCCACAAACGCGCTCCATTCTGGTGCTGCCCGTTATCCTTCAGGTTTCTCTGTTTCCGTTCGCCGCGACGCTCGACGTAACCAATGCAACCATTGCAATTTACAGCGAAGATAGCGGCCCTCACGCAGTAGAGTTGACGCAACGCTTTGCCAAGGCAAAATCCTTTTCTCACGTGCTGATGTTGCATAGCCCACAGGACGTTGCGCCGACGCTGGATAATCAGCGAGCGCTACTGATTCTACGTTTCCCGCCGCAGTTCTCGCGTGACATCACCAACGGGAACAGCGCACCGCTTCAACTGATTCTCGACGGCAGACGTTCCAACAGCGCCCAGATCGCCGCCAATGACGTGCAGCACATCGTGCGTGATTATCAGTTGGCATTGCTGGCAGCCAGACCAGCTCAAAGCGCTACCAATCAGAACAATGCATTTCATAACAACAGTGAACTGGTGGTACGCCACTGGTATAACCCAAATCTGGACTACAAATGGTTTGTGGTGCCGTCGCTGATTGCCATGATCGCCACTATCGGCGTGTTGATTGTTACGGCGCTTTCTGTAGCACGCGAGCGGGAACAAGGTACGCTGGAACAGCTGCTGGTTTCACCGCTCTCTACTAGCCAGATATTCATTGGCAAAGCTGTGCCTGCGCTGATCGTCGCCACGTTTCAGGCCACGATCGTGCTGCTGGCGGGCATCCTGATTTTCCATATTCCCTTCGCCGGATCGCTACTGCTGTTTTACACCACGATGCTGATCTACGGCCTATCGCTGGTGGGCTTTGGCCTGCTGATATCCTCACTCTGTGCCACACAGCAGCAGGCATTTATCGGCGTGTTCGTCTTCCTGATGCCGGCGATCCTGCTTTCCGGCTATGTCTCACCGGTTGAGAACATGCCAATCTGGTTGCAGCACATCACCTGGATTAACCCTATCCGTCACTTCACGGATATCACGAAGCAAATTTACCTGAAGGATGCGGATTTCAGCATTATCTGGGGCAGTCTATGGCCGCTGTTTATCATCACGCTGACCACAGGCTCGGCAGCCTACGCGATTTTTCGACGGAATATTGCTTAGATGTGAGGGGAATACTCGATAGGAAAATCTCTGGCGCGGGGAACCGCGCCAGAGAGGTAGGCAAGAATTAACGACGGTTACCGAAAATACGCAGCAGCATCAGGAACAGGTTGATGAAGTCGAGATACAAGGTCAACGCGCCGACGATGGCGTATTTGCGGAAGCTGTCTTTGTCATCGACCGACAACTGTTCGCCGATGTTTTTCAGCTTCTGGGTGTCATACGCGGTCAGACCGACAAACACCACCACGCCGATATAGGTTACTGCCCACATCAGCGCTTCGCTTTTCAGCCACAGGTTCACCAGCGAGGCCAGAATAATCCCGATCAACGCCATGAACAGCATGCTGCCAAAGCCACTTAAATCACGCTTCGTGGTGTAGCCGTACAGACTCATCGCGCCGAACATCCCCGCCGTAATCACAAAGGTGCTGGCAATAGATTCAGTCGAATAAACGGCGAAAATGCTGGAGAGCGTTAGCCCCGTCAGCGCGGAATAGAGCATAAACAGTGACGTGGCAACCCCACCGCTCAGACGCTGTACCATGCCGGAAATGACGAAAACCAGCCCCAGTTGAACAATGATCAGCCCGAAGAACGTGATCTGGCTGGAGAAAATAAAATTAAACACGGCGGGCGTATTCGCCGCATACCAGGATACGAACGCCGTCAGCAGCAGGCCGCAACCCATCCAGCCATAAACCTGAGCCATATAGGCCTGGAGACCAGACTGCGAGCGTTCAACGATTGAACCCGAGCGTGGATATCTGTCCATGATGTTACCTTTGCATAAAGTTATCTGATTAACGCGGCGCGAACCGCCTGTTGGGGGATTGAGGATAAAAATACTCTCCCCGCCATCCTTTTATCCTAACACAGAAACCGACTACCAGCGCTGCGCAGCCTGCTTATCACTGTCGCGTGATTCCACCCAGCGTTCACCTTCCGGCGTCGCTTCCCGCTTCCAGAACGGCGCTCGGGTTTTCAGATAATCCATGATGAACTGGGCTGCATCGAACGCCGCGCTGCGGTGGGCGGCGCTGACGCCAACAAATACAATTTCATCACCCGGATAGAGTGCGCCTACCCGATGAATCACGCTCACACGCGGCAGTTCCCAACGTTCGCGTGCCAGCTCGACAATTTCCGCCAGCGCCTTTTCCGTCATACCGGGGTAATGTTCCAGCGTCAACGCACTGACATCTTTCGCCAGATTGTGGTTACGCACCTTACCGGTGAACGTCACCACCGCGCCGTCTTCATCACACTGCGCCAGCCACTGATATTCATCACCTACGTTGAAGTTCTCTTCACCGACCAAAATACGCGTCTCTGCCACGATCAACCTCCTGTTACCGGAGGGAAAAACGCCACTTCATCGCCATCCTGTAGCGGGTGTGACAGTTCAACCAGTGATTGATTCACCGCAGCCAGTAGCTTGCCGGATTCCAGCGCCAGCGCCCAGCGCGCGCCGCGTTGGCATAACGCCTGTCGCACATCTTCTACAGTGGCATACTCAGCAGGCAGCGACAGGCTGTCTGTCTCGATCAGTTCACGGACTTGAGCAAAAAACAGAATCGTAATCATGCTCCCTCCGCCGTAAAGTCGCCGGATTTGCCGCCACTTTTCGTCAACAGGCGCACCGGACCAATCACCATATCCTTCTGTACGGCCTTGCACATGTCATAGATGGTCAATGCGGCCACAGAGGCCGCCGTCAGCGCTTCCATCTCCACGCCGGTTTTCCCCGTCAGGCGACACACAGATTCAATGCGAACCCGGTTGTGCTCCGGCTGCGCTTCCAACTCGACAGCAACTTTGCTCAACAGCAGCGGGTGGCAGAGTGGAATCAGTTCCCATGTGCGTTTTGCGGCCTGAATCCCGGCGATGCGTGCGGTAGCGAACACATCCCCTTTATGGTGGCTGCCGGCAATAATCATTGCCAGCGTCTGCGGCGCCATTTCAACGAAGGCTTCCGCACGCGCTTCGCGCACGGTTTCAACTTTGGCGGAAACATCCACCATTGCGGCTTCGCCAGCGGCGTTAATGTGGGTCAATTGTGGCTTAGATGATGACATAGTGAATAAGGCTTACCGTTAAGAGAATTTTTTCACGTGTGGGTAGAAATTACACGGCTTCTGGCGCGCATCCAGCTGTTCCTGAATGATGCGTTCCCATGCTGTGCGACAGGCGCGTGTCGAACCCGGCATCGCAAAAATCACCGTCTGGTTAGCCAGACCGGCAAGCGCACGGGATTGCAGTGTTGCCGTACCAATATCTTCATACGACACCATGCGAAACAGTTCGCCGAAACCTTCAATTTCCCGATCGAACAAGACGCTAATGGCTTCCGGCACCACATCCCCCGCCGTAAAGCCTGTCCCGCCATTAATCAGAATGCCCTGCACCTCATCGCTGGCAATCCACGCCGAGATCTGTGCTCGAATCTGGTACAGATTCTCTTTCACGATGGCGCTGGCGACAATGCGGTGCCCTGTAGACTGTGCCGCTTCGCGCAGATAGTCGCCGGAGGTATCGTCTTCTGCCGTACGACGTTCGGAGACGGTCAGTACCGCAAGATTGAGAGAAACGAATTCGCTGCTGACTTTGCTCATGTCAGGTTCCTTTAAGAATCAGTGATGTCGCGGATTAACCGCCGATAAATGACAGATTTTGCGTCATGCCACTATTGCCTTCATGCAGGAAGTGGGTCTGCTTCTTCGTCGACAACCCGCCCGAAATGCGCATTTTCAAATCATCAAGATGACGATCGTCAGCCAGCAAATCGCGTAGTGGGATACCCTGTTCGCCAAAGAGACACAGGTGAAGATTCCCGATGGCCGAGACTCGAAGACGGTTACAGCTCAGGCAGAAATCTTTCTCATACGGCATAATCAGCCCGATTTCGCCCTGATAGTCAGGATGGCTGAATACCTGCGCTGGGCCGTCGCTGCGTGCACGTTGCTGCTGCTGCCAGCCTTGCTGCAACAGTTGCTGGCGAATTACCTCGCCGGAAACATGGTGGCGGCGAAACAGATCGCCTCCTTCTCCGGTTTCCATCAGCTCAATAAAGCGGAGTTGAATCGGACGGTGTTTAATCCAGTCGAGAAAAGTTTGCAGGCTGCCCGCGTTCACATCGCGCATCAACACAGTATTGACCTTTACCTTGGCAAAACCGCAATCAAATGCCGCGTCGATGCCGTCCATCACCTGCCGGAATTTATCCTGCCCGGTAATCGCATGAAACTGGCGTGCATCAAGGCTGTCGACGCTCACGTTCAGCGCCGTTAGCCCGGCATCACGCCATTGAGCAACGTCACGAGCCAAACGGTAACCGTTAGTCGTCACCGCAAGCGTACGAATTGCAGGATTTTCACGGATCGCAGCAATGATATCGACGAAATCGCGACGCAGAGACGGTTCACCGCCAGTAAGACGGACTTTTTCCGTCCCTAATTCGGCAAAAGCACGGCTGACGCGACGAATCTCATCGAGTGATAAAAAGCGATGTGGATTAGTGCCATTGGCCTGATAACCATCCGGCAGACAGTAGGTACAGCGAAAATTGCAGACGTCTGTGATAGACAGACGCAAATAGTAAAACTTGCGCGCAAACGCATCAGTCAGTTGACTCACCATAAACACCTTTCCAAATACGGGAGATGCAGGCATTTCTACCTCGCACCCTGGTGACCGCGAAGGCCACGGCCAAAGCACCGTATCACGCGCACTACGCGCATCACTTAGGCACCAAGGCTAGGAGTTTGATTCTCATCGTTTATCCGTTAAACCGCAGCGAAATAACCGACAAAGAACCGTGATTTCATTGAGCAGTCTACTGCGAAAAAGCACAGCTAACCACTCTCAAAATCGGTATATAAATAAATATATAACGTATTTTCAATATCTTATGTTGCACAGCATACGGAAAAATACACGACAGAAATTGTCTTAGGTCATGCCTGAGTGAGGATTTTTCGCGTTTTAAGGTGAAATCAGCTACCTTAGCGACAATTCTTATACCCTAAATAATTCAAGTTTCAGGCAGGCGGCAAGAGAAGTCATCCCGATGAGCTTACTCAGGTAAGTGATTCGGGTCACTTAGCGCAGCCAACGCACATGCAACTTGAAGTATGACGGGTATACACGTTATTCATATTCCTCTGGCTTATTCATAAGGTTTCTATGCGCAATCGCACGTTGGCCGACCTTGATAGGGTTGTTGCACTAGGAGGCGGACACGGTTTAGGTCGTGTTATGTCTTCGCTCTCTCCTCTGGGTTCACGGCTGACCGGTATTGTCACGACCACGGATAACGGTGGTTCGACTGGCCGCATCCGCCGCTCTGAAGGCGGCATTGCCTGGGGCGATACTCGCAATTGTCTCAACCAACTGATCACTACGCCCAGCGTAGCCTCTGCGATGTTCGAGTATCGGTTTAATGGCAACGGCGAACTGGCCGGGCATAATCTGGGTAACCTGATGCTAAAAGCGCTCGATCACCTGAGCGTACGTCCGCTGGAAGCCATCAACCTGATTCGTAATCTGCTCAAGGTGGATGCTTTTTTAATTCCGATGTCCGAGCATCCTGTCGATTTAATGGCGATTGATGAACAGGGCAACCCTGTTTATGGCGAAGTTGAGATCGATCAGCTGTCAGCCTTACCGCAAGATTTGCAACTCTACCCGACCGTACCGGCAACGCGTGAAGCCATTGATGCCATCGCACAAGCCGATCTCATTTTGATCGGCCCCGGCAGTTTCCTGACTAGCCTCATGCCGCTACTGTTGTTGGAGGATCTGACACAAGCGCTCCGCCGCACACCTGCGCCCATGGTGTACATTGGCAACCTAGGTAGTGAACAAAGCAACCCAGCAGCCCGCTTGACGCTGGCGGAGAAGTTGTCCTGGATCGAACTCAAAGTGGGAAAACCGATGGTGGATGCCGTCATCGTCGGTCCGAAAGTCGATGTCAGCCAGATTCATGACCGTCTGGTTATACAGCAGGCACTGGCCGCAGATGATGTGCCACACCATCACGACCGCGAGCTGCTGCGTCAAGCCATAGATGTCGTGCTGCAAAGACTGGGATAGGCTGACTACTTCAGGATTTTGGGGCTTTCACAGCGTTCCATGTTCACCCACGTTGGAGTATTCATACTGATGAACGGGCGGTATTCCTCGTATATTTTCGCAGCCTGAGCGCGGCTGCCAATCTCATGCAGAATTGCCTCAGCCTGAAAATAGCGTTTCAACATATCAGCGTCATTGCACGGTGGAAGATGGGCAAGGTTTACGCCTAAATCGGAGAACTTGCTCATCAAAGCAGAAAGCTCATCGCGTACCTTGTTGATTCTTAATTCAGGCTCCAGAGACTTAACCGAAAGTGCGACGTTCTGCTCACGCAAGTCAAGCTGCCCTTCACGCTCAGCAAGTTGTCGAATCTGGCCATTAAGCGCCTCTTCGCGCATTGCTAACTGCTGTTCACGAAAATCCACAACCGAGGTTTGCTTCACCAACGCGAGTTCCCTTTCGCGAATTTGATTAAGTTGCTCATTGCGATAATCCTCAAACAGCATTTTTTGCTGATAGTTGTATATCGTCCAACCAGACAGCGCCGCAACAACAATCAGAAATGTTTTGGCGTTATTTTTGATTAATTCCCTATCAATCATCCCTTAAAACCTCGCCTTGTTTCAGGAGTCAGCCGTTCCCAGATGTCGTTAGCGACCGCCGTGTTTTCTCACGCCCCCCTTCAATCCCGCAACCACGGCGTATAAGTCACGCCAATCAGCATTCCCTCGGGGCTCAGAAAGCGAGTAACCTGCTGTCCCCAAGGTTCAAGACGGTTATCTACCAGCAGCGCATAACCCTGCACTTTCAATGCCGCCGTCGCCTCCGCCATATCCGCGACTTCAAACTCCAGCCAGCTTTGCGGCTCAGGAAGATTTGCAGGCCAACTCTCCTGCCCGAAACAGGATTCACTGGCCTGTGACAGCGGCCACAGGGCAAAATGCTTCACGCCATCCAGCACATCGCTCACCAGATAGTCGCTTCCTTCCGCGACGGGTTTCAGCGGTAACTTCAGCGTATCGACATAGAGTGCGTGGCTGGCCGATAGTGATTTCACAATCGGCCCGAAACCTGCCACAAACAATACCTCTACGCCCGGTATAATAGGGGTCATCATGATTCCTTAGCAGTGTGCTACGTCGTTATCATGCTGCGATCGCGAGGAGGCAGCGAGCACTAAGAGACGGCAATAAATTGTGCACGTAATGCCTGCACTTCATCGCGCAGGGCGGCAGCCTCTTCAAATTCAAGGTTCTGCGCGTGCGTTAACATCTTACTTTCCAACTCGCGGATTTTCAGCTCCAGCGCCTTCGGCGTCATGAGTTCATAACGCGCTGCGGGTTCTGCGGCTTTACGATTGCCTCGTCCTTTGCCTTTGCTCGCCGACTGGCCCAGTTGCAGAATATCGGAAATTTTCTTATTAATTCCCTGCGGTACAATACCGTGTTCTGTGTTGTACGCTTCCTGCTTCTCACGCCGCCGCTCCGTTTCGCCAATCGCTTTCGCCATTGACGCTGTAATTCTGTCGCCGTAAAGAATCGCCTTGCCACGCAGATTACGCGCCGCGCGGCCAATCGTCTGGATCAGAGAGCGTTCAGAGCGCAAGAAACCCTCTTTATCAGCATCCAGAATCGCCACCAGCGACACTTCTGGCATGTCTAGCCCTTCACGCAACAGGTTGATACCGACCAGTACGTCAAACTCGCCAAGGCGTAAATCACGGATGATTTCCACACGTTCGACGGTATCAATATCCGAGTGCAGATAACGCACCCGCTCGCCGTGCTCTTCCAGATATTCCGTCAGGTCTTCCGCCATCCGCTTGGTCAGCGTCGTCACCAGCACGCGTTCGTTAATCGCCGCGCGCAGGCGAATCTCGGAAAGCAGGTCGTCCACCTGTGTTGCAACAGGCCGTACCTCGATGAGCGGATCGAGCAATCCTGTGGGGCGAACGACCTGATCGATCACTTCACCGCCCGATTTTTCCAGCTCATAGTTACCCGGCGTCGCAGACACATAGATCGTCTGCGGTGCCAGCGCTTCAAATTCTTCAAACTTCATCGGTCGGTTATCCAGCGCCGAAGGCAGCCGGAAACCATATTCGACCAACGTCTCTTTACGCGCACGGTCACCGCGATACATACCGCCGATCTGGGGTACGGTAACGTGGGATTCATCAATAACCAGCAACCCATCCGCAGGAAGGTAGTCAAACAGCGTCGGTGGCGGCTCACCGGGGCCACGACCTGAAAGATAACGTGAGTAGTTTTCGATACCGGAGCAGTATCCCAGTTCGTTCATCATCTCCAGATCAAACTGCGTGCGCTGGCTCAGTCGCTGTTCTTCCACCAGCTTATCGTTCGCCAGTAGCACCTTTCTGCGATCGGCAAGTTCAACTTTGATGTCTTCCATCGCCTGCAAAATACGCTCACGCGGCGTGACATAGTGCGTTTTGGGGTAGATGGTATAGCGCGGCACCGTTTGAAGGACATGCCCTGTCAGCGGATCAAACAGCGACAGTCGTTCCACCTCTTCATCGAATAATTCAACGCGCAGCGCGATTTCATCAGACTCCGCAGGGAAGATATCGATCACTTCGCCACGTACGCGAAACGTACCGCGCTGAAACGCCTGATCGTTGCGGGAATACTGCAACTCAGCCAGACGCCGCAAAATAGCGCGCTGATCAATCAGCATCCCCTGCGTCAAATGCAGCATCATTTTCAGATATAAGTCAGGATCGCCCAGACCATAGATCGCGGAGACCGAGGCTACGACGATCACATCACGCCGTTCCAGCAGCGCTTTTGTCGCGGAAAGGCGCATCTGTTCGATATGTTCGTTAACCGACGCATCTTTCTCAATAAAGGTGTCTGAGCTTGGGACGTAGGCCTCGGGCTGATAGTAGTCATAGTAAGAAACGAAATACTCGACGGCATTATCAGGGAAGAATTCTTTCATTTCGCCGTACAGCTGCGCTGCCAGCGTTTTATTCGGCGCCAGCATCATCGTTGGTCGATTAAGGTCGGCAATCACATTCGCTATTGTGAACGTCTTACCTGAACCCGTTACCCCGAGCAGCGTTTGGTGCGCCAGGCCGTCTTCCAGGCCCTCCTTTAAACGACGAATGGCTTCGGGCTGATCGCCTGCCGGTTTAAAGTCGGAATTCAGTGTAAATACTTTACTCATCGTTAAGCACGCTACTTATCGTTATTGCTCATCGCTAAATACGATGTTCGTGGATGGACGCACAAAGGCAGGTAAAAGACACGGACTGACGCTTTCACGCACGGCAATGATGTCGTCAGAAGTGCAGCGACACGCTCACTACCTGTGACGCACGATGCTTTATTCTGAATGCCAATGATGAAATTTGCCACTGCCATGATACTGGATATAAAAACAGCATCAAGAAAATTATCGCTGGATTGGATGATTAATCGACAAATTAATTTGCTAGCACATTCATCTTTAATCTACCAGATAAAATCATCATGATTTATCCCCAGATTAGGTAAAGATGTAACATACTGGGATGACCAGTGACGTTAATTTATGCAACTACACGTCGTTGATGTTCAAGACGCTTGATTTTACTTAACCATATGATAATAAATAGATTAACAAAACCGTGGAGAATAGCGTCAACCTAGCGAGAACCCGCGCCAGCTCTCGCTTAGGACGCGTTGTCTATCCATAATACACATAGTTATCCACAGAAATGGTGGATAACTCCCACAACCCCGCATCAGCCCTGAGTTAGAGAAACACCCGCTTCATTCGCGATCCCTCCTGATATGGATTTTCTTCACACTCTTTCTGTGATTTATCGCATAAGTATTAGACGGAAAAAGACTAAAAATAGTCGAGGATTCACATGTCACCATTCAGACATAGCGGGGAAGGAGAGGCAAAAAATGAAGGTTTTACCTATTGATTTTAATAAAAACCCAGAATTTACATTCATAGGATAAGTTAAGGTAAAAAACAGCCAAATTCGTTGTTATTCCTAAAACCAAGAAAATCCATCAACCTTTTTTGCTTAACTTCCGCTTTCCCGCTCTTCCACAGCACCATTAACTATGAAGAGGAAAACCTGTTTCACCCTAGTACGGTCCACGCAAAAACACCCGCTTTATTTCTGAACGAGCGCTGTTTTTAGCAATCTTCGGCAGTAGGATTTCTAAAAACGTTTAGAGCGATTGATTATTCTTTTATGCTGAAACTCAATAACCATATGAAAATATCGCACTTTACTTAACCACCTAATTATTTTATCTATAAATAAATGGATAGGATTAAAGCGTAAAATAAGCAAAGGAGAATTTACATATGCGACGTTGTCTTCATATCATAATCGGATTATTTTTTTTAAATCTATTAGTGCTATCAAATTCTTATGCTAACAACAGCACTCATTACACTGTCATCGATGAGATAAAATCTCCTACCACGAAAAAGAATTATATCCAGAATCTTTTAATGGATAAGAAATGGCCAGATAAGAATATAAAAAATATCGCAGCCAACCCATATTGCACAGGCAAATACGTCGAATGTATTCAGGGTCAAGGACAAGTTCCGGGGCGTGTATATGGAACAAGTCAATGTGCAGATTGTTTAGGCTATTGTAATACTTATGGCTATTGGCCTCCGGCATGTATTTAAATACGCCAACTCATTTTAGTGTAATATATGCCCAGTGAGTTTTAATGGGTCTTTATCACATGGCAACAGCAAAGTACATTGTATTGGACTATCATTTATACATTTCACTGTCTAAATATGTAAAAGAAAAAAACATATATTACATTAGTTATTGTTTCACCTATGCGACTCCCGACAGTCAATTCAGCGGATTGAATATCATTCCCTACATAAGTTTGTCAGCCGAAAGAAAAAAATTGGCTGATACCTTACATAAGATATCGAATATTCATGATATAGATGAAAACCTTGCTGTTGTTTTCAACTCAAACTCATCTCAACACCTATCAACATTATCGACAATTACGTATTACTCTCACTACATAAAAACTATGAGTCGATATTGTCACTCACAGCAAATGTTATTAGCCGATTACTGAATGATGGATATGAAGGCGTCGGAGATCTGGTGATTATGTCAAGAATACATTACCTATCAAGTATCAAGGCTATACATTGTAATAACAGGCTCGCTAAAGTGAATGCCTTTAATCTTTTTGTCAAAGCCATCGCTAATAAATAACACCACCCGAATGATTTACCGTATATATTTACATAACTCGGGTGGCTCGAAGCATGACGAGTTTTTTCACTCTCCAAAGTCCGGTCTATTTTTTAATAACCCAATATCAATATACTGCCCCAGATCATGTTGATGGAGAGTCGATAAATAAGGAATTTCACCCAGCATCGGTGCAGGCAAGCGCTGTTGCAACGTTTGTAGATACGGCTGGTGCCATTTCCCAGGCGGCATGATGTCGTTAGCGATCCAGCCACCAAGGTGCAAACCTGCATGTTGAATAGCATGGGCGGTAAGCATCGCATGGTTAATGCAGCCCAATTTGATACCAACGACCAAAATCACAGGAAGTTGTTCCTGTACCACCCAGTCGGCAAACGTGTCCTGCTCCGACAGCGGCGTAAACCACCCACCAGCGCCTTCGACCAGCACCCAATCAGCCTGAGCTTCTAATGCACGTAACCCTGCCGACAACGCCGAAAGATGAATCGGCCGCTGCTCCGCCGCACTGATAATATGCGGTGACGTCGGTTCCATAAACGCCAGCGGGTTCACCATCGGGTAATCAAGATGGATACGGCTATTGGCCTGAAGCGCCAGCGCGTCGCTGTTGCGAATACCATCCGCCGTCATCTCACAGCCGGACGCCACAGGCTTATAGCCAGCGGTGCGGTATCCGGCGCGCCCCGCCGCCTGAAGCAGCGCCGTACTTGCAACGGTTTTCCCCACTTCAGTATCTGTGCCCGTCACAAACCAGCGTTCAATCACGATAAATCACTCCATAAACCAGTTGATAGCTGAGCGGATAACCGCCCCGTTCTTGCGGATAGCAAGCCGCCAGCGAAGCCAAACGTGCCCGGCTCAATAGCCCCGGCGTGCGCCCTTCATGCAGCCAGGTTGCACCAATTCCCTTGAGCGATTTCATCAGCGCTAGCACATCGGGAAAAAGGCACACCTCACGCTCCTGCACCAAATAATGTCGATAAGGCTGACAGGCCGCGTCAATCGTGGAGAGCGGCAGAAAGCGATTCGTCCGCCGCGTACCGTCCAGCCGCTGCCACGCCTGCGACAGCTCGCTTAAGGAACCGTCTACCAGCGTGGCAAACGCAATAATGCCTCCCGGCCGCGTCACTCGGTACAGTTCTGCCAACGCACGCGGTAACGAGTTGCACCACTGCACAGCCAGATTGCTGTAACTGATATCCACACAGCGATCCGCCAGCGGCAAGTTTTCGATATCCCCTTCCTGGTAACAATCCGCAGCGTGCCGCTCGCGCGCCTGTGCGAGCATCGCCGCCGACAAATCCAGCGCAGTCACATTTTTACCAGCCTGACGCCAGTAACGGCTGAAGTGTCCTGTTCCACACCCTGCATCCAATACCTGTAAACCGCTGTGCGGCGGCATCAGCGCCAGCAGGCGTTCTCCGCTGGTGCGTTGCAGTTCGGCAAACTGGTCATAGCCCCCCGCTGCACGCCCAAACGCCAGCGCAATTGCCTGTTTGTTATAGTTTTCTGTCAGCATGGTGCAATACCGTAAGCAAGCGGCTGATATCTTCCGGCTGGTGTTCCGCCGTCAGCGTAATCCGCAGACGCGCACTGCCAGGCGGCACCGTCGGCGGCCGCATCGCGCTAACCCACACGCCCTGTTCACGCAGATGGCTCATCAGTGCCAGCGCCCGCGCATTCTCACCGACAATCAGCGGTTGAATCGCACTCTGTGAATCCATCAGTTGGTATGACGAGTTGGAAAAACCCGCGCGAAACTGCGCGATATTACGCTGTAGCGCATCACGCCGCGCATCGCCCTGCCGGACACAATTGACTGCCGCGCTCAGCGCACAGGCCTGTGCCGCTGGCATCGACGTGCTGTAAATCAAATGACGGGCAAATTGCAGGAAGTACTCAGCCAATGGTTCTGCACACAGCACCGCCGCACCGCTGACGCCAAATGCCTTACCGAACGTGACGATGAGCAGCTCTGGTTTAACGCCTTGCTGCCAGCAGCTCCCGCGACCTTCATCGCCCAGCACGCCAATCCCATGTGCATCGTCCACCATTAGCCAGGCATGATGCGCCCGGCATTGGGTTTGCAATGCCGACAGCGGTGCAGTGTCGCCATCCATACTGAACACGCCTTCGGTCACCACCAGCGTCTGGCCATCCGTAGGCTTTTCCAGCAGCGCTTGCAGGCTATCGGCCTGATTATGTTTAAAGCGCCGCAGCGTCGCCGGTGACTGTGCGGCAGCCTCCAGCAATGAAGCATGGCTAAGTTTATCGGCAAAAATCCTATCTTCCGCCTGTGCCAGCGCGGCCACCACGGCCTGATTCGCGGCATAACCTGAAATAAACAGCAGCGCACGCGGGTAACCCAACCAGTCGGCCAGTTGGTTTTCCAGCGCGGCATGCGCATCGGTATACCCCGTCACATGCCCGGAGCCGCCGCTGCCAATACCGTATTGCTCTGCGCCCTGCTGCCAGGCACGCACAATCTCGGGATGATGGCTCAACCCCAGATAATCGTTGCTGGAAAAATTCAGATAGCAGCGATCGCCCTGCATCAGCCAGCGTCCACTACCGCCTTGATTAGCCAGCCGCACGCGGTAAGCATCATCCTGCTGACGCTGTACCAACGCGGCTTCAATACGTTGCTGCCAGCTCATGATTCAGCACGCCTTATTCTGCGGTTTGCGTCCCACGCGTTATACCGCAGCATTATAAAATTGCTCGCTATCCGCGTTAATCAGCTGCTCCGTCAAGCGCTGCTGCTGTTGGTTATCCCCGTACTCGGTACCCGTCTGCTGCGGATTCAGACCTAATTTGAGGAACAGCGCCAGATCTTTGTCTTCTTTCGGGTTTGGCGTGGTAAGCAGTTTGCAGCCGTAGAAAATGGAGTTCGCTCCCGCCATAAAGCACATTGCCTGCGTTTGCTCACTCATCTGCTCGCGTCCGGCAGACAGGCGCACATAGGAGGCCGGCATCATGATGCGCGCGACGGCAATAGTCCGAATAAAATCAAACGGATCGACATCCTCGTTATCCGCCAGCGGCGTGCCTTTCACCTTCACCAACATGTTGATCGGCACGCTTTCCGGCGGCGTCGGCAGGTTAGCCAGTTGCACCAGCAGCCCGGCGCGGTCGCGCACGGTTTCCCCCAACCCAACAATGCCGCCCGAGCAGACTTTAATGCCCGCACCGCGCACTTTATCCAGCGTATCCAGACGTTCCTGATACGTGCGGGTCGTGATGATGCTGCCGTAAAACTCCGGCGAGGTATCAAGGTTATGATTATAGAAATCCAGCCCGGCAGAAGCCAAACGCTCGGCCTGATCGTTGTGCAGTGTCCCCAGCGTCATGCAGGTTTCCATCCCCATCGCTTTCACGCCTTGCACCATCTGTTCCAGATACGGCATGTCACGCTCGTGCGGATTTTTCCACGCGGCTCCCATACAAAAGCGCGTCGATCCTGCGGCTTTCGCCTGACGAGCCGACTCCAGCACCTGTTCAACCTGCATCAGGCGTTCAGTATCAATCCCGGTACGGTAGCGGGAACTTTGCGGACAATACTTACAGTCCTCAGGACAGGAACCGGTTTTGATCGACAGCAGCGTACTAACCTGCACCTGGCGGGGATCAAAATGCTGACGGTGGATCTGCTGCGCTTCAAACATCAGTTCCAGAAAAGGTTTATTAAATAAGTCTTGCGCTTGCTCAAGCGTCCAGTACATGCGGTCAGCCACTTCGGCATCTCCAAACTAAAAACGTTTCGCCAGTGTAAATTAACCCGATATACTGTCAACCAAATAGAATTCATTTTAGTTTACGAAAGATCATCATGAGCCCGGACGACATTGCTTTTGACCAGCGCCACATTTGGCATCCCTACACGTCGATGACTACGCCTCTGCCGTGCTATCCGGTGGTATCGGCCAGCGGCGTCGAGCTGCAACTGGATGACGGACGTCGCCTGATTGATGGCATGTCATCGTGGTGGGCAGCCATTCACGGTTACAACCATCCGGTAATCAACCAAGCGGTACAGGCTCAGCTCAGTCAGATGTCGCATGTGATGTTTGGCGGGATCACCCATCCGGCAGCGGTGGCGCTGTGCCGTCAACTGGTGGACATCACGCCGGATGCGTTGGAATGTGTTTTTCTGGCGGACTCCGGTTCGGTGGCAGTCGAAGTGGCGATGAAAATGGCGCTACAGTATTGGCAAGCACGCGGTGAAACTCGCCAACGCTTCCTCACCCTGCGTCATGGCTATCACGGTGACACTTTCGGGGCGATGTCCGTATGCGATCCACAGAACTCGATGCACAGCCTGTATCAGGGCTATTTGCCTGCTCACCTGTTTGTTGATGCGCCACCCTGTGCCTCTATCAACGAAAGCGGTTTTGCCGATGACTGGCAGGAAGCCGATATCGCGCCATTACAGGCGATGCTGTCGACGCACGCTCTTGAGATCGCAGCCGTCATTCTGGAGCCCATCGTGCAGGGCGCAGGTGGAATGCGTTTTTACCACCCGGCCTATCTGCGTCGGGTTCGGGAGCTATGCGATCGTTTCGGCGTGCTGCTGATTGCCGATGAAATCGCTACCGGATTTGGCCGTACCGGCAAACTGTTTGCCTGCGAACACGCGGGAATTTCACCCGACATTATGTGTCTGGGAAAAGCGCTGACTGGCGGCTACATGACCCTCTCAGCCACGCTGACTACCCGGAGCGTGGCCGAAACTATCAGCAATGGTGCGGCAGGCTGTTTTATGCACGGCCCTACATTTATGGGCAATCCGCTAGCCTGCGCAGCAGCCAGCGCCAGTTTATCGCTGCTGGCGGAAAATCATTGGCAAAGTCAGGTACAATATATTGAGCGGCAACTGCGAGAAGCACTGCATCCCTGTGCGGAATCTCCGCAGGTAGCGAACGTTCGCGTACTGGGTGCTATCGGCGTGGTGGAAACACAGCGCCCGGTCAATATGGCGCGATTACAGCGCTTCTTCGTCGAGCAAGGTGTCTGGATTCGACCGTTTGGTCGACTCATTTATCTGATGCCGCCGTTTATCATTCAGCCTGATGAACTGCGTAAACTGACTGATGCCGTTTACGCGGCGGTCCATAATGCACAGTTATTTGAGTAATCAGCCAACCAAGGCGCACACTGACGTGCGCCTTAAAATAACATTATGATTTTATTTAATATAATCGCTATTTATTAAAACGTTAATCGTTTCCCCAAAAATGAAATATTCATTTCCTTCATGGGTCTATACTCCAAATAATTCGAGTTTCAGGACAAAAACGACGAGGCGTTTTTGAACAGCGCTTGCGCCGATCCCGAAGGGATGAGGCCTAAGGCCGAATAACGCGGCAAGAGAAGGACAAATTCGTCGGGAACGAATTTGACCAGCCAACGGCTGGCCTCCGGTGAGAGACAGGATGTCTCTCATTTCATCCCGATGAGCTTACTCAAGTAAGTGATTCGGGTGACTGAAAAATCTGCTAAAAGCAGATTTGAACGCTGCTTGCAGCGGCCCCAACGGGGCGAGGCTCACGCCAGTGTGCCGAGTAACGTAGCCAACGCACATGCAACTTGAAGTATGACGAGTATAAACGGGATTATTCCGACATAGTGGAAATAGCATAAACTGTTAAGCTCACTACACCTCATATTTAATCAAAAATACGAGATAAATACGTGTTCCATTTCAGACTAAAATATCTCAATGCTATATAAGAAGAGATTGATTATGCCGACTGTGAATACACAGCCACGTCCTATTTCCCGCGTATTCTTGCCCGTAGCCTTCTCTTCCCTGTTACTCTCATCATTAGCAGTTTGTGCCGCCAGTTCATCAAACGATGCGGATAAACTCTATTTTGAGAATAATAAATATTACCTATTCAATAACGTATGGGGAAAAGATGAAATAAAAGGATGGCAGCAAACGATTTTCTATAACAACCCAACCAGCATGGGCTGGAACTGGCACTGGCCAAGCAGCACCCACAGTGTTAAAGCCTACCCTTCACTGGTGAGTGGTTGGCACTGGACGGCAGGCTATACGGAAGATAGTGGACTACCGATACAATTATCCAGCAATAAAAGTATCACCAGCAACGTCACTTATTCTCTCAAGGCTACGGGTACTTACAACGCCGCTTACGACATCTGGTTCCATACTACCGATAAAGCTAACTGGGACTCATCGCCTACCGACGAGTTGATGATCTGGCTCAATGATACCAATGCAGGCCCTGCGGGGGATTATATTGAAACGGTTTTCCTCGGTGGAAACAGTTGGAACGTATTCAAAGGTTGGATCAACGCGGATAATGGGGGAGGCTGGAATGTTTTTTCCTTTGTCCATACTTCCGGTACCAACAGTGCATCACTCAATATTCGTCACTTCACCGACTATTTGGTAGAAACAAAGCAATGGATGAGCGCTGAAAAATATATCAGCAGCGTTGAGTTTGGCACTGAGATCTTTGGCGGTGATGGGCAGATCGACATCACCGAATGGCGCGTAGACGTAAAATAAGGCTTCAGGCGTTTCTATTCCTCCCAATTCAGTTGCAATAATCACATTAATGTAAGACAGAACCGGCTCGATCTCAGCAACGTTCGCTTTTCGTTTTCAGTACAGACCGATGTTGCTCGTTCTTTAGGCTGGGAACGCCGTCCCCCACAACAAAATTCGTGAGCTGTGGCACGTAAATTTCATTAGCGTTATGATAATCCCCTCGGCTAATCAGGAATTTCCCATGCGTAATACGTTCATCATTTGCTGGCAGTATTTACGCGCTTTCGCATTGATTTATCTCTGCCTGTTGGCAGGCAATGCGGTATCCGCGTTACTTCCGTTCACTATCCCCGGCAGTATCATCGGTATGCTGGTTTTGTTCACCCTGCTCTGTTCGCAGATCCTACCCGCACAGTGGGTGAAACCGGGCTGCCATCTTCTTATTCGCCATATGGCATTGTTATTCGTCCCCATTGGGGTCGGCGTTATGAATTATTACGATCTGGTCAGCCAACAGTTTGGCCCCATCGTCGTTTCCTGTCTGATCAGTACCTTTATAGTGATGTTGGTTGTCGGTTTTAGTACCCAGATTATGCAGCGTGAACGAGCCCTAGCCAGCGATCGCACGCCCCCGAAGGATAACGAATAATGTTCAGCTACTTATGGTGGTCATTGCCGCTTACTCTGCTGGTTTTTTTCGCCGCACGTAAGCTGGCCGTGCTGACCAAGCTTTCTCTGTTAAACCCGCTGTTAGTGTCAATGGCGATTATTATTCCGCTACTGCTGGTGTTGAAGATCCCCTACGAGCATTACTTTCAAGGCAGCAAAGTGCTTAACGATTTGCTGCAACCTGCCGTAGTCGCGCTGGCGTTTCCACTTTATGAACAGTTGCACCAAATTCGCGCCCGCTGGAAGTCGATCATCAGCGTATGCTTCATCGGTAGCCTGACAGCAATTATCTCTGGTACGCTGGTGGCGCTGTGGATGGGCGCATCGCCGGAAATAGCCGCCTCAATACTGCCAAAATCCGTCACTACACCTATTGCGATGGCGGTAGCCAGCTCCATCGGTGGCATTCCCGCTATCAGCGCCGTCTGCGTAATTTTTGTCGGCATCCTTGGTGCGGTCTTAGGCCACAGCCTGTTCGAGCGTGTGGGTATCAAAACCAAAGCGGCACGCGGGTTGTCGATGGGCACCGCCTCGCACGCACTCGGTACGGCGCGCTGCGCCGAAGTGGATTATCAGGAAGGGGCATTCAGTTCACTGGCACTGGTTATATGTGGGATCATTACCTCGCTGATTGCACCGCTGGTATTCCCCGTACTCTTGAACCTCATTGGCTGAATTTAGCGGGGACGGTGCCTATCACGCAGCGTCCTCACTATAAAATTGAGATACATCTCGCATTTAAGGATTAAGTTGCAGTCATTTCATTCAATAAAGAGATTTTGATCACAATTTATTGCTACTCTGCTTTCTAACATGACGTCATTGACGGGTAAAAAGAGTAAGCCGATATGCATCCACGATTCGAAAACGCCTTCCAGCAATTACCTGCCAACCTGCAAGCTGCGATCCGCCCATTGATCGATAAACCGGATTTCGCCGCGATGCTAACCGCTGATGACGTAGAGGCGGTCTGCAAGGCCAGTCAGTTAGACACCGATGCGTTAGCCTTTGTGCTATTACCTCTGGCGGCCGCCTGCGCACAAGCCTCCATCTCGCATTTTCAGGTTGGTGCGATTGCACAAGGACTCAGCGGGAATTTCTACTTTGGCGCGAACATGGAGTTCACCGCCGTTCAGCTTCAACAAACGGTTCACGCCGAACAAAGTGCCATCAGCCACGCCTGGCTACGCAATGAGCGTGGATTGCGAGCCGTGACGGTGAACTACACGCCATGTGGCCACTGCCGCCAGTTTATGAATGAATTGCGCAATGCGGCGTCGCTGCGTATTCAACTGCCGGGTCGCCAGCCTGCGGTGCTTAGCCATTATCTGCCCGATGCCTTTGGCCCCGTCGATCTGAACATCGATACCCTACTGATGGATGACATCAACCACGGCGCGACATTGCAGAATGTGAATGCGCTGGCGCGTCATGCACTGGATGCCGCTAACCGTAGCCACGCACCTTACAGCAAAGCGATCAGCGGCATTGCGCTAGAAACGACGAATGGCAACCTCTATACCGGTCGCTATGCAGAAAATGCGGCGTTCAACCCCAGCCTGCCGCCCTTACAGGCCGCGTTAAATCTGATGAATCTGGCAGGCGAAGCGCCTTGCACCATTGCACATGCCGCCGTCGTTGAACGCCGTAATGCTGCTGTCAGCCACTGGGCGATCTCACAAATCATGCTAGCCGAACTGGGTTGCACCGACGTTGAGCACCACTTTATTGAGGAATAAGGGTTGCGAGAAGCGCAAAAAATCAGCGACGCAAAGGTGAAAAAAGAGAGGTGAATCGATAAAGCCTGTATTTTGACTAATATGCAAGCCATCTGTAACTATTTTAATTAACATTTCCTGTACATATTTTCTGGGTAATTTAAGATTCGCAGCAGTTTCGCATCGACACCACCTGAGTTTCTTTTTTGCTATCCGAAGAGTAAAAAGCCATGGAATTAGAATACGAAAGCAAACGCCCTCTCTATATCCCCTACGCTGGTCCAATCTTGCTTGAATTCCCCTTGCTGAATAAAGGCAGCGCGTTTACCGAAGAAGAGCGTGCTGATTTTAACCTTGCAGGTCTATTGCCAGAAGCCGTTGAAACTATCGAAGAACAGGCAGAACGCGCCTGGCGCCAGTATCAGGAATTTAAACACGATATTGAAAAACACGTTTACCTGCGCAACATTCAGGACACCAACGAAACGCTGTTCTACCGTCTGTTGGACGGTCACCTCAGTGAGATGATGCCTATCATCTACACCCCGACCGTTGGTGAAGCCTGTGAGCACTTCTCTGATATCTATCGTCGCGCCCGCGGCCTGTTTATCTCCTACCCTAACCGCGCACATATCGACGATATGCTGCAAAACGCCACCAAGCAGAACGTAAAAGTCATCGTTGTCACCGACGGTGAACGTATTCTTGGTCTGGGCGATCAGGGTATCGGCGGGATGGGGATTCCAATCGGTAAGCTGTCGCTGTACACCGCCTGTGGTGGTATCAGCCCAGCCTATACCCTGCCAGTCGTTCTGGATGTCGGCACCAACAACCCACAGCGCTTGAACGATCCGCTGTATATGGGCTGGCGCCATCCGCGCATTACCGACGACGAATACTATGCCTTCGTTGACGAGTTCATTCAGGCCGTGAAACGCCGCTGGCCGAACGTGCTGTTGCAGTTTGAAGACTTCGCACAGAAAAATGCCACACCGTTGCTGAACCGCTATCGTGATGAGATCTGTAGCTTTAACGATGACATTCAGGGCACCGCCGCCGTCGCTATCGGCAGCCTGATTGCCGCTAGCCGCGCGGCAGGTACGCAGTTGCGCGATCAAACGGTCACCTTCCTGGGTGCAGGCTCCGCGGGCTGTGGTATCGCTGAGCAAATCGTCGCACAGATGAAATCCGAAGGGCTGAGCGAAGAAGAAGCACGTGCACGCGTCTTTATGGTTGACCGCTTCGGTCTGCTGACGGACAAACTGCCAAACCTGCTCGATTTCCAGAGCAAGCTGGTGCAGAAAAGTGAACTGCTGGCTGATTGGGATTGCAACAGCGACGCGATTTCACTACTGGAAGTGGTACGCAATGCCAAACCAACCATCCTGATCGGTGTATCCGGTCAGCCTGGCCTGTTCACGGAAGAAATCATTCGTGAGATGTACAAGCACTGCGCTCGCCCTATCGTGATGCCGCTGTCTAACCCAACATCTCGCGTGGAAGCGCGTCCAGAAGATATCATTCGCTGGACAGAAGGCTCAGCGCTGGTCGCAACCGGTAGCCCGTTCTCTCCGGTTAACTATCAGGATAAAGTCTTCCCTATCGCGCAGTGCAACAACTCCTATATTTTCCCAGGTATCGGATTAGGTGTACTGGCATCGGGTGCCAAGCGTATCACTGACGGTATGTTGATGGCTGCCAGCCGCGCGTTAGCTGACTGCTCGCCGCTGGCGAATAACGGCGAAGGCGCTCTGCTGCCGGATCTGTCCGATATCCAGCAGGTGTCCAAGCGCATCGCACTGGAAGTGGGTAAAGCCGCACAGTTGCAAGGCGTGGCCGTCGTCACCTCTGCTGATGCCTTACAGAAAGCGATTGACCATAACTTCTGGCAACCACAGTACCGCAGCTATAAACGCACGTCGTTCTAAGCGCTGACGGTTTTACTGCTGAAAAGCGCGGCACTCATTGTCGCGCTTTTTTTATTCAGCTTTTCAATTTCGGGTCGAGCGCGTCGCGCAGACCGTCGCCTAATAAATTAAACGCCAAGACCGTCAGAAATATCGCCAGACTCGGGAAGATGGCGACATGTGGTGCAATCACCATATCCGACCGCGCTTCATTCAGCATCGCCCCCCACTCAGGCATCGGCGGCTGGGCACCAAGCCCCAGAAATGACAGGCTAGCCGCAGTGATGATCGACATCCCAATCCGCATCGAGAAAAACACCACGATGGAAGACACCGAACCGGGCAAGATATGCCGGAAGAGGATCGTCCCGTCGCTGGCACCAATACTGCGAGCCGATTCGATATAGGTGAGCTGTTTCAGCACCAGCGTGTTGCCTCGCACCAGACGGGCGAAGGCTGGAATGCTGAAAATCGCCACAGCGACAATCACATTCGCCATCCCACTGCCCATAATCGCCACTACGGCAATCGCCAGCAATATTCCAGGGAAGGCAAACAGCACATCGCCTATGCGCATGATGATTCTGTCCGTCCATCCTTCGTAGTAGCCCGCCAACAGCCCCAGTGTCGTGCCGATAATCATCCCCACCAACACCGAGAGAATACCCGCCGCCAGCGAAATACGCGTCCCCATCAGGATTCGGCTGAAAATATCACGCCCTAATGAATCGACCCCCAACCAATGTGCCGCAGAGGGGCCTTCGTTCAGGCGTTCATAATCAAAATAGTTCTCGGCATCATAGGGCACCAGATACGGAGCCAGAAACGCACCCACAACCAGCAGCAGCACAAACAGACCAGCGGCAACCGCTACGCGTTGCCGAAGAAAGCGCCGCCAGAATTCACGCCATGGCGTACGAACCGGTTTATCCCTAATGACAGGGAGCGTCGCCAGCATAGCTTTACGTCGCCAGTGTCTCATTCCCTTTCCTTATTTATAACGAATGGCTGGATTAATCGCGGCATACAGCATGTCAACCAGCAGATTGATCAGAATAAACTCCAGTGAAAACAGCAACACTTCAGCCTGAATCACCGGATAGTCGCGCATCTCCACCGCATCCACCAACAACCGTCCCAAACCGGGCCAGTTGAACACTTTTTCGACGACTATGGAGCCACCGAGCAAAAAGCCAAATTGCAACCCCATCATGGTGACCACCGGAATCAGCGCATTACGCAGCCCGTGCTTCACGACCACCAGCGATTCTCGCACGCCTTTTGCCCGCGCCGTGCGCATGTAATCTTCCTGCAACACATCAACAAATGACGCTCGGGTAAAACGCGCCATCACCGCCGCGACTGCCGCACCTAACGTCAGGGAAGGCAAGATGTAGTGCAGCCAGGTATCCGCCCCCACCGTTGGTAGCCAGCCTAATTCGACGGAAAAAATCTGCATTAACAGCATGCCAAGTGCAAACGCAGGGAAAGAGAGACCTGATACCGCCAACGTCATGCCAATCCTATCTGGCCAGCCATTGCGCCATACGGCAGAGACGATGCCAATCGCCATGCCAAAAATCACCGCCCACGCCATGCTACACACCGTCAACCAAAAGGTCGGCATAAAGCGCATGGCGATCTCTTCCGTCACAGGCCGCTTCGACACGATCGACGTACCCAGATCCCCTTGCAGGATATTAGTGAAGAAGTGCCAGAACTGGTGCGGCAGCGGTTTATCCAAGCCCAAATCCTGCCGCACCATCTCGATAACGACGGCATCCGCTTCCCGCCCGGCGGCTAAACGCGCCGGATCGCCGGGTAACAGATGAACGAACAGGAACACCAGCACCATCACAATCAGGAGCGTGGGGATCAGCCCTAGTAGCCGTTTAATAAAATAATTCAGCATGAACAGTTTTCCACAGACATGCGTCAGACTCTCCTATGAGTGGACGAGTGTTGACCACTGCGGGTAGCTCCATGGCCACCCGACTCCCTGGTCATATTTTCGTGCTGGATTACTCCGTCAGATCGGCATCATCAAAGCTAAACAAGGTATCCGGCATCACATAGAATCCGGTCAGCTTCTTGCTATTAGCCGACACTAAGCGCTCTGTCGCCAGAAAAATCCACGGTGCATCCGCCCAGATTTTGTCCTGCGCATCCTTATACAGTTTCTGTTTTTCCGCTCGATCCGTCGTTTTCAGCGCATTGGCCAGATCTGCGTCAACCTGCGGGTTGCTGTAAAAAGCCGTGTTGAACTGCGCGGGTGGCCAGGAAGCGGTCGCAAACAGTGGCGACAGCGCCCAGTCCGCTTCTCCCGTCGATGCCGACCAGCCGGTATAGAACAGGCGAACGCCCGTTTCTTTCACGCCCTTGCCTTCGACTTCCGCGGCGCGTTGCCCCGCATCCATCGCGGTCACCTGCACTTTCACGCCAACCTGTGCCAGCTGTTGTTGCGTGAACTGCAAGACTTTCTGCGCCGTACTGTGGTTATGCGACGACCATAGCGTGGTGGTAAAACCGTCCGGGTAGCCTGCTTCTTTTAGTAGCTCGCGTGCCTTCGCTGGATCGTAAGGCCACGGCTGATATTTTACTGAATAATCAATGCTGCCCGGCAGTGGCCCTTCGGCTGGCGTCGCGTAGCCGGAGAACGCCACTTTAATCAGTGCCTCTTTGTTAATTGCGTAGTTCAGCGCCTGTCGTACTTTCGGGTTATCAAACGGTTTCTGCGTGACATTCATGCTGATGTAGCGATGCAGGATCGACGGTGACGCCACCAGCGCCAGCTTGTCATTTTTCTCCAACACCTTGGCCTGCTCGAACGGTATCGGATAAGCAAACTGCGCTTCGCCCGTTTGCAGCAGTGCAGCACGCGTGTTGTTATCCACTACCGGACGCCAGGTAATGCTGTCCAGCTTAGGCAACCCGGCTTTCCAGTAGCCGCTGAATTTCTCCACTTTGACAAAATCGGTCTGATTCCAGGCCACAAAGCGATATGGGCCGGTGCCAACCGGGTGAAAACCGATCTCCTTGCCGTACTGCTTTAATGCCGCTGGAGAGATCATGACTGCCGCCGGGTGCGCCAGATTGTTAACAAACGCCGAGAACGGCGTCTTCAGCATAATTTTCACTGTCAGATCGTCCACCACCTCGGTTTTGTCGATCATTTTGAACAGGTTATACCGCTTCAGACGACTCTCTGGGTTACTGGCACGATCCAGATTCACTTTGACAGCCGCGGCATTAAACGCTGACCCATCGTGAAATTTGACGCCAGGGTGCAGCTTGACGGTATACGCCAGGCCATCCGGGCTGACGTCGTAGCTGTCCGCCAGGACGTTTACCAGCTTCATCTCTTTATCGAAGCCAAAAAGTCCCTGATAGAATGACTTCGCCACCGTCTGCGATAGCGAATCGTTGGCATCATAGGGGTCCAGGCTGGTAAACGTGGAACCCACGGCGATAACCGCATCTTTAGCTGCCCAGACGGGTGAGGCTGCCATCGCTGCGGTTACCCCTGCGGCGACTAACCAGCGCCGTTTTATCGTCATTACGCTCATGCTACGTTCTCCTTGTGAATCCCTGTTAATAAGCACCGGCAATCGGATGGTGCGCAACAAAGTGTCGCTCACCAACCTGAACCAAAGGCGCCGTGATCGGTTCATCACCCATCCCTCGGATCGGACTGGGTATTTCATCAACCAGCAACACCTGCTCACGCTTACGGCGTGAGGGATCGGCAATCGGCACTGCCGACATCAGTTTGCGGGTATAAGGATGCCGAGGACGTTCAAACACGTCTTGCCGTGGACCGATCTCGACAATTTGCCCCATGTACATCACCGCTACACGATGGCTAATGCGTTCAACCACCGCCATATCATGTGAAATAAACAAAAATGCGATGCCAAACTCACGTTGCAACTCCAGCATCAGATTGATGATTTGCGCCTGAATCGACACGTCCAGCGCAGATACGGCCTCATCCGCAATCACCACTTTAGGGTTCAGCGCCAACGCTCTGGCGATACAAACGCGCTGACGCTGACCACCGGAAAATTCATGCGGATAGCGTCGGGCGTGTTCCGGCTCCAACCCTACGCGCGACAATAGCCATTCAACGCGTTTCTCCGCCTCCTGCCGACGGCAAATGTTGTGTACCAGCAGCGGTTCCATAATCGAGAACCCGACGGTTAGACGAGGGTCCAGAGACGCATAGGGGTCCTGAAAAATCAGTTGAATATCACGCCGCAAACGCTGTAATGCGGCACCTTTTAACTGATGGATGCGCTGGCCATTAAAGGTAATCTCGCCCTTCTGGCTTTCAACCAGTTGGAGCAACGCCCGGCCGGTTGTGGACTTGCCGCACCCCGATTCGCCAACCAGCGAAAGCGTTTCCCCCGGCCAGAGATCGAAGCTGACGTTTTCCACCGCATGCACCTGACGCGTCACACGGTTTAATAACCCGCTGCGAATTGGAAAACGCGTCACCAGATGGCTCACCTGTAAGATCGGCTCCGCATGCGCAGGAACCGTATCCTGCGGCACGCTGTCTGTGATAGGCATCGCGCGTCGATCCAGTAGCGGAAATTTTGCTGGGAAGGGTTGCCCGCGCATTGACCCTAATGCGGGTACTGCCGCCAACAATCCCTGCGTATACGGGTGCTGCGGCGCGGTAAAAATCTGCCCTACGCTTCCCGCTTCAACGCTTTCCCCACGGTGCATCACCAATACGCGCTCCGCGACTTCCGCCACCACCCCCATGTCGTGGGTGATAAAAATCACGGCCATGTCCATTTCACGCTGTAGCACACGGATAAGTTGCAGGATTTGCGCCTGAATGGTGACATCCAGCGCGGTCGTCGGTTCATCGGCAATGAGCAGCGACGGCTTACAGGAGAGCGCCATCGCAATCATGACGCGCTGACGCATTCCGCCAGAGAGTTGGTGAGGGTAGCGATCCAGCACATTACGCGCTTCCGGTATTCTGACCAGATCCAGCATGCGCAAGGTTTCTGCACGCGCAGCCTGCCGGTTCATACCTTGATGCAAACGAATCGACTCGGCTATCTGTTCGCCGACCGGGAAGACGGGATTGAGCGACGTCATCGGTTCCTGGAAAATCATCGCTAAATCCGCCCCGCGTAACGTTCGCATCACCCGCTGACGAGCGCCACGGAGATCCAGCACATCACCATCGCGACGACGAAAGAGCATATCCCCCTGGTGAATCACCCCACCTGCGTGTTCGACCAAACGCATCAGCGCCAGAGACGTCACCGATTTACCCGAACCCGACTCCCCGACGATAGCCAGCGTTTCGCCGCGATCGACAGAGAACGTCAAATTGCGTACCGCATCCGTCCGCTGTCCCTGTTGTTCGAAATAGACACTCAGATTGCGCACGTCCACCACCCGTTTTTCAGGCAAAATCAGCCCTGGAACAGGGGAAGACAGCGAGGCATAATGATCCTGTGTGAGCGACATGAACGGCGAATCTCCCTATAAATGCGGCTGGAATCAGCGCAACGCGGTCAGGAACAAATTATCAGCGGTTTTCGACTATATTTAGCGCAAGGTATGATGTAAAGCGGAAACTGAAATCAGGACAGTGAGAAATTTCTTTTTATAACATTAAGTTAATTATCATAAAGCGACGTAATAAAGCACGATATCTCCGGCAGATGCACTCATTTTTTCCCGAAATAGTGCGAATTGAAGAAAAAACATCTGCGCTGAATCCTGCCTATGTTGCCTAACCTCTAACGAGGATTCACACGCCAAAAGCCGGATTCCTTGACCTGCATACATTCACCCACGTTACGAACTCTGACATAATTAATAGTGGCATAAGAAACGGGTTTTCGCTCATGAACGGCATGCTGGCGGAACATTCCGTGCTACTGAAAAAAGCCATATGAATGAAACAGACTGTATTGATGAAAAACGGTGGAGTAAAGATGGAAAGCGTTAACGCAGGTTTACTGACTCTTGAACAAGCTCTGGAAAACATGTTTTCTCAGGTTCCTTCACTTACCGAAACAGAGCGCGTATCCCTGTTCGACGCCGCAGGACGGATCACCGCCCGTGCCATTGCTTCCCCGATTAACGTCCCGCCTTTTGCTAATTCCGCGATGGATGGCTATGCAGTGCGCTGCGCCGATGTGTCGATTGCCACACTGCTGCCGCTGGCAGGAAAAGCCTTCGCTGGCGCGCCTTTCACCGGTGAATGGCCTGCCGGAACCTGCATTCGTATCATGACCGGTGCGCCAATTCCCGCAGGAGCCGACGCCGTGATCATGCAGGAACAGGCTGACGTGAGTGAAGACGGCATCCGTTTCCCACATGAAGTCAAACCCGGTCAAAATATTCGTCTGGCAGGAGAAGATATTCAGGCGGGTGCCAGCGTGCTACCTGCGGGCTGCAAACTGGGCGTGGCGGAATTGCCGCTGCTGGCTTCGTTGGGGATTGCGCAGATTGACGTAGTACGTCGCCTGAAAGTCGCGGTGTTTTCAACCGGTGATGAACTGCAACCCGTCGGTAAACCACTGGAAGACGGCCAGATTTATGACACCAACCGTTTTGCCGTCCGTTTGATGCTTGAACAGCTAGGCTGCGACGTGCAAGATCTGGGCATCATCCGCGATGATCCAGACGCGCTGCGTGCCGCATTCCATGAGGCAGACCAGCGTGCCGATCTGGTGATTAGCAGCGGCGGCGTTTCCGTTGGCGAAGCGGATTATACCAAGCAAATGCTGGATGAACTGGGCGATATCCATTTCTGGAAGCTGGCGATCAAACCCGGTAAACCCTTCGCCTTCGGCAAGTTACAACACGCCTGGTTCTGCGGTCTGCCGGGGAATCCGGTGTCCGCCGCGCTGACATTCTATCAGTTGGTGCAACCGCTGCTGGCTCGCCTGTCTGGCTATACACAGTGGCACCAGCCGCCGCGAGTGCGCGTCAAAACCACCAGCGCGCTGAAAAAGACGCCGGGGCGCACCGATTTCCAGCGCGGCATTTTTAGTCGCAACGCGCAGGGTGAACTGGAAGTGAGAACCACCGGGCATCAGGGTTCACACGTTTTCAGCTCGTTCAGCCTCGGTAACTGTTTCATCGTGCTTGAGCAGGATCGTGGTCACGTCGCTGCTGGCGAATGGGTAGAAATCGAGCCCTTCAACGCCCTGCTGGGGCATTGAGTATGTTGCCGGAACTGAGCGATGAAGAAATGCTGCGCTACAATCGACAGATTGTACTGCGCGGCTTTGATTTTGACGGACAGGAAAAGCTCAAGGCTTCACGCCTGTTGATTGTCGGTTTGGGTGGATTGGGCTGTGCCGCCGCGCAGTACCTGGCTGCGGCGGGCGTCGGTCATTTGACGCTGCTGGATTTTGATACCGTCTCACTGTCTAACCTGCAACGTCAGGTTCTGCATCGCGATACCCGTATCGGGATGGCAAAAGTCGAATCAGCGCGTCTGACGTTATCCGACATGAATCCGCATCTTTCACTGGATGCCGTTGATGGCGATCTCAATGACGAGGCCTTGAAAGAACTGATCAACAAGCATGATGCCGTGTTGGACTGTACCGACAATGTCACCATCCGCGATCGCCTAAACCGCATTGGCTTTCAGCTCAAAAAACCGCTGATCTCCGGTGCCGCGATTCGGATGGAAGGCCAAATCAGCGTCTTTACCTACCAGCCCGATGAACCTTGCTACCATTGCCTCAGTCGTCTGTTCGGTGCCAATGCGCTAACGTGTGTCGAAGCCGGTGTGATGTCGCCGCTGGTGGGCACTATCGGAAGTTTGCAGGCGCTGGAGGCCATTAAGTTGCTCACCGGCTATGGCAAGCTGACTACCGGGCGTTTGCTGATGTTCGACGCAATGACGCTGCAATTTCGTGAAATAACACTGCCGAAAAACCCACACTGTGAAGTCTGCGGCGGCTAACGCGAAGCCGGAAAAGATGCCTATCCGGCACGATAAGCCATTGAACACAGGAAAGATCAGTGACACAGTGTAAAGGTTAGTCATCACGTAAACTGAGGAACACACCATGAGTAATGCTTTTTTGCAGTCAATCAAGGCCCGTCGTTCAATCTATGCCATCGGCAATAAACTACCGATATCAGAAGATCAGGTTACCGCGCTCATTACCGAAGCCGTTAATGAAAGCCCCTCCTCTTTTAATTCACAAAGCTCTCGCGTTGTCATTCTGTTTGGTGAGCAACACCACAAGCTGTGGGATATTGTTAAACAGCAACTGAAAAAAATTGTGCCTGCGGATGCGTTTGCCCCAACAGAAAGCAAACTAGCTTCCTTTGCTGCCGGTGCGGGAACCGTCCTGTTCTTTGAAGACACCGCAGTGATTGAAGCGCTACAGGAAAAATTTGCGCTTTATGCCGACAACTTCCCGGTCTGGTCTGAACATTCAACCGGTATCGCTCAGTTCGCCGTGTGGTCCACGCTGGCGCAGGAAAAAATCGGTGCCTCACTCCAACACTACAACCCGTTGATCGACAATGACGTCAAAGCGCAGTGGAGCCTGCCCGCCAGTTGGAAGCTACGTGCCCAAATGCCATTCGGTTCCGTTGAGCAACCCGCTGGTGAGAAAACCTATATCGCCTTTGAAGAGCGTTTTCGCGTATTTAAGTAATCCGCTGAATCACCGCTTATAAACAAACAGGGCACCGCATGGTGTCCTGTTTGTTTACGCGTTTTGAAAACGCGAAAAGAATAAGTAAGCCGACAGGAAGACGTTCACACGTTCTGAATACAAAAAATTGCGTTCCAGCAATCCGCTCTAATACTTCCATAATGTAACCACTATACTGAACGCTATGCATCAGCGATTCTCTCGTCCAATTGTGCTACACCGTCATTCCAGTAAAATGTTGCACCACAATTTTTAGGTGAAAATAGAGGTTTATTCACCTACCTCATAAATGATTCTCTGGGGAGATTATTTTGCAGACTGGATTCATTAATAATGCACGCTGGCTGGACAAAACACGCGCAATCATAATACTCGGCTCCATGCTGCTCGCCGCCTTTCTCGTTATCAGTTGGACCAGTTATGAAGTGGCTAAGGAATCGCTGGAAGAAGAAATCGAAGAAAATACCCTGCCGCTAACCAGTGATAACGTCTATTCGGAAATCCAACAAGATTTGCTAAAACCTATCTTTATTTCGTCGCTGATGGCACACGATACCTTTTTACGCGACTGGGTGCTGAAGGATGAAAGCGATCCGCAGGCCATGTTTCGCTACCTGCGAGAAATCGATCGTCGCTTCGATACCGTATTTTCGTTCTTCATTTCGGATAAAACCAAACGTTACTACGATCAGCAGCGCATCCTGAAAACCGTTTCAGAGAATTCGCCAGACGATCAATGGTATTTCCAGCACCGAACGCTATCGGACGAGATGCCTTATGCCATCGATATCTCATTCGATCCTGAGAATCACACACGTCTGGATATTCTTATTAATCACAAAGTCGTGGACTATGACGGCAATTTCATCGGTATTACCGGCGTAGGTATTCCCGTTGAACGCGTTAAACACCTCCTTGAAAAATATGAGCAACGCTATAACCGCACAATCTATTTCATTGATAAGGAAGGCAACATTACCTTACATGGAGAAAGCTACAGTCGACCGCTCAAGATTCAGCAGCAGCCGGGGCTAGGCAATATTGCTACCACGATCCTAACGGCTCCCGGTGGCGCTTATGAGTATCAATCAGACGGGGAGCATATTTTCCTTAATACCCGGCTCATCCCTGAATTCGGTTGGTATTTGATGGTAGAACAAACTAGCCACCCCAGTGAAAAGCGACTATTCGCCACGCTGCTAAAAAACCTGGGTATCAGTACGTTCGTCAGCGTCCTTTTCTTATTTCTGCTGTGGCTGACCATTGGTGGCTATCAACGTCGTCTGGAACAAATGGCGACCACGGATAAATTAACGGGCCTCATGAACCGTCAGGCATTTGATTATTTATTCCGTCGTCTCGGAACGAAAAATGCCTTACAACACAAATCACTTTCCATTCTTCTCATTGATATTGACCACTTCAAGAAAATCAATGACAAGTACGGCCACAACGTTGGGGATCTGGTTTTACAAGAAATTTCTGCACTCTTGTCAGCGAATACCCGCTCCAGCGATCAGCCCTGCCGTTGGGGAGGTGAAGAGTTCGTCATTCTACTCGACGATTGCGATATCAACGCCGCACAACAACGCGCCGAGGCACTACGCCAGAATATAGAAATAACGCACCTTCCCTACCGTGAAGGAGCCATTCAGGTGACGGTCAGCTGCGGTGTCGCGGAATATCGGGCAGGCGAGACGCTCAGTATGCTGATAAACCGCGCCGATATCGCGCTTTATCAAGCCAAACAGCAAGGGCGTAATCAGGTAGTGCGCGCAGAGTAACATGACTCGATTATCGATTTACTGTTTTAAAAAATAATGGGGAGGCACCTTGCCTCCCCATTATTTCATTACGATCGTCGTTAGGCTTTTTTAGCCATTAAATTCCATCGTCTTTTGTCTGCACCCAAAACGCATGCACCAAGCCAGGAAAATAGCCCAGCAACGTCAGAATAATATTCAGAATGAACGCCCCACCAATCCCTTTCCCCAATAACACGCCCAACGGTGGTAGAAGAATAGTCAGAACAATGCGCCAAAATCCCATATCAACCTCCGTAACGTGATAATTACTTATGAAAATAGTTCAGCATTTGGGATTTGTCAGCACTTGTCGAAATAATTGAGACTAATCTTCGCAGAGAAAATGAAAGGGCGTATTTCACGCAAACGATCGCTCCCCAAACGGCACCGTAATCCATCAAAGAATGGCTACGGTGCCGTTTATTCATGACAACGTCATCAGAAGGTAATATTGACCTTCGCCCAGTAGGTTCGGCCCGGTTCATTTACGGACGTGTTGGCCGAATAACCGAAACTGCTATTGCCAGCAAGGTTGAGATGTTCACTGTAGGTCGTGTTAAACACGTTATCGACACCCGTACTCAGTTTGACGTGTTGGTTAACGCGATATGCCGCATTGGCTGAGAAGATCGCAAAGCCAGAGCTATTATCAAAATCTTTCCCGACAACGTTACCTTCGTTAACCGCTACCCTATTTTGCTGACTCACCAGACGCAGTAAACCCGCGCTGCTCCAATTCCCTTTTTCCCACGATAATCCCAGGCGTGCTTCCAGCGGTGGAATTTGCGGCAGAGGCCTATGGTCATCAGTATTCTTCGCCCAGGAATACGCCAGACTGGCGTCCGTTTTCCAGCTATCCGTTAATTTATAGCTGAATCCCGTTTCGCCCCCCATAATGGTCGCATTAACATTATCCGCCTCGCTGACTCTGGCATTCATCGGATCATAGCGGAACAGGATAAAATCATTCACCCGTCCCACATAGGCAGAAACCCAACTGTTCAGACGCTGGCCGCTGTACTGTGCACCGATATCGAGCTGAGTCGTTTTCTCGGTTTTAACCTGATCGAATGCACTCTGCGTTCTGCCCGGCCCGTAAGTTGGCGAGAAAAGCTCCCAATAGTCAGGAAAGCGCTCGGTGTAACCAATGCCCGCATACAGCATTACTGGAGTATCCGCCAGCGTATGTTCGACACGGATAAAACCTGCTGGCAATGTATCATGCCGCTCGCTCGCGCTGGTGCCCGCATTATTCTCGACCTTGGTTTGATCAATACGCGTTCCCCCGATGACTTTACTCTGCCCAGAGGCCTGCCAGGTAAGTTCGCTGAAAACACCATAGGTGTTAAATTGCGCATCTTTCTTCCAGCCATCATTTCGCCAGCGACGATGCGTATTTGTCTGCATGTCCGCGCCGCTTTTCAGCTCATAATCTGCCCATATCCACGTTGCCATCATTCGTCCGCCAACCGTTTTTCTATCCAGTTGGCTGGCCATCGGCATCCCCATCATCCCCATGCCACTCGGTGAGCGCAGCGTGTAATTATCCATAACGTGATCGGCATAGTTGTAGTACGCACTCGCCTCAATCTTATCGAGTACATTCCCTATATTTGATTTTTCCGCGCGTATGCCCAAACTCTCACGCTTAAATTGCGAACCATCCATGCCACGCCCAGCGTAGCGCGCCTCCCCATCGCCTTTGCCAGCGGTCAGTTCCAACAAGGTGTCGCTGTCTGGCGTCCAACCGAGCGCCACATCCGCATTCCATTTATCCCATTTTGATGCCACACGTTTCCCATCGCCCTCTTTGTAATCGCCTGACTGTGATTTGTTACCAATAAGCCGAACATATCCCCCTTCATTCCCGAAGCTGACATCAGCATTTTCATCATGACGATCGTTTGACGCCGCCAACACGCTGGCGCTGCCCTGTATCCCTGATTTCTCGAAACGCGGCGGTGTCCGCTCAAATCGCACAGTTCCTGCTGAATTTCCTGCGCCCCAGAGCACGGTCTGCGGCCCTTTGGTAAAAGTTAACAGGTCATAACTTTCGGGGGAGATGTACGAACTCGGTGCATCCATGCGTGACGGACAAGCGCCCAACATCTCACCATTATTGGAAAGAATGCGCAGTCTCGATCCAAACATGCCACGGAAGACGGGATCGCCATTTGTTCCACCATTACGTATTTGCGAGAACCCCGGAATGGTTTTCAGATAATCCGAGCCATCGCTGGCTGGTACAGGCTGACGCGGCGTTTTTGGCGAAGTCACCAGCGTGAGCGGGGAAATTTCGGGGGCCGTCACCACCATCACAGCATCATCATTGAGCGTGGCGTGAGAAGCGGAATGATCGCGATCGCCCAGAGCCATCACAGGTAAAGAAGATAACGCCACCAACACCAAAGAAGCGGCGGGCGTATATGCCAATTCAATTTTTTTCATCGTGTTGCCTTACGGTTTCTTATGCCATAACGACGCACGGCAAAACACCTATGGAAGGATCACTCAACCATAGGGAGTACGCCGACGAATGTCGTTAATTAAAAAGATTCAAAACGAAGAAACCGGTTCAGGAGGTGCTCGAGCGCGCCGCGGAGAATAAGATCGGAATAACGTAGGACAAACAAAATCAAGGAAATATGTCGGTCTGTGAGCGGACAATAACAGCCAGAGCAACGGCAATACGATCGATAGAATAAGCGGTAAATGCACCAACAACTGACAGTATCCGCAGGCAATATCCTCCATCGGCGAAAGTCCGACGCTAGACATCATCAGATTATGCGGCGTACTGCCGTGATGGCATCCCGCATGTTCATGCGCGCCGTGATGATGCTGCGACGTAGGCATAGCGTGAGTTGGTGCCTGACAGGCTGATAACTGCACCCGTGATTTTGAAATCAAAGGGGCAATAAATAGCATCATCATAGAAAAAATGGCCAGCCAGGCTGTAACTCGTTTAACGCTCACGCCAGACAATTCGCTACCGTACCCCATTGATAAGATGGTCGAAGTGTATCGCACTCACCGCCGAATTGTTACATGTGGCTGAAAATTGCGCGAGGCCGTTCACGCAGCAACACGGCATTCCGTATAGCAAACAGAATCAACAGGATACGCTTGGCCTTTTCATTACGCGAAGCTAGTCACCTTTACAACTTTATCCTGAAAACGAAGCAAGGCATCGGCAGCTCGTTGCAAACCTTCTGCACTCGCCTTTTCATTACGCGATAATGCCCCATCAATACCTTCCTGAATTTTGGAGAACACGTTCATAGGCTGACGTGGTGAAGCGGGTGCGGTGCCGTCATAAACGACTTTAGACAACGCGGTAGGAGCCATGAAACCCAACAGTGATGACGATTCATCGAGGTCCATTTGCCCGTTTTGAATCAGGCTGTTTACAGTTTCATTCAACTCTTGTGGCGTCATATTCGTAAAATCGTATTTCTTAACCTCAGAAATAGAGCCAGAAGTGCGGTTTACACTCGCTTCCTGCGTTTTTCCCGCTAAAATGGCTGCAAACGAGGTTTGATTACCCGCCTGAGCTGCCAAGTTAGCGCTCGAAGCACGATGAGCCAAAAGGCCGTGTTCTCCCGTTCCAATTTTCATCTTTTTCCTTATTCCCTTTCAGTCGTTGTAAATATTCAATTCATCCGAGCAAACGGTATATCAACACGCCCAGTATAAGACTTTCGATAAAGATATCCCTATCCGATTGGTGGAATAGTGCGGCAAACCTCAATTTGCTCAAGTTTTAAGCGATAAAAAAAAGGAAATGGACCCTGCTCGTACCTTTATTGTACTTGTTTGGGGAAATGAAACGAGCCTTCGCAAAAGTGCCTTCCTTACTCAACGTATGTCCCCCTGAAATTGGACATATTACTGTGAAGTAGATGAATAACTGGCTTTTAAATTTACTCTTCAGGTAACATCTTTGCGTTTATGTACTATTGAAAAGGAATTGAAAATGAATAAGTTAACCCTATTTTCAGTAGGGCTGATGCTATCTTCCTCAGCTTTCTCCCTCCCCTCACCACAAGAGATGTTCAAAAGCATAGACTGGATTCCCGATAGCACTGTTCAGGTAGGAAAGAGCATTAATGTGCTTTACCGCATGGCAATGTACACGGGGGAAGTGAACGAATTATGGTTAAATGTGGACTGCGCGACGGATAAAAAGACGCTGTTATTCTCTACAATTAAAGCATCTACCAGATCTGATATTCGAGTCTATGGCGCAAGCTCAATCCTCCGTTACATTCCAGGCGTACCTTTTGAACCCGATGAAGACAGTTTGCTCAAGACAAAGCCCGAATTGGATGCCTGCCAGCAAGCTATTTCAGCCCCGAAATGGGCCGCGCTTCCCCTTAAAAATGACCAAAAAGATCAATATTTTTTTGACGTTAATAAGAGTAAGCGCGAAGGTGAAATACTTAAAGTACGTTTGGCAACCGATTATGCCTTAACCTATAAAGACAAAGAATATGCCGCGCCATATTCTATAAAGATTCAGGATATGATTCTGAACTGTAAAAACAATCAAGGTAAAGAGATAAGTAGTTATTCCATAGATAACCAAGGAAATATTACAGCTCACACGGCTACGGCAGATGCTAATTTCACCGACCTCGTTCCAGAAAAGGTTGAAATAGCAAAAAAACTTTGTGCCATTCGCGATATTAATCAATTTAAAAGCTCTGAAACCTTACTACTTCGCGAAAAAAAACCTGCCGATGATCAGCTAATTTTACCCAATTTTGAACAGAATGACCCTTCATACCTGCAAAGCTCCCCCCTTACCAAAGAAGTAGCGAATGTGGTTGAGGAAGCGTTAGTCAACACGCACCAGCTCCCTACTTTCCAGCAGTTGGTTTATAGTCAGGAATCACCCAATGAAAAAGAAATGAGTGTCAGCATGCATTCAGTAACGGTGATCGATCGTCAACCTGATGGGACAACATTGACTCTGGATAAATTAACGCTTGGTGATGTTCAATTTTATTCACAGCATCAGCGTTTATTTAATATAGTAGAATTTAAAAAATGGGACTCCATTTCTACATCACCGACTATCAGTAAAACGCTCAAAAATACATTTTCCATCCCCCCAAAAGAAGGGGCTGAATATCAATGGGAAAGCATGGGTAGTGACAAAAAAATCACTAGTCAGCAGTGTCGAGCTGATAAAAAATGGTCCGATGCTAAAGATATTAGTTCAGCGTTCACAGGACGCTATCTTGAAATCATTTGTACAGATAACCGTGGAGATGGCGTACCAATGAGCAGTGATTATGCCTATATCGAAGATTTAGGCATATTCGTGCGTATCGGTTACCAAGAATCAGGTAAGAAACAGCGCTTTACTTTCCGCGATGTTATTGTGAAATAACGCTCAAAAGTGAGAGTATTTGCCTCCTGATAAGGATGACTAAAGTCAGATTTAACAATGTGAATCTGACTTTAACAAATCAAAAAAACTCAATTTAAGCCACCGTTCTCCTTCAAAATCGCCATGATATTTGTGCTTATACGCTACGGCAGCAGATGGATCGTATAATACGCAGCGATGTACAGGATGAAACAGTTATTCGGTGGTTCAGTGATGCTACGGGACTACGATGATCAGGTTGCAAGGCCCTGACGAGGGTACGCTCCCAGAAAAAATGACGACGCGGTATGCCGGAAAGAATACACATGAGCAGAGAGGCGCTCTTTCGATAAGCGCGTTTGTCTAAAAAAACTACGCAGCATCTGCTTACAGAGGATAAATAATGAAAAAATTAGCCATTGTATGTTTTTTTTACTGCCCACGGTGCAAGCTGCGGCTTTAGACTGTAATAGCGCCAACACGCAGCTCGATATGAATCAATGCGCGGATCGGGCGTATAAAAAAGTGGATGATGAGCTTAATAAGCTTTATCAAGATGTCGTAAAACGGACAATTATTGAAGAACACAAGACACTGCTCAAGTCAGCCCAGAGAAAATGGATTACCTATCGCGATGCTGACTGTGAGTTTCAGACTTTCCCGACAACAGGGGGATCGGTGCATGGCATGCTGTATTCCCAGTGCCTGACGCAGAAAACCGCCGCACGCGTAAAAGAATTCGAAAGCATGCTACGTTGTAAAGAAGGGGATTTGAGCTGCCCGCTTTAAGTCGCTACCAAGTGTGGAAAGCGTCACAGACTAAACGCGTGCTAAGTGTTTGAATAGTGGTGGAGAGAGGGGGATTCTCCCCGGTAGCGTTGCCCTACTCCAGTTTTCGAGACGGGTTCGTTCAGCCGCTCCAGCATCTCTCCGTTTAAATAGTTGCCATGATGCCCGCTTTTGCGGCATTTTACAGCCATGTTATTTTAACAACACACGCCCTCGCCTTTAAATTCAAGTGACGACTTAACGAGCAATAACAATGATTAAATGGCCGTGGAAAAATACTCAACCTCAGGTGCAGACGCTTGAACACTGGCAAGCTGCGATTTCCATCCCACTTCTCGCGCCCTTAAGCGATGAAGAACTTCAGCAACTGGTTACTCTTGCCGAGCAGTTTCTGAAGCAAAAGCGCTTGATTCCGTTGCAGGAACTGGCGTTAACGGAAATCATGCAGCAGCGTATCGCCCTGTTATTTTCCCTACCGGTGTTGTCACTGGGAATGGATGCGTTGGATGGCTTCCACGAAGTTCTGGTTTACCCCGGCCCATTTATTGTCGAAGAAGAGTGGCAAGACGACATCGGACTCGTGCATACGGGGAAAATGGTACAGTCTGGGCAAAGCTGGGATCAGGGACCGATTGTCCTCAACTGGCAGGAAGTACAAGACTCTTTCGATCTTTCCGGTTTCAATCTCATCATTCATGAAGTAGCCCACAAGCTGGATATTCGCAGTAGCGGTGAAGCAACGGGCGTTCCCCTGATTCCACTGCGCGATATTGCTGCCTGGGAACAACATCTGCACGGCGCAATGGATGCCTTACAGGAAGAAATCGATCTGGTTGGGGAAGACGCCGCCAGCATGGCCCCCTACGCCGTCCACGATCCGGCAGAGTGTTTTGCCGTACTATCAGAATATTTCTTCAGCGCTCCCGAACTTCTTGAAGAACGCTTCCCGGATCTGTACCGCTGCTTCCAAAAATTCTATCGCCAAGATCCACTCGTTCGGCTAAAAAACTGGCAAAACAGCACCAATTATCATGCCCCATCGATTTACTAACTCATAAAAAAACGGCGAATTGTACATAGCCTAAACAGTCAAACGATAAAGCTGATTTTGCCGTTGACAGCACCGCAGGTGGCGGATATCATGCGCCCCGTTCACACGATTCCTCTGTAGTTCAGTCGGTAGAACGGCGGACTGTTAATCCGTATGTCACTGGTTCGAGTCC
>NZ_LXFY01000030.1:0-124495 GCF_021432585.1 Pectobacterium sp. IFB5596
CCTTTATTAAATCTTTTTTCTGTCACCCCAACCGCGTGTCGCTGTTGCCGTGTCAGTGGAGGCGCATTATAGGGACTTCTCGGCGGCTGACAAGTGCTAAATGCAAAATAATTATCGTTTGTCTACTATTCACCCACAAAGCGATTAAAGTGGCAGTTTTTCCAGCGAATCGAAGCCATAACGCTGCAATATTGGCCACAGCGTGGCGACTTTAGGCGTAATCGTCAGGCAGTAAACCAGATTCTTATCTGTCGAAAGTGGAGGATTATCCAGATTAGCAATCAGCCATGCTGTTCTTTTAGCTATAGCAGAACCAGAATCCACAAGACGTGTACCATCTGGCAAGGCCATTTTCAGTTCTTCTGCTAATAAAGGAAAATGCGTACACCCAAGCACAACCGTATCTGGCGGTTCCGGTAAACGCAGCCAAGGGCGCAGAATTCTCTGCAGTTCAGAAATGGAGATCGTCTCCCCCTGCAGTTTCGCTTCTGCTAACTCGACCAGTTCTGACGATCCCAATGACAAAATCTGGCAATCCGTCGCAAAACGGGCAATCAGTTCGTGCGTATACGGACGTTGAACCGTTGCGCGCGTTGCCAATAGGCCGACAACGCCGTTGCGCGTCAGCTTAGCCGCAGGCTTCACCGCAGGGACAACGCCCACGACAGGGAAAGTAAAGCGCTCACGCAGGGCAGGAAGGGAAATCGTACTCGCCGTATTACAGGCGATTACAACCAATGCGAGCTGATGGCGTAGTTGAACTGCGTTAATAATCTCAACCACGCGCTCGATAATAAACTGCTGTGATTTTTCACCATACGGAAACGCTTCGTTATCGAATGCGTATATATAGTGAAGATCCGGCAAGAGCTGCCGGATTTCATCATAAACAGACAGCCCGCCTACGCCGGAATCGAAAACCAGAACCGTAGGACGGGATGGCAGGTTAGAAAGTATAGCTTCCTGTGAGATAGTATTCTCGCCCTGCCGTGCGGTAGCCATATGCCGTCTCATAATCTTTATCAAACAGGTTGGCGATTCTACCACGAACTGTCAGATGAGAGGTGATCGGATATGAGGCAGCGAGATCCCAGAGGCTTACGCCGCCAAGCTTGACAGTCTGGTAGTCATCAATCGCAGGAACATAATTGCCATAATCTTTGTCATAACGACCTCCCAGATATTGGTACGTTACGCTCCAATCGAGGTCGAACACCTGCCAATCCAGTTGATATTTCACCTGCTGCTTTGCACGGCGAGCCAGTGGCTCATCGGTGATGGCATTACGTGAGTCAACATAGTCATAGCTAATACGATGACCTACAGGCCCAGTGTCAAAACTGGCGGTGGCTTCAATTCCTTTGATTTTGGCTTTACCGACATTTTCATAAACGTAACCTGTACTGCCTGTTGCATCAATCAGATTGTCGATGTCATTGCGGTATCCAGAAACCCTCCATGTAACTGGCCCAGTAAGGCCTTCAACCCCACTTTCCCACTGTTTACTTTCTTCTGGCTGAAGGTCACGGTTGCTGCCAAACCTTCCATATAGCTGTCCCATATTTGGCGCTTTAAATGCAGTACCATAAGAAGCAATCAGGCGATAGCCTTCAATAAATTCCCAGGACGCCCCGGTTTGCCAAGTACTATGCCAACCGAATTCAGATTGATCGTCGCCACGTACAGACCCTTCAAGCACTATGGAAGCAAAACGTTGCTGACCAGTCAGGTAAATACCAGTATTGTGCTGGCTTTCCTCTCGGTTCACATTAGTTGAATCAGGCTTGATGATCTGATCCTGCCAATCAACACCAGCACTCACTGTACCCGTGCCCACTTGCAGTGTATTGCCCCACTGTGCGTTGTATTGCTGAGAATCAACTAACGTCGCACCAACACCATGTAGGCCTCGGAGCGGATCGTAGTCATAATCCTTGCTATGGCTATAGCTTCCAATTAGCTGCGTGGAGTAGATGCCGCTCTGATAACGCAGACCGGTATCCCATGTTTGGCTATAAAGCTGGCGAGTATCTACTGCAGAGAAGTTATCGTAGTCAGTACGGTTGTCATAACCATAGCCCCGTAAAAAACCGCTAAAATGCTCACCAAACTTATGTTCAACCGTCCCATACAGCGATTTACTCATAAATCCGTCACGGTCGGGTTGCGCGGGCGAAGCAGTACCGTAAGCAACCACGTCAAATCCTTTGGTGTAGACGTAATTACCAGCCAATGTCGCTGTTGTACTGTCGCCAAATGCTTGTTGCGTTACTGCATCATAAGATTGATACCCATTAGAGCCGATACCAGCGGACAGCGTCGTACCGTTCTTCTCTCTGGTGGTGATGATGTTTACTACGCCGCCAATTGCATCAGAACCATAAACCGCAGAACGTGCGCCACGAATATATTCAACTTTCTGCACCAGTGAGAGGGGGATTTGGCTGAGGTCAGATGAACCACTTAGACCCGCTTGATTAAGGCGAATACCATCGATCAGCACCAACACATGGCTCGAGTTAGTCCCACGGATAAACAACGAACTTTTTTGCCCTAAGCCGCCGTTTTGTCCGATGTCCACACCCGGCAAGCGGCGCATAACATCAGTCAGGCTCTTCGCCTGCCAACGCTCGATCTCTTCTCTGGTCACTACAGTCGTGGGTGCCAGCACCGACGAAACTGGCTGTGCGAAACGATTTGCTGTGACTACCATGTCATCGGCATTTTTTTTCGATGACGAATTTGGAGATGAACTGTTTTCCTGTGCCCAGCCAGAAAATGCCGTGACGGAAAGCGCCGTCAGCAGCGAAATTTTTTTAATCATTGTTAAAGCATCCGAGAAATAATAAGGATGCCGCAGGCTCTGTTAATAGCACGCGATATGCAGAACCAATTGCGACGTATTCCGGTAGGTCTTCGGGCTTGGATGCCGTTGTTACCACAAACCGTCAACGACGGTAGGGGATACAACGAAAGCGATGACTTCCCATCCTCAAAAGTTGAAGACAGTGTCTGCATAATAATGCTATCGCCGGGGCATTCCTTACCGCTGCGCGTCAGCTCCAGATTTACACTGGATTCCCTTTTAACTTGTGGTACAAGGCCGGACGCTCATCCTACAATCGCGAATTGTGGAAGTCTAGACTTCTATATCACTACAGGATAATCACGTAACAAAACTGGACTTCCTGGCCGGATTCCCTACAATTCCCGGCCAATAACACCCTTTTAGACGCTGTTGACGAGAAAACCATGACGCCAGAAATCCTGCCCATCGAACAATACGACGACCAGCTTGCAGAGAAAACCGAGCGTCTGCGTGGGATGATGGCACCGTTCAATGCACCGGAACCTGTCGTCTTCCGTTCTCCCGTCAGTCACTATCGGATGCGCGCCGAATTCCGTATCTGGCACGATGGCGACGAGCTTTATCACATCATGTTTGACCAGCAAACCAAACAGCGCATTCGGGTTGATCGCTTTCCGGCTGCCAGTGAACTGATCAACCGCCTGATGCCAGAGCTGCTTGCCGCCATTCAGCCCGATTCCGTCCTGCGCCGCAAACTGTTCCAGATAGACTATCTGTCCACCCTTAGCGGCGAAGTGATCGTTTCTCTGCTGTATCACCGCGCACTGGATGAGGAATGGCAGGAACATGCCCGCGCGCTGCGCGATAGCCTGACAGCGCAGGGGTTCCGTCTACAGTTGATTGGTCGCGCGACAAAAACCAAAATCTGCCTCGATCGCGATTATGTCGATGAATGCCTGCCGGTTGCAGGTCGGGATATGATTTACCGACAGGTAGAAAACAGCTTCACGCAGCCGAATGCCGCAATCAATATTCAGATGCTGGAATGGGCGCTGGATGCGACAGCGGGATCAACGGGAGATTTACTGGAGCTGTATTGCGGCAACGGCAACTTTTCACTCGCGCTGGCAAGAAATTTCGAACGCGTACTGGCAACCGAGATCGCCAAGCCCTCCGTCGCGGCGGCACAATATAATATCGCGGCGAATCAGATAGAGAACGTGCAAATTATCCGCATGGCGGCAGAAGAATTTACGCAGGCCATGCAGGGCGTACGCCAGTTTAACCGCTTACAGGGTATCGATCTGACGAGCTACCAGTGCGAGACCATTTTTGTTGACCCGCCGCGCAGCGGACTGGATGACGAAACGGTGAAACTGGTGCAGGCATATCCGCGCATTCTTTATATTTCCTGCAACCCAGAAACGCTGAGCAACAACCTGCAAACACTCTCAGAAACCCACGACATTCGCCGTCTGGCGCTGTTCGATCAATTCCCGTACACCCACCATATGGAGTGTGGCGTGCTATTGGAAAAACGTCAGTAACGCACACAAACTGGCGGGCCATCCCGCCAGCATCGCCTGCTGCTATAACGTCTCGCTCTCTTCTGCGGATACGGAATCCGTTTCTTTTCTGCGGCGCAGCTTCAGGCCAATCCAGAAAACCAACACCACGCACAGGATCGAAGGAATAAAGTTCGATCCTATGGCGGGATATTCAACGCGCACGATGGCACTGTAAATCAGTAATCCCAACAGAAAACTGGCCGCCACCAGTATCGGAATGCCTTCCGGCATACTGTGGTGCAAATAACGTTCATGCAGGCAGTAGATCGACAATACCAACGCAATCAGAGGAAAAATCGAGAATGGAACAATACTGCTGAACAAGGCGGCAAATGCGCCGTTGACGGATAAGCCCGCAATCAGCGCCAGAACCAGCGTACCTTTTTCTTGATGAGGTTTTTCTGTCATGGTTTCTCCCTTCTCATGTTGGTATAGAGGATTTATGGCACGGTAAAGCTGCTGTCGTGTTCTTTTCTGTACCAGTAATAAGCACCTTTGGCTATCATCCGCAGTTGCAGCACCAGCCGTTCTTCCAGCTGTTTACGCTGTTCCAGAGAAACATCCAAGGCTTCTGCTCCCGCACTGAAAACAATCGTCACCATCGCTTCTGATTGCGCTTCTGCGAAGCTGCGAGGAATGTGATTTTCCACCTCAAGATAATCCGCCAGCTCAGCGATAAAATGCTGAATCTCCCGCGCCACCGCCGCACGGAACGCCGCCGATGTCCCTGAACGCTCACGCAGCAATAACCGGAAGGCATTAGGATTATTACCGATAAATTCCATAAAGGTGGAAACCGACGTCCTGATCACACTACCCGTTTTGGCAATACGTTGCCGAGCCTGCCGCATTAGCTGGCGCAGCATTAATCCGCTTTCATCAACCATTGTCAGCCCCAGCTCATCCACATCTCGAAAATGACGATAGAAGGACGTCGGCGCGATACCCGCTTCGCGGGCAACTTCACGCAAACTCAAGCTGGCAAAGCTGCGCTCAGCGCTTAACTGGCTAAATGCAGCTTCGATAAGGGAACGACGGGTTCGTTCTTTTTGTTGTGCTCTGACACCCATTATGCTGCCCAAATGATCTCTCCCCTTTCCAGAGGGGCACTATAGCAAACTTTATTGTCCGCAGAATGAGACAAAGTTTGCCATATTAAGAATGTGAGAATCTGTTTCCATAGTAAAGGCAGGGATGATTGGGTTCTGCCACAGTCAATGCTACAATCGCGCATGTTACAGTCGCGTTATTAATTTGTATAAAAACAGGTTTAACCTACCATGACTCTAGAACATCAATTCGATTATGATGCCATCGTTATTGGTTCCGGTCCCGGCGGTGAAGGTGCAGCAATGGGATTGGCCAAGCACGGTGCCAAAATTGCGGTGATTGAACGCCACTACAATGTCGGCGGCGGCTGTACCCACTGGGGTACGATTCCTTCCAAAGCCCTCCGCCACGCCGTCAGCCGTATTATCGAGTTCAATCAAAACCCCCTCTACAGCGACAACTCCCGCATTATTCGCTCCTCATTCTCCGACATCCTGCGCCATGCCGACAGCGTCATTGGTCAGCAAACCCGTATGCGGCAAGGGTTTTATGAGCGTAATCAGTGTGAGCTGTTCTCTGGTGAAGCCAGCTTTATCGACGCCCACACGATTGCCGTTCATTACCCAGATAATACCCATGAAACGCTGACCGCCGCGAATATCATTATTGCGACCGGTTCACGTCCGTATCATCCGGCAGAAGTCGACTTTAACCATCCGCGTATTTACGACAGCGACTCTATTCTGCAACTCGATCACGAACCTCAGCACGTTATCATCTACGGTGCGGGCGTTATCGGCTGCGAATACGCCTCTATCTTTCGCGGCCTGAGCGTTAAGGTCGATCTCATCAATACCCGCGATAGGTTGTTGGCTTTTCTCGACCAAGAAATGTCGGATGCGCTGTCCTACCACTTCTGGAACAACGGCGTGGTTATCCGCCACAACGAAGAATTCGAGAGTATTGAAGGGCTGTCTGATGGTGTCATTGTCAATCTGAAATCTGGCAAGAAGATGAAAGCAGACTGCCTGCTCTATGCCAACGGGCGCACGGGGAACACGGAAACGCTGGGGCTGGAAAATATCGGCTTAAGCACCGACAGCCGCGGGCAGCTCAAGGTCAACAGCATGTACCAGACGGCGCTGGCGCATATTTATGCCATCGGCGATGTCATTGGCTATCCTAGCCTGGCATCGGCAGCGTACGATCAGGGTCGACTCGCCGCACAGGCGATCATCAAAGGCGATGCCAGCGCGCATTTGATCGAAGATATTCCTACTGGCATTTACACCATCCCGGAAATCAGCTCCGTGGGGAAAACCGAGCAAGAGCTCACCGCGATGAAAGTGCCTTATGAAGTCGGGCGGGCACAGTTCAAACATCTGGCACGGGCGCAGATTGTTGGGATGAACGTGGGGAGTTTGAAGATTCTGTTTCACCGCGAAACGAAGCAGATTTTGGGTATTCACTGCTTTGGTGAGCGCGCCGCTGAAATTATCCACATCGGGCAGGCCATCATGGAACAAAAAGGTGAAGGTAATACTATCGAATACTTCGTTAATACCACCTTCAACTATCCAACCATGGCAGAAGCTTACCGCGTGGCGGCACTGAACGGATTGAACCGCTTATTTTGACAGGTTTTCCATATAACCTTGCATGTGCTCGCGGATGGTATCAGCAAGCTGCTCATAGCGTCCGCGCAGCGGTGAACCGGGGCGATACACCAGCGCGATAGTGCGCTTAGGCTCTGGTTTATAACATGGCAAATAGCAAACGCCATCGCGCTCGCGCTCACGCGGTACCGACAACGACGGTAGCAGCGTAATCCCGCTTCCGGCGGCGACCATGTTGCGCAGTGTTTCCAGGCTAGTCGCCCGGAAATGCGTATCTTCATCCGCTCCAGCTTGAAAACAAAAGCCCATTGCCTGATCGCGCAGACAGTGGCCATCTTCCAGCATCAGCAGCTTTTCACCTGCAAGATCGGACATCGCCACGCGTTCGCGGTTCGCCCAAGGGTGATCCTGATAAATCGCTAGCTTCATCGGCTCGTCAAACAGAGGAACTTCAATAAAGGCTTCAGACTCTTTCACCATCGCCAGAATGGCGCAGTCAAGTTTGCCGCTGTCTAATTGCGCGAGCAGTTGATGGGTTTGCGCTTCGTGCAGATACATTTCGAGTTTGGGGAAGGTACGATGCAGCATCGGAATGATTTGCGGCAACAGGTACGGTCCCACAGTAGGGATCAGGCCAATATGCAACGGCCCAGACATGGTTTCCCCCTGCTGGCTTGCCATCTCTTTTAATACCTTGACCTCACGTAGCACCGTGCGTGCCTGCTCGACCAGCAGCAGCCCTGCTTGAGTAAACAAGACCTTACGGCTGGTCCGCTCCAACAGCATCACGCCTAGTTCATCTTCCAGTTTACGAATCTGTCCACTGAGCGTGGGTTGACTCACATGGCAGGAATCTGCTGCACGCCGAAAGTGACGATGTTCTGCCAGCGCGACAAGATACTCTAAATCCCGAATGTTCATTATTATTCTCCTTATCATGATAGCTAACAGCGATAGATAGGATACCAACGAACGATAATCCCTATCAACATCCAAAATGAATAATATATCCCTAAAATCGCGCCTGCTTATTGCAACCTCCCGTCACGCTATAACGAGCAGGCTAATGTATTCAAGTGATTTGACGATGACAGCATTTTGTGTTCTTCGATCACACAAAAAGGCGTGATGGGGGCTGGGAAATACGATGCGTAGGCTGAGCGATTAACAATACAAATAGGCACAAAGCAACAGAGGGAGCATGTGGGGAGTTGGCAAGGTTTATGTAGTCAAAGGAGCAAGAGAAGAAATGATTCAGTCCGTTACGACACATCGAAACATACGAATAGGAATCTCATCCCTGAGACTCCTCCCTTTCCTGGCTCCCACAAGCCATAGATTCAGCTATTCCAATACCTAAATCTATCGCAACGGCGTGGCAGCCTTGTTTCTTCCTGAAATCTTGCGCGCTACTTTAGCGCGTCGCTTCTGGACGCACGCCCAGTGTGTGGCAAATAGCGTAGCTCAACTCAGCGCGGTTCAGCGTGTAGAAGTGGAAATCTTTTACCCCTTCGCGGCTCAGGATTTTCACCATGTCCATCGCAATAGAGGCACCGACCATTTTGCGGGTTTCCGGGTCGTTATCCAGACCGTCAAACACGCTTGTCATCCAGTTCGGCACGCGCACGTTTGTCATCGTGGCAAATTTTTGTAGCTGCTTGAAATTTGATACCGGTAAGATCCCCGGTACGATCTCTACGTCGATGCCCGTTGCCACGCAGCGGTCACGGAACCGCAGATAGCTTTCTACGTCGAAAAAGAACTGTGTGATAGCGCGATTCGCGCCAGCATCAATCTTGTGTTTCAGGTTAATCAGGTCAGCCTGCGCGCTTTTGGCTTCAGGGTGCACTTCAGGATAAGCGGCAACCGAAATATCGAAATCACCAACCTCTTTCAGCAGGGAAACCAGATCCGCCGCATACATTTCCGGTTTGCCGCCTTCCGGGGGCAAATCGCCACGCAGCGCAACAATATGACGAATACCGCTCTGCCAGTAATCCTGCGCGATGTCACGCAGCTGTTCGCGCGAAGCGTCAATACAGGTCAGGTGAGGTGCTGCTTCCAGACCGGTACGTTCTTTAATGGTTTTGATAATGCTGTGAGTGCGGTCACGCTCGCCAGAATTCGCCCCATAAGTCACGGAAACAAACTTAGGCTTCAGGCTGCTCAGTCGATCAATCGAGCTCCACAGGGTTTCTTCCATCTCGCTGGTACGTGGCGGGAAAAATTCGAACGACACATTAATTCGTCCCTGCAATTCCGCCAGACTTTGATTCAGCGCTTCCCGCTGGTTTGCGTGAAAAAAGCTCATACCTGCTACCCCGTTGACCGTGATTGTTATTATCATTCGCCACACGTCTATACGTTTAGACGTCTATATAGAAAATGACGTAATCCGCTTAAAGAGTCAACGTTTTTCAGCCTGGTAGGTGGTGATGATTACTCACGGTAAATGAAAAAATTTCATGATGGATCAGGAGTGGTGACTTTTATACACAAACCCAGAGATATCGTGGGTTTTGCCGTTATCCGGCGTAAAAAATTATGCTGAGGAGATAGCGGGCTTAGGATGAGCCGCCCCGTGTCGGGCGTTTGCTACGAGGTAGCATGAAAATGGCGGGGTTGTGGCGCACGAAACCGTCTCTTGGTCTGCATAAAAATATGACTAAGAGACGGCCAACGGTATGTCGCGCTTACAACAGGTTCTACAACAACTGTGCCAAACGACTGAGGTCAGATTGAAGCGCGCCTGCCGTGACATCACGTCCCGCCCCCGGACCACGGATAACCAGCGGGTTATCCCGATACCAACGGCTTTCAATCGCAAACACGTTGTCACCCGGCAACAGAGAAGCCAAAGGATGATCGGGACGAACAGCTTCAACGCCAACGCGCGCTTTGCCGTTGCTATCGAAGCGTGCGACGTGACGCAGAACCAAGCCCATTTCCTGTGCGGCTTCCAGACGTTGCAACATCTGTTCGTTCAGCGAATCGCCGTTTTCGAAGAAATAATCGACAGATCCCTGTTCACAGCCCGGCGGCACCAGCGACTCAACCCGAACCTGGCTAGGCTCGATGTCATATCCCGCCTCACGCGCCAGAATCACCAGCTTGCGCATAACGTCCTGACCAGACAGGTCAACGCGCGGATCGGGCTCCGTCAACCCTTGCTGACACGCCTGATCGACCAGATCGGTGAACGGTACGGTGCCATCGAACTGCAAAAACAGCCAGGAGAGCGTGCCGGAGAAAATCCCGCTTATCGCCAGAATACTGTCACCACTTTCCCGTAAATCGCGTACAGCAAAGTTGACCGGCAAACCTGCGCCCACCGTCGCGTTATACAACCAGTGGCGATCCGTTTTAGCGAAGGCATCACGAATCTGGCGATAGTTATTGCCGCCAGATGCTCCCGCCAGTTTGTTGGCGCTGATGACATGGAAGCCGTAGCTGGCGAAATCCAGATACAGATCGGCGACCGACTCACTGGCTGTCACATCCAATACGACCAAATCATCAAAGGGGTGCGCACGCATCCACAGGAACAGATCTTCACCATCCCGCTCTTGCGCTTCACTTTCGAAGAAAGCCAATGCGCGGCTGGCATCCAGCCCGTCATAGTTCAAGAGACTGCGCGTACTGTCTACCACGCCAGCCAGTACAAACTCAAAGCCGGTACGGGCGGAAAGGTTGCTCTGCTCACGTGCAAACAGCTCCAGCCAACGTGAACCAATATTTCCTTTACCGAACAGCACCAGACCAATGCGTTTTTCGGCGCGGAACAGCGAATGGTGCAAGCCGCGAATCAAATGCTCCGTCGGACCCACGCGCAGAACAGCAACCAGACTGATGCCATCATCGGCCTGGCGAACAAATTCAATCGGCTGATCTTTCAACTGCTGATAGAAACGGTGGCTGTGCAGCGGGTTTTTACCTACGCCCGCCCCGACCATCGCCACCATCGCTAACCCATCACGCTCGCTGAGTTCCACTGGCAGGTTGGCCTGTGTCAGCAACTGTAATGCGCTCTCCACCACTTCGGAGGTGTAGCACAGTTGCAGCAGGCTGCGATCCTGATGGGCGCCAATGGCCAGCGGTTTCAACTGCGCACGGTTCAGAAGCTGTTCGACCTCTTTTTGCAGCAGCACGAAATCGTGTTCGGAAGGCACCTGAACTTCAATCAGGCACACATCATCATGACTGGTGACAATTTTGGCACCCGTACCTGAGGCCAGCACACGTTCGATACGCGTCGACCCTTGTTCAGGCTGATAGCTGCAACGCAGTTGCAGGTCGATATCACTGCCGGAAACGGGCTGTAACGTACGCGTATGCAGCACGGGCGCTGCCAGACGTGCCAGTTCGCTGGCTTCATCCAACCGCAGCAGTGGCAGCAAACAAGCATCTTTTACTTTGCGCGGGTCAGCACTATAAACCCCAGCGACATCACTCCAGATGGTGACACGTTCAACCCCAGCCAGCGCACCGATTTGCGTCGCGGAATAGTCACTCCCGTTACGCCCCAGCAGTACCGTTTCACCCGCGTCATTGCGGCAGATAAAACCGGTTACCACTAAACGCTGACCTGCGTGTTGCGTCAGATATTGCTGCAACAGCGGCCAGGAGCGCCCCTCATCCACCTGCGGCTGCGCGGCACGTTCCGCGCAGAGAAAATCACGTGCATCCAGCCACGCGGCTTTCATATCTCGATGATTCAACACGGCCGACATCAGGCGAGCTGACCAGATTTCACCGTGCCCAACCACCTCGGCGTAGACAGCATCCGTAATCTTGCCATCCAGCAGCGCAGCCAAACGCTCCAGATCGCGAATAAACTGGGCCGTCAATGCCTCTGCTTCTTGCACAGGCAAAAGCCCGGCAATCAGTTCACTGTGATAGCGACGTAATGCCTGCTGGACCTGATGCGCCGACAGACGATCGCTCTGGCTCAGTTTCAACCAGCTAATCAGCTGGTTTGTGGTACTGCCTGCGGCAGACACCACCATCAAATCTCCGGGATGGCTATATTCCGCCATAATACCGGCTACGCGCAGGTAACACTTCACATCGGCCAGACTGCTTCCGCCAAACTTATGCAGTTGTCGGCCTGTTACCGATGGCGCTACTCCTAATGCACTCATTCTTACCTCTTGGCTGCGGCTTGAAACGCACGATCCAGATCGGCAACCAGATCATCGCCGTCTTCAATACCGGTAGAAATACGCAGTAATGTTTCAGAGATACCCGCTGCGGCACGCGCCTCCGGTGCCATACCCGCATGCGTCATCGTTGCCGCATGCGAGATGAGGCTCTCAACGCCACCTAGCGATTCCGCCAGCGTAAACAGCTCCAGCGAGGCCAGAAAACGCCGCAGAGTGTCTTCATCTCCATCCAGTTCAAAACTTAGCATAGCGCCAAAGCCAGATTGTTGACGGCGGGCAATATCATGGCCGGGATTGTTCGGCAGTGAAGGATGATACAGTGCCTTCACCAGTGGCTGCGTCTGTAAGAATTCAACCACCTGTTGCGCATTACGCTGCGCGGCCGCCATACGCGGCGATAAAGTACGCAGGCCACGCAGCAGCAGATAGCTGTCGAACGCCGCCCCCGTTACACCGATATTGTTCGCCCACCAGGCCAGTTCAGTAATGGTGTCGGCATCTTTGGCGATCACCGCACCTGCGACCACATCAGAGTGACCATTCAGGTATTTAGTGCACGAATGCACGACCAGATCGGCTCCCAGTTCCAGCGGCTTCTGCAACGCCGGGCTCAGGAAGGTGTTATCTACCACGCTGACGGCACCCGCTTCCCGTGCGGCCTGACAAATCGCGGCAATATCCACGACGCGCAGCAGTGGATTGCTCGGGCTTTCCACCAGCACCAGCTTCGGTTTTTCTGCCAATGCGGCATTAAGCGCATCGGTATCACTTTGATCGACAAATTTAACGCGGAACGCACCACGCTTACTCAGGCTATCAAACAGACGATAGCTGCCACCGTAACAATCATGCGGTGCCACCAGCAGATCGCCGGGACGCAGGAATACCGTGCAAACCAGCATAATCGCCGACATCCCGCTGCTCGTCATTACCGCACCCGCACCGCCTTCCAGTTCGGCAAGCGCACGCTGCACAACATCACGCGTAGGGTTACCGCGACGCGAATAGTCGTGTGCGCGTGGCTGGTTGAATCCGGTAAAGTTATACGTGCTGGAAAGGTGAATGGGGGGGACAACGCAGCCATACTGCTCGTCATCATTTAACCCACTGCGGACTGCGATCGTTGCCTGTTTACGCGTCATCGGCTCTTTTCCTGGCTGGAGACTGAAAAATAGGAACTTAAGAGTAAACGCAGTTTTAATGGACGTCAACACATCTAGACATCTAAACTTCTTTGCGTATAGATTGAGCATAAGCATAATAACCGCTAGAATTGTGGCATTTCATGACAGATGCTGTCTTCATTAGATTAATTTTTAAGGTATCCCATGGCTGAGTGGAACGGCGAGTATGTCAGCCCTTACGCTGAACACGGTAAAAAAAGCGAACAGGTCAAGAAGATAACAGTATCTATTCCCTTGAAAGTATTGAAGATACTAACTGACGAACGCACACGTCGTCAGGTGAACAACCTGCGCCACGCCACCAACAGCGAGCTGCTGTGCGAAGCGTTTCTGCATGCGTTCACAGGTCAACCGTTACCGAATGATGAAGACCTGCGTAAAGAGCGCAGCGATGAAATTCCTGAGGCAGCGAAAATCATCATGCGTGAAATGGGCATCGACCCAGATACGTGGGAATACTGATCGCGTTTGCGCTGTCTATTTCCTCGCAAAACCCCGCCTTTCCCGGCGGAGTTTTGCTATGTAGAAAACCCTTATTCCTCCCATTGCACCTTTAACACCCGCCACCTTATCTTCTTTCAGCCACTTCCTTTTCCGCTCATGTTGTGAATCGGGATTGCATTTAATTTGTTATGTTATAACATATCATTTTTAACGTATGACGATGATATGCCGCATCATGACAGAGCCACTCTCTAACAGCCCCGTACTGCTACAGCTTCACCATGTTTCCGTTGCCGACGCTAATCGGGCTCCCAGGCTCAGTGATATTTCGCTTTCCATGCATACAGGCGAACGTTTGGCACTCATCGGCCCCAACGGCAGCGGCAAATCCACACTGTTACGCGTGCTGACCAGCGAACTTAGTGCAACCGCAGGCGATGTCCATTTGAACGGCCAACCGCTGAACGCACTCAGCCGTCATGAGCGGGCAAAGCGCATCGCGATTCTGGCGCAAAATGATGCCCCAGATCTGCGCCTGCGGGTTGCGGAGTACGTCGCCTTAGGGCGGATTCCCCACCATGGATTCAGTACACCTGCGCACGATCGCCAACTCATCGAAGAAGCGCTGGACGATACCGGATTATTACCGCTGCGCCACCGCCTGCTGGGTACGCTCTCCGGCGGGGAACGTCAACGCGCCTCGCTGGCACGCGCTTTTGCCCAAACGCCGCAGCTCCTGCTGCTAGATGAACCGACCAACCATCTCGATCCGTTAGCACGCGCACAGCTACTGTCTCTGGTACGAAAACGCGGTATTTCAACGCTAGCGGTATTGCACGATCTGCCATTGATTACGCCCTTTGCCGATCGCGTCGCCGTTTTGCAGCAGGGTGCGCTACTCCGCTGGGGAACGCCTGCACACGCGCTGAACCCTGACTGTGTGAAATCGGTCTTTGGGATGGAGAGTTTTACGGTACCGCATCCGCGAAATGGCTCCCCCATTCGCATCTTTGAAGCCCCTGAACTGCACTAAGGAACCCTGATGAAAATAACGCTTCTGTCTGGACTGCTGGCATTAACGTCGTGCTGGGCACACGCCTCGGGTTTTCCGGTCACGGTCGACAGCTGTGGGCAACCGCTAACCTTCACCCAACCGCCGCAGCGCGCCGTGATTCATGACCTGAATATGGCGGAAATGGCGTTTGCGCTTGGGCTGCAAAAAAGTATTGTCGGGCTGACCGGTATCACTGGCTGGTATAAGGCAACGCCAGACTTTATCAAGCAGCAGGGCACGATCCCTGAACTGGCAGCAAAATACCCGACGTTGGAAAACCTGCTGGCTGTACATCCGGATTTCTTCTTTGCTGGGTGGAACTACGGCATGAAAGTCGGCGGAGAAGTCACACCGCAATCGCTGCAAAAATATGGTATTCAAACGCTGGTGCTCAGCGAAAGCTGCGTGTTCACCGAGCAGCAACAGCCGCGTCCGCAAGCCACTATGGATCTGCTCTATGGCGACCTGCTGAAGCTGGGGAAAATCTTCGGTAAGCAGGAACAGGCTCAGGAACAGATCGACACGTGGAAACAGCGCCTTGCCGCCCTGCAAACCCGTATCGGCAATCGGCCAAAACAGAAAATTTTTCTGTATGACTCGGGTGAAGATAAACCTTTTACCAGCGGGAAATTCGCCATGCCAACCGCCATCATTGAGGCTGCGGGTGGCAAGAATGTGATGGACGATATGGCAACGAGTTGGGCTTCCACATCATGGGAAAGCGTGGCAGCGCGCGAGCCTGACTTTATTATTTTGCTGGATTACCAGACAGGCAACGGCGCAGAAGCGTTAAGGGAATTTTTGGAATCACACCCGCTGATGAAATTTACCCCAGCCGTACAACAGCATCGTTATCTGAAGCTGCAATATGCGGAGCTCACACCGGGGCCCGCGAATATCACTGCCGTCGATAAACTGGCACACGCCCTTTACCCGGATGCCTTTAAGTGAGCCCAACGTCTTCACGTTATGTTGCGACCTTCGCTATCGCGCTGCTGATACTGGTTGGGCTGATGCTGTTAAATATCGCGACAGGCAGCACGACGATCCCTCTTACGCAGGTCGCCAGCGTAGTGGGGTTATCGTCAGCAGACGTCTCGCCGATGACCTCACGCATCATTCTGGAACTGCGTATTCCCCGCAGCCTGCTGGCAGCGTTGTGCGGCGCGGGGTTAGCGATGGTCGGTGCCTTTTTGCAAACAGCAACCCGTAACGATCTGGCTGACCCTTTTCTGTTCGGCCTTTCTGCCGGTGCCTCAGCGGGTGCCGTAGCGGTCATCACGCGCTTTGGTGAGCAGCTCGGTGACTGGGCGCTACCGATGGCGGCCTTCTGCGGCGGACTCTTATCGGCCGTCGCCGTGACCGTGCTGTTTCTGCTGCAACAGGCGCGGGGCGCAGAGCGCCTCATCATCTGCGGATTGGCAATCTCATTTCTGTTCGGCGCGCTGACAAATTATTTGGTGTTTTCCGGCGATCAGCGGGCTGCCAGTTCGATTCTTTTCTGGTCATTGGGTGGGCTGGGCCTTGCCCGTTGGGACACGTTACCTTTCGCGCTGTTCAGCGTTGTGCTGCTATTTGGCCTCACCGCCCTGCGCTGGCGAGCGCTCGACGCGCTGTTGGCTGGCGGGCAAACTGCGGCTTCCATGGGGGTGAATCTGTCTCGCGTACGGGTGGAAATCTTCATCTGCTGTGCGTTCGCCACCTCACTGCTAGTCGCGCTGACTGGCGTGATCGGTTTCATCGGCCTGATGATTCCCCATCTGGCTCGCCCGCTGAGCGGCGTGCTACACAAGAAGCTTCTGCCGATGACCGCCGTGCTGGGAGCGATACTGCTGTGCGGCGGCGATTGGCTCAGCCGACAGCTACTGGCACCACAGGAATTGCCCATCGGGATTATTACTGCGGGATTGGGTGGTATCTTCGTTCTGGGGATGCTGGTAAAACGTCAGCAGGGATGAAATAACTCCAATAACTCCAAAACATTGCCAGATGGAGTTATTGGGGTTATCTTTATCGTATTAAAGGGCAACGGGGTGCAGGGATGGATAGCAGGACGTTAATAGCAGAAATCAAGGCCGATGGGTGGGAACTGATAAGAGTGAACGGAAGCCACCACCATTTTATGCATCCTAGTAAACCGGGGTTAGTCACAATCCCCCACCCTAAGAAAGATTTACCGATAGGTACGGTAAAAAGCATCAGGAAACAAGCAGGAATATGATCATCGCTGACTCGAAGAGGCTTAATTATGTTTTATCCGATTGCAATTGAAGCAGGCGACGATACCCACGCATACGGCGTAACAGTGCCAGATCTACCGGGCTGTTTTTCTGCAGGCGATACGCTAGACGATGCCATCGCGAATGCTAAAGAGGCGATTACCGGACATATCGAACTGCTGATCGAGATGGGTCAGGATATTCCCACCGTGTCTTCAGTAGGCCAATTGGCAAAAAGCGCAGAATACACTGGGTACACGTGGGCGGTTGTTGATATCGATGTGACGCGTTTAATGGGCGGTTCAGAAAAAATTAACGTCACGCTGCCTAAATCACTGATTGACCGAATTGATCGTTGCGTGGCGAGTAATCCTGAATTTAAAAGCCGCTCAGGTTTTCTCGCGCAGGCGGCATTAGAGCGAATCTCGTCTTCCCGATGAACAGCACTGAGCCACCAGAAACAACAAAGGCACCTGTTGGTGCCTTTGCAGAAAGTTACTGTACCTATTGGCCAGTAGAACTTATTTTTTAGCGCCTGGTACGGAGAAACGCTTGTTGAAGCGGTCAACACGGCCACCGGTTGCAACATCACGTTGTTTGCCAGTGTAGAACGGGTGACATTCGCCACAAACGTCCAGGTTCAGGTCACGACCCACGGTAGAATGGGTTTTGATCACGTTACCGCAAGAGCAAGTTACAGTAACTGCAGAATAATTCGGGTGAATACCTTTTTTCATGGGGAAACCTCAGTTAAGGCCGTGTCGCTATCCAGCCCTGTTCCGCCAGACACCACACGAAAGTTGTATAAGTAAGTTTCATTATGCAAACGGCACAATGGCGGCGGATCATACAGAATCTGCTACCCCGATGCAATCGCAGCCACACATTATCCCTCTCAGCATGTACACTAGCGCCTTGCGTTATTTTCACCCCGCGTCGCGCATGATACAGACCGCTCGGTTATGTCATTTATCGCCACGCAAATCACGTCGACTACCACGGAGAAGCCATGTCTGTCGCTCAGGTCGCTTTGCCCGTGCCACTGGCACGTACATTCGATTATTTGCTACCCACAGGAGGAGTGACTCCGCAGGTTGGCACTCGCGTCAGTGTCTCTTTTGGTAACCGTAAAGCCATCGGCATTATTACCGCACTGAGCGACACCAGCGAACTTCCGCTTGAGCAATTAAAACCCGTGCACGATGTGCTGGACGAACAGCCGCTGTTTCCCCCCAGTCTGTGGCGTATTTTACTGTGGGCCGTCGAGTACTATCACTACCCGATTGGTGAAGTGCTGTTTCATGCGTTGCCGATATTACTGCGCCAGGGGAAACCCGCACACCGCGCGCCGCTCTGGCAGTGGTTTGCCACCGAGCAAGGCCGGGCGACGCCGCTCAGCACGCTCAAACGCGCCGCCAAGCAGCAGCAGGCGCTGGCGGCCTTACTTCAATCACCGCTTTATCGTCATCAGGTGAGCGAAATCGGGCTGACGGAGACGGCGTTGCAGGCGTTGCGCAGCAAAGGGCTGTGCGAATTACGGGCCGCAGAGCAAACGCCCCACGACTGGCGTCAAAGCTTTAGCCTGGCCACCGACCGCTTACGCCTGAATACTGAACAGGCCACCGCCGTCGGCGCTATCCGCAGCGAAGATAACCACTTTGCCGCCTGGCTGCTCGCGGGTATCACCGGCTCGGGCAAAACCGAAGTCTATCTCAGCGTATTGGAAAACGTGCTGGCACAGGGCAAACAGGCGCTGGTATTAGTGCCGGAAATTGGCCTGACGCCGCAAACTATCGCCCGCTTCCGAGAACGGTTTAACGCCCCGGTGGATGTGCTGCACTCGGCACTCAACGACAGCGAACGTCTCGCGGTTTGGCTGCGCGCCCGCAGCGGCGAAGCGGCGATCGTCATCGGAACGCGATCGGCACTATTTACCCCCTTTGCCCGTTTAGGGCTGATTGTGATCGATGAAGAGCACGACAGTTCCTATAAACAACAGGAAGGCTGGCGCTATCACGCCCGTGATTTGGCCGTCTTCCGCGCCAGAGAGGAAGATATTCCGATCGTGATGGGAACAGCGACGCCCGCACTGGAAACGCTGCATAACGTCCAGATCGGCAAGTATCGCCGATTAAACCTGACCAAAAGAGCGGGCAACGCCGCACTAGCCAAACAACACGTTATCGATCTGAAAAGTTTGCCGCTGACGGCAGGATTATCTCAGCCGCTGATTACCCGTATCCGTCACCATCTGACGAACGATAATCAGGTTATTTTGTTCCTTAATCGGCGCGGATTCGCCCCCGTAGTCATGTGCCATGAGTGCGGTTGGATTGCCGAGTGCCAGCGCTGCGATCACTATTATACCTACCACCAGCACCAGAAGATGTTGCGCTGCCACCACTGCGACAGCCAGCGTCCGGTTCCACAACAGTGTCCCGGCTGCGGCTCGACCAATATGGTACCCGTCGGTCTGGGCACCGAGCAGTTAGAGCAAAGCCTTGCCCCGCTCTTTCCCGATGTCCCAATCACCCGCATCGATCGTGATACCACCAGCCGTAAAGGTGCGCTTGAGCAGCAGCTCTCGCAGGTCAGACAAGGAGGCGCACGCCTTCTTATCGGTACACAGATGTTAGCAAAAGGCCACCATTTCCCTGATGTAACGCTGGTGGCCTTGCTGGACGTTGACGGTTCGCTGTTCTCCGCCGACTTCCGCGCAGCCGAACGTTTTGCGCAGCTCTATACTCAGGTGGCGGGTCGCGCGGGGCGCGCAGGCAAAGCGGGCGAGGTGGCGTTGCAAACACACCACCCAGAACACCCGTTATTACAGACGCTGCTGCACCAAGGCTACGATGCCTTTGCCAGTCAGGCACTTACTGAACGAAAGAGTGTTTTTCTGCCGCCGTTTACCAGCCATATCCTCTTCCGCGCTGACGATCATGATAATCAGCAGGCCGCCTTATTTCTCCAGCAATTGCGTAACTTACTGGAAGCCAGCCCCCTACGGGATGAATCACTCTGGCTGTTGGGCCCGGTGCCCGCTTTACAGCCCAAACGTGCAGGGCGCTTCCGCTGGCAACTCCTGCTACAGCACCCCTCCAGAGCGTTGTTACAGAAACTGGTTAGAACATCGTTGGCGCTAATCGGTACGTTGCCGCAGGCACGTAAAGTGAAATGGGTGCTGGATGTCGACCCCACGGACGGTTAGCGTTTCCTGTTAAGCCATGTCAGGTTTCTTGCCACACATTTTTGCGATCGGCGTCGAGAACACGATATCCATCACACTTTCTGTGCAAATTAAGCAACAAAACCTGCGTTCAATCTGTTATCACTGTCTGCGCAGGCAGTATCCTGAGGCGCGGCACCATTCCCTTAGTATGCGTGCCAGACAGCATTACCCGTAATCATAGAGCGTCAGCAGACAGGAACATTCTGCTGGCCGTCAGCGCCAGTTAACGCTGACGCAAGGAGAAAAGCGTTGAAGCAGAAGAAAGGCGTCACCACGGCGACGATGAAAGACGTGGCGGATGAGGCGGGCGTTTCCACCGCCACCGTATCCAGAACGTTAATGAACCCGGAAAAAGTCTCTGCGACCACCCGCAGGAAGGTCGAGCAGGCTGTCATCGCCGTTGGCTATTCGCCTCACGCACTCAACCGCAACCTCAAGCGTAACGAATCGCGCACGATCCTGACGATCGTACCCGACATCTGCGATCCCTATTTCTCCGAAATATTTCGCGGGATCGAGGAAACGGCTGCCGAACACGGCTATCTGGTATTGATTGGCGACTGCGCGCACCAGCATCAAAGGGAAAAAACCTTCGTCGATCTGATTATCACTAAACAGATCGACGGTATGGTGTTGCTCGGCTCTAACCTGCCATTTGATGCCGGCCAGGAAGAGCAGCGTAATCTGCCACCGATGGTGATGGCGAATGAGTTCTCACCGGATCTGGCGCTGCCAACCGTGCATATCGATAATCTGACCGCCGCCTTTGAAGCCGTACATTATCTGTATCAGGCCGGTCACCAGCGCATCGCCTGCATTGCCGGCCCGGAGCACATGCATCTGAGTCAATATCGCTTGCAAGGGTACATTCAGGCTCTGCGTCGCAATGGCATGCTTATCGATAACCAATATATTTTTCGGGGCGATTTCACCTACGAAACGGGGATCAACGGTCTGATTGCTCTGATGCAACATCCTCAGCCGCCCAGCGCTATCTTCTGCCATAGCGATCTCATGGCGCTGGGCGTACTGGCACAGGCCCGTAAAATGGGGCTGGACATCCCACGCGATCTCTCCATTATCGGTTTCGACGACATCGAGCAAGCGCAGTATTGTTGGCCGCCTCTGACTTCTGTCGCCCAACCACGCTATCAGATCGGACGCGAGGCAATGCTGCTACTCTTAGAGCAGTTACAAGGTAATACGGTACAAAGCGGTTCCCGTCTGTTGTCCAGTGAGCTGGTCATACGCGACAGCGTCGCCGCCCCGAATTACGTCCGTAACAGGCTTTAAGACTTCAGGTGCTGGTCAAATATTTGAGGGTTCAGTAACATGACCCCCTAATTATGTTATCCCCTAAATAATTCGAGTTTCAGGAAGGCGGCAAGGGAAGGAATCCCGATGAGCTTACTCAGGTAAGTGATTCGGGTGAGTGAACGCAGCCAACGCACATGCAACTTGAAGTATGACGGGTACATTTACCTATCAATTCACAGCGAAACGACAGTGGCACAAAGAGACTACGTGAGCCGGGGACGTTCATCAGGAACGCGTCGGAAAACGACAAATAGCCGAAAAAAAGGCAACGCTTCAGGTGCGTCCAAAACGATGGTCGCGCTTGCTGTTGCTGTTTTGGTCACCTTCGCGGGCGGTCTGTACTTCATCGCCCATAATAAACCCGAAGAGTCCCCCGTCCTTCCGCATCAGAACGTGGGCAAAGGTAATGGCCTGCCACCCAAGCCGGAAGAACGTTGGCGTTACATCAAAGAACTGGAAAATCGTCAGTTGGGCGTCACGGCACCTACGGAGCCTTCGGCGGGTGGAGAGATCCGCTCGCCGGTGCAGTTGACGGATGAACAGCGTCAGCTATTGGAACAGATGCAGTCTGATATGCGTCGCCAACCGACACAGCTTTCCGAAGTACCGTATAACGACCAGACGCAGGTTCCACGCTCGCAGGTGACCATTAAGCCACCGACGCAATCGATGCAGCAGCCACCCGTCGTGACGACACAGCCTGCAACGCGAGCACCAACGGTCACGCAAGTGGTGCCAAGACAAGAAGCTCCACGACAAGAGGCACCAAAGCAGGAAGCACCGAAGCCACAGCCGGTCAAACAGCCTGAAGCACCAAAAGTTGAAAAAACGCAACGCTGGGCGATTCAGTGTGGTTCCTTTAAAACCATGGACCCTGCCGAATCAGTGAGAGCACAGCTGGCGTTTGCAGGTATCGAAAGCCGCATCACCTCCAACGGCGGCTGGAACCGTATTATGTTAGGACCTTACAACAACCGTGCTGCCGCAGACAGCATGATCCAACGTCTTAAAGGCGCGGGCGCATCAAACTGTATTCCTCTCGCCAGCGGGGGTTGAAAAACCCCACTCGTTCCCCCATCTATAACATCAATGTGCCCCGCGTCATGCGGGGATCTTTTTCTTCAAACGGGGACTGACTCGTGACAACAATTGTAAGCGTACGCCGCAATGGCCAAGTGGTTATTGGCGGTGATGGACAGGCGACTCTGGGCAATACTGTGATGAAAGGCAACGTGCGTAAAGTACGTCGTCTCTATCATGACCGCGTCATCGCTGGTTTTGCCGGTGGCACCGCGGATGCTTTCACCCTTTTTGAGCTTTTTGAGCGCAAGCTGGAATTACATCAGGGCCATTTGGTGAAAGCCGCTGTCGAGTTAGCGAAAGACTGGCGTACCGACCGTATGCTACGCAAGCTGGAAGCCCTGTTAGCCGTCGCAGACGAAAATGCCTCACTGATCATTACCGGTAATGGTGATGTCGTACAGCCTGAAAACGATCTGATCGCCATTGGTTCAGGCGGTCCTTACGCGCAAGCCGCCGCGCGCGCTTTACTGGAAAATACCGAACTGGGTGCCCGCGATATCGTCGAGAAATCTTTGGGGATTGCTGGCGACATCTGTATCTACACCAACCAGTTCCACACGATAGAAGAATTAGCCTCCAAGGCGTAAGGATCAACCATGTCTGAAATGACCCCGCGCGAGATAGTCAGCGAACTCGACAGTTATATTATCGGCCAGAATAAAGCCAAACGCGCTGTTTCCATCGCGCTGCGTAACCGCTGGCGCCGTATGCAGTTGGACGAAGCACTCCGCCATGAAGTAACGCCTAAAAATATTCTGATGATCGGCCCAACCGGCGTAGGTAAAACCGAAATCGCTCGCCGTCTGGCGAAGCTCGCCAATGCGCCGTTCATCAAAGTGGAAGCGACCAAATTTACTGAAGTCGGCTATGTCGGCAAAGAAGTGGATTCCATCATCCGCGATCTGACAGATTCCGCGATCAAAATGGTGCGCCATCAGTCCATCGAAAAAAATCGTTTTCGTGCGGAAGAAATGGCAGAAGATCGTATTCTGGACGTGCTGATTCCTCCGGCGAAAAATAACTGGGGACAGGCAGAAAGCGCTCAGGAACCCTCAGCAACACGTCAGGCATTCCGCAAGAAACTGCGTGAAGGTCAGTTGGACGACAAGGAGATCGAGATCGATCTGGCTGCCGCCCCCGTTGGCGTAGAGATCATGGCACCTCCGGGCATGGAAGAGATGACTAATCAGCTACAGTCCATGTTCCAGAATCTGGCAGGACAGAAGCAGAAAGCCCGTAAGGTCAAAATCAAAGAGGCCTTCAAGCTGCTGATAGAAGAAGAGGCCGCCAAACTGGTGAACCCAGAAGAGCTGAAACAACAGGCGATTGAAGCCGTTGAGCAGCACGGTATCGTGTTCATCGACGAGATCGACAAAATCTGTAAGCGTGGCGAAAGCTCCGGCCCGGATGTTTCTCGTGAAGGCGTTCAGCGTGACCTGCTGCCGCTGGTTGAAGGCTGCACGGTATCGACCAAGCACGGTATGGTCAAAACTGACCATATCCTGTTTATCGCGTCTGGCGCGTTCCAGGTTGCCAGCCCGTCCGATCTGATTCCAGAACTACAGGGACGTCTGCCGATTCGTGTGGAATTGCAGGCGCTGACGACGGAAGATTTCGAGCGCATCCTGACAGAACCCAGTGCTTCGCTGACTGAACAGTATAAAGCGCTGATGGCAACGGAAGGCGTGGATATTTCGTTCACCGCCGATGGTATCCGCCGCATTGCCGAAGCGGCCTGGCAGGTCAACGAAAGCACCGAGAATATCGGTGCACGCCGTTTACACACCGTAATGGAGCGTCTGATCGAAGATGTATCTTACGACGCCAGCGAAATGCACGGTCAAAGCGTTACCATTGATGCAGATTACGTACGTAATCATCTGGATGAATTAGTAGCAGATGAAGATCTGAGTCGATTTATCTTATAATCCGTTTTCGCGGATCGCACGATTAACGATAAAGTGGGAGGCGTTGGCCTCCCACTTTTGTTTCTGACGCCGCCATCACTGACTTTTTTTGTTTATAAACGGATGATTCACGCAATTGAATCGTCAATAAAAATTGAAGCACACCATGACCTTATCGACCCATAGCAGCAAAACCAAAGCCTGGCTGGATAGTCTGCGTCCAAAAACGTTGCCATTAGCTTTTGCATCCATCGTCACCGGCTCGGCGATTGCGAGTTGGCATAGCAGCTTTAAACCGGGCGTAGCATTACTGGCGTTGTTGACCGCCGGACTGCTGCAAATCCTCTCCAATCTGGCGAACGACTATGGGGATGCGGTAAAAGGTAGCGATACCGAGGAACGCATCGGGCCGTTACGTGGTATCCAAACCGGTGCTATTACGCTGTCACAGCTGCGCAATGCGCTCATCGTGACCGTGGCGCTTACCATCATTTCCGGTGTTAGCTTGGTGATTCTGGCGTGTGAAAAGCCTGCGGATATCTTTGGCTTCCTGATTCTGGGGCTGCTAGCGATTTTTGCCGCGATCACCTATACCGTCGGCAACAAACCTTATGGCTATATCGGGCTTGGCGATATCTCGGTGTTGATCTTTTTCGGCTGGCTCAGCGTAGCAGGGTCGTATTATCTACAAACAGGCCATTTTGACAGCGTCGTGATGCTGCCTGCAACGGCCTGCGGCCTGCTGGCAACAGCGGTACTGAATATCAACAATTTGCGTGATATCGACAACGATCGTCTTAGTGGAAAAAACACGCTGGCGGTGCGTCTTGGGGCGGAAAAAGCACGCTTCTACCACACGATGTTGCTACTGCTGGCACCGGTTTGTCTTGGCCTGTTCGCGACGTTTTATCTGCACAGTCTGGCAGGCTGGCTGTTTATTCTGGCACTCCCGCTGCTGATTAAGCAGGCGCGCTATGTACTGCGTGAAACCAGCGCATTCAGTATGCGCCCGATGCTGGAAAAAACGGTGAAAGGCGCGCTGCTGACCAACATTCTGTTCGCCGTGGGTGTGATACTGAGTTAGTGCGGGTAAAGTGAGCGCGGGCAAGAAACGATGCGTATTTACTGATGCGCATCAAGTTAACATTTGATGATTTTGCCAACAGCCGCCAGAAAGGGATATACTCATGATCCCGGCGGCAACCTGACGTTAATCCTATGAAATACGATACTTCCGAGCTGTGCGATATCTACCACGAAGAGGTGAATGTTGTTGAGCCTCTGTTCTCCAACTTTGGCGGGCGTACCTCATTTGGTGGCAAAATCACCACGGTGAAATGTTTCGAGGATAACGGCCTGCTTTTCGATCTCCTTGAAGAAAACGGCCTTGGGCGCGTACTTCTGATCGATGGTGGGGGCTCAGTGCGCCGTGCGTTGATCAACGCGGAAATCGCCCGGTTGGCGACACAAAACGAGTGGGAAGGCATTGTCGTTTATGGCGCGGTGCGTCAGGTTGACGATTTAGCGGAACTGGATATTGGTATTCAGGCTATGGCAGCCATTCCGGTCGGTGCAGGCAGCGAAGGCATTGGCGAAAGCGATATCCGCGTCAACTTCGGCGGCGTAACCTTCTTCTCCGGCGACCATCTGTATGCCGATAATACAGGCATTATTCTGTCGGAAGACCCACTGGATATTGAATAATATCGTTGAATTTCCGCGCTTTCGTTGCGGTAGCATCACCACAAAAAAGGGCGATATACGCCCTTTTTTATTTGGCTCAATCGCTAAGCCGTTCCGGCATCTGAGCCAGCAAGCCTGATTAGACTTCTTCCATTTTGCCTAACAGCGCGCGCAGGCGCTCTTGCCATACCACTTGCTCTTCTTTCAACTGCTCGTTCTCGCGCACCAGCGCTTCACGTGAACCCGCTGCCGCCTGAACATCCTGCGACAGTGTGTTGTTCTGTTCTTTCAGCTCTTCAATTTCCATTTGCAACAGCGTGATGGTATCAATCGCCTGCTGAACTTTCGCTTCCAGCTTTTCAAACACTTCAAATGACATTCTTCAAACCCCTTTTAATCGCAACAAGGCAAAGATCGGTTAACGCTGGCTTTCGGACTCTGTAACCAACACTCACGGTGTCGCGTCATCCGCCCACAAACATAATCCTGACCGTGGGACGGCTGGCAAGACAGACCATAGCGAAATTGTATGTAGCCAATGGCGCCCTGTCTAGCGTACATCCCCCACTACGCGAGTGTGGCAGCTTTTCTTACGTAACACTATCAGTACAAACTGAAAAACAGGCAGTACAAACTGAAAAACGGACAGCCGAAACGGAAAAATGGGCGGCGTAGGCTGAAAACTACCCCATTCGCTTCCCCGTTACCCCTATTGTGTTAATAAATTTAACCTGAACGTTACTATTAACCGTGGACGAAAAACCACTGCGAGTCATTTTATAAGCGAATACGCTCATTTTTTTGACACACAACACACATTTCAATTTCGATATTTCTCGTTTTCGAGCATTAACGATAAATTCACATCATAAATACATTTAAAACAGGGGATGCCACCAACGGTATCCTTAGACCTACCACTCTGTACGTTACCCAGCAGGAAAAAAATATGAGCCAAGCAGAACGTTCAACGCTAAAAGGCCAGTGCATCGCCGAGTTTCTCGGCACTGGCCTGCTGATTTTCTTCGGTGTCGGCTGCGTCGCCGCATTAAAACTGGCGGGAGCCAGCTTCGGACAGTGGGAGATCAGCATCATTTGGGGTCTGGGGGTTGCGATGGCAATCTATCTGACCGCCGCCATTTCCGGCGCTCACCTCAACCCGGCCGTCACTATCGCCTTGTGGCTGTTTGCCTGCTTCGATGGACGCAAGGTTGTGCCTTACATTGTGGCGCAGATTGCAGGCGCATTTTGTGCCGCCGCACTGGTCTACGGTCTGTATTACAACCTGTTTGTGGATTTTGAACAAACTAACAATATGGTACGTGGCAGCACAGAAAGCCTGAATTTAGCGGGCATTTTCTCAACGTACCCGAACCCGCACATTTCCGTGATGCAGGCGCTTCTGGTTGAGACCGTCATCACCGCGATTCTGATGTGCCTGATTCTGGCGCTCACCGACGACGGTAACGGCATCCCACGCGGGCCGCTCGCTCCTCTGCTGATCGGTATTCTGATTGCCGTCATCGGTGCATCTATGGGGCCGCTGACCGGCTTCGCCCTCAATCCGGCGCGTGACTTTGGTCCTAAGCTGTTCGCGTTCCTGGCGGGCTGGGGCAACGTCGCCTTCACTGGCGCACGCGAAATCCCTTACTTCCTGGTTCCTGTTTTTGGCCCCATCATCGGTGCCTGTCTGGGTGCCTTCGGTTATCGCGCACTGATTGGCCGTAATCTGCCATGCGATGTGTGCGAACCCGAGGCAGAAGCTACCACGCGTCGTGAAAGCCGTTAAACTTAACGCCACGACCATCCTATTTCACGGTTAATCATTACAGGATTGGATTTATGAACCCGGAAAAAAAATACATTGTTGCTATCGATCAGGGCACAACCAGTTCCCGTGCTGTCGTACTGGATCATGACGCCAATATCATTAGCGTGTCACAGCGTGAATTCACCCAGATCTATCCAAAAGCCGGCTGGGTAGAACATGACCCTATGGAAATTTGGGCGACACAAAGCTCGACGCTGGTCGAAGTGCTGGCCAAGGCCGATATCAGCGCAGATGAAGTCGCGGGTATTGGTATCACCAATCAGCGGGAAACCACCGTCGTCTGGGAAAAAGAGAGCGGGAAACCGATTTATAACGCGATCGTCTGGCAGTGTCGCCGTACCGCTGAAATTTGCGAGAAGCTGAAAAAAGACGGTATGGAAGAGTACGTTCGCAACACCACCGGACTGGTGGTCGACCCCTACTTTTCTGGTACCAAGGTAAAATGGATTCTGGACCACGTTGAAGGCTCCCGCGAACGCGCAAAACGTGGTGAATTACTGTTTGGTACGATTGATACCTGGCTGATTTGGAAAATGACGCAAGGGCGCGTTCATGTGACAGATTACACCAACGCCTCCCGCACCATGCTGTTTAACATTCATACGCTGGAATGGGATGCCCGCATGCTGGAAGCGCTGGATATTCCGCGCGAAATGCTGCCGGAAGTGCGCGCGTCTTCAGAAGTCTACGGTCAGACCAACATCGGCGGTAAAGGCGGCACGCGTATTCCTATCGCCGGTATCGCAGGTGACCAGCAGGCGGCGTTGTACGGCCAGCTTTGCGTCAATCCTGGGCAGGCGAAAAATACCTACGGTACTGGCTGTTTCTTGCTGATGAATACGGGTAAAGAAGCCGTTCAGTCCAAACATGGTTTGCTGACCACCATCGCCTGCGGCCCGCGCGGCGAGGTGAACTACGCGCTGGAAGGCTCTGTGTTTGTTGGCGGTGCCTCTATCCAATGGCTACGTGACGAGCTGAAACTGATCGGTGACTCTATGGATTCCGAGTACTTCGCAACGAAAGTGAAGGACACCAACGGCGTCTATGTCGTACCAGCCTTCACCGGCTTGGGTGCCCCTTATTGGGACCCGTATGCCCGTGGCGCGATCTTCGGCCTGACCCGTGGCGTGAATGCTAACCACATCATCCGTGCAACGCTGGAATCCATCGCCTTCCAAACGCGTGACGTGCTGGATGCGATGCAGGCAGATGCCGGTACGCGTCTGAAATCACTGCGTGTTGACGGTGGCGCCGTCGCCAACAACTTCCTGATGCAGTTCCAATCCGATATCCTCGGCACGCTCGTGGAACGTCCAGAAGTGCGTGAATCCACCGCGCTGGGTGCTGCTTTCCTGGCTGGCCTTGCCACGGGCTTCTGGAACGATCTCGATGAAGTGAAGAGCAAAGCGACTATTGAGCGTGAATTCCGCCCTAGCATCGAAACGGTGGAGCGTAACGTGCGCTACAGCGGCTGGCAGAAAGCCGTTGCCCGCGCCCGTAACTGGGAAGAGCACGACGCCTAATTCCTCCTATCGGGCGCGTTTGTCGCGCCCGTTTTTTCCCTATCATTCAGCCTCCCTCTTCCCCCGTTGTGATAAAATCCTCGTCCACATCTCTTCCTTTCCCGATCGACAACAGACAGGTATTTATGAAACGTGAATTAGCCATCGAGTTCTCGCGCGTCACTGAAGCAGCCGCGCTGGCAGGCTATAAGTGGTTAGGTCGTGGCGACAAGAATGCCGCCGACAATGCCGCCGTACAGGCGATGCGAATCATGCTGAATCAGGTCAATATCAACGGTCAGATTGTCATCGGCGAAGGGGAAATCGACGAAGCGCCCATGCTGTTCATCGGTGAACAGGTTGGTACCGGCCTGGGCGATGCCGTTGATATCGCTGTCGATCCGATTGAAGGCACACGGATGACGGCAATGGGTCAGGCGAATGCGCTCGCTGTGCTGGCCGTCGGCGAAAAAGGCGCGTTTCTGCACGCACCAGACATGTACATGGAAAAGCTGATTGTCGGGCCTGAGGCCAAAGGGTCGATTGACCTCAACCTGCCGCTGACGGACAACCTGCGCAATATCGCGCTGAAGCTGGGTAAACCGCTCAGCCAGTTAACCGTCACTACGCTGGCTAAACCGCGCCATGATGCCTGCATCGCAGAAATGCAGCAGTTGGGCGTGAAAGTGTTCGCTATTCCAGACGGCGACGTAGCCGCATCCATCCTAACCTGCATGCCGGACAGCGAAGTTGACGTGTTGTACGGTATCGGCGGTGCGCCAGAAGGCGTGATTTCGGCAGCGGTTATCCGTGCGCTCGATGGCGACATGCAAGGACGTTTGCTGGCTCGTCATGAAGTCAAAGGCGATAGCGCTGAAAACCGCCGCATCGGTGAAGACGAGCTTGCACGCTGTCGGCAAATGGGCATCGAAGCGGGTGGTGTTCTCAAGCTCGACGACATGGCACGCAACGACAACGTGATTTTCTCCGCAACGGGCATCACCAAAGGTGACTTGCTGGATGGGATCGCGCGTAAAGGCAACATGGCAACCACGGAAACGCTGCTGATCCGCGGCAAATCCCGCACGATCCGCCGAATTAAATCGACGCACTATCTGGATCGTAAGGATCGTACGCTGCACGAGTTCTTGCTATAGCAGGCCACCGTCGCTGACTGATTGTTTCACAGTTGTTAATAAATGGCGTATCGTAGACGCACAACTTACATGCACAAATAGTGGCGTCGATACCCTAGATAATTCGAGTTGCAGGCAGGCGGCAATCGCGCGAGTCCCCAGGAGCTTACTCAAGTAAGTGACTGGGGTGAGTAAGAACAAATTGGCTTAGCCAATTTGAACGCCGCTTGCGGCGGCCCCCCAGGGCGAGGCTCAGAGATGAGCCGAGTATTGCCAACGCACATGCAGCTTGAAGTATGACGGGTACAACAGGAGCAGAAAAATATGGCTGAATGGGTGACAGGCAAAGTGATTCAGGTGGAAAACTGGACAGAAAGTCTGTTTAGCATTCGGGTGCATGCACCCGTCGATTCATTCACTGCCGGGCAATATGGCAAGTTGGCGCTGGAGATTGAGGGTGAAAAGGTGCAGCGCGCGTATTCCTACGTGAACGCACCCAGCGATCCTACGCTTGAGTTCTATCTGGTGACGGTGCCGGAAGGCAAACTGAGTCCTCATTTACATGCCATGCAACCCGGTTCGGAAGTCATGATCGTCAAGGAGGCCGCTGGCTTTTTCGTGCTGGAAGAGATTCCTGACTGTGAAACGCTGTGGATGCTGGCAACAGGGACGGGGATCGGCCCCTATTTGTCCATCCTTCAGGAAGGCAAGGGGCTGGAACGCTTTAAGAACATCGTGCTGGTTCACGCCGCCCGGTTCTCACGCGATCTGAGCTATCTGCCGCTGATGCAGCAATTACAGCAGCGCTACCATGGTAAGCTGCATATTCAAACGGTGGTTAGCCGGGAAGAGGAAGCAGGTTCGCTGACAGGACGTATTCCTACGTTGATCAGCAACGGTACGCTGGAAGCCGCAGTAGGCTTGCCGATGGATACCGCTACCAGCCATGTCATGCTATGCGGTAACCCGCAGATGGTGCGTGATACTCAACTGTTGCTGAAAGAAGAGCGGAACATGACCAAACACCTGCGCCGCAGACCCGGTCATATGACTGCCGAAAACTATTGGTAAACAGCCAGTTGTTCTAATTAGCGGCGGAAGCGAAATGGTTCCGCCTCTGCTCCAAACCGATTTTCTCCTTTTGTCCCCAGAAAAACACCGCAGTCGAGCAATGTCATCACGACAATCAGGATCGGCAAGAAGCGACCAATGCCCCACTGCCAGATGGCGGAGAACATATACCAATTCCCTGAAGCCAATACCCACGCCACCACTAGCAACAGCGCCCACCAGCCACTTTTGTTACGGTCGTGCAGCCGTTTCACCATCATCGCCGCCGTCGGCCACAACAAGACCACTAAACCAAACGCCGTCAATTGCGTGTCCAGCCAGCGTTGACCAGAAAGCGTAAACAATACCGCCATCAGCGCCACCCAAATACCCATCCAGAGCCAGAAATCACGACGACCAATACGACCTTTAAACGAGAAGCACCATTGCTGTAATGTCATTAACGATAACGCCCTGAATTGTTAGCCTGTCTGGCCGAATAAATCTTCTTTATTGTGGGTGATTTTACCTCAACCGAGGTGTTTACCTGCAATATTTACGCGATTTTTGGCCGTCATGTCCTATTTTTTGACAAGCTGATGTGATTTCAGGCGACCACCGACTATTTTTGACAATGACGTACAAATGCCGCTTTAATCGAACGTATTCCGCCGTTATCGGCCTGCATATTTTCTGAATATGGCTGACCTAAATCCCTATGACACGAAAACGCATCGCTTCACTGTTGGTTTTATCATCGCTGGTGCTGTACCAGACTCACGCGGGAGCCGATCCGACGTTTCCGCCCAAAACCTCATCCAATGCGCCGTACCTACTAGCCGGTGCGCCAACCTTCGATCAAACCATCACACAGTTCCGTTCTCGCTACAACCTGAGCAACCCAACGCTGCCGATCGGCGAATTTCGGGTGGTCGATACCGGTAATATCACCAGCATGTTGACGCGGGCGGCCAGCCGAATCAACGACTACCTCTATGCCTCAACCGCATTGGAGAAAGGCACAGGGAAAATCAAAACGCTGCAAATCACCTTGCTACCGCAGCCACAGAGCGAACAAGAAACAACGGTGCGCCGTAAACAGGCCATCGACTATATGGCTGCACTGGCACGCACGTTCGCCCCTTCGCTGACGGAAGAACAAAGTATGAAAAAGGTCACTGAATTGCTGGAAAAGGGCAAAGGACAGCGCTTTTATCAGCAAACGGAGGGAGCTTTGCGTTATGTGGTTGCAGATGATGGCGAAAAAGGGCTAACTTTTGCTGTTGAACCGATTAAGCTAACGCTATCTGAACCGTGATCAACACGGTAATTCATGACGAAAAACAGAGCCACGGTCACATTTCGTCTCTATACTGTGGGCAAGTTATATTGCCTGACGGCAGTAAAATTTATGCATCGGTTCATTAATACATTGATTTATTAACATATTGATTCATTCGCGATTCCGGCTGGAGGAAAAAAGATGCGACATCCATTAGTTATGGGTAACTGGAAGCTGAACGGCAGCACAAACATGGTCAACGAACTGATCGCGGGCCTGCGTAAAGAGCTCAGCACCGTTGACGGTTGTGGCGTAGCCATTGCCCCCCCTGCTATCTACCTCGATCAAGCTAATCACCAACTGGCAGGCAGCCGCATTGCACTGGGCGCGCAGAACGTTGACGTGAATCTTTCTGGTGCTTTCACCGGTGAAACCTCTGCTGAAATGCTGAAAGATATCGGTGCGAAATACATCATCATCGGCCACTCTGAGCGCCGTACCTACCACAAAGAAAGCGATGAATTCATTGCCAAGAAATTTGGCGTGCTGAAGGACGCAGGCCTGATTCCAGTGCTGTGCATTGGCGAAACTGAAGCAGAAAACGAAGCAGGCCAGACGGAAGCCGTCTGCGCACGTCAACTGGATGCCGTGTTGAATACGCTGGGCGCGAAAGCGTTTGAAAACACCGTGGTAGCCTACGAGCCAGTATGGGCTATCGGTACCGGCAAATCTGCAACCCCAGCACAGGCTCAGGCCGTTCACAAATTCATCCGTGACCACATTGCCAAGCAAGATGCTGCCGTTGCCGAACAAGTGATCATCCAGTACGGCGGTTCAGTTAATGCGGCGAATGCAGCAGAGCTGTTTACCCAACCGGACATCGACGGTGCGCTGGTTGGTGGTGCATCACTGAAAGCCGATGCCTTTGCGGTGATCGTGAAAGCCGCAGCCGACGCAAAACGCGGCTAAGCTTTATCGAAAATGGGCGGCCAAAGGTCCGTCCGATCAAAAAGCCGGTTCACGCTATTGCGCCAACCGGCTTTTTTTATCTCATTCAACTGTCAGCACTACTAGGTTTACTGTCAGCTTATCTGGCTGTTTCTATGCGTTTGACTTCATATTTATTGTAGCTACAATAAATAAATGAAAATCATATTCGACCCGATTAAGAATCAGAGTAATAAGCAAAAACACGGTGTGTACTTGGCCGATGCTAAATATCTTGATTGGGACCGAATGGTTGCCGCATCTGACTCTCTTGGTAACTACAGCGAAGACCGTTACATCGGTATCACTTACGGCCTTGCTTATCTCAACAACCGAATTTATGTCGTCGTATTTACTTACAGCGATGGAGACGACGAAGAAATTTACCGCATTATCAGTTTGCGGAAAGCCACTAAAGCGGAGGTGGAAAAATATGCCAAAACTTAAGCAGGGTACTATCCTCCCTACCGATGAGGAAGACCGTAAAATTCAGGAAGCCATTGCGCAAGATCCTGATACACGCTCGCTTGAAGGTGAGAACGTGCAGCTTATGCCTTTCAGCAAACTGAAAGCCATGCGCAAACAGGGACGCCCCGTTAAACCGGCTCCAAAAATACAAGTGAGTATTCGATACTCACCGGAAGTTATCGCCGCATTCAAAGCTACTGGTCGTGGTTGGCAAACCCGCATGGATGCAGCGATGTCGGATTGGCTTAAAAACCATTCCCCAAACGACATCAAAATTTGATGCGGGCTCTACACACTCCCGCATAGAGCCAGCCTTTTGAGCTAACTCTGATGAGATGATCCCCCTGTGAGCAGCATGCTAACAGGGGGAATAATCATGGCTAACGTGATTGCCCGTCACCAGAGAATAGGAAACGTTACTTCGCCGCAGGAATTTGCTGCGTAATGCAGTGAATATTTCCCCCGCCCAGCAGGATTTCCCGCGCAGGCACGCCGCTAATCAAGTAGCCAGGGAACATCTGTTGCAGCAGATCGCGTGCAACGTCATCCGTCTTTTCATCCAGCAGTGGGAAAACAATCTGCTGGTTGCTGATCAGGAAATTCACATAAGACCCCGCCAGACGAGCACCGGCAAGGCGCTCAATCGCATCGCCGCTGTCCACGCCCTGCGCTTCCTCGATAGTCGCATGGAGCGGGCCGGGAGCAGGTAGTTTCCAGATTTTCAGCTCGCGTCCTTTTGCATCCCGCGCGGCCGACAGTACCTCATAGGCCGCGACAGAGCGTGCATACTGCGGATCGTTTTCATCATCCGTCCAGTGCAGCGCCACTTCACCGGGACGCACGAAACAACACATGTTATCGATATGCCCGTCGGTTTCGTCGTTGTACACGCCCTCTTCCAGCCAGATAATCGTCGAGATGCTGAGGTAATCACGCATCAGCTGTTCGATTTCTGCCTTACTCAGATGCGGATTACGGTTCGGATTGAGCAAGCATTCCGCTGTGGTCAGCAATGTGCCTTCACCATCGACATGGATCGAGCCGCCTTCCAGAATCAGCGGCGCGGCATAGCGTGCGGCCTGATGATAGTCCAGCACCTGTGCCGCGACTTTCTCATCCTGACGCCAGTCCTCATACAGACCGCCCAGTTCACCGCCCCAGGCATTGAACTGCCAGTCGATACCCCGACGTTCGCCCGTCTGATTCAGCACGATAGTGGGTCCAGTGTCGCGCATCCATGCATCGTCGCTTTCCATTTCCACCAGCGTAACATTCACCGGCATCACTTGTTGCGCATCCGCCCTGTAACGCGCAGGCACGCCCATGATAACAGGCGTGTTTTGGGCGATGGCTTCCGCCACGCGCGCGAACGTTTTTTGCGCCGGAATGCCCTGCTCGCGCCAGTTATCGGTGCGATATGGCCAGATCATCCACACGGCATCATGCGGTGCCCACTCGGCGGGCATCGCAAAACCATCCTGATGCGGCGTGGTAAGATGAGGAGTAGCTAGCTGTGACATCACTTATCTCCGGGTCTTGCCGTCAGAGGTGGCAATGGTGCCGTACATTTCCGGGCGACGGTCGCGGAACAGGCCCCATGACGCACGCTGCGCAGCAATCGCTTCTAAATCAAATTCATGCACCAGAATCGCTTCATCTGTCTTATTGGCCTGTGCCAACAGCGCCCCCGTTTGATCGGCAATGAAAGAAGAACCGTAGAACGTCATTTCCAGACCGTCGATATATTTGCTGGCTTCCGTACCGATGCGGTTGGATGCGATCACCGGCACCAGATTCGCAGCGGCGTGCCCTTGCTGAACGCGAGTCCAGTGCGGCTGGCTGTCGATATCTGGGTAGGCGGGCTCGGAACCAATGGCGGTCGGATAGAAAATCAGCTCTGCGCCCTGCAATGCCAGGCTACGTGCGGTTTCTGGGAACCACTGGTCCCAGCAAATACCCACACCGATTTTCGCGTAGCGTGTCTGCCAAACTTTAAAGCCCGTGTCGCCCGGAATGAAAAATTGCTTTTCCTGATACGCCGGGCCGTTCGGAATGTGTGTTTTGCGATAAACGTCCAACACGGAACCATCTGCGTCAATCATCACCAGCGAGTTGTAATAGGCGTTATTAGCACGCTCAAAGAAGCTCAACGGCAACACCACATTCAGCTCCGCCGCCAGTGCGGAGAAGTGCTTAATCAGCGGGCTGGTTTCCAGCTCCTGCGCCAGCGCATAGTGCTCTGGGCTCTGATCGATACAAAAATACGGTGCGGCAAACAGTTCCTGAATCAGGATAACCTGCGCGCCCTTTGCATGCGCTTGTCGCACCAGCTTTTCAGCGTTTTCGATATTCTTGGGCAGATCCCAGGAACACGCCATTTGTGTTGCGGCAACGGTAACTTTTTTCATGCGAAAACCTCAATAATAACGATATATACCCGCTCTTTCTCATCAGCAAGTATCGGCAATAAGTGTTTCTCTCGGCCACGATTATACATCGACGCTAACCAGCGCGGCCTTAACGAGTGTCTACTCTAAATAATTCAAGTTTCAGGCAGGCGGCAAGAGAAGGACAAATTCGTCAGGAACGAATTTGACCAGCCAAAGGCTGGCCTCCGGTGAGAGACAGGATGTCTCTCATTTCATCCCGATGAGCTTACTCAAGTAAGTGATTCGGGTGAGTGAACGCAGCCAACGTACATGCAACTTGAAGTATGACGAGTATAGGCCAACACACCTGCGCATGCCCAATAGGTGTATCCCGTTAAGATATTGACCGAGAATGACATGTGTATTATGCCAGTTAATGGCAGCACTTCACTATGCTGAAGAATGATCTTACCCACGTAAATCGGACACAGACTTATTAGCGCCAAGATGCGCCATCAACGTTAAAAAAAACCAAAAAAAAGCCCTCCATCATGGAGGGCAAAAAGACAGGGATGGTGTCTATGGCAAGGAAAAACAGGGTGTGTACCTACTACACATTTGCTACTCGGACTGCACTACGCTTACAGACTACTTACTACACTACTACTCGGGATTCTCTGTCTCAGTATCGCTTGTGGTGCCTGGTGATGGCGCGGCCATCTGGTTAAACATGGATATCTGCTGCTGCATCTCTTTCATTCGTTGCTTATGCTTCAGCTCTAAAATGTCTTTCTGTGCTGGCGTCAGCAGGTTATACATTTGGTTGCGCACTCGGGTCATCTGAATCTGACGCTCAATCTGCACACTCATCATTCGGGTTATCTGCGTTCGCACCGCCGCTTCATCAAACGTTTCTGCGGTCACCAACTGATGCATGGCTTTAATATCTTCGATGTTAAACGCCGGTTTGTCCTGACGACTCTGGTGCATCAAATCACGCATTTGCTGACGCTGTTGCTCAGTCAACCTCACGCCATCGAACATACCTTGCTGGCTGGATACGCCTTTCGTGGCGGAATCATCAATATGCCAGCCGCTGCTCACCGGAGCATCTCCACTCTCTGCTGCAAAGGCGGTAAAAGTGCCTAACATAAGCAGTGAAGCAAGAGATAAGGTTGCGAACTGTTGCATCAATAACTCTCCAGAGCGGTACGTCATTTTGTGAATCAATGAGCATGAGTCTACGCATCTTGCTGCAAACATGCGTCAGAGGATGTAAAACTACGTAAAGTCATGGAATAGCGCTAATCTATGTCGTATTTTGCCCTTGGAGGTAGAGAAAACATGAATAAAATTCTGCTGGTTGATGACGATAAAGAGCTGACCGCTTTATTGAAAGAGTTGCTCGAAATGGAAGGTTTTAACGTCGTTGTCGCCTACGACGGCGAGCAGGCGTTACAGATAATAGATAACACCATTGACCTGTTATTACTGGATGTAATGATGCCGAAGAAAAACGGTATCGATACATTAAAAGAACTACGACAGCAGCATCAAACGCCGGTCATCATGTTGACCGCCCGCGGCAGTGAGTTAGATCGCGTTCTTGGCCTGGAGCTGGGTGCGGATGACTATTTGCCGAAACCCTTTAACGATAGGGAACTGGTGGCACGAATTCGCGCGATTCTCCGCCGTTCCAACTGGACCGATCAACAGCAGGCGGGTGATAACAGCGCGCCAACGCTGGAAGTCGATGGCCTGCGTCTGAATCCCGGACGGCAGGAAGCCAGCTTTGACGATGTTGTACTGGATTTGACAGGCACCGAATTCACGCTGCTCTATCTGCTGGCGCAGCGGTTAGGACAGGTGGTTTCCCGCGAGCATTTAAGTCAGGAAGTTCTGGGGAAACGGCTGACGCCGTTTGACCGTGCGATCGATATGCATATCTCGAACCTACGGCGTAAATTGCCAGAGCGTAAAGACAGCTTGCCCTGGTTTAAAACGCTGCGTGGACGAGGCTATTTGATGGTATCGGCTGCATGATCAATAGTTTGACCGCCCGTATCTTTGCCATTTTTTGGTTAACGCTGGCGCTGGTACTCATGCTGGTTCTGATGGTGCCCAAGCTGGACTCGCGCCAGCTTACCGCCCTGCTGGAAAACGAGCAGCGGCAGGGCATCATGCTGGAACAGCACATTGAAGCAGACCTCGCCAACACCCCTGCCAACGATCTGCGCTGGTGGCTACGACTGTTCTGGGTGTTGGAGAAGTGGGCTCCACCGGGGCAGCGCCTTTTTCTGGTCACCAGCGAAGGCCGGATCTTTGGCGCAGAGAAGCATGAAACCCCGATCGTGCGTAATTTTATCGGGTTGTCGGATAACGCCGATCATCCACAAAAGAAAAATTACGGCCGCATTGAGCTTCTCGGTCCTTTTGCGATCCGCGATGGTGATGACAACTACCAGCTTTATCTGATTCGTCCTGCCAGCAGCCCGCAGTCCGATTTCATTAGCCTGTTGTTTGACCGTCCTTTGCTGCTACTGATCTTCACCATGTTAATCAGTTCACCGCTCTTGCTTTGGCTCGCCTGGAGCCTGGCGAAACCCGCGCGTAAGCTCAAGCACGCCGCCGATGAAGTCGCCAAAGGTAATTTACGTCAGCATCCTGAATTGGAATCTGGCCCGCAGGAGTTTCAGGCGACGGGCGTCAGCTTTAACCAAATGGTCAGTGCGCTGGAACGGATGGTGACCGCACAGCAACGTCTGCTGTCTGATATCTCGCACGAACTGCGGACGCCGCTGACGCGCTTGCAGTTGGCAACGGCGCTACTGCGTCGGCGTCAGGGAGAAGGCAATGAACTGAACCGCATCGAGACGGAAACCCAGCGGCTCGACAGCATGATTAACGACCTGCTGGTGCTGTCGCGCAATCAGCACAAGAATGAACTGACCCGCGAGTTCCTGCATGCTGATGAACTGTGGGGCAATGTGCTAGACGATGCAGCTTTTGAAGCCGAGCAGATGGGTAAAACGCTGGAAGTCCCTTACCCTCCAGGCCCCTGGACGCTCTTCGGTAACCCGGCCTCGCTCGACAGTGCGCTGGAGAATATCGTGCGCAACGCGCTGCGTTATTCTCACAACCACATCGAAGTGGCTTTTTCGGTGGATAATCAGGGCATCACCATCAAAGTGGATGATGACGGCCCCGGCGTTAGCCCGGAAGATCGTGAACAGATTTTCCGCCCCTTCTACCGTACCGATGAAGCGCGTGACCGCGAATCTGGCGGTAGCGGTTTGGGGCTCGCTATTGTGGAAACCGCGATTACGCAGCACAAAGGGTGGGTAAAAGCGGAAGACAGCCCACTGGGTGGATTGCGCTTAATCATCTGGCTACCGTTGCATCAACGGTAAATCGCACAACCTCTTTCCTACCGCGACATCCTCTCAGGTGCCCAACACGGGCACCTGTCACGTTCTGTTTATCTCCCCAGCATTGAGTTTTTTACGCGATTGCGTAGAGTGATCGCACTCATGCCGAAAACAGGCAAGACCCGTGTTGAATGAAGGATACCAACCATGAAAGGAGTAACGCTGCTAGCTGGCGTGTTGACCACGTTAATGAGCAGTCAGGCATTCAGTTCCAGCGACGGAGTTTGCGGTTTTTCCGACTCGGAATGTGGCGTATCCGCTCTGCCCTATTTGCAGCCGGGCAACGACACACGCGCTAATCTGATGCTGCTGCAAAGCCGCCTCCACAACATGTCGCTGCCGTTACCCCATCCGTTGCCGGATCAAACGCGTTCACGTATCGACCCTTTCACGGCGTATCGGGTCATGGGGATTGCGGCGACGGAAACACCTCAGACGTCAGAGGCAGGAGAAGATGTCACGGCTGATGCACCTTACCTCTCGACGCTCAACAAAGCGAAGCAACTGAATCTTCCTTTATCCGTTCAGGGCACCCTCTCCACGTTTTCGCCTGACGACAACGAAGGACGGCATATTTCCAATGCGCTCTCCACATTAGAAGCATTTTTTGACGTCCTGTTGGCAGACAAACAGCTCACCGAGGAACAACGCACGCTGCTGGCACATCAGCGGGTAAATCTCCTCAACCCGTTGTATACCAAAGAGGCGCTGAACGAGGGTCTTGTCAGCCTACCGGACGAAGGACATGCCGGCGCGCTCATGCAATATCTGTTCGCGGCGCTGGCGTTCTATCAGGGTCACTTTGATGAGGCGGAAAGCGGCTTTCAGGCGTTAACGTCTTCATCACAGCCGTGGGTGGCGGAAACCTCGCGCTACATGTTGATTCGCGTGGCAATCAATAAAGCCATGGAGAACGCGTTAGATGAGTACAACATGTTCGACGCCAGTAAAGCCGATAAAGACACTGCACAGTTGGCTGTTAAGCGTATTGATGATTATCTGAAACAGTATCCAGAGGGGCAATACATCGATTCCGCTGACGGACTATATCGCCGCGCTTACTGGATCATGAACGATATGGATGCCTTAGCGAAAACGTACCAACATGCGCTGGACAACACCGCCGATATCGAAACCCTCCTTGAATTAAGCGACGAAATCGACAACAAGCTGCTGGAAAATCGGCAGTTCACCAGCGCATCGGGCAGCGCGCCGTTGACGATGGTGCAAGATCTCAAACGCCTGCGTTCAGACGAAGGCTGGCTGGCATTACCCACCTTATCCGCCGACGAACTGGCCGCGCAGAAACCGCTGTTTGAGCAAGACAGCATGCAGGAAGCGTTCAGCTACCTCCTGGCCGCCCAGCTGTTTTATGGCCAAAAAGACTACGCGGCCGTGGTTAACAGCGTTCCCGCCACACAGGCAAACGATCTGACCGATACCGTACGTTTCAGCCTACAAGTATTACGCGGTCGAGCGCTGGTACGTCTGGAACGCTGGGATGAGGCTGAAGCGCACTGGCGTCAGCTGTTAACGCATAAAATGGGGTACACGCAAAATCAGTTCCTGCAATTAGCCTTGGCAGAAACGCTGGTCAAAGCGGGCCACCCAGAGCGCATTTTTGCTGCCGATAGCCCAGTGAAAAACCTACGTTTCCGTTCTGCTGTGCTCAAAGTTAGCGCCAACGCGGCTCTACTCCGTCAGCAGACAGGCCCGCAGCAGAGCCATGAGGAACGAGCGATTGCGCTGCATACCCTGCTAACAAAATCACTGACCCACGGTGATTACGCCAGCTATCTCCAAGATGTTCAGTTGCGAAAAGACATCCCGCCGCTGGTCAGCAGCGAAAATCAAAGCTGGAATCAGGAAGATCTAACGGCCTTTGATTGGGACGGCAGCGACACCGAGGAAGACTATCAATGCCCGGCGCTGAATAGCGTGGTTGCGACGCTGAATCAACGCCCCAATGACGCCCGTGCGATTAACTGCCTCGGCGAGTTCTTTCTGCGTACCAATAACAGCGTGGGCTTCGACTGGGGTGAAGGCAGTATGTTGAGCGGACTCACCAATGCGCCAACGCAATTCGTCGGTGCCGAATATAACCGCCTGGATGGTTATATGAAGGTGATCGCCGATCCCAAAGCGCCGCCGGAAGACAAAACCTATGCCTTGTATCGCGCGGTCTACTGCTATGCACCGAGTGGCTATAACGACTGTGGCCCACAGGAAATCAGCAAGGCAACCCGCAAAGCCTGGTTTACTCAACTGAAAACCAAATACAAAGGCAGCGTGTGGGCAGAAAAGCTCGATTATTACTGGTAACGCCGTCAATCGTGCTGGCCTGCCTGCTTTCGTTCTGTACGCAGGCCGCTTCCGTTAACGCTGCACCTTCAACCGTCAACGTGGCGAATGCCACCGTCGACGCGACACGCTATCAGGATTTTTGGCTGTGGGCCGCTGTGCGGCCACAACAGGTTCTGCATCAGACACAGACGCTGTACCTGCATCAGGGAGAAGTCGCCCGCCGTCAGGGTAGCGTCGTTTTCCTGCGACAAGGGGTTCCACCCAGCCAACTACGCGTTAAGCGCGTCTGGCTGGCTTTCCGTATGACCACACTGGAGCTTTCCGATCGCCATCTGAACCGGATGCTAAAGTTACGGGAAAAGTGGCAACGCCACGGTAATCAAGTCGTCGGAATTCAGATAGATTTTGACGCGAAAAGTTATCAATTGGCAGGCTATGTCGCATTTCTAACGCAATTGCGCGCGCGTTTACCCGAAGATTGTCAACTCAGTATTACCGGGCTGCTTGACTGGTCGAAAACGGGGGATGTCTCTGCACTGAACCGCTTACAGGGCAAATTGGACGAGGTAGTGGTGCAAACTTATCAGGGGCGCAACACGATTACCAACTACGCCGAGTACCTGCCCGCGCTGATGAAGCTGACCCTGCCTTTCCGCCTAGGGCTGGTACAAAACGGCAAATGGGAAAAACAGTGGCAGCAGCGCCTTGCCACTTCACCGTATTATCGCGGGGAAGTGGTGTTTTTGGTCAACCCTACGACGAAGAAATCACCACCGCGCAGCAGTAAAGCGGAGTAGTTATCCATCACTACAGGCAGCTATAACTACAGACAGATATAACTACAGACAGCCACCGAAGCCATTCTGCCGCCAGGCTTCGTAGCTGATAATTGCCACTGCATTGGACAGATTCAGGCTGCGGCTATCGGACTGCATGGGAATACGGATACGGAAATCCGATTCGAAGCCGTTGCGGATCTCGTCTGGCAGGCCGGACGTTTCCGATCCAAACAGCAGCACATCGCCCGGCTGATACGTCGGCTGGTCATAGGGACGACTGCCTTTGGTCGTACAGGCGAAAATGCGCTGGCCGGGAATTGCGGCCAGAAAATCCTGATAGTTCTTATGACGGCTGACCTTCGCCAGATCGTGGTAATCCAGCCCTGCACGGCGCAGTTTCTTCTCTTCAAAATCAAACCCAAGCGGTTCGATCAAATGAAGCGTACAGCCGTTGTTGGCAGCTAATCGGATAATATTGCCGGTGTTTGGTGCAATTTGCGGTTCATAGAGCGCGATATGGAACATGAGATAACGTCAACCACGAAGAAAAATTCCGTCGCAGTATAACGCATTCCAACGGAGCGACCCAAAGCCTGCGCACACAGGAATGCGGATTACTCTGCACGACGTTTTCATCCACAGCGATTACACTTAATGAAACACATCAGGCTAATGCACTGATGAAAACACGATGCGGGCATACAGCCTGTGTGGAGGTTTAATGAAACACCCTAAGACATTATTGGCCTGTGCGGCTCTGCTCGGCCTGCCACTGCTGGCAAACGCCAACGCGACACAAGCGCCCACGCCTCAGCAGCAGTTTGAAAATGGCATCAGTAGCCAGAAACAGCTACAGCAAAGTATGCAGCAGAGCCAAAAATTGCAGCAGCAACAGTTGAATCAGCAGCTCCAGCAGCGTAACCAGCAGTTGCAGCAACAGCGCCAGCAGCAGCTACAGAAGGATCTAGAGCGCTCACAAAGAACCACGCCGCCACCGCCAATTAAGCAGAACCCCTGAGGCTACTGCGGCCTTATAACCGCACACCCATCAGCGTCAGAATCAACGGCGTGGTTAATGCCGCCATCGCCGTTGAGAGCAGCAGGCTTGATGCCACCGGGCCGCCCAGTACATCGAACTGGCGCGACATCAAATAGACGTTGACGCCCACCGCCATCGATCCCAGCAGGACGACCGAACGCGTCTCCATTTCCGGCAGGCCGAGAGCGATAGCAATCCCCCAGATCACCAGCGGTTGTACCAACAGCTTGATGGTACAAATCGCTGTACTAATCTGCCAACCGTCACGCACGCGGTATTCCGCCAGCCCCATCCCCAGCGCCACCAGCGACAGCGGTGCGGCAATCTGCCCCAGCATGGAAAGCGGCTGATCGACGTACGACGGCAGCGGCAAGCCGGTCAGGCTGAACGCCGTACCAGACAGAATGCCGATAATCAGCGGGTTCTTCAGCACGCCCAGTGCGGTTTTGGTAAAGCCTTGCAGCGACAGCGCGCCGTTACGCGCCCATTCCACCGATACCGTCACCAATGTCCACAAGATTAGCCCGTTAAACACCACTACCAGCGCGACCGACGGGATCGACTCTTCACCGAGCATCAGTGTGGCAATCGGCAGCCCCAGCATCACGTTGTTAGAGAAGATGCCGCTCAGCGCAAACAGCGAGCCAGAGACGCCATCAAGATGAAAGACCTTGCGCGCCACGATGCGGCCTAAGACAAACACCAACAGGCAACCACCGAAAAAGGCGATCAGTAACCGGGCATCCACCACCGGGCGTTTGGAAAAATCCGACATCAGACGGAACAGCATGGCGGGCATCGCCACAGAGAAGACAAAGCGTGTCATACCGTCGGTCACGGTGGTCGGCCATTTACCGTAGCGAATCAGGCTATAGCCGAGTGCGATAAGAACAAAGAGGGGTAACGACAGAAAAATCTGGTGCCAAAGCGAAACAATAAATGCGGGCATGACGCCACTTCCTTATTACCGGCACCGAGTCAGAAAGAGGATCGCCGCATTATCTTTATTGCGACGATATCAATATCGCCGCAGCACGCTATTACGGGTATAAGGCAGACCTCAGCCGGTCGCGAAGTTAGCCCCAATTAAATCTATCCGGTCAGTACAGATGCAGTCAACGCCCCAATCCAGCAAAGTTTGCGCGCGATCAGGTTGGTTAACGGTATAAACCAGAATGCGCAAACCCGCCGCTTTCAGCGCCGCAACACGTTCTGCCGTCAGCAGTTTGTGATTCAGATGAATGGACACACACCCCAGACGCTGCGTTAACGCCAGCCAGTCCTCTTCCCACTCATCCAGCAGCAGCCCACGCGGCAGTTCTGGCACCGCCTGCTGCGCCGCTTCCAGGGCTTCGATAGAGAACGAGGACAGCAGCGGTGCTGCCGGATGATCGGCCCACAGCTGACGCGCTGCCAGCGCAATCACCCGCCCGGTTTCGGTTTCATATCCGGTAGTAGGTTTAATCTCGATATTGGCCGCCATGCCGTACTGCACACAGCGTTTTGCCACTTCCGATAGCAGCGGCAGACGTTCACCAACAAATTTATGACCGTACCAGCCGCCGACATCCAGCCCGACCAGCTTGTCCCACGGCAGTTCTCCTGCAATGCCCCAGCCGTTGCTGGTGCGCTCAAGCGTGTCGTCGTGCAGGAGGAAAATCTGGCCGTCCTGCGACAGCTTGGCGTCAAACTCGATCATCTTATGACCGAGGCTGGCACCAACATCAATCGCCGCCAGCGTGTTTTCCGGTGCCAGTGAGCCACCGCCGCGGTGGGCGACGATGCTCGGGTAAGGCCAGATTATTTCCATTATTCCATCCGTAATCCGCTTTGCGAATCAAACAGGTGCCATGATGATGTTGGCAAATGCAGCCAAAGCGTCGAGCCAATAGCGGGACAGAGCTCATAAGAGAGTCGCGCGATCACGTTTTGTCCGCCCCACTTACCGTGCGCTAAATTGTCCGCGCCCAGCAGTTCGAGTGTTGAAATCTGCAACGGGATACCGCCCGTTTCGCGCGTCGCCAGCTGAATATGCTCTGGGCGTACCCCCAGCGTCAATGCTTTACCACGCCACTGCGGCTTCGGTTCAGGTAGCGCCAACGCGATGTCTTCACCGATTTCAAAGCGGCAACCGTCATCGCTAATGCGCCCCGACCACAGGTTCATCGCCGGTGAACCAATAAAGCTGGCCACGAACAGCGAGGCCGGACGACGATAAATATCAGCCGGTGCGCCAATTTGTTCGGCAATCCCTTTGTTCATCACGATGACGCGCTGCGCCAGCGTCATCGCTTCGACCTGATCGTGCGTGACGTACAGGCTGGTAGTTTTCAGGCGCTGGTGCAGTTGCTGTAATTCCAGTCGCATCTGCACGCGCAGTTTGGCATCCAGATTCGACAACGGTTCGTCGAACAGGAACACCGCCGGTTCACGCACAATCGCCCGCCCCATCGCCACGCGCTGACGCTGGCCGCCTGATAGCTCACGCGGTTTGCGTTGCAACAGCGGCATCAGTTCCAGAATGCGTGCCGCGTCTTCTACCCGTTCACGAATCTGTGTTTTGCCGAAGCCACGGATTTTTAGGCCGTAAGCCATATTGTCGAACACGTTCATGTGCGGATAAAGCGCATAGTTCTGAAACACCATCGCAATACCGCGATCTTTCGGTTCCAGATCGGTGACCCGCTGGTTATCGATATAAATATCGCCGCTGGTGGTGCGTTCAAGGCCCGCCACCATGCGTAATAGCGTCGATTTACCACAGCCCGACGGCCCCACCATCACGACGAATTCGCCGTCCGCGACGTCCAGATCGATAGGTTGGATAATCTGTGTTTTGCCATCGTAAGACTTGGTGACGGCTTGAAGTTTTAAACATGCCATAAGCGTTTCCGAAATTCGTCTCGATTTATTTTTCGCTGTCGACCAGACCGCGAACGAACCAGCGCTGCATCAGTAGCACAACCAGCAGCGGCGGCAACATGGTCAGCAGCATGGCCGCCATTACCTGATTCCACTGCGTGGCCCCATCGCCGGAGGCAATCATGCTTTTAATCCCGGCGACCGCCGTACCCAGATTGGCATCGCTGACAATCAGCAGCGGCCACAGGTACTGGTTCCAGCCGTAGATGAACGTGATCACAAACAGCGCCGCCAGATTGGTTTTCGACAACGGAAGTACCATGTCGAAGAAGAAACGCATCGGGCTGGCACCGTCGATACGCGCCGCTTCCATCAGTTCATCCGGCAGCGTCATAAAGAACTGGCGAAATAGAAAGGTGGCGGTCGCTGAGGCCATTAGCGGCAGCGTTAAACCGGTATAGCTATCCATCATGTCGAGCCGCGCAATCACTTCCACCGTTGGGAAAATACGTACTTCCACCGGCAACATCAGCGTCAGGAAAATCATCCAGAAGAACAGGCTGCGTAGCGGAAAACGAAAATAAACGATGGCGTAAGCGGACAGGATAGAAACGGTAATTTTGCCTACCGTAATCGCCAGCGCCATCACGAAGCTGTTGAGCAACATCAGCCCGAACGGCGTGGTGTTGTTGCCCGCGCCGTGCAGCCAGATGTAACGCAGGTTTTCCCACAGGTGAGCACCGGGGATGAGCGTCATCGGCGCCTGAAAGACTTCCTGATTATCCAGCGTGGCAGCGACAAACCCCACGTACAGCGGAAACAGTACGGCGAGAATGCCGACGATCAGCATGACGTGGCTGAAAATATCTAACCCGCGACGATTCTCAATCATTGCCATTGACCTTCATAGATTCACCTTCATTGATAATTCACCTTCCGTTCAACAAACCGGAATTGAATAACGGTCAACCCGATAACCAACAGCATCAAGATCACCGACTGCGCCGCCGAACTGGACAGATCCAGCCCTGCAAAACCTTCGCGATAAATCTTGTAGATCAGCGTGGTCGTCGACTGCACTGGCCCACCGGCCGTCGCGGCATCAATAATCGGGAAGGTATCGAAAAAGGCATAGACCAGATTGACCACCAGCAAGAAGAAGCTCACCGGCGAGATCATCGGCAGTACCAGATTGAAGAACCGCCGTACGGGTCCAGCGCCATCAATCGCACCCGCTTCCACTAGCGAACGGGGGATCGATTGCAGCGCAGCGAGGAAGAACAGGAAGTTATAGCTAATCTGTTTCCAGATTGACGCCAGTACGACTAAAAACATCGCCTGCCCGCTGTGCTGCGCGTGATTCCACGTATAGCCCAGCAGTCCGAGAAAATGGGTAATCAGCCCGAGTCCGGGGTTAAACAGAAACATCCACAGCACGGCAGCGACGGCAGGCGCCACAGCATAGGGCAGGATGATTAACGTCTGATACAGGCGGCTGGCACGAATGACATAATCCACCAGTGCGGCCAGAAAGAGTGAAATCAGCATGCCAAACCCGGCCACCAGAAAACTGAATATCAGCGTGGTGTAAAACGAATCGAGGTAGTAGGGGTTATTGAACAGCTGTCTGAAGTTTTCCATGCCGACGAACTCACTGGATAGCCCAAACGGGTCCAGATTCTGCACCGAATACCACAGCGCCTGACCAGCAGGCCAGATAAAGAAAATCACGGTAATCAGCAGTTGCGGCAGCACCAGCACATAGGGCAACCAACTGCTGCGAAAAACGGGGCGGGATGTTGTCATGCGGTAACTCATTGCAAACAGAAAAGAAACAGGCCGATTCCCTTCGGCCCGGTATTACTCAACGATGACGTATTACTTCGTTGACTGCTCGAAGCGACGCAGCAGCGCGTTACCGCGTTCTACCGCGCTATCCAACGCCTGTTGTGGCGTCTTCTTACCTGTCCATACGCTTTCTAATTCTTCATCCACGACGGTACGAATTTGCGGCATATTGCCCAAACGTAGACCTTTGGTGAACGCCAACGGTGGCTTGTTCAACATCTGACGCGTAGCGATATCTGCACCAGGGTTTTTCTCATAGAAGCCCTGCTTCTGCGTCAGCTCATACGCCGCCGTAGTGATCGGCAAGTAACCGGTTTTCTGGTGCCATTCGGCAGCGTTTTCCGGCTCGGCCAAGAACTTCATAAACTCAGCGACGCCTTTGTAGGTCGCGGCATCTTTACCGCCCATCACCCACAGGCTTGCTCCGCCGATAATCGCGTTCTGCGGTGCGCCTTTCGCATCGGCGTCATATGGCATCATACCAACGCCATAGTTGAACTTGGCGTGTTCCCGAATATTTGCCAGCGAACCGGAAGATGCGGTCGTCATGGCACATTCGCCGTTGTAGAACTTCTCGGTCGGCTCATCCTTGCGCCCGAAGTAGGTGAAATCACCTTTCTTGTTCATGTCCTGCAACAGCTGGATATGTTTGACCTGCGTAGGTTTATTGAACTCCAGTACCGCATCGGTGCCGTCAAAACCGTTGTTCTTGGTCGCGACAGGCAGACCGTTCCAGGCGCTGAAGTTTTCAATCTGAATCCAACCCTGCCAACCACTGGCGTAGCCACACTTCATCCCAGCAGCACGCAATTTGGCGGTGTATTCCGCCATCTGCTGCCAGGTTTTCGGCGGCTGCTCTGGATCTAAACCAGCCTTCTTGAAGGCATCTTTGTTGTAGTACAGCACAGGGGTCGAGCTGTTAAATGGCTGCGACAGCAGGTGGCCGCTCTTCGCATCGGTGTAATAACCGGAGACTGTCGGCACAAACACCGACTCATCGAAATTAATGCCGGCGTCTTTGAACACTTCATAGACAGGTTTGATGGCTTTACTTGCCATCATGGTGGCGGTACCGACTTCATAGACCTGCAAAATGGCGGGCGCATTCCCCGCGCGATAGGCCGCGATCCCGGCAGCCAGGTTCTGCTCATAGTTGCCTTTGTAGACCGGTACAATTTTTACATCGCTGTGTGCTTGGTTAAAACGGTCAGCCAGAGAATTCACTTCTTTCCCTAACTCGCCTTCCATGGAGTGCCAAAAAGGAATTTCTGTCGCGGCCTGTGCACCAGCGCTCATCAGCGCGAATGCCACACACGCCGCTGCGGTGCGAATAGCATGTGTTTTACGAGTTGTGTTGTTGAACATGCCTGTCTCCTGCAATCGATTAAGTTCGCCATCATCACGGCGTTTTTTATGCGAAGGTAAACATGACACGGGCTCGTGACAGAAAAATAACTGGAAGATGACAGGAAAGTGACAAGGAAAGAACGTCTTCTTATTGGCTACTAAGTAGGCTGTTCTGTGCTACCATCTGTGTTAATAGATAACACAGGAGGTTTTTATGCCTAGAACGACAAGTATTACGATCGGCGAACAACTGGATGACTTTGTCTCCAAATTAATAGATAGCGGTCGCTATAGTTCTACCAGTGAAGTCATCAGGTCAGCGCTTCGTCTTCTTGAACAACAAGAATCCAAAACAGAGGCTCTGAAAAAAGCGATTTATGCAGGGGAACAAAGTGGAGAAAGTTCGTTGACGCTGCGTGAAATTGCGGCAAAAAAGAAGCGCGAACGGAATGTATAAACTCTCTAATCTTGCAGCAGAAGATTTCGCAGGCATCTTTGAGTACACATTGATCAACTATGGCATCAGTCAGGCTGACAATTATACAGAGTCGCTAGAGAATACGCTGATTCTGCTAGCAGAATCCCCTTATATAGGCCAAGAGTACCCTGAAATTAGCAATGGTGTGCGTCGATTCGATCATAGGCAACACGCTATTTTCTACCGCATACGAGAAGAAGATCTTCTTATCATCCGAATCCTGCATCAGCAAATGGAACCTATGTGCCACTTTTTTGATATTTAAAAAGTGGCTAAATAAGGATGTATTCAATAAATAGCATGCCACCAAGAACAATTATCAGTAATGGCTCTGGTGCTGTTATTCCCATGGCGATTTGCGGCTCATTAGATCGTTAATGCGAGCCTGACGCTCTGCGGTGATAGGCGCATCCAACTCGGCCAAAAATTCGTCAAACTGTTCGTTATCCAAAATAAACAAACGTTGATCCAACAAGATGTCCTGCGCCTTGCGGCAGGCTGCTTCAAGCATAAAGTCGGTACGTGATTTTGACACAAGGTTTGCAGCCATATCGATCAAATCCCGCTGGGAGACTTTGGCCCGAATAGTGATTCGTGCTTCTTTAGTTTCAGGTTTCATCATCATGCCTGTGTAGTGAATCTCTCTACAACCCTACATGACGTGTACAAAAATGCTACACACCGGAACATCACGCTCGTTGCAGAAAACCTGTAATTTAGACTATAGTTATTATTACTAGTCATGTTTAAGGATTAACCGTGGCGGTATACACAACTAAGCTCTTCGATAAAAAACTAAAAAGCGAAATCCTTTCTGATAGTTATCTTTGTAAGATTGCTCATGAGGTGATGAATGGCCGTTTTGAGGGTGACCTTGGCGGTGGCGTGCTTAAAAAACGAATTGCATTGAATGCCGGAAAGAGTGCAGGAGCCAGAACAATCATCTTTTTCAAGCTGGGCTCTAATCTATTTTTTGCCGATGGATGGAAAAAAAATCAGGTCAGGAAAGGCGTTAAAGAAATTCAAGATGATGAGCTGGCTGTTTATAAAGACATTGCTGGTGACCTATTTCAACTCACCGTTCAACAAATAGCTCAATTAGTAAAAGTGAAAGAACTACGAGAGGTGGAATGCGATGGCTGCAAAGATGAAAGAGCTACAGGAAATGGCGAAAAGCCTGCATGAACATGGGGGTATCACTGATACCACGATGGAACGCATCAATAATCGAGTTGCAGCAAGGGAATTCCGTGAACGCATTGAACAAGCTCACGCAATGAGCGGTGCAGACATTCAGAACATGCGTTCCCGCTATAAAATGTCGCAATCTTCTTTAGCTTACGCTCTCAATATGTCCGTTGAGAGCGTCTCAAAATGGGAACGAAATGAGAAAAAACCCTCAGGGGCCGCGCTACGTCTTCTCAATATAATCAACGAGAAAGGTCTGGATATTTTTGCCAGTTAGACAAACAGACATAAACACCACCCTCACCCCGCCACCAGCACCTCAACCCCCATTTTGCCGAGCGCATCTTTGGCGGCAGCGGGCAGGCCGTCGTCGGTGATGATGCTGTCAAATACGCTGAGCGGCGTGGCAAGGTGGGTGGCGATGCGGCCGTATTTCGACGTATCACACAGCAGTACGCGTTTTCTGCTGGCTTCTACCGCCGCGCGTTTCACAACCACTTTGTCTTCGTTCGGCGTGGACAGCCCGCGCAGGCTCCATGACGATGCAGAAATAAAGGCGATGTCAATAAACAGGTTGCGCAGCGCCTGTGCCACCGCTTCCCCAACGCAGGAGCGATTTTCCCGACACAGCGTGCCGCCGGTGTGGATCATGCGGCACTGGCTGGACTCAATCAGAAAAGCCGCGATAGCAAAATCATTAGTGACAATCAGAAGGTCGTCGCGCTCAGCCAGTTCGCGCGCCAGTGATAACGTCGTGGTTCCCGCATCCAGATAAATGCAGCTATTGAGCGGAATATGCTGTGCCGCCAGTTTACCCATCGCTTCTTTCTGCTGGCTGAACATCACAGATTTATCCTGATGCGATGGCTCAATCGCCAGACGTTCGGGCGAGCGCACGCCGCCGGAGACGCTCAGCAGCAAACCGTCCTGCTCCAGTTTTTGCACATCGCGCCGCACCGTCATGTGCGACACGCCCAGCCGCTCGGTCAGTTCGTTAATGCTCACTGCGCCACGCTCGGCGATCAGCGCCATAATCTGTTGATGACGTTCTACTGGAATCACGCTGTCTGTTCCCTGTTTGATTGTGCTGGGTCTGATAAATATTGTGAGAAACACCCCGTTTGATGACGATAATTATCATAAATTCACGTCATAAACCACGCCAGACATAACAACCTTTCTCATCGTTCAATGCCAAAATATAAATAATTAACTGATATATAAAGACAATAAAGGAAATCATCTTCCCTACAGGGTTCAGCTACACTGAATCATCACGATTTTAATGTTAATTTATGTGATAAAAATCACCATAATTTGTTCTGATAGTCCTTATATTTAACACCAGAGAACAAAAAATCACTAATTTTAACAAGGCAACCACGATGAAAAAGACTTCTGATTATGCTGTCGCCGTTATCGGTCTGGGTTCCATGGGCTTTGGCGCTGCGGCGTCCTGTATCAACGCTGGCCTGACAACATACGGCATCGATATCAATCCGCAAGCACTCGAAAAATTACGTCAGGCGGGTGCGGCGCAGGCTGACACCCGCATTGATGCTTTCGCTGACAAGCTGGATGCCGTGGTACTGCTGGTGGTGAACGCCGCGCAGGTGAACGGCATTCTGTTCGGCGAGCCGCAGGTCGCCGCGAAACTCAAACCCGGCACCGTGGTCATGGTGTCTTCCACGATCTCCGCGCAGGATGCCAAAAACATTGAACAGCGTCTGGCTGAGCATCAGCTCATCATGCTGGATGCCCCGGTATCCGGCGGCGCGGCAAAGGCTGCCGCAGGCGATATGACGGTAATGGCATCCGGTTCCGATCTGGCTTTTGAGAAACTGAAGCCCGTCCTCGACGCCGTCGCAGGCAAGGTTTATCGCATCGGTGAAGAGATCGGGTTGGGCGCAACGGTTAAAATTATCCACCAACTGCTGGCAGGCGTACACATCGCCGCTGGCGCGGAAGCGATGGCGCTGGCCGCGCGCGCCGATATCCCGCTGGATATCATGTATGACGTGGTGACCAACGCCGCCGGAAATTCCTGGATGTTTGAAAACCGCATGCGTCACGTTGTCGATGGCGACTACACGCCAAAATCCGCCGTTGATATCTTCGTGAAAGATCTGGGATTGGTCACCGATACCGCCAAATCACTCCATTTCCCGCTGCCGCTGGCCTCTACCGCGTTCAACATGTTTACCGCCGCCAGCAACGCGGGGTTTGGTAAAGAAGACGACAGTGCGGTCATCAAAATTTTTAACGGCATTACGCTGCCGGAAAAGAAGGAGGCACCATGATCAAGCTAGGTGTGATTGCCGACGATTTTACTGGTGCCACAGATATCGCCAGCTTTCTGGTCAACAATGGGCTGCCGACCGTGCAGCTCAACGGCGTACCGCCGTCCGATTTTAAGGTCGACACGCAGGCCGTGGTGATTAGCCTGAAATCACGCTCCTGTCCAGCGGAGCAGGCCGTGGCGGATTCACTCAACGCGCTGGCATGGCTGCAACAGCAGGGCTGCCAGCAGTTCTACTTTAAATATTGCTCCACCTTCGACAGCACCGCGAAAGGCAACATCGGTCCAGTGACCGATGCACTATTAGCGCAGCTTGGCGAAACGCAAACCATCATCTCTCCGGCGCTGCCGGTGAACGGCAGAACCGTCTATCAGGGCCATTTATTCGTGATCGATCAGCTGTTGTCCGAGTCTGGAATGCGCCACCATCCGGTCACGCCAATGACAGATAGCAACCTGATGCGTGTGATGGAACAGCAGGCAACCGGGCGCTGCGGACTGGTGCCGTATGCCGTGATGGATCAGGGTGCAGAGGCCGTTAAGCAGCGGCTGACGCAGTTGAAAGAACAGGGGGTGCGCTATGTGGTGCTGGATACGCTGAACGAGCAGCACCTGTTAACGCAGGGCAAGGCGCTGCGCGACATGAAGCTGGTCACCGGCGGCTCCGGTCTGGCGATTGGCCTGGCACGTCAGTGGGCAGAACCCACCACGCAGACAGGTTCTGCAACCGACGCCGGCAAACCACAGTCCGGCGCAGGTGTTGTGCTGTCCGGCTCCTGCTCAGTGATGACCAACAAGCAGGTTGCTCACTACCTGAAACAGGCGGCAGGTCGTGCGATTGACGTCGCTCGCTGCTTAGCAAGCGATGATGCTCAGCACGCCTACGTGCAGGAACTGGCCGACTGGGTGAAAGCGCATCGTGACGACGCGCTCGCGCCGCTGCTGTACGCCACCTCTTCACCCGATGAACTGGCGCAGATTCAGCAGCGCTGGGGGGCGGAAGCCAGCAGTCAGGCAGTAGAGAAACTGTTTGCCGCTGTCGCCCGCCAGCTTCAGCAACACGGCTTCCAGCGCTTCATCATCGCGGGCGGGGAAACCTCCAGCATTGTGGTGCAAACCTTGGGCATCCATGCGTTCCATATCGGGCCGTCTATTTCTCCCGGCGTACCGTGGGTGCGTTCGACCAATCATCCACTCTCGCTGGCGTTGAAATCCGGCAATTTCGGCGATGAAGACTTCTTTGCCCGCGCCCAAAAGGAGTTTGCCGCATGAGTGAAAAACACCACAGCAATGAGGCAGCGCTGAACAGCGAACAGCGTGCACGCGCGGACATGGTCAAACTGGGCGCGTCCTTTTTCCAACGCGGCTATGCCACCGGTTCGGCGGGCAATCTCTCGCTGTTACTGGATGACGGCACGCTGCTGGCAACGCCGACCGGCTCCTGCCTCGGTGAACTGGATGCCGAGCGGCTGTCCAAAGTCAGCCTGAGCGGCGAGTGGATCTCCGGCGATAAGCCGTCGAAAGAGGTCAGCTTTCACCTGTCGATTTACCGTAACGACCCCGAATGCAAAGCGATCGTTCACCTGCACAGCACCTACCTGACGGCGCTCTCGTGTCTGGAAGGGTTGGATACACAGGACGTCATCAAGCCGTTCACGCCTTACGTGGTGATGCGCGTCGGTAAAGTACCCGTCGTCCCTTATTACCGCCCCGGCGACGCACGCCTCGGTGAAGATCTGGCGAAGCTGGCCTCGCGCTACAAGGCGTTCTTATTGGCTAACCACGGCCCGGTCGTCACTGGCAAGGATCTGCGAGCGGCGGCGGACAACATGGAAGAACTGGAAGAAACCGCCAAGCTGATTTTTATTCTCGGTGACCGAAAAATTCGCTACCTCACCGCTGACGAGATTGCCGAACTCTCTTGAGAAGCCACCTTTTACTGAGCGATGGAGTTAACCATGCCTAAGTTTGCTGCCAATCTTTCTATGCTGTTTACCGACGTGCCATTTCTTGATCGTTTTAAAGCCGCCGCCAATGCGGGTTTTACCTCGGTCGAGTACCTGTTTCCTTATGAGTATCCGGCACCGCTGCTGGCGGAAAAGCTGCGGGAAAATGGCCTAAAACAGGTGTTATTCAATACCGCGCCCGGCAATATCGCCGCAGGCGAGTGGGGGGTGTCTGCCCTGCCCGACCGTGTTGACGATGCGCGTCGGGACATCGATAACGCATTGGAATATGCGCTGGCGCTCAACTGCCCTTCGGTACTGGTGATGGGCGGCGTGGTACCGCCAGGTGAAGACCGCGACGCCTATCAGCAAACCTTTATCGATAACCTGCGCTACGCCGCCGATAAATTTGCGCCGCACGGCATCAATATCATGATTGAAGCGCTGAGCGCGAAAGTGAAGCCGAATTATCTGTTCGCCAGTCAATATCAGGCGCTGGAATTAGCCAATCTGATCGACCGACCGAACGTCTATATCCAGTTGGATTTCTTCCACGCGCAGATTGTCGATGGCAACCTGACGCAAATTATTCACGATTTGGATGGCCGCATCGGACATATTCAAATTGCTTCAGTTCCTGCGCGACATGAACCCGATGAAGGAGAGATTAATTATCCGTTCATCTTTGCCGAATTGGATCGCGTGAAGTATTCCGGCTGGGTTGGCTGTGAATATAACCCACGAGGTAAAACGGAAGACGGATTAGGATGGGCTAAAACTTGGCTGGAGAAAAAACACTAATTCACTTATTACAGGAAATAATATTAACACCAGAGAAATAGTCGTTATACGCGAATAAATAAAAAAGAATAGGTCAGACTCCTGTATGTATTACAGGAGTCGAGGCATCCCTTTATTCAAATAAAACAATAACCCACTACCTTTTCAGCCTCTGAATTGCAAAATGGGTCAATGAGGATAAGAACATGGCCACCTCGCTCTTACTCTGCATCGCTATCGCCGGGGTATTACTCCTGCTGCTGATGGTCATTAAATTTAAAATTCAGCCCTTTGTCGCCCTGCTGGTTGTCAGTTTACTTGTTGCCTTAGCAACGGGTATTCCTACTGCTGACGTGATGAAGGTGATTACCTCCGGTATGGGCGGTATTCTCGGTTCGGTGGCGATTATTATCGGCCTCGGCGCCATGCTCGGCAGAATGATCGAAGTGTCCGGCGGCGCGGAATCCTTAGCACACCGCTTCGCTCAACTCATGGGGCCGGGATTGATGGTGGCAGCCTTAACCATCGCCGCCTTTATTCTGGGTATTCCGGTTTTTTTCGATGTCGGCTTTATTATCCTCGCTCCAATTATTTACGGCTTTGCGAAAGTCGCGAAAGTCTCTCCGATTAAATTCGGTTTGCCCGTCGCGGGCGTGATGCTGACGGTGCACGTCGCGCTGCCACCGCACCCCGGCCCTGTCGCCGCCGCAGGCCTGTTAAATGCGGATATCGGCTGGCTGACCATCATTGGCCTACTGGTGTCGATTCCTGTTGGCCTCATCAGCTACTGGGCTGCCAAGGCCATGAACCGTCGTAAATATGCGCTTTCCGTCGAAGTACTAGAGCAATTACAACTGGCGAAGCCGGAAGATTCAACACCGGACACCGCTCCCGTTTCTGCACCTTCAGCTGGGCTGATCGCTGCACTGATTGCGATTCCGATTGCCATCATTATGCTCGGTACCGTGTCCGCTACCGTTCTGCCTACCGGACACCCGGTGCGTAACGTGATGTCGCTGGTCGGTTCTCCCGCCGTGGCGCTGCTGATTGCACTGGCCTTAGCGTTCTGGCTAATTGCCCTGCGTCGCGGCTGGTCACTGGAAAAAGCCAGCGGTGTAATGGGTGATGCCCTGCCTGCCGCTGCAATGGTCATCATGGTGACGGGTGCCGGTGGTGTGTTCGGCAAGGTGCTAGTGGAATCAGGCATCGGTAAAGCGCTGGCGGATACGCTGACCAGTATTCATCTGCCGCTGGTGCCTGCCGCATTTATTCTGTCGCTGGCGCTACGTGCCTCGCAGGGCTCAGCCACCGTCGCTATTCTTACCACCTGCGGCCTGCTGAGCGAAGCCGTCAGTGGCCTGAATCAGATGCAATTGGTACTGGTGACACTCTCTGCCTGCTTTGGCGGGCTGGGTCTGTCGCACGTTAATGACTCAGGTTTCTGGATCGTCACCAAATATCTGGGGCTGTCCGTCGCCGATGGCCTGCGAACCTGGACGGTGTTGACCACTCTTCTCGGACTTGCCGGGTTCCTCTTTACCTGGGCACTTTGGCTGGTCATGTAAGAATTTCAAGGTTTCAATACGGAAAACCGCCGAATATCAGCGGTTTTCCGCCTTATGCCAAAAAATACGCCCGTTTTACTCTTATATTCCACATCTGCCTATCCATGCACTGTCTTTATAATATGTCCATGGCAAGAGACAACGCGCGCTCCTGTCAGGCAAGTCTGCATAACACGTGCATGTCATCAGCAAGACGCCCTATTCCTGACCTATCGTAGATAGCAGCCCAATCCATAAGGCTAAACCTGCATCAGCCGATGAAAAATAATAAAGGAACACTATGAATTTTTTAGCAAAAATGAAGCTTGGCACCATGTTGGGTACTGGCTTCGCCTCTGTCATTATCATCGGTCTGATGGTCGCCGTTCTGGGGCGTGTGCATTTGCTCGACCTAGGCGAAGATATTGAGTCGCTGTCCGAAAAAAACCTCACCAGCCTCATCCTGATACAGGATGCTAAAAGCGGTTTTGATGCTGTGGCACGTTCGGTACGTACTATCGGCCTGACAGACAATAGGAGCCGAATTCAGGAAGAAAAGCGCCTGATCGATCAGCAAATTGCTCGTAATACGGAAACCCTATCCAAGCTGTATGAAAACCTGTCTGAGCCAGAAACCCGCAGCCTGCTAGACAACCTGACGCAGGCTCGCCCGGCTTACCGAGATGCGGTGAATAAAGCGGTTGAGCTTGGCGTATCCGAAAACGCGGAAGAAAGAGCGCAAGCCGTGCAGCTCATGGTCAACGAGATGCAGGCTACGCAGGCACCGGTTTTCGCCGCGCTCGACAGCATGACGGAATTACAGAAAAAGCGAACGCTGGAGATGACGGCAAGCGCCATGCAGGAAGCACGCTCAGATGGTAACACCCTGATCTTCTTCGCGGCGCTTGCGGTTCTCGTCGGTATTCTGGTTTCCGTGCTGATTACCCGCACCATCAAAAACTTGTTGGGCGGCGAGGTAGCTTACGCTGCACAAATCGCCCAAGCGGTTGCACAGGGAAATCTGGCCGTCGCGGTCAATCTACGCCCCGGAGACGATCATAGCGTACTCGCGGCAATGAACGGTATGCGCAAAAGCCTGAGCAGTATTGTTGAACAGGTACGTGAGAGCAGTGAATCTATCGCGACCGGTGCCAGCCAGATCGCGGCAGGCAGCACCGACCTCAGTCAGCGCACGGAAGAACAGGCGGCTAACCTGCAACAGACTGCCGCCTCCATGGAAGAAATGAGCCAAACCGTACGCCAGAACTCAGATACGGTGCGTAACGCCGCCCAACTGGCGCAGGCCGCCAGCAATACCGCGGCTAAAGGCGGTGAAGCCGTCAGCAATATTGTTATCACCATGAGAGAAATCACCCACAGCTCGCAAAAAATTGGCGACATCATCAGCGTCATCGACGGCATCGCGTTCCAGACCAATATCCTGGCACTCAACGCCGCGGTAGAAGCCGCACGCGCGGGCGAGCAAGGGCGTGGTTTTGCCGTGGTCGCAGGCGAGGTGCGCTCATTAGCACAGCGTTCCGCCACCGCCGCCAAAGAGATTAAAGAACTGATCGGCCATAGCGTCGAGAAAGTTGAGACAGGTTCTGCTCTGGTCGGTGACGCAGGAATGACGATCGAAGAGTTAGTGCGTCAGGCTCGCCACGTTGCCGACTTGATCAACGAAATTGGTGTCACCACGCAGGAACAAGAGTCCGGCGTTTCACAGATTCATGATGCTGTTAATCAACTCGACCAAGTCACTCAGCAGAACGCCGCGCTCGTCGAGCAATCCGCATCCGCCGCCGATAGCCTGAGCGATCAGGCCGCCCATCTGGTAGAGCTGATGAAAGTCTTCATCGTTGAAGGCGGCTCCTCACAGCGTAGTGCACCCACGTTAAAAAGGCCCTCAAGCGCAAAACTTTCACTGACAACCCCTACAGGCAGTACGGGGAGCCATAGCCAAAACTGGGAACAGTTCTAATGACCCACAGGGGGATGTCCTGCATTCCCCCTGCTTACTTTTCCTCGCCCCCCTTATATACCCTAAATAATTCAAGTTTCAGGCAGGCGGCAAGAGAAGGAATCCCGATGAGCTTACTCAGGTAAGTGATTCGGGTGACTGAACGCAGCCAACGCACATGCAACTTGAAGTATGACGGGTATACACGATATTTCTGTTTTTTTTGTCATCGTGCGCTATGCCCCAGCAGTAAGAATTAAAATCAATGTTTTCCCGAAAAATGCCGATATTCCAAACTGAACGGGTCAGTTATTCATCTGAAGGATCGGGAACTGTGCCAATACATTGCTTCTGAGGAATAAAGGAAACTCGCGTAATAATAAATATTTTAAATAGATCATGAGGATAACATGCAGCGTATAAGAAAAATGAAACTGGGTACTCAGGTCGGTTCGGGTTTTGCCATTGTTATAATTATCGGCCTATTAGTGGCCATTTTCGGCAGAATGCATCTGATTGGCCTCGGTAATACCACAGACAACCTTGCTAAACACCATCTTGCCAACCTCATCGTGCTACAAGAATTGAAAGATAATCTGAATGTCACGATCAAAGCCACGTTGCGCATGCTGATCACAACGGAAAGAACGGTTCTGGAGGACAACCAAAAACTGATTGAAACCACGAGCGCCAAAAACGCGAAGCTTGTCACTCAACTGGAACAGAATTTGCGGGCAAAAGAGGTCCGTAATATTCTGGGTGAGCTTCAGCAAAACCGCACTGAATTTGCCACCGTAGGCCGCCAATCCGTCGCCCTATCGCTCAACAATAAACAGGCCGAATCCATCGAGTTAGTCAGAACCCAGCTTGAGCCGATACAAACCAAACTTTTCAACAACCTGAACACCATGATTCAGTTGCAGAAAGACTACACCACGCAAACGGCCACCAATGCGATTGAAGAGTCTTACTATGATGGCAATTCGCTATTGATGCTGGCTGGCATAGCGTCATTGATTGGCGTATGCATCGCCTGGCTGATTACTCGCCATATCAAGAAACAACTGGGTGGTGAACCCGCCTACGCTACGTTGGTCACGCAGGAAATCGCCCAAGGTAATCTCGCCATACCGATTGATCTGGTGGCAGGCGACACAACCAGTCTATTGTCCGCCATGAACCACATGCGCAAAAGCCTGAGTGGTATTGTTGAACAGGTGCGAGAAAGCAGTGAGTCCATCGCGACCGGTTCCAGCCAAATCGCCGCAGGCAGCACCGACCTCAGCCAGCGCACGGAAGAACAGGCTGCCAACCTGCAACAAACCGCCGCCTCCATGGAAGAGATGAGCCAAACCGTACGCCAGAACTCAGATACGGTGCGTAACGCCGCCCAACTGGCGCAGGCAGCCAGCAATACCGCGGCTAAAGGCGGCGAAGCCGTCAGCAATATTGTTATCACCATGAGAGAAATCACCCACAGCTCGCAAAAAATTGGCGACATCATCAGTGTCATCGACGGCATCGCGTTCCAGACCAATATCCTGGCACTCAACGCCGCGGTAGAAGCCGCACGCGCGGGCGAGCAAGGGCGTGGTTTTGCCGTGGTCGCAGGCGAGGTGCGCTCATTAGCACAGCGTTCCGCCACCGCCGCCAAAGAGATTAAAGAGTTGATCGGCCACAGCGTCGAAAGAGTCGAAGCCGGTTCCGCACTCGTCAGCGATGCGGGAGCAACGATCGAAGAATTAGTGCGTCAGGCTCGCCATGTTGCCGACTTGATCAACGAAATTGGCGTCACCACGCAGGAACAAGAGTCCGGCGTTTCACAGATTCATGATGCTGTTAACCAACTCGATCAGGTCACCCAGCAGAACGCGGCGCTTGTTGAGCAATCCACTTCCGCTGCCGATAGCCTGAGCGATCAGGCCGCTCATCTGGTAGAGCTGATGAAAGTCTTTATCATTGAAGGCGGGTCGTCACCGCACGTTGCATCGCCGCTGAAAAGGCCCACCAGCGCAACGCTTTCCCTCGCCAATCCGAAAAGCAAAACGGGAAGCCATAGCCAAAATTGGGAAACCTTTTAACGGCTAATCGAAAGAAATCTAAAACCGCTGAGCGATCGGCGGTTTTTTTATTCCTTGATGACATGAGCTCATCACACCACCACCCAGTACGTTTACACCGTAAATGGAAGAAAAGAGCCAACACTTTCAATAGGGAAAAGCAATTAATAAAAAATAAAAATCAGCAATTAGCTTTATATTAAGTGAGATAGAATAAAATCAATAGAAAACAAGAGAAACTCCATTCTACGATTATAAAAACATCAAATAGATGATGGTAAAAACATCATATCTTTCGAAAAAAAAGAATGAATAAAAAACAAATATCGCTTTAGGGCTGAATAAATAAGCAAAAAATCATACCCGCAACGTTTATTAACATCGCTGTCAATTTAACATTACACTTCCCCACCTCTGCTAGCACTAAGTATAAACCCTACCGATATTGCGGCTTTCCTTTCATCCCTTTATACTCCTGCGCCATCATTTCTTCTTATATGTAACTGTTCTCCGATCGGACTCACACTCACAGCACACCGCATTTTATCCACCATCGTCATCATTTAACGAATAACGTCACAGGAACCAGTAAGCGCAGCTTGCGTTTATTACCATAAGGAAACGGGCAATGAGTAAAGGGAAGCATAAACGCAATGACGTTTGCAAAATAAATATGTTCTCGCAACGTCTATTTCACATTAAAAGTACACCAGTTTTAACAATAATCGCTTTCAACATATAATAAGGGACAAAATGAATCTCATCAAAAATAGCAGCCTGGGTAAAATGCTAGGGACTGGCTTTACTCTGGTCATCGCTATCGGTTTTCTGGTGGCGATATTTGGTCGTATCCAGTTAGACAAACTCGGCGAAAACATTCAAGTGTTGTCACAAGTCCGTATCGCCAACCTTCTGATGATGGAAGAGTTTAAAGACAACATTAACACCAATGCGATTGCTGTCAGAAATCTAGTACTGCTGGAAGACGAGAAGCAAATACAGGAAGAGAAAACGCGTATCGAGGAGATAATCTCCCGCAATAACGCGTTACTGGCAAAAATAGACGATGGCACTGTCGATAAGCATGCCAAGGAACTGGTAACACTACTGGAACAGGTACGCCCCGCTTACAGCGTCGCCATGAAAGAGGCCATCACGCTGGCAACGGCAGGCAAGAATAGCGAAGCACGCGACCTGTTATTAACCGATGTAAAAGCCAAGCAGGATTCTGTCTTTAAAGCCTTGAGTGACATGGTTAACTGGCAAGAGAAGCTCACGGTTGAAATTGCCGACCAGTCTTTAAAAAATGCGACTAACGCAGGTACGCTGATGGTCATTATCGCCCTGCTTTCTGTCGCGCTGGGCCTGCTTATCTCATGGTGGATCACCCGAACCATTAAACGTCAGCTTGGAGGAGAGCCAGCCTACACGCTGGAAGTGACACGTCAGGTTGCACAAGGGAATCTGGCCGTTATGATTGAACTGCGCGACGGAGACACCACGAGCGTACTGGCGGCGATGGAAGACATGCGCCAAAACCTGAGTAACCTTGTCGGCCAGGTACATCAGAGCAGCGAATCTATCGCCACGGGCGCGACACAGATTGCGATGGGAAATACCGATCTCAGCCAGCGTACAGAAGAACAGGCCGCGAATCTTCAGGAAACCGCCGCCTCAATGGAACAGATGAATACCACCGTGAAGCAGAATGCAGCAACCGTGCGCACCGCAACGGAGTTAGCCCATTCTGCCAGCACTACGGCACAAAAAGGCGGCGACGCAGTGAATAACGTTGTGCGAACGATGGAAGATATTACGGCCAGTTCTCGCAAGATCGGCGACATTATCGGCGTCATCGACAGTATCGCCTTCCAGACCAACATTTTGGCACTGAATGCCGCCGTTGAAGCGGCCAGAGCCGGTGAACAAGGCCGTGGCTTCGCCGTGGTCGCAGGCGAAGTGCGCTCTCTGGCGCAGCGTTCTGCTTCCGCCGCGCGTGAAATCAAAGATCTGATTAGCGTGAGCGTGGCCAATGTGGAAATGGGTGAGAAACTGGTTAACGACGCAGGCATCACCATCAAAGATATTGTAGAAAAATCTCAACATGTTGCGAACCTGCTCAGCGAAATCGGCCTGACAACGCATGAACAAGAACAGGGTGTCGCTCAGGTGAATGATGCGGTGAATCAGCTCGATCAGGTCACTCAACAGAATGCCGCACTGGTGGAAGAATCAGCCTCTGCCGCCGACAGCCTGAGTGAACAGGCCAGAACGCTGCTCGAATTAATGGGCGTTTTCAAAATCAGCGGCATTCAAGCACAAGCACCACGACTGGCGTCACAGGTGAAACAACCCGCTGCGCCAAGACTGGCTTTAGCCAGCCAATCAGGTAACGCCAGCAGCGATAACTGGGAAACCTTTTAACGCATACGACCAATCTGGCGTCTCCTTCGAGGTCAAACCATAAAAATAAAGCTGCTGAACCCCCAGCAGCTTTTTTTATGGTCTAGGAATAGCAAGCATAAATAATAAGGTTAAAAAAACCGCAAAAAATAATAAACATCACAATTAGAAATAACACGTTACAAACTAATGGAAATAAATAAAAGAAATACCTCTTATTAGGTATAAATTTATTGATTAATATTTATTACCTATCCTATTTGCCATAAGAAAATAATATTAAATTTCTGCCACCCAATAAATCAGGGGTTTTTGTTACGTTTATTCTGCCATCAACCTACCACGTTATTGCCTACACTTTATTTGTCATTCTCTTAGCCTGTAAATATTCCCAACAGGCATTCCATACGCGTATGAAAGCGACAATTATTTCCTTTCGCCAATGCAGCGACTGGGCATACATGTCGCCGATACTCCTGCATCGAAGAAACGTTGGGAGATAAGCGGAATGATGAAAACAATAGAGTCCGTGGGGCGAATCGCGTCTGTACCATCACCCCTAGCATAAAACAACGACACCTGCTGTGTCAGACTTCAATAAATAAAAAAGGAACATCATGAAGAATATAAGTTTGGGAAAAATGTTAGGAGCAGGCTTTACGCTCATTATCGTTATTGGTTTTTTAGTCGCCATATTAGGCCGCGTTCAATTAGAAAAACTCGGGGGGAATATTCAGTTTTTGTCACAAACACGTATTTCCAATCTCCTGCTAATGCAGGAAGTTAAGGACAACGTCAACATCGCGGCACGATCCATCAGAAATATTGCACTTCTGGCCGATCAGCAGCAAATGAAGGTGGAAAAAGATCGCATCGAACAAACCATCGCACGTAATAGCGACTTGCTCGCACAAATACGTAAAAACGCAGTGGATAGCGAGGCTAAAACACTGCTCGCCACGCTGGAACAGGCTCGCCCCGCGTATACCAACAGCATGACAAAAGCCATCGACCTGGCCATGACCAGCGAACACGACGCATTTCGTAACTTTCTGCTGACGGAAGTGCGCACCACGCAAGCAAGCGTATTCGACATTTTGGATAAAATGGTTGGAATGCAAAAACAGCTTACCGTCACGCTCGCCAATGAATCTGAGAATAATGCGTTACACGCTGGCACCCTAATGCTGATCATCGCACTGGGTTCTGCCCTACTGGGAGGTGTTGTTGCCTGGTGGATTACCCGGAAAATCAAGCGCCAGCTTGGTGGGGAACCGGCCTACACGCTGGAGATTACCCGTCAGGTTGCACAGGGGAATCTTGCTGTCGCGATTGAACGACGCGCCGGAGACACGACCAGCGTCCTCGCCGCAATGGAGGAAATGCGCCAAAGCCTGAGCAATATCGTCGGGCAAGTCCATCAAAGCAGCGAGTCTATCGCCACGGGTGCTAGTCAGATTGCGATGGGGAATACCGATCTCAGCCAGCGCACGGAAGAACAGGCTGCCAACCTGCAAGAAACCGCTGCTTCCATGGAAGAAATGAATACCACGGTTAAACAGAACGCCGACACCGTGCGTACCGCTGCACAGCTCGCCAACTCAGCCAGTGTCGCCGCCCGTAAAGGAGGAGATGTCGTCAACAACGTCGTGCGGACCATGGAAGAGATCACGGCTAGCTCACGTAAAATCGGCGATATTATCGGCGTGATTGACGGTATTGCTTTCCAAACCAACATTCTGGCGCTCAACGCCGCCGTCGAAGCCGCGCGAGCGGGAGAGCAGGGACGCGGGTTCGCCGTCGTCGCCGGAGAAGTTCGCTCATTGGCTCAACGCTCCGCTTCTGCTGCACGTGAAATCAAGGATCTGATTGGCGTTAGCGTAGGAAAAGTGGAAGCCGGTGAGGCGCTCGTTAACGAAGCGGGCGTAACCATAGGAGAAGTCGTAGAACAGTCACAGCGTGTCGCCGACCTGATTAATGAGATCGGCCTGACCACCCACGAACAAGAACAGGGCGTTTCTCAGGTCAATGATGCGGTGAACCAGCTCGATCAGGTCACTCAGCAGAACGCGGCACTGGTTGAAGAGTCGGCTTCCGCCGCAGATAGCCTGAGCCAACAGGCCAAAAATCTGCTTGAATTGATGGGCGCGTTCAAAATTGACAGCATCCAGCCACAGCGAGCCACGCCGCAGGTGGCTACGCTCTCAAGGCCGAAACTGGCGTTAGCCAGTCATTCGAGTAACCAAAACTGGGAAACGTTTTAACCACGCCACTTTTTGCTACAACCTACAGTAAAAAGCCGCCCTCTTGGGCGGCTTGTGGCTAGGCTTTTTTACCCAACGGCATCAATTGAATTGTCGCCATCAGTGCCGCGGTAAAAAACATGACCATTGATAACAAATCAGGGGCATAGAACCACAATGCGTACGCAATGTGTGCCTCTGAGCTATTTAAAGCATATGAAACTGCATGAAGAACGTTTATTCCCATTAAACCCCCTCTTTAAAGAATGGGAACGGCCGAATCTGTAGCCGCAAATGCATTTTACGCCCATGGTGAAGGGGGTCGAAATCGCACACATTTGCTCTCATACAACATCTCGATTACCAAGATCCGTTGTCTACATACAAAAAAACCGCTGAAATATCAGCGGTTTTTTCATTAACAGATTGAGCCTTATCAGCAATTACAGCGCCCGACGCAGGCGAGCCACCGCTTCATGCATTTGCTCATCCGTTGCCGTCGCAAAGGATAGGCGCAGCGTTGAGTAATCAATGTTGTCTGGGAAGAAGAACTCACCCGGTACGAAGACCACGCCTTGTTCCAGCGTCTTCTTCAGCCATTCAGTGGTGTTGAAGTTATCCTGACGGAACTTCGCCCACAGGAACATCCCGCCTTTAGGCTGGTTAAAGGTGATCACATCACCCAGTTCCTTCTCAATAAGCTGTGCCAGCAGTTCGCCTTTGTGCTTATAGGCATGGCGGATTTTTTCGATCTGCGTATCCAGACGTCCCAGCCCCAGATAGCATTCTGCGACGGTCTGCGACAAGGCACTGGCGTGCAGATCGGCGGCCTGTTTAATAATCGCCACTTTGTGCAGCAGCCAATCCGGCAGAATCGCCCAACCAAGACGTAGCCCCGGTGCCAGCACTTTCGAGAACGTGGAGGTATACAGCACGTATTCCGTGCTACCCAATTTATCCTGCGCCAGTTGGAACAGCGTCGGGTTACGTTCTTCGGTGAAGCGTAGCTCACCATACGGGTCGTCTTCGATAATGACAAACCCATAGCGCTCCGCCAGTTGAATCAATTGCAGGCGACGTTCATAACTCAGCGTCACGCCACTCGGGTTACCGAAGTTCGGTACGATATAAACGCCTTTGATGCGCTGCGTCTTCAGCAATTCTTCCAGCTCATCGACCACCATACCGTCGGCATCGGATGACACAGACATCACCTGCGCCTGTGCCAGTTCCAGCGTTTGCAACGCCGCCAGATACGTTGGGCGTTCAACAACAAACACATCGCCCGGGTCGACCATCGCACGCATAATCAGATCCAGCGCCTGCTGTGAACCTGCCGTCACAACAATATCGTCGCCGCGTGTTTTTACGCCGCGCACCGCGCACAGATCGGCAATGCGATCGCGCAGCACGCTGCTGCCTTCGGTTAAGCCATACTGGAACGCCGTTTTCGGCTGTTCGGTAATTGCCAACTGCGTAGCCTGGTTTAACCCTTCAAAATCAAACAATGCATCTGACGGAATCCCGCCAGCCAGCGAGATAATGTTTTCCATCTTGCTGTGTTTCAGCAGTTCACGGATGGCGGAACTTTTTAACTGAGCGATGCGGTGCGCTAACAACCCTTCAATAGCCATGTCTTCTTAACCCTTCTACGAAACAGGCCGGTAAACCGGCCCGATATCGACTATTTATTAATATCATCCGCCCAGATAGGCCGAGCGTACCGCTTCATTAGCTAACAATGCCGCACCGGTATCTTCCAACACGATATGACCGTTTTCAAGCACATAACCCCGGTCAGCCAGTTTCAGCGCCTGGTTGGCATTTTGCTCCACCAGGAAGATGGTCATGCCCTCTTCTCGCAGTTGCTGGATAGTATCAAAAATTTGCAGAATGATAATCGGTGCCAGCCCCAGCGACGGCTCGTCCAGCAGTAGCAAACGCGGCTGGCTCATTAGCGCACGGCCAATCGCCAGCATCTGCTGTTCACCGCCGGACATGGTGCCAGAACGCTGGGCGCGTCGTTCATACAGACGCGGGAACAGATCGTAGACGCGCGCAATGCGCTCCTGATACTGATCGCGCTCGGCAAAGAACCCACCCATCGCCAGATTTTCTTCTACCGTCATACGGGAAAAGACGCGACGGCCTTCTGGCACAATCGCGATGGCCTCACGCATAATCTGCGCAGTCTGCCAGTGTGTGATGTCCTTACCGTCAAACGTGATTGTGCCTTCCGTCGCACGCGGATCGCCGCACAGCGTCCCCAGCAGCGTGGTTTTACCGGCACCGTTGGCACCGATCAACGTGACAATCTCACCCTGATTGATATGCAGGCTAACCTGATGTAGCGCCTGAATTTTTCCGTAGTGGGCAGAAACCTGATGTAATGACAGCATAAACGTTATCCTTCACCCAGATATGCACGGATGACATCCGGGTTGTTACGAATTTCAGCTGGGGTGCCTTGTGCCAGCGGCGTGCCCTGATTGACGACATAAATTCGATCGGAAATTCCCATGACCAGCTTCATATCATGTTCAATCAACAGAACAGACACCTCATGACTATCACGCAGCTCCGCAATCAGCTGATTTAACTCGTCAGTTTCTTTCGGGTTCAGACCCGCTGCGGGCTCATCGAGCATCAACAGCTCAGGCCGCGTCACCATGCAACGGGCAATTTCCAGACGACGCTGATCGCCGTACGCCAGATTCCCCGCCTGACGGTTCGCTAAATCCAGCAGGCCTATACGTTCCAACCACACGGCCGCACGCTCTTGCGCATCCGCTTCCGCGCGACGAAAGCCCGGTGTTTTCAGCAGCCCAGCAAACACACCGCTTTTCAGGTGTTGATGCTGTGCGACCAGCAAGTTCTCGATCACCGTCATTTCACGGAACAGACGAACGTGCTGGAACGTACGTACCACGCCCATACGGGCAATGGCCTGTCCGGGCAGCCCTTCCAGATGACGATCGCGCAGCATGATGGTGCCACCACTCGGACGATAAAAACCAGTCAGGCAGTTAAAGACCGTGGTTTTTCCCGCCCCGTTAGGACCAATCAGCGAGACGATTTCGCCCGCATGAATATCCATTTCAACGTTGTTGACCGCCAGCAGGCCGCCAAAACGCATCATCAGACCTCTGACTGATAACAGTGGCTGCGTGCTCATGCTTGCTCTTCCTTCTTCGCGACTTTCAACTTCATTTCAGGACGCTTCATCGGCAGCAAGCCTTGCGGACGCCAAATCATCATCAGAACCATCAATGCACCCAGCAACAGCATGCTGTATTCATTCAGATCGCGCATCAGCTCACGGGACACGACCAGCAGAATCGCAGCGAGTATGACCGCAAACTGCGAGCCCATGCCGCCCAGCACGACAATAGCCAGCACAAAGGCCGACTCTGCAAACGTGAACGATTCAGGACTGACAAACCCTTGACGCGCGGCAAACAGCGTACCGGCGAATCCCGCGAATGCGGCGCTGATGGTGAAAGCGGTCAGCTTGATGCGCGTTGGACTCAGCCCCAGAGAACGACAGGCGATTTCATCATCGCGTAATGCTTCCCAGGCACGTCCCAGCGGCATCCGCAGCAGACGGTTAATCACAAACAGAGTCAACACGACCAGCAGCAGCGCGACCAGATACAGGAAGATAATGCGGTCGCTGGGGTCATATTGCAGGCCAAAGAAGTTGTGGAACGTATCCCATCCGCCATCGCGTGCGCTGCGGCCAAATTCCAGACCAAAGAAGGTCGGTTTAGGGATCTGGCTGATGCCGTTCGGGCCACCGGTAATTTCGGTATTATTCAACAACAGGATACGGACAATTTCACCGAACCCGAGCGTCACAATCGCCAAATAGTCACCGCGCAGTCGCAGCACCGGGAACCCCAGCAGGAAGCCAGACAGCGCCGCCACCATGCCCGCCAGCGGCAAACTTTCCCAGAAGCCCAATCCGTAATAGTGGTTCAGCAGCGCATAGGTATACGCGCCAATGGCGTAAAACCCACCGTAGCCCAAAACCAGCAGACCGGACAGACCCACTACAACGTTCAAGCCCAGACCCAGCATCACGTAAATCAGCGTGAGGGTAGCGATGTCCACCGTACCGCGCGAGACCAGAAACGGCCAGGCGATCGCGGCGATAATCAATGCCGCAGCCAATACCTTCTGCCGTGGCGTACTGCCATCAAAGCTCGGCAGAACCAGTGACGGTGCGGAAAATTTCTTGATGCTTTGCTGGAAGAACGGGCGAATCAACTGGAAGAAGAACACCACGATGCAGCCCGCACCAATCCAATACCAGCGAACTTCATCGGCACCGCGCACCACAAGTTTGGTGCCATCCAGCGCCAGTTGCATGCCCATTAAAAACGAGGCCAGCACCAGCAGCATGAACGCGGAAACAAACGCATTAAACAGGTTGAGCTGTTTCATACCTTCTCAACCTCCGGGCGACCCAGAATACCAGTTGGCATCACCAGCAGCACCGCTATCAGCAGCGCAAATGACACCGCATCTTTGTATTCCGTACTCAGGTAAGCGGACGTCAGCGCTTCGGCTACACCCAAAATCAACCCGCCGATCATCGCGCCAGGGATACTGCCAATCCCGCCCAGCACCGCAGCCGTAAAGGCTTTCATCCCGGCCATAAAGCCGATATAGGGGTTGATGACACCGTAAAATTGTCCCAGCAACACACCCGCAACAGCGGCCATGAGTGCGCCAATAACGAAGGTCAGAGAGATAACGCGGTCGGTGCTGATACCCAGCAGGCTGGCCATTTTCAGGTCTTCCGCACAGGCGCGACAGGCGCGCCCCATACGGGAATAGCGAATAAATAGGGTCAGCGCCAGCATGGCGAGGAATGTCACAATCCAGATGGTCAACTGCATGGTGCTAATGGTGGCGGCAAAGCCATTGCTTTCGCCCAGCACCCACTGCCCGGTCACCAGACTCGGCAGCGCAACATCACGTGAACCCTGATTCAGGCTGACGTAGTTTTGCAGGAAAATCGACATCCCGATGGCAGAAATCAGTGCAATCAGACGCTTTGACGTTCGAACAGGCCGATAGGCCACCCGTTCGATACTCCAGCCGTAGGCGCTGGAAATGACCACGGCGGCAACGAAGGCGACGCTAATCAGAAGCCAGCCAGCATCGATGCCCATCATCATCAGAGCCGCAATAACGATAAAGGAAACATAGCTACCGATCATGTAAACCTCGCCGTGCGCGAAGTTAATCATACCGATAATGCCGTAAACCATGGTGTAGCCAATGGCGATCAGCGCATAGGTGCTGCCCAACGTCAGGCCGTTAAACATCTGCTGAAGAAAGTAGAGGAACTGCTCGGACATACCTTAACCTTAAATGCCGCCCCCGCGCCTTACGGCAACGGGGGCTTCGGTATTGAGGGATTAGTAGTGGTACACACTCAGAAAGCGAAGAATGCTCTCCACGCCGAAAAGGCAGGCAACGGCATTTATCCGTTACCGCCTCCCCGACATGATGATTATTTCACTGCGCTGGAAGTACCGTCTTTGTGCCACTCAAATACGCCAAATTCAAACCCTTTCAGGTCGCCTTTTGCATCCCAGCTTAATGGTCCCATTACGGTATCCACGGAGTTCGCTTTCAGATCCGCGACCAGTTTTTCTGGCTCATCACTGCCGGTACGTGCCATCGCCGTGGTCAGTGATTGCAGCGCAGCGTAGGTCGTCCAGACGAATGGGCCCGTTGGGTCCAGCTTCTTGGCCTTCAGCGCATCCACAATCGGTTGGTTAGCTGGCACTTGATCATAACGCTTCGGCAGCGTCACCAGCATGCCTTCAGATGCATCACCTGCGATGTTAGACAACGAGGAGTTACCCACACCTTCTGGGCCCATGAACTTGGTTGTCATACCAGCCTGACGCGCCTGACGCAGAATCTGCCCCATTTCCGGGTAGTAGCCGCCGAAATAAACAAAATCCACGTTTTCTTTCTTCAGACGCGCAACCAGCGTGGAGAAATCTTTGTCACCCGCCGTCACACCTTCAAACAGCACAACATTCGCACCGGCTTTTTTCAGGCTATCCTGAACAGAGCGGGCAAGACCTTCACCGTATTGCTGTTTGTCATGAACCACGGCGATACGCTGCGGTTTGAGGGTTTCGACAATGTATTTCGCCGAAGTTGGCCCCTGATCGGAGTCCAGCCCCGTCGTGCGCAGCACCATTTTGTAGCCGCGCGTCGTCAAATCGGCGTTGGTTGCCGCAGGCGTAATCATGATCACGCCTTCTTCTTCATAGATATCAGATGCTGGCTGCGTGGAGGAGGAACACAGATGCCCAATCACGTAACGGATACCGTCATTGATGACTTTGTTCGCGACGGCAACCGCCTGCTTAGGGTCACACGCGTCATCATATTCAACGCCAACCAGTTTGTTGCCGTTTACGCCGCCTTTTGCGTTGATATCGGCAATAGCCTGACGTGCGCCAATGAATTCCATATCACCATACTGCGCAACGGGACCAGACATCGCGCCAACAACCGCAACTTTAATATCGGCAGCATTAACAGCGTGGCTAAACGCCACCGCCACGCAACTCATCAGCAATACTTTACCTTTACTGAATTTCATTCTTTTTACCCCATCTGTCATTATGGATATTGCCGAAAACCTGACCGCCATCCGCCATAACCTGGCTATTTTCTTATAAGTAAGAAAGGCTTAGGTTATTATTAGTAATAATTTCTAATAAGGCTTTATTTTTCATATTATTAAACAGGAATATTATGCTGCAAATCAACTAACACTGTCAGAAACAAGCGGAGCAAACAGCATAAAATGCCAGATGCAAAAACCAGCATTTAATTTATATATAGTCAGATATTCTACTTTATGCATTAATTGTTGATGGATTACTCGAAAAACAAAGAATGAGAAAAACATTTGCCCTATTAACCATAACGCTCAAATTACACAACTGTTCCACTACAAAACAACTACATTATTCTTCACTCACATGATGGAGTGCCGATAAAAATGAAACTAACCGTTGAATGCCTCACCCGGTTCAGCCCTCAGGATAAAATTGATCTGGCGAAAATTTGGCCGCATCAGAACATTGAGTTACTCGAAGAAGGGCTCACGCTCGATCGGCGGTTGTTTACCGCCCGTTTTAACGATCGGCTGTTAGGCGGTGTATTGGTCGAGATTGAAGGGGAATATGCGGAACTGAGCGATCTGATGGTGCGAGAAGTCACGCGGCGACGTGGTGTAGGGCAACTTTTGATTGACGAAGCGCGTCGTCAGCTTCCTGAGGTTAAAGAGTGGTGGCTGGCAACGGCCAATCATGCCGCGATCAAAGAGGACGTGCTGGCACGGTTTATGGTGTCCTGCGGCTTCTCACCGGTATCCGGCGGCTGGCGTTATATCCGCAGAAAAGAAACGCCGCTGATTCTTGATGCCATCAATTCAGAGAAGCCGTAAACCGCCCTCGAATTCCTGCCGCTGCAGACACAAACAAAACGACCGGGCATTACCCGGTCGCTTACCAAGACACAATGAAAGCAATTAGGCTTCTATTGCTGCCCGCAGTTTTTTCATCGCATTCTTTTCTAACTGACGCACACGCTCGGCGGAAACACCGTATCGGTCAGCCAGTTCCTGCAAGGTGGATTTGTTGTCATCATCCAGCCAGCGCGCGCGAATAATGTGCTGGCTACGTTCATCCAGCCCTTCCAGCGCATAAGTGAGCTTATCGGCCGCATGCGTTTCCCAGTTGTCTTCTTCAATGCCATCGGCAAAGTCAGACGATTTATCCTGTAGGTAAAGCATCGGCGACATCGCTTTGCCGTCGTGAGAATCCTCTTCCGGCGTCGGATCGAACGTCATGTCCTGTGCCGCCATACGGGATTCCATCTCGCGCACGTCTTTACTGGTCACACCAAGTTCACGCGCGACCAATTCGACTTCGTCCTGATTAAACCAGCCGAGGCGCGTTTTCGTCTTACGCAGGTTAAAGAACAGTTTACGCTGTGCTTTAGTGGTCGCCACTTTCACGATACGCCAGTTACGCAGCACGTATTCATGAATCTCAGCTTTGATCCAATGCACGGCGAAAGAAACCAGACGCACGCCAACCTCAGGGTTGAAGCGACGTACCGCCTTCATCAGGCCGATATTCCCTTCCTGAATCAGATCTGCCTGCGGTAGGCCGTAGCCGGAATAATTGCGGGCAACGTGAATAACAAAGCGCAGGTGTGACAGAATCAGGTGCTTAGCAGCCTCCAGATCGCCCTGATAATGCAGTCGTTCAGCCAGCGCCCGCTCTTCCTCCGCCGTCAGCATCGGATAGGCATTGGCGGCACGAATATACCCTTCCAGACTGCCCTGGGGAACTAAGGTGAAAGTTTGCATATCGTTGGTCATTCAACCCTCTCAATTACTCTGCTCGTCATATTACAGTCGGCTATCTTAGCACTGCTTCACCGCATCGTTTTGCGCGAAAATGGCAAAATGCGGCACCTTAAAGCGTATTTATCGAATACCTTAAAATCCGTCTATTCAGACTGTGATTTCGCTCGCAAGTTCCTATCATTTTATTCACCTCATGCCAGAGATCAAGCAGGAGACAAACGAACGGTGAATCAAGGGGAAAGCACAGCGGGAAGTACAAAGAAGAGATGGCGCTGAGGAGGTTTCCCCTGCAATACGGTCTGAATTACAGGGGAAAATTATACCAGAAAAAGCTTACTGTGGTGTAAAACGACGTAAATGTTGTACCGTTGCCAGCCAGGCGGCCAGCCAGCCAATCATACCGGCGATTAACAGCAGCAGCAGGGACTCATCCCAGCTCAGCCCTTTGACGGCAAACGTCGTACCGAAGACGGCAGCAACCTGCGCCACCACCGCATCCAGTTTCCAAACCAGCGCCTGCGATAAAATCAGCGACAGCACCGCCCCGCCCAGCCCCATCGCCGCCCCACCATTCAGGAACGGACGCAGAATAAAACCGTCCGTCGCGCCGATCAGCTTCATTACGTTGATGGTTTCACGGCGGCTGAAAATACTCAGACGCACGCTGTTACCGATGACCAGGAAGACGGCAACGATCATCAGGATACCAATCGTCGCTGAAATTTGTCCGACAAGGTTAGTCAACGCCACCAGCCGTGCGAACCAGCTGTCGTCCATCCGTACTTCATCCACGCCCTGCGTCGCCGCCACGCGGTCGCGCAGCGTCGTCAACGTGGTGGAATCCTGAAAGCTCATTTTCGGCGTGATAATCGCGACTGCCGGCAGCGGATTTTCTTCCAGCATATCCAGCGCGCCGCCAAAACCAGACCAGTTGCGGAACTCGCCCATCGCTTCATTACGCGACAGATAATTGACTTTATCAACGCCGTCTTCGGATTGAAGCTGCGTGATGACAGCCTGCGCGGCGTTGTCATCCAGCGATTTATCCAGATATACCGTCAACTGCGGCGATGGATACCACTGTGTGGCAGCCTGACTGACGTTTTTCCATACCAGATAACAGATGCTGGGCAACGCCAGCGAGATGGCGATGACCATCACAGTCAAAAAGGTAGCAAGCGGCTGGCGCAGCATATCAGCCAGCGTATTGGTCCAGGCATAGCGCCACTGTTCCTGCCAGCCACCGCGTAGTGCTTTCGCTTTTGCGACAGGCTTTTTCGCATTACGGACGTTATTCGCCATTGTGGTTTCCCCCCACCATGCGGCCATCCGATAGCGTCAGCACACGGTAATGACGGCGAGCGATCAGCCCGGTATCATGCGTCGCCATCAGTACCGTGACGCCAACACGATTGAATTCTTCAAACAGGCGTAAAATCCCTTCTGACAATGCTTCGTCCAGGTTGCCGGTCGGCTCATCCGCCAGCAACACAGCGGGTTTATTCACCACCGCGCGCGCAATGCCCACACGCTGCTGTTCACCGCCGGACAGTTGGATAGGATAGTTTTTCGCTTTATCCAGCAGACCCACCTTGTCCAGCGCCGCAGAGACCCGACGACGAATATCCTCACTGCTGGCACCCGCGATAATGAGCGGCATCGCGACGTTGTCATAGACTGTGCGTTCCATCAACAGGTGGTGATCCTGAAAGATCATGCCGATCTGACGTCGCAGGAATGGAACTTCGCGTTTTTTCAGGCGGCTAATATTGTGGCCGCCAAACAAAATCTGACCCGCGCTGGGACGTTCAATGCCACAAATCAGCTTCAGCAGGGTACTTTTCCCCGCGCCGGAATGGCCAGTCAGGAACGCCATTTCTGCAGGGCGCAGATGGAAATCCACCCCTTGCAATGCCTGACGCCCACCGAGGTAAGCTTTACTGACCTGTTCAAAACGAATCATCCGTTTTAATCCTCTCGGGCAAAAAGTGCCTCAATAAAATCGTCGGCCTTGAATGGCCGTAAATCTTCAATGCCTTCACCTACCCCAATATAGCGGATAGGAATCGCAAACTGGTCGGCAATGGCGAAAATCACCCCGCCTTTCGCGGTGCCGTCCAGTTTAGTCAAGGTAATACCCGTCAGCCCGACCGCTTCATTGAACAGCTTGGCCTGGCTCACTGCATTCTGCCCAGTGCTCGCATCCAACGTCAGCATCACTTCATGCGGCGCGTCTTCGTCCAGCTTCTTCATCACGCGCACAATCTTTTTCAGCTCTTCCATCAGATGCGCTTTGTTCTGTAAACGCCCTGCGGTATCTGCGATCAGGACATCAATACCGCGCGCTTTCGCGGCCTGAATCGCATCGAAAATCACCGATGCCGAATCCGCACCCGTATGCTGCGCGACCACCGCCACATTATTGCGCTGTCCCCAGACCTGAAGCTGCTCGACGGCTGCCGCACGGAAGGTATCTCCCGCAGCCAGCATCACAGATTTACCCTGTGCCTGGAACTGACGAGCCATTTTACCGATGGTGGTGGTTTTGCCCACGCCATTAACGCCAACCATCAGAATGACATACGGCGTTTTACCTTCGATATTCAGCGGGGCGTCCACCTTAGCAAGGATCTCCGCCATTTCTTCTTTCAGCTTCACAAAAAGCGTATCAGCATCTTTCAGCTGGCGGCGACTGGCGTGTTCCGTCAGGCTGCCGATGATCTTACGGGTCGTCTCGACCCCAACATCCGCAATCAGCAGTTGTTCTTCCAGTTCATCAAACAGATCGTCGTCGATTTTCTTACCGCGAAACAATCCGATAAATCCGGAACCTAAGTTCTGGCGCGTTTTCACCAGGCTGCGTTTCAGGCGGGCGAAGAAACCTTCTTTCGTTGGGCGTTCTTGTTCCTGCGCCACAACAGGCACGTCATCTAACTGCGCGGGTTCTTGTTCTTCGTCCTGCACGATCGGATCGAGGGCATCCCGATCGAGGACGTCATGCTCGATCGGGTCACGATCGTCTGTTGCGGGAATAATCGGAGACGACGCGCTAACGTCTGGGGCTACATGTGTCGATTCGCCTGCCGCAACGGTATCCTCACGCTCAGCGACCAATGGGGTCAACGCTTGCGCTTCAACCTCTCTCTTTTCGTCAACGACGCTATTTTCTTCCACTACCGATTCTTCCGGCAGCGGTTGCTCTACGCGCTCCGGCGTAGGCTCAACGGTCTGGTGAGTCGATGCGGCGGCATCTGATTCAGCAACGGGCGCATCTTCAACGACCGGCTTCTCTTCTTGTTTTTCTTCCTGTTTCCCAAGTCCCAGCCAGGAAAAAAAACCGCGCTTCTTTTCTTTTGACATGTGTAATCGCGCTCCACGCTGCTCACCGCAGCGAATCAATCAATGAAAATCATATTTAAACAACAAGTTTAACACTTTCCTGCCGACAGCAACACGCAGCCAGCAGGAGCAATGGCAGACAATCTTCCTCGCTACTCACAATCTTCGTAACGAAAGGCAATGTCCGTAACGAAGTGTGTCAGACGCCGCGTGTTACCCGAAGACCGCCGACAGCACAAAATTTTGGCTTAAGCGCCTTAACGCCCATCTTAACATTCCCTCTACACGTAACCGCCGTTAGAATAGCGCCAGAAATTTCCTGCCCGCATCCACACCATGATGATGCGGCACAACAATAACCCTGTGAGCTATGGCTAAAAAAAATGCATCGTCAGCCGCCGGACAAATCCGAATCATCGGTGGTCAATGGCGCGGCAGAAAACTCCCGGTACCTGATAGCCCCGGTTTACGCCCCACCACTGACCGCGTGCGGGAAACATTGTTTAACTGGCTGGCTCCCGTGATTCAACAAGCGCGCTGTCTGGACTGCTTTGCTGGCAGCGGCGCGCTCGGGCTGGAAGCGCTGTCTCGTTATGCGGCTCATGCCACATTATTGGAGATGGAACGTGCAGTCGCCCAGCAATTAACGCAAAATCTGGCGCTGCTTCGGGCGGAAAACGCTGAGGTGGTCAATACTGATGCCCTGAACTGGCTGGCGCAACCGGGTACGCCGTTCGACGTCGTGTTTCTCGATCCACCGTTTCGCAAAGAGCTACTGAACAACACGCTCGCACTGCTGGAACAACAGGGCTGGCTGGCACCCGACGCGTGGATTTACGTGGAAACCGAGGCGGAAAATGCGCAGCTGACTATCCCGGAAAATTGGCAACTACACCGTGAGAAAATTGCCGGTCAGGTCGCCTACCGTTTATACATCCGTCAGTGATCTTTGCAGCAACGTAAGGGTAAGAGATGATTTTGATTAACCTTGGCAGGCTATTGATGCTGGGCGTGTGGGGATTTCTGCTGCTTAACCTGATTCAGCCATTTCCCAAGCCGTTGAATATTTTCATGACCGTGGCGATGGTGTTTATGATCCTGATGCATGGTTTTCAGCTGCTGCTGTTAAAATCCAGCCAGCCGAAGGACAGCCCCGCGCTGAACCGCGCGCTTCAGGCTCGTATTTTCCTTTTTGGCGTGTTTGAATTGCTGGCGTGGCAGAAAAAGCAGCCTAAGCCACCGAAGCCGTAATCGCTTCCGGGACACAATATTTCCTGGGGCACCAGGCATCAATACCGTGCCCTTTCGTTCCACAGAGGGCGCACCGCAAAAATCAGGACTTTTTACCGGGAAGGTAGGGGAACGCGGTGACGTTATCGCCTAAATCAGAAATGCGAGCGCTGCCTTTTTCCGTCACGGCATCAATACGAATAATCGCCTGCAAAGGGATGAAACTGCGGCTAACGCCGGAGAATTCCGTTTTTAGCTTCTCGGTTGACGGGTCAACCAACAGCGTAGACTGACTATCAAACACAAAGTCGGCAATTTCAATAAAACCGAACAGGCTGCTTTGTACCAACTCACGCACATAAAGCTGGTAGTTCTTACCGTTATTTATAAATTGAATACGATAAAGTGCGGATTCATTACTCATTCAACACAATGCTCCCTTCAGCGACGTCGCGGCGTAAAAACGGGCGATAACATAACATGAAGCTCACGAAAGGCGTATCCGTCTCACGCCGTGTTGTTTAACTTCCTCACAATCCCCTACACTGGATAAAGAACGGTTTATTTTTATCCTGACACAAACAAAAACACAAAAAGGACACGCTATGCTTTGGTCATTTATTGCTGTGCTTTTTTCTGGTTGGCTGTATGTGGACGCCAGCTATCGTGGCCCAACGTGGCAGCGTTGGTTATTCAAACCCGTCACCATGCTATTGCTGCTGGCGCTAGCCTGGCAGACACCGCTGCTCGGCGTGCCGGGCTACCTGATCGTGCTGGGGTTACTGGCAACGCTGGTGGCAGATACCCTGCTGCTGCTCCCGACTCAACGCCTGCTTTACGCCTTTGCGGCCTATTTCCTTTCCCATTTGCTGTACACCATCGGTTTCTTTACCGGGCAAGTCTCGTTCACGTTTTTCTGGCCGTTGGCATTGACGCTGATCGTGGTGGCTGCACTGCTTATCGCCATTATTTGGGGGCGATTGGACGCACAGCGCTGGCCTGCCTGCGCATTTATTATCATGACGACGCTGATGGTCTGGATTGCCGGTGAACGTTATTTTGCGCTGGGGACAAACGCGAACTTCTCCCTGCTGACAGGCACCGTACTGCTGTTTATTGCCCATGCGGTATGGCTGATTCACCATTATCGTTTCCCGTTCCGCGCCCATCAGGCGATTGTGGCGGCGGGCTATTTTGGCGGCCATTTCTTGATTGTTCGCTCCCTCTATTTCTGACGTTCGCGACGCTCACGAAAATCTGGCTAAGCCTTGAGCGGCGGTGTAAAGTTCCTGATGAGAATGGCAATCACTAATAGGGGGAAGACATGCACTCTCATCAACACCACCACAGCGCTGAGAAATCAGCCTGCTGCAATAACGGCGTTCACCATGCGCCACGCAGCACCACTCACAGCACTAAAAGCTGCTGTAGTGAACACACCCAGCATTCGAACCACGCCGACCACAGTTGCTGTTCAACCAAACACACGTCTGATGCCGTGGTACAGACCGCGTGTGGCACAGAGCAGCATTCGTCAGACAGCGGCGGTAGCGCGGATTCCGACGACCCCGACGGTGGCGACAGCGACAGGCCCCGACCCAACCAGCGTTTCAGCTGGAAAATCAGCGGAATGGATTGTCCCAGTTGCGCACGTAAAATCGAAAATGCAGTAAAAAATCTCACCGGAATTGAACAAGCCAAAGTGCTGTTCGCCACCGAAAAACTGGTGGTTGATGCCTACACCGATATTCGCCCTCAGGTTCAACATGCCGTTCAGCAAGCGGGCTTCACCTTGCAGGACACCGCATTCCCTATTGCACCACCCGACACCTCTACCGTACGTCGTTTCGTACATGAATATGGTTTCTTAATACTTTTCACTTTGCTGGCTGCTGCAAGCTGGGGACTTTCCCTGCTAAGCGAGCGCGGCGGGCAGATCGCGTTTATCGCAACCACAATTGTCGGGCTGATTCCAATCCTGAAAAAAACGGTGCAGCTCATTCGTACGGGTACACCCTTCGCGATTGAGACACTAATGAGCGTGGCCTCCATCGGGGCGCTCTTAATTGGTGCCACCACCGAAGCCACCGTTATTTTGCTGCTGTTTATGTTGGGCGAATATCTGGAGTCTTACGCGGCAAACCGCGCCCGGCGTGGCGTAACGGCACTGATGGCGCTGCTTCCTGAAGACGCAACGGTCGTCGGAAACGGGCAGCGACGCCTCGTCCCTGTTGCGAGTCTGGTCCCCGGTGATGTCATTGAAGTCGCCCCCGGCGGGCGACTCCCTGCCGATGCGGAGCTATTGAACAACGACGCCAGCTTTGATGAAAGCGCCCTGACCGGCGAATCGGTGCCCGTTGAGCGCACACCGGGTGAGAAAATTGCCGCAGGTAGCCTGTGTGTCGATCGGGTTGTGCAGTTACGTGTGGTTTCACAGCCGGGCAACAGCGCCATCGACCGCATTCTGCAACTGATAGAAGAAGCAGAAGAGCGGCGCGCACCGATAGAACGCTTCCTTGATAAGTTCAGCCGCTACTACACACCGGCCATCATGCTGCTGTCACTGCTGGTGATTTTGGTGCCGCCATTGCTGCTGGCACAGCCGTGGCAAGAGTGGATTTATCGCGGTTTGACGCTGCTGTTAATCGGCTGCCCGTGTGCACTGGTGATTTCAACGCCTGCGGCGATCACCTCTGGGCTGGCTGCGGCAACGCGCCGGGGGGCGCTGATTAAAGGCGGCGCCGCGCTGGAGTCGCTGGGCAGCATCAAGACCATCGCGTTTGATAAGACAGGTACGCTGACGGAAGGCAAGCCGCAAGTGACGGACGTGTTACCCGCCACAGGTATTAGCGAAACGGCGCTGCTAACGCGAACCGCCGCAGTGGAGTCAGGCTCGCACCATCCGCTTGCCAAAGCCATCGTCCAGCATGCGTTGTCCAACAGCACATTCCTGCCGATGGCAGAAAACCGTAAAGCGCTGGCAGGTGTCGGCGTTGAAGGTACGATAGGCGGCAAGCGGATTCAGGTCAGCGCGCCAACTCGTGTCGCGTCCGATCTGCTTGATGCCGACTGGTTGCAACGAGTTGATTCGCTGGAAAGCGAAGGGAAAACCGTGGTGGTAGTGCAAGAAGACGACAGGCTACTAGGTTTGTTGGCGTTGAGCGATACGCTGCGCCACGATGCGCGTGAAGCGTTGGATGCCCTACAGCAGTTGGGGATTCGCGGCGTCATGCTCACGGGCGATAATCCCCGTGCGGCGGCAGCCATTGCCGCGACATTGGGGATCGATTACCGAGCCAGCCTGCTCCCTGCCGATAAAGTCACGGCAGTCAGCGAATTGAGTAAGCAGCACCCCGTAGCGATGGTGGGCGACGGCATCAACGACGCGCCAGCGATGAAAGCCGCAACCATCGGCATCGCGATGGGAAGCGGTACAGATGTGGCGCTGGAAACCGCCGATGCAGCATTAACCCACAGCCGCCTGACCGGGCTGGCGGCCATGATTAGCCTGTCGCGAGCGACGCAGCATAATATTCGTCAGAACATTATGATCGCACTGGGGCTGAAAGCCGTATTTCTGGTCACCAGCGTGCTGGGCATTACCGGGCTGTGGCTCGCTGTGCTGGCGGATTCCGGCGCAACGGCACTGGTCACCGCCAACGCGCTGCGGCTGCTGAGAAAACAGGACTAATCGCAGTCTACGGTGCGCGGTGTAACGCCGCGCACCTGCGGCTGGAAGTATGACGAGTATTAACCCTTGCGCAGCAGATAACGATAGGGAAGCTGTTCGGTCTCCTGCGCCAGAAGCTCATGCTCCATATACACGCAAAAACCGGGAATATCGCGAGTGGTGGCCGGATCGTCGGCAATAATCAGCAGCGTTTGCCCGGTTTCCATCTGGCGCACCGTCTTACGTACCATCATCACAGGCTCAGGACAGCGCAACCCCTGCGCATCAAGGGTTTTATCCGGGTTGGTAAAGGGATCGGTCATCAACATTCTCAGTACTGGAATCAAAAAACCGCCTTAGTTTACGCTGAGGATTTCCCGACGCAAGCGACGACAACGTTTGCGCAGAAAACAACCATCTTTTCCTGGCAAAACACATTGCATTAGCGAGGCAATTGCGTATTATGCCGCCGCGTTGCAGCATAAATCTGCACGTTATTCCTTGGGTTCCCTAACCCCAATAACCAAAAAGGTCACATTATGTATCGTTTTACTCCCCAGCAGCGGCTTACGGCGCTGATCTGGCTATCGTTGTTCCACGTCCTGATCATTACGTCGAGTAATTATCTGGTTCAGCTCCCGGTATTGATTTTCGGTTTTCATACTACCTGGGGCGCGTTTACCTTCCCGTTTATTTTTCTGGCCACTGACCTGACGGTTCGGGTTTTCGGTGCACCGCTGGCGCGTCGTATCATTCTGACCGTAATGGTGCCTGCGTTGGCGATCTCCTATCTGGTTTCGTCACTATTTTATCAGGGATCGTGGCAGACGTTCGAGGCGCTGAGTCAGGTGAATATCGTCGTGGCACGTATCGCCTGCGCCAGCTTCATGGCGTATGTTCTCGGTCAAATTCTGGATGTCCACGTCTTCAACCGACTGCGCCAAAAGCGCGCGTGGTGGGTGGCACCGGCTGTTTCAACCGTGTTTGGTAACTTCAGCGACACGCTGGCCTTTTTCTTCATCGCATTTTACCGCAGCACCGATGTCTTCATGGCGGCAAACTGGGTCGAAATTGCGATGGTCGATTACGCCTTCAAACTGCTTATCAGTCTGGCCTTCTTCCTGCCGATGTACGGTGTCATGCTGAACATGGTGCTCAAACGCCTGAGCGAGCAGAAAAGCACTGCCGACTATCACTCCGCCAGCAGTCACCATTAATTCTTATCGGGCGGTGATTCACACCGCCTTTTTCCTTAAGCCACTCATCGTTTTGTAAAAATAACGCAGGCTCAAACAATGGTTTGCAACAACAAAATGCTTGTTTTTGCTATCTGAATAGGGTGCCATACTGTTATTACCTGTTTAAAAAGATTACCTGTTAAAAAACGAGAGAAAGGGAACCTATGTCGAATGTAATCAAATACCTCGGTGTCGGCCTGCTTGTCGGCCTGCTTGCTGCCTGTGATGGCAAAACGGATGACGCCGCAAAAGCGGGCGCACAAGATAAACCTGCCGCCGCAGCCAGCGCGGGCCAGAACATTGAATTACTGGAGGGTAAAATTGCGTTTACTCTACCAGCCGATATGAGTGACCAAAGCGGTAAAGTCGGTACACAAGCAAACAACATGCACGTTTACGCGAATGACAACGGGCAGAAAGCTGTCATCGTGATTCTTGGCGATGACACCACGGACGAGTTGGCCGTGCTGGCGCAGCGTCTGGAAGATCATCAGCGCACGCGTGACGCCAACCTTCAGGTCGTTACCAACAAAACCATCGACGTTGACGGCAAGAAGCTGCAACAGCTCGACAGCATTATCACTAGCAGCGGACAGCAGGCTTATTCCTCTGTAGTGTTAGGCAAAGTGGAAAACCAACTGCTGACCTTGCAGATCACGCTGCCAGCCAGCAATCAGCAACAGGCGCAGAGCGAAGCGGAAGGCATCATCCACACGCTGAAGCTGAAATAATCGACGCTATCGTCTGAGAGTAGCCACTTCGGTGGCTATTCGAAGGACATAACAAAGCACGCAGAGCGGCGATAATGGATAGATCGTAAAGACGCTGTAAATACATCCATGTACGCTCGAGCCGCGCCATCCTTGGCGCGGACGCTTTACTCTTCTATTCCATTATCCCCGTTTTCATTTCATGAATTAGGATTGTCTACGGCCTGTATTGTCATTCTCTTATACGCTGGTGATTCGCTGAGTCAGTCGCCACGTCAGTGCCAGACCGCATAGTCCCAGCAGCGCCGCCGCCAGATAAATAGAGGCGATACCGGTATAGGCCATCAGCACACCCGCCACTGGCCCGACGATGCCCAGCGATAAATCGAGAAATATCGTATAGGTTGCCAGCGCGCTGCCCTGATTCTGTGGTGATACCGCCTTGACGGCCACAACCCCCAATGCTGGGAATACCAAAGAGAAACCCGCCCCTGCGAGGAATGCACCGACTTCCGCCATGAGCGGTTGCACCGCGCCCCACACCAGCAGCAAGCCTACAATTTCAACCACAAAACACGCCATCGCGACGCGCAGCCCGCCAAACCGCTGAATACTGTTGGGGAAGACTAGCCGCGCCCCAACAAAAGCACAGCTGAAAATGGTCAAGGTCAGCGCGGCGCCATCCCAATGACGATCGGCATAAAACAACGTGATGAATGTGGCGATCACGCCAAAACCCGCAGAGGCGATCGCCAGAATAATGCCGTAAACCCAGACTTTCCCCAGTACTTCGCGGAAGGGAATCTTTTTACCGGGCGCGACCTGCACGGCCGGACGCGGCAGCGCGAAGATAATCGCCACGGCGGCGATGAGAATGATGCACACCGAGAGCAGCTTTAGCCCACCGATATGATTGAGCCAGACGCCGAGCGGTGCACCAATCGCCATCGCACCGTACGTCGCGATGCCATTCCACGAAATCACGCGCCCGATATGTCGGGAGCCCACCACGCCAACGCCCCAGAGCGTTGCACCGGTTCCTGCAAAGCTCTGTCCGGCACCCAGCACGACACGTCCGAGACACAGCAGCAGCAGCGTGATCGCGGGCGACGCATCGCTAAAGGCAGCAAACAGATAAAACACGCCGCTCAGCATGACACCGACTAATCCCCAAACGACAATCTTTTTCGGCCCTTTTTCATCAGCACTGCGACCGGCATGGGGGCGGCTCAATAGCGTGGAGAAATATTGCAGGCTGATGACCAACCCGGCCCAGAATGCGCTATAGCCAAGGTGGTCATGCACATACCCCGGCAGCACCGCCAGCGGCAGACCAATATTCAAATAGCTGGCGAAGTTGAACGCCACAATCGAAACGATACTCAGATTAAGGCGCAGACCACTCAGCGCCGGTTCGGATGGGGAAGGTGTTGGCATGGAAAATTCACTCGCTTAACGTCCGTGTATGACGTACGTTCAAAAAACATCGAAAAGTAACATTCTTATATTGTTGGTTATAATCAATCTTATAATCCCGAACACAGGAGAAACGCAATGCCTGTACCGGCAGACCCGGATCGCAAACCAACATCGTCAACCCCAGAAGGGGACACATTGCCACAGAAGCCGCTCTCGTTTCTGGGCAAGAGCAAACGTCTGGCCGCACGAATTCAGGCGATTCCCAGCGTGGCACACCTGATTCGCGCAGGCGAACGTTTCAACGATCGCATGGGCAACCAGTTTGGCGCGGCGATTACCTATTTTTCCTTTCTGTCGCTGATCCCCATTCTCATGGTGTCTTTTGCCGCCGTAGGTTTCGTGTTGGCCTCTAACCCCGACCTGCTGACCGGGCTGATTAACCGCATCGTTAACAGTATCAGCGATCCCAATCTGGCTAATACGCTGAAAAGTACCGTCAACACCGCCGTGCAGCAGCGTACCACCGTCGGGCTTACCGGTTTGCTGATCGCACTCTATTCCGGTATCAGTTGGATGGGAAATCTGCGTGAAGCGATTCGCGCTCAGTCGCGTGACGTATGGGAACGAAACCCGAAAGATGAAGAGAAAATTTACTTTCAGTACACGCGGGATTTCCTGTCGCTGACCGGTTTGGTTATTGCGCTCATTATTACGCTTTTCCTGACTTCTGTTGCTGGCACCGCGCAAAACATGATCGTCACCGCGCTGGGGCTGGATGGCATCGAATGGCTACGTCCCGCGTTGACACTGATTGCGCTGTCAATCTCCATCTTCGCCAACTATCTGTTATTTCTATGGATATTTTTTGTTTTACCGCGCCACAAACCCAAGCGCAAAGCGCTCTTTCGCGGCACGCTGATTGCCGCAGTCGGTTTTGAAGCCATCAAATTTGCGATGACCGTCGCGCTGCCTAAACTCGCCAGTTCTCCTTCAGGAGCTGCGTTCGGCTCGGTTATTGGCCTAATGGCGTTCTTCTATTTCTTCGCGCGCCTAACGCTTTTCTGCGCTGCCTGGATCGCGACGGCGAACTACAAAGGCGACATCTCGACAGACCAGAGCGAACAAGAGAAAGAGAAAGCACCGCCCCCTCCTCGCTAAAAACAGCGGGAAAGCGCTGGTTTTCCGATCTGCGTCATGAAAAAATAAAACATCGTTTCAAGGCTATTGACTCAGTCTCACGTAATGTTGAGACTGAGGTTAATTTCGCGTTTTTTATACCCGAATAATTCGCGTCCCAGGGTACCTTTTCAAACAGGCCAAAAGTGATGACAACTACTAACATTGCCGTAATCGGCGAATGCATGATCGAACTGTCGCAGAAGGGCACGGATCTTAACCGTGGATTTGGCGGCGATACGCTGAACACTGCCGTTTACATTGCCCGTCAGGTAAACGCTGAAAAGCTGGGCGTGCATTACGTGACCGCACTCGGCACCGATAGCTTCAGTACAGAGATGGTTGCCGCCTGGCAAAACGAAGGGGTGAAAACCGACCTGATTCAGCGGCTGGATAACAAACTGCCCGGTTTATATTTCATTGAAACCGACGATAGCGGCGAGCGCACATTCTACTATTGGCGCAACGATGCCGCGGCACGCTACTGGTTGGACAGCCCGGAAGCAGAAAAAATTGGTCAGGCGCTGGCGCAATTTGACTATCTCTACCTGAGCGGCATCAGTCTGGCGATTCTGAATGCCGAAAGCCGTCAGCGTCTGCTCGCCCTGCTGCGCGCCTGCCGCGCCAACGGCGGTAAAGTGATTTTTGATAACAACTACCGTCCACGTCTGTGGCAGAGCAAGGAAGAAACGCAACAGGCCTACACCGACATCCTGTCCTGTACGGATATTGCCTTCCTGACGCTGGATGACGAAGACATGCTGTGGGGTACGAAGCCGCTGGAAGTGGTGCTGGAACGGACGCACGGTTTGGGCGTTAGCGAAGTCGTCATTAAACGCGGTGCCGATTCCTGCATCGTGTCAGAGCGCGGGCAAGAACTGGTTGATGTTCCCGCGATCAAATTGCCAAAAGAGAAAGTGGTTGATACCACCGCAGCAGGCGATTCCTTCAGCGCGGGCTATCTATCAGTTCGCCTGAACGGCGGCAGCACGCAGGAAGCGGCAGAGCGCGGTCACCTGACGGCTAGCACAGTCATTCAATACCGTGGCGCGATCATCCCGCTTGACGCAATGCCTGCGTAAACATGACGTCGTGTGATAATAAGCAAAAGGCCGCGACTGCGGCCTTTTCTCTTTACGGATCGCGGGATTACTGCGCAGCGGGAACCTTGTCCTGTAATTTAGCGTCTTCAGACGCTGCCGCAGACGCGCTGGCAACAGGTTCGACGGCTGGCGTCATAATCTGGTCGTAGGTTTCCTGTAGCGCCTTCATATTCGCTTCAGGTTCACCCGGCTGTTGGATCAACATCATCGTCGTATCTTGTACCAGTTGCTGGTGCAGCTCCTGATTCAGGATATCAAGCGTTAAGGCAGACAGATAAGTCTGACGCAGTTTCTGATACTGCTCGGGAGCAATATCCACCACACCATTCTGCTGGGATCGCAAACGCTGATCCATCAGGATGTCCGTGCTGGTACGTGCATAGGTGGCAAACAGCTTATTCAATTCGTCCGTCTTACGCGCGATCAACGCGTCAAATTCTTGTTGTGTCAGCCCTTTTTCACGCAGCGCAGCCAGCTCGCGCGCCATAAATATCACACTCGGCTCAACGCTCTCACTATTCGGGACATCCATATGAATTGCACACTGAGAGCGGGTATAAAACACGTTGCAGTCGAAACGGAGATTGTTGCCCTTCTGCGGGCTCTTCTCGAGCACCTGCTGAAGGTGCCAGAACATCGCTTCTCGCGTCATGTCGCCCAGCCAGTAGCGAACCAGCGCCTGAGATTCACGAATCGGGTGCCACGGCGCATCCCACATCAGCGACAGCGTATCCTGCTGAGCATTGTTATTCATCAGGCTAATCGCCTGTGGTGGCAGCGGGCTTAATGTCGGCAGCGGCGCAGGCGTTTCGCGTTTGCCTTCCAACGGGGAGAAGGCTTTACCGATCTGCTCGATCACGTTGCGGTTATCCACATGACCAACGATGTAGAGCGTCATCGCATCTGGCGTATACCAGGTTTTATAAAATTGCTGAAGTTGCTCGCCATTCAGCGGCGGTTTGACGTCTTGAGCCGGATCGTGCGCCAATAGGGGTGAACCTTTCAGGCGATAGCGCCAGCTCGGGTCCTGCGGGTTAATCGGAAAGGTGGTCACCTGATCGGGAACCTTCAGCGCGGCCTGTAGCCTTTTTTCGTCGAACGTCATCTGCCCTGCGCTTTCCGCTAGCCACGCCAACGCTTCTTTCAGCAGTTCCGGGCGATTATTCGGCAGGCTCAGGTTATACGACGTGAAATCGTACGAAACAATGACCGGGGGCAGGACGCGTGAACCGTTAGCGTCACGCATCCACATGGAAGGCAACTGAGCAGCAGACAGCTTATCACCGGGCGCGAGTGCCAGACGAGGAAGAAAATGTGCAAAGCCCACTTGCTGGGCGTTTTCCAGCAACGATCCAGCATTAACAACCAGACGTAGCTCAACCCGATCGCCGGGGCGCTGTGGTGTGGTTAATAACTGCCAGGTAAAACCATTGTCCAGTTTACCCTGCTGCCAGGCAGGATCGGGCTGTAGTGCTTCAGCCTGCACGCTGCTGCTGACCATGGCCAGCAACACACCACCAACGAAAAGCGCCTTTTTGGTGCCCTGCATGTGAACCCCTACTTATAGCTATCCAACATAATAATGTGGTTATTGTTGATCATTATGGTGGCCTTGCGTCTGCCACCGCACACTCTCGTGGATATATCACGGAAAAAAATTGAAGACGCGAAGTGTACCATTCCCTTGGACAGCGCGCTTTTGTCTATGTCACTTCAGGAGGTGAAATAATCTGCAAAAAAGATAAAAATAGTCATATTTAACAATATTTTTACGTTTTGGGACGTTTAAAAAGTGGAGGAAAACCGTTGGGTTGGGTGCAGCTTGTTTACACACAAAAAATTTACAGACAAAAAAATTCCCCACGGTGCAGAGCGCCGTAGGGAATTGATTTAGAAAACTAGGCTTACGAGAACCAGGCTTACATGATAACTACATGCTTACAACTGCATGCTGGAATTACGACTGTGCCGTTGGCGTGGCCGCGTTATCGCCCTTATTGTTACCGGACAGCTCAGCGTCTAGTTTCTTCTCATCCAGCTCGCGACAGTATTTTGCTACCACGATAGTCGCAACACCGTTACCAATCAGGTTGGTCAGCGCACGAGCTTCTGACATGAAGCGGTCAATACCCAGAATCAACGCCAGACCAGCAACAGGCAGATGGCCTACGGCAGACAGCGTTGCTGCCAGTACAATAAACCCACTTCCCGTCACGCCTGCTGCGCCTTTAGAGGACAGCAACAGCACCACCAGCAGCGTAATCTGATGCCAGATATCCATGTGGCTGTTGGTTGCCTGAGCGATAAACACTGCCGCCATTGTCAGATAGATGGAGGTGCCATCAAGGTTGAACGAATAGCCGGTAGGGATAACCAACCCGACGACAGATTTCTTACAACCGACCTTCTCCATCTTCTCCAACATACGTGGCAGCACGGATTCAGAAGAGGACGTACCCAGTACGATCAGCAGTTCTTCACGGATGTAACGAATGAATTTGAAGATACTGAAGCCCGTTGCTTTCGCAATGCTGCCCAACACCAGAAATACAAACAGAACACAGGTGATGTAGAAGCAGAGGATCAGTTGCCCCAACTGCACCAGCGTACCAACGCCATATTTACCGATGGTAAAGGCCATGGCACCGAACGCACCCAGAGGAGCCAATTTCATGATCATGTTAATGACGCCGAAAATGACCTTGGAGAAGCTGTCGATCACATCAAAAATGACCTTGCCCTTTGGCCCCAGGCGGTGCAGCGCAAAGCCAAACATCACAGCAAACAGCAGAACCTGCAAGATATTACCGCTGGCAAACGCACCAACCACACTCGCCGGGATCACATCCATCAGGAATGGAATCAGACCCTGTTGCGAAGCCTGTTGGGTATAGACCGCCACCGCAGAAGCATCAAGCGTACTCGGGTCGATATTCATTCCCACGCCTGGTTGCACCACGTTGACCACGACCAGACCGATAATCAGCGCAATCGTACTCACAATTTCAAAATACAGCAGAGCGGCCGCACCAGTACGACCGACCGACTTCATACTTTCCATGCCTGCGATACCGGTTACGACCGTACAGAAGATAACCGGCGCAATAATCATTTTAATTAATTTAACAAACCCATCGCCCAGAGGCTTCATTTGCTCACCAAGCTGGGGGTAGAAATGCCCCAACAGTATCCCTATCGTAATGGCGGCAAGAACCTGAAAATAAAGACTTTTAAAAATTGATGTTTTCATACATACGTCCTATGGTGGGGAAAACACAGGAGGGGAATAGGGTACGAAAATGCCGCCTGTGATTGCGCCGGAAAGTAACATTGCAATAACAAGCTGAGAATGTTTTATAAGTTTAGTTTGTGAACGACAGGTTAAAAACAAGAGCTGAATCACGTCAGCAAGAGTTATAAAGAAACATCAGTGCAATTTACTTGTAACAGATGCACATTTTTACAGCAGAAAAAATCCGTAAAAAGCTCTCAAAGCCCCGCTATACGGGGAAGATGCCGTTCAGGGAATACCACGATAAAAAGTAACATTTTCGTTACCTTTTAATACTCAGGAAGACGCGATAAGGAGATGAATACCGCATTTCTTATCACACCGCGCCAGCTGCATGGCGAAACGCGCCTGCGACAAACGCAGTGCCGCCTCCTCTGGCCGAGGGTCGGTAATCGTTAGGACACCGGCGCTGACAGCCCGAGCAGGGTGCGATCCCGTAGGTAAAAAGGGGGAATTAATCGCCAGCATCACGTTTTGTGCCCAATCTTGCGCCCGTCCAGCGGATTCTAGCGTCTTCCCGATGATGGCGAACTCGTCACAATCGAGGCGCGCCAGATAAAGGCTCCCTGCCTCATGTTGTTCTTCTATCACCGCACAGAATTGCTTCGCAAGCGCAGCCATATCGCTCTGGCTGGCGGAGGAATCAAGCCCAAAAACGAGCAGGCTAAACGGAGTCGCATCCGCCAGACGCTGCTCAAGGCGTCGTATAAAATGCGCGTTGTCCGGCAACCCGACACCTTCAGTACTGGCAGAGAGAGATTGCTCCAGCAGTTGTTGATTACGGTTGTAGCTGCGCACTAGCGCGCCCAGCTCATCATCCTGATGCCAGGGTGGCAGCGTGAGGGGTCGGTGAAGCATCGCATCCGGCGGTAGATTCTGTAACTCGACAATAATCCCACGCAGCGGGTGTATCAGAAGTCGGTTAATGCACCAGGTAATGGCGATCGACATAATCAACGCCAGCAGCAGATACGTCGCCAACATGGTTGAAAAGGTGCTGACGATAAATTGATACATCCGATAGGAATCTGCCTGCAAGACCAGATGCGCCAGCGGTGCCGAATATTGCGTCTGCGGTGGCGAATAGAGTGGAATAGAGATACGGATCGGCAGCTTAAAGACCCGCGCGATCCAGTCCGGCACCGGGCGTTCTTTCGGGAAATTGGCGTGGAGCGTCTGAAAATCATCCGGCAGCAATACATCTGCCCGGCTAAGAAAGGCAACCGGAAGCAAGCTATCCAGAATATTGCCAGCGCGTTGCACCTCCCCTTGTAGCACCGCGTCCGTCAGTGGTTGACGCACGGAATACGCGATGCTTTCCAACTGCTTGGCATAATCCTCACGGCGCTGGTGAACGAAGTGGAAAAGCTGTATGACGATGAACAGACTGATTGTCACCAGTGCCACGGCAGACACGGCTGTCATCTGTTTAATCGTTAATGAACGTCTGAGCCGCAAGCGCTTTCTCCGTCAACCTTTTTATGCAGATCTGAATATCTGACCCATACACAGCGCGAAAAACGCACCGCCACGCGCACCAGTAGCGCGCTGGAAACAGTATAAGGCAGCTTATCGCCGCCTCAACGCTGTTTTCTGCTGGTGCTCAGGGGATTTCATCTTAATCCTAGGCTCCCTTTGGCGGGAGCCGTAACGCGGCCTCAGAATAGGGGATATCCCCTGTATAAGCCAGCATAGCGATTCAGGGGCAGTGCGAAGATAACGAGCGATGAAGAAAGGCGGGCAGCAGCAGCCTCGCCGCTACCCGATAAGACGTGTGATGACGGGCTACTCTTGCTCACTTAAGCCCGTTTTTAGGGGAAACACAGGGGGAGGTTCCCGCAGAGATGCCTCACCCCGGTGGTCGCCCGTGTATCTCGATACTTAAACGATTCGCACTATGTTATGGCGATTGACGCTATTGCGGATATGGCACCCAGTCTCCGCCGTTCAAACGAATGTAGGGTTTTCCCTGATATTGCATCACGATCGCGTTCTCATTCTCCGAAATCGCTTCCGTTTGCGGCAACGTGCTCGCCAGCGTTTGCCAATCCACAGAAGGTGCGGTGAACACTTTGCCGTCCACCATCCGCGCGACCAGTTCCGAAATCGCCAGATAGCTGCTCGGTGACGTCACCTCCAGCGCGTCGCCCTGATGCGGGGCCTGCAAACCAAACAGTTTTACGCCGACAGGAATATGCGTGATGCTCGGACTGGGAATATCACGTAGGCCAGACATTTGCATCTTATCGCCAGCCAGCGCTGCGCCGTGCTCCGGTACCACCACCACCATGACTTTGCGACCAGATTTCTGCAACACGTCAAAAAAAGCATCCAGTTGGTCAAACAGAATCTTTGCACGTGGCGCATAGTCAGCCGACTGGTTGGTGCCCACAAAGCGGTTACCATCATGCAGCGGAATCAGGTTGAAGAAGGTCGCGTTACGCGTCGTCGTTGCTTTATTTCGCTCACCCAACCAACGATTTAACAGCTCCAAATCGTTATAAATCGGCTCACCGTCGAACGAGGTAATCTGGTGGCTGATGCCCTCCTGTGACAGCATCGGAATCTGAATGTCACCCTCTTCACGCACCTCACGCAGGTAATTCCCAAAGACGCCGGAATGATCGAGCATCAGTTGCTCTTCAAAACCCAGTTTCACCAAATTACTGAACAAGAAGCACTGCTGGTTCACTGGCTGGTACAAATCGGTGTGAGACTGTTGACCACAGCTTGCCCGCAGCAGGCGAATTGACGCCGGTCCGCTATACGCGGTAGCAGAGTTAAACTGACGGAACAGGATATCGAACTTCTTCCACAGCGGATGATTTTCCAACTGCGCCACTTCTATATCCGACCATGCCAGCGAACAAATGTTGATAATCAGGAGATCAAAGGGCTGCGCATCCTGTGGCAGCACGGTAGGAAACGCCGTGGTGCGCGCCTTTTCTCGCGTATAAAACTGGTTCAAATAAGCAGTGAGGTTCGCGTTCGTTGGCGGTAAGGTGGCCTCGGGTAGCGCGGTCTCTCCGCCCGTTGGGGAAGCCGCGGCCGAGGGCGCGGGCGTCGTCGATGCCGCAGGCATCAGCGAAACGGCAGGGCCTGCCAGATTAACAACGTTTAGCCATGCCAGCGCCGCCACGGTAAACACCGTAATACGAATCCACTGCGCGAAGAACAGGTAAGCCACGATGATAACCACCGCCGCACCGACCATTTGCCAGTTAATGAAGCGGTCTAACAGCTCCAGCAAATAGGCGGCGCTAAAGCCAGCAACCTGCGTCCCCTGGCTGAGAATACTGTTGATGCCCGGCAGCCAGGTATCGTGGTAAAAAAGCCCGATACCGAGCGGAATGGCAATAATATGACGCCAGCGGTGCAGCGTGACGTTGGGGATGGGGAACAACAAAAATGCCAGAAAGACCAGATTAAGCAGCGGATGAAAATTCAGGTATCCAAACCATAACAGGGCAAATTTCAGCAAAAAATACACATTCCAGGCACCGAGACCACGCCAGTAGCGCCACGTATCCTGCTGTTTTTTCGTATCTTGCTGTTGCTTGCGTGTTTTTTCGTCCATTTTATTTTTTAGTCTCTGCTGAAGTCGGCTTGGTTGAGACCGTCTTGGTTGAAGAAGGGCTACGCATCCAGACACTTGCTGGCTTCAGGTAACGCGGCGACAATAGCCTGTTTTTCCAATACTGAAGCCAGTGGGGGACCACACGGTGCGCCAAATAGCCAAGCGTAAAGAAGATGACCGCGCTTAATAGCACCAGTTGAACGATATCAATCAGATTCATCATGATGGTTCTCCCGGCACACGGGTCGGTAAATCGGGTCCCAGTAAATCAGGGTTTAGTAAATCAATCGCAATAGGCTCACGCCGCGGCGTTTGGCTGCGTGGTGCAGATTCGGTCTGCTGCAATTGGACGTAATCATTAATCTGCTGTTCTTGCCCGGAAGTGCTGTCCTGCACCAACGATTTGATTTCCGCTAAAATCTGTAAGTCTTGTGACCACACAATCCGATTACTGAACACTTCATCTACCGGAAGACGGAAGATAGACTTCAACGCGATATCCAATTCATTCAAACGACAATTAGACAGAAATAAAAACAGACGGCCCTGCGCGATCGTGACGACATCACCAAAACGCCGCAGCGTGCACAGCGTCAGCACCTGCGCTGCTCGCACCCCCGGAACCGGGCGCAATGCCACCAGCACGCCTTTGCTGCCTTCAGGCATCAATGTACTATCAATCAACATTTGCACAGACTGGCGAAAGGTCTCAGGCGGCTGATAGCCCTTAATTTGCAGCGGCCGCATGGTGGTCAGCAGAACCTCGACATCGACAGGAACATGTTTAGTAAAGCGCTGCCCTTGCACGCTTTCAATCCGTGTCAGGAAGCGAGATAGCGGTTCTGAATGGGAGACAATAAGATTTGCGCCACACGCCAATAGCAAGCGTTCGTCGCTGGCGCGCAGGCAGGGCTTCATTTCCCGCACCACAATCTTCAGCAATTCACCACGCTGCCGCCGCAGGCTATGAACCTGTTTGACGAGTGTATCCACCTGATTGGTTTGATTCAGTGCAAAAACGAGCGTCGCCGCATTCGTCAACATGCCGGTTTGTACCAAAATGGCATTATCGTCCAGTAACTGCCAATTTTCTGACAGCGCGGGGGCACCCTCCATCACGCTCTTTTCCATCAAAAAGAGCCCATCGTCATTCAGAGATGGTGTGAGGATGGGTTCCTCTTCCGCCAGCATTTGCCAACCGCCATGATCGGGTTGCAGCATCTGTACCTTATTCGCCCGCACGCCTCTTTCCGTTGCCCACCATGACACCAGATACTGTGCGCGATCCTGCTGCCATTGCAGGCTGGCCAAGCCGTAAAGCCCGCGGTGTTGGGAGATCAACATATTTCTCAAACGGGTTACGCCGCTGCTATGGCTGAGAACCACCAGCGTACATTGGCGCTGATGTAGCCATACTGCCGTGTCATCCACCCAGCGCTGTAGTCTTTCCGGTGAGATATCTCTCCACAGGCTGGCGGGAGCATAAAGCACTAACAGACGATGTTTCGGACGTAATGCGCGCATCAAGTCATCGGTTAAATTCAGCAACGCGGCTTTATTTTCCGGCAATATATAGCAAGATAACTGTTTTGTTTCGGTATTAAACAATGTCGTCAACAGCGCGTCAGACCGTTCCCCACAGCCGATTAACGCCACTCTCGCGTCGTTATTTTGGCTATGCATAACTTGTTGGCAAAATAATGCGGCATCAACCTGTCGGTCAATATTCACCCAATAAAATCCCGCCAGTTGGAGCGTAGCCAACTCATCCCAAAGATGACGGATACCTAATGAAAAGTTCTGCTTCATAGACTGATTTTCTTTTCCGTTAATGGCAGCGTTCCACCTTAATAACACAGTCAAAATAAACTCTAGCAGCCCCCCGAAGGATCACAACTTTGCGCTATAAATTATTCCTATCCCTTGATAAATCACCCGTTACTATTTTTTCCTATTCACATTGCAATCATCAATTCATTGCTATAGTTAACGGGCACACCTGACTCCTTATTAAAGACAGCAGAGGCATAACCCTTCATCTGCCAGACTGTCTGTTATGGGTGCAGTAAAAGACGCACCACATCTGTTATTTGGATGTTTTCCCTTTATCGATATCAATGATAATGGATAGCCTATTTCAGAGGCATGGGATGAATAACGAACCGACTCGTATAGATACCAGCGCACGCGCCGATTTAACCGAAAATGCAAGAACCGACGACGATCTACGGGTTCTCAGTCAGGCTTTTTCTTTGCCTGAAATAAGCTATATCGATATTTCCCGTCAGGCGCGCCTGAGCCAAATGATGGCTCGCTGGCCGCTGCTGGATGAATTAAAAGAACCGGCTGGGAGCAACTGACAATGCCCGTTATTGCATTGCAAGGAATCCGCGGAGGCGTAGGCACCACCTCAATCGCCGCCGCGCTGGGTTGGGCCTTCCAACGGCTGGGCGAATCCGCACTGGTGATTGATTTTTCGCCGGACAACTTGCTGCGCATTAATTTTAATATGCCGTTTGAACAGCGCCGCGGCTGGGCGCGAGCGGAAGCCGATGGCGCGCCGTGGCAAACGGGTGCCATGCAATATCTCCCCGGACTGGATTTCCTGCCGTTTGGTCGCCTGAATACACAGGAGATCGCGACGCTCCAACAGCATTACCACCAGCACCCCGCACTCTGGCAAAACAATCTGGCACAGCTCAGCGCGGCGGGTCGCCATCGCTGGATACTGATCGATGTACCGGCAGACAATAGCCCGCTCACGCGGCAGGCGTTAGCCACCGCGAATACCGTTTTTCAGGTGGTGGTGGCCGATGCCAACTGCCATTCGCGCTTACATCAGCAGGCGTTGCCGCGCCAGTGCCATTTTCTGGTGAATCAATTTTCTACTCTCAGCACACTTCAACAGGATTTGCACCAGCTCTGGCTGCACACGCTGTCACACCTGCTGCCGCTGGTGGTACACCGTGACGAAGCCTTAGCAGAATCGCTGATGCTGAAGCAACCGCTGGGCGAATGTCGCCCGGACAGCGTGGCAGCGGAAGAGATCATGACGCTGGCAAACTGGTGCCTGATTCACGTTAAGGAAAGCGGCGTATGAGTGGCATCCTGCGCTTGTTCCTCGTTCCGCCCGCCAGACAGGCGATACAGCGGCGCTACCGCAGCTATCGTCAGCAGGGTGCCTCCGCCTTTGCCGCCTTTTTCGCCACGCTGTTTGCGATACTCGGCTGGATCGTCCTGCGGCTGGAGTCTGAGGGATGGCAACAGATTCGCGCGCAGCGAACCTACTGGTTCCCGCACATCTCGCCTCAGCGCCCGCGCCCAGCCGATGTGCTTCGCTATGTGACGCAGGGTATTTGGCTGCTGACCATCAAAAACGGCCAGTTGCCGACATCGCGCCGCAATTACTTCTCCGCGCTGCCGCGCTGGCGGCAACGCTACATGAACGCGCAGCAAGCGCTGTTCGCCCGCTTTAGCCACGCGAATACGAACGATCGCGAAGATAGTCAATCAGGCACCACACCGACGAACCGCGTACAAAGGCTGGTCACGGTGGCACTGAGTCTGCTGTGTGCGGCGCTGGCGCTGCTGTGCATCACGCAGCCGTTTGATTTGCTGTCGCAGTTTATTTTCATGACGCTGCTGTGGGGCATCGCCATGCTCGTTCGCAATATGCCGGGACGCATGCCGACGCTCATGATGATCGCACTCTCTTTCACGGTGTCGTGTCGTTACCTGTGGTGGCGTTATACCGAAACCCTGAACTGGGACGACCCTGTCAGCCTGGTATGTGGCCTGTTACTGCTCGCAGCGGAAACCTACGCCTGGGTCGTGTTGGTGCTAGGCTACTTTCAGACGATATGGCCGCTGAACCGTCATCCGGTTTCACTGCCGGAAGACAGCAAAACGTGGCCGACCGTCGATCTGATGATCCCGACCTATAATGAACCACTGAGCGTCGTGAAACCGACGGTGTATGCCGCGCTAGGCATCGACTGGCCTAAAGACAAGCTCAACATCTATATTCTGGATGACGGCGGCCGCGCCGAATTTAAAGCCTTCGCAGAGGAAGTCGGCGTCCATTACATCGCCCGCGTCACGCACGAACACGCCAAGGCCGGTAACATCAACAATGCCCTGAAGCAGGCGAAAGGCGAGTTCGTTGCCATTTTCGACTGCGACCACGTCCCTACCCGCTCCTTTTTGCAGTTAACCATGGGCTGGTTTTTCAAAGATAAAAAGTTGGCGATGTTACAAACACCGCACCATTTCTTCTCGCCCGATCCATTCGAACGCAATCTGGGACGCTTCCGCCGTACGCCCAATGAAGGCACGCTGTTCTACGGTCTGGTTCAGGACGGTAACGACATGTGGGATGCCACGTTCTTCTGCGGCTCCTGCGCCATTCTGCGGCGTAAACCGCTGGATGAGATTGGCGGTATCGCGGTCGAAACAGTGACGGAAGATGCCCACACCTCACTGCGCCTGCATCGCCGTGGCTACAGCTCAGCCTATATCCGCATTCCGCAGGCGGCGGGACTGGCAACCGAGAGTCTCTCGGCTCACATCGGTCAGCGTATTCGCTGGGCGCGCGGGATGGTGCAAATTTTCCGGTTGGATAACCCGCTGTTCGGCAAAGGGCTGAAGCTAGGACAGCGGCTGTGTTACGCCAACGCCATGATGCACTTTCTGTCCGGTATTCCCCGGCTGATCTTCCTGACCGCGCCGCTGGCGTTTCTCCTGATGCACGCTTACATCATCTTCGCCCCGGCGTTAGCTATTGCGCTCTACGTGCTGCCACACATGGTACACGCCAGCCTGACCAACTCACGCATTCAGGGCCGCTACCGCCACTCTTTTTGGAGTGAAATCTATGAAACCGTGCTGGCGTGGTACATCGCCCGCCCGACTACCGTCGCGCTGTTTAACCCACACAAAGGGAAATTCAACGTGACGGCCAAAGGCGGACTGGTGGAAGAACAGCATGTCGATTGGGTGATTACGCGACCTTATCTGGTGCTGGTGCTGCTGAATATCGCAGGGGTCGTGTATGGCCTCTGGCGTCTGATTTACGGGCCGCCGGAAGAGATCATGACGGTGCTCATCAGCCTGCTGTGGGTCGTGTACAACATGACCATTTTAGGCGGAGCCGTCGCGGTTGCCGTAGAAGCCAAGCAGGTACGTCAGGCCCACCGGGTGGAAATGTCGATGTCCGCTTCCATCCTCCGTGCCGATGGCCACCTTTTCCCTTGCGTCTTGCGCGACTACTCTGACGGCGGAGTCGGCGTTGAAGCCCGTGAATCAGGTATTCTTCAGGTCGGAGACAACGTCTCGCTGCTGCTAAAACGCGGCCAGCAGGAGTACGCCTTCCCTTTCAGCGTCACCCGCGCATTCGACAACAAAATTGGCTTACGCATGACCAACCTGAGCATCCGCCAGCATATTGATTTCATTCAATGTACCTTTGCCCGCGCCGATACCTGGGCGCTCTGGCAAGACAGCTTCCCGCAGGATAAACCGGTCGAAAGTCTGGTCGATGTACTGGCACTTGGCTTTCGCGGCTACCTGCGTCTGGCAGATTACGCACCGCCAGTGATACGCAATATTATCCTGGCCTTCCTCAACATCGTGGTGTGGGTTGTGTCATTCATCCCGCGCTATGTAGGAAGACGCGCAGTAACTGACCAGCCAGATGCTGTACTGGCGAAAAAGGCCGTACATCGGGGCAATACGCCGTCTGCCCATGAAACGCGATTTGCACAAGAGAACCTGTTTACAGAAAAGACAGTGGCTTGATTGCCATTCACAGGCCGTGACCAACGGTCTTTTTCCCGACAAAGAAAAAGACCCTTAACATCGATGATGACACAATGACGAAAAAAATAATCTGGTTCACCGCATTGGCTTTAGGCGTCAGCTCATTATCTCAGGCTGTCACCGCGCCGCACGCACCCACTCCGGCTGCGGGAGGTGCCGCCCAGCTACCCGCCAATGCTGCCACCGCCGCGCCAGCGACTGGCATGTCTACGACGAACATGCCCACGATCCCACTGGTGCAGCCGTCAGCCAACGCCGCCGTGCGCAACATGGTACTGCCGTTTGCGCAAATTGCGCCTGCACCGGGCTCCTTTGCGCTGCGCGGTATTAATCCCGACGGACAGATTGAATTCGGCGTTCGCAGCGATGAAGTCGTGACACAAGCCTCGCTCGATCTGGAGTTTACGCCGTCACCGGCGCTGATCCCCACCGAATCTCATATCAAGGTTTACCTGAACAATGAGCTGATGGGCGTTACCACCATTAGCAAAGAGCAGATGGGGAAATCCAACCGTGTCCGTGTTCCTATCGACCCGCGCTACATCACGGACTTCAACCGTCTGCAACTGGTGTTCGTCGGCCATTATCAAAACATCTGTGAAAACCCCGCCAGCACCAGCCTGTGGCTGGATATCAGCAAAGCCAGCGCACTCAATCTGCAATTCCAGAAGCTGACGCTGAAGGACGACCTGTCGCCGTTCCCCGCACCGTTTTTTGACAGCCGCGATACCCGACCGTTGACGCTACCTATCGTCTTCGCAGGCCAGCCGGATCTGGTGCAACAGCGTGCCGCCGCCATGCTCGCCTCCTGGTTTGGCAGCAAAGCACAATGGCGTGGGCAATCTTTCCCTGCTCTTTTCAACCAACTGCCAGATCGCCACGGCATTGTTTTCGCCACCAACGACAAGCGCCCTGATTTCCTGCGTGATGCCCCGGCCGTAAACGGACCGACGGTGTCTATCATCAGCCACCCTGACGATCCCCACGTTAAGCTGTTATTGGTACAGGGTCGTGATGATAATGAGTTGCTCACCGCCGTGCAGGGCATTGCACAGGGGAACACGCTGTTCCGTGGGCAAAGCGTTACCATCGATAAGGTCGAACAGCTCGCCCCACGCCAACCGTATGATGCGCCAAACTGGGTACGCACCGACCGCCCGATGACCTTCGCCGAGCTTCAGCAATATAACGAGCAGTTGCAGACCGACGGTATCGTACCTCGGCCAATTTCACTGACGATGAACCTGCCGCCTGACCTGTTTCTTATCCGCAGTCAGGGCATCGATATGCGCCTGAAATATCGCTACACCGCGCCGCAGGTGCAGGACGGTTCACGTCTGAGCATCAATCTAAATAATCAGTTTGTACAAGCCTTCTCGCTGGCAGCGGAACACGACCAGAATTCACTGTTGATGCGTTTGCCGCTCACACAGGGGTTATTGGATTCCAACAAAACCCTGACTATCCCTGCGTTGAAACTCGGCACCATCAACCAGCTGCGCTTTGATTTCAATTACACCACGCTGCTCTCCAGCGGCACTGCTGACCGCTGTGAAACCTATACACCGGTCGTGAATCACGCCGTCATCGATAGCAATTCAACCATTAACTTCTCTGGTTATCGCCACTTTATGGCGATGCCGGATCTGCGTGCCTTTGCCAATGCGGGCTACCCATTCAGCCGGCTGGCTGACCTGTCACAAACGCTGGTACTGGTGAACAAACAGCCTCAACCCGCTCAGGTCAGCGCAATGCTGAACGCCATCGGCAATATTGGGGCACAAACTGGCTACCCAGCATTGGCGGTACAGCTCAGCGATGATTGGACACAGGTCGACAAACAGGACAGCGATATTTTGATGATCGGCGCGATCCCGCCTGAACTGCATGACGACGGCAAGATCAATCTACTGGTCGAGCAAACGCAAAGTTGGATCAAACAGCCGATACGCCAGACCGCTATCCCAGACATCGGCTCGCCCGATTCTGACGCGAAGCCAGACAGTAAAACCACCGTCAGCAGCGCGGGTGCGATGTCGGCGATTATTGGCTTTCAATCCCCGTATCACGACCAGCGCAGTGTTGTCGCCCTACTGGCCGATAGTCCACAGGGCTATGCGTTACTCAACAACGCGCTAATCGACAGCGAGAAAAGAGCATCACTGTTCGGTTCCGTTTCCGTCATCCGCGAGTCAGGCATCAATAATCTGCGTGTCGGAGACGTTTATTACGTCGGTCATCTGCCGTGGTGGGAACGTATCTGGCACGCATTAGCACAACATCCCATCTGGCTCGCGGTCATATCGACGCTCACCGTGATTATTGTTGCCTGGCTGCTGTGGCGTGGCCTGAAATTCTTCAGCCGCCGTCGCCTGTCACCAGATGAAAGGGATTAACGCACCATGCCACGCGTGCTGCGCTACCTGATCCCAACGCTGTTGTGGCTATGGGCTTCCCTAGCCACCGCGGCCGTCTGTGACTGGCCCGCCTGGGAACAGTACAAACAGTATTACATCAGCGAGCAAGGGCGGGTGATTGATACCTCCGCCCCCAATAAAATCACCACGTCTGAAGGGCAAAGCTACGCCATGTTCTTTGCCCTGGTCGCCAACGATCGAGAGATGTTTGATCGGCTGCTGCAATGGACGGAAAACAACCTGTCCGCAGGCGATTTACGTGCCAACCTACCCGCCTGGCTGTGGGGAGAAAGCAAAGATAAGCAGTGGACGGTGCTCGACCCTAACTCCGCGTCCGACGCCGATTTGTGGATCGCCTATAACCTGCTTGAAGCGGGTCGGTTGTGGAAAGATACGCGCTACAAAACGCTGGGCACGGCACTGCTTAAACGTATTGCTAAGGAAGAGGTCGTGACGATTCCGGGGCTGGGCGTGATGCTATTGCCTGGCAAGGTAGGCTTTGCAGAAAAAGAAAGCTGGCGCGTAAACCCCAGCTACCTGCCGCCACAGTTGCTGGCTCGCTTTGCTCCGCTGGGTGAAACGTGGAAGAACATGCAGCGCACCACGCAGCGCCTGCTGCTGGAAACCGCGCCGAAAGGGTTTTCGCCTGATTGGGTCATCTGGCAAAAAGACAAAGGCTGGCAACCCGATACCACCAAACCCAATGTCGGTAGCTATGACGCCATTCGCGTCTATCTATGGGCGGGGATGATGGCTGATAGCAGCAGAGGAAAAGCCGACTTGATCAAACAGTTTCAGCCCATGATTCAACACACGATCCAACAAGGGCTACCACCTGAAAAAACGGACACGGCAACAGGTGCCGTCACCGGACAGGGGCCGGTAGGGTTTTCCGCTTCACTGCTGCCAATGCTATCACGCCAACCGGATGCACTAGCGGCCCAGCGACAACGGCTTGCCGCGAATCCACCGGGCGACAATGCCTATTTCGCTGCATCCCTGACGCTCTTTGGTCAGGGATGGGATGAGAAGCGCTACCGCTTCACGTCACAAGGCCAACTTTTACCGTCCCGAGGCAGCCAATGCACAACAACACCGTAAACTGGCTGCGACTCCTCCCGTTATTGTTGATTGCGGCACCGCAGGCCTACAGCGCAGAAACCGCATCACCAGAGCAGTTCCTGATGGATCAGGTGCGTTTGGGAGAAGCCAGCAATAAAGACGATATCGTGCGCCAGTCGCTCTATCGACTGGAGCTGATCAACCCGGATAACCCCGATGTTATCGCTGCCAGGTTGCGGCTGGTACTGCGTCAAGGCGATCAGGCGCAGGCTCGCCAGCAGTTGGAAAAGTTGAAGGCTGTGGCACCCGACTCTGCAATCTACCGTCAGTCAGCAATGACGCTGGCGCTGACGCAGGAAGAGCCGCGTAAACAATTGCAGCAGGCGCGCTTGTTATCAGCATCTGGGCGCTATGCGGAAGCCAAAGTGCAGTACGACGCGCTCTTTCACGGCGACCCACCCACACTCGATCTTGCCGTGGAGTATTGGCGTCTGGTTTCACGTTTGCCAAACCAGCAACCTCTTGCCATTAAGCAACTGGAAACGCTGGATCAGGCCTATCCGAATAATGTGCCGCTGCGCATGGCGCTATCGCGCTTGTTGTTTAGTCAGAATCGTAACGAACAAGCCTATCCTCTACTGAAGCAGCTTTCTAACGATCCTGTCGGGCGTGGACAGGCGGCTTCGCTGTGGCTGGAAATTATCGGCCGGATGCTGGTTACGCCACAAAGCGTGGCTGAACTAAACCGTTTCCTGACCGTGTTTGATGAAGGTGAGCAGGCAGAAACTGCACGTAAAGAACTCAGTCGTCAGCAGGGGATACTCGCCGACCCTGTTTATCAAGGTCGGCTGCGCGCGTTGGCACAGATTGAGGATGGCGGCGGCAATAGCGCCACGCTTGGCGAGTTAAATAAAGCGCTGGCTGCCACACCAAACGATCCTGAGCTAATCGGTGCAATTGGTCTGGTTTACCTGCGTGCAGGCGATCGGGTAACAGCACTGGCGCAGTTCCAGAAGGCATTACAGGCGGATGTGAATCGCCTGAACAGCGGCAAATGGGAAGGACTCATCCAAAGCACACAGTATTGGACCACCATTGCGGAAGGTGACAATGCGCTGAAGGCCAACAATCTACCGCTGGCGCGGCAGAAGTATCAACAGGCACGCCAGATGGATAACACCAATGCCTATGCGCTGATTGGTCTGGGCGACGTGGCCGTTGCCAGTAAAAATGATGCCGCCGCACAACCACTCTATCAGCAGGCTTTACATCTCGAACCCGGCAATGACAACGCCTTGCGCGGTCTGGTCGGTATTTACCAACGTCAATCGCCGGAGAAAGCACTCGCTTACCTCAACAGCCTGCCGCGCAGCCAGCAGAATACAATGCGAGAGACGCTGGCGGCGCTGCAACTCGACATCCTGAAACAGCAGGCGGATCAGTTGGCAGAACAGCAGCAATGGGCGCAGGCGGAGGAAAAATATCGTCAGGCGAACCAGCAAGATCCGAATGACGTCTGGCTGGCCTATCACTATGCCCAAGTGCTGCGCCAACAGGGGAAAACGCAGCAGGCGGACAGCGTGGTACACGGTGCTGCTGCCGTTCCACCAGCCAACGCGGAAAAAAACTATGTTTATTCACTTTACCTGTCATCCACCAACCGGGATGAGCAAGCACTCGCTCACCTGAACACATTGCCTACTGCGCAGTGGAGCGATGACATGCGCGATTTATCCCAGCGCCTGACCATTCAGACCACGCTGGCGAAAGCGGAAGCGATGCGCGATGCGGGTGACGAATCCGCTGCCATTGCATTTCTGCGTCAGCAACCGACAGACTCCCGTATCGACCTGCTGTTGGCAGACTGGGCGCTGGCTCGGGGTGAATACGCGACGGCGCTGGCGGAATATCAACGCATTCGTACACGAGAACCGCAGAACCCCGATGCACAATTAGGTGAGATCGACGCGTTTATCGCACAGGGTCGACAAGATGACGCGCGTCAGCGTCTGAACCAGCTTCCGGCGCAGGCAGCAGATACACTCAACGGCCAACGGCGCGTCGCCAACGCCTGGCAAGCGGTAGGGAATCCACAAAAATCGACCGCGCTTTTCCATCAGCTAAAAATCGACGCACAGAAAGAACCGATCGGTCAGGGGAAAGCATTGGTCTATCGCGATGCGGCACGCGTTGAACAGCAGCAGTCTCAACCAGAGCAGGCAAAGCAGGACTATAAACAGGCCATGGTCGCCAGCGGCATTACCCCCGCGCTGCCACAAAGCGACGACGACTACACCCGGTTGACGCGTAATAATCGCAGCGACGACTGGCTACAACGCAGCATCCGCGCCGATGCCGCAGACCTGTATCGCAAACAGGATATTACCGTCACCCTCGATCATGATTATTCGAGTTCAAGCGGCACCGGTGGGATTTCCGATCTAAGCGCCCACAACACCCTGTTGCAGTTAGATATGCCGCTGTACGATGGCCGCGCCTTCTTCCGTACCGATACTGTGCAGATGAACGCCGGTTCCTTCTCAGCAGACAGTACCGGTGCCTACCGAGAAACCTTCGGCACCTGCGCCACGCGGGACTGTTTCGACGGGAAATCACAGAAAGCCACCGGCACAAGCGTCGCCGCAGGCTGGAAAAACAACCGTTGGTCAGCGGATATCGGCACCACGCCGCTCGGCTTTGACGTCGTCGATGTCGTCGGCGGTGCCAGCTACAGCGGCGACTGGCGTCAGATTGGCTGGACAGCGACCGCCTCACGCCGTCCGATCTCCAGCTCATTACTGGCATTCGGCGGCACCAGAGATCCGGGCACCGGCATTACCTGGGGCGGCGTACGTGCGACGGGTGTCAGCCTTGGTCTGAGCTACGATCGGGGCGAAGCACACGGCGTCTGGAGTGATTTCAGCGTCCACCAGATTACCGGTAAAAACGTGGCCGATAACGATCGCGCCCGTGCGATGGCAGGCTACTACTACAAGTTGATTAACGAAGATAACCGACGCGTCACGGTCGGCCTGAACAGCATGTGGTGGCGCCACCAGAAAGACTTAAGCGGCTATTCACTCGGTCAGGGCGGCTACTACAGTCCGCAGCAATACTTCTCGCTGGGCGTGCCGGTAAACTATCGGCAGCGGACAGAAAACTGGTCATGGGAACTTGGCGGATCGCTGTCGTGGTCACGCTCCTCTACCAAAGACCAGCGCCGCTATCCGCTAACTGGCCTGCTCGGTAACGCCGCGCTCACCGACAGAGACACCATCGAGCAGGGAAGTAGCAGTTCCGGTTTCGGCTATACGGCACGTGCAGTCGTCGAACGCCGCCTCAGCTCACACTGGACGTTGGGTGTCGGTATTGATATTCAGCAAGCGAAGGACTATACCCCAAGCCACGGTCTCCTCTACCTGCGCTACTCCGCGGCCGGCTGGCAGGGCGATCTCGACAGCCCGCCGCAACCGCTTACGCCGTACGCAGACTTTAAATAGCCTTCCTCGCTTCAAACTTCATAGGGTTTCCACCACAGCGGAAACCCTATGATAAATATAAAGATAACGCTATCTTGCGATAGAGTTATCTGCCTAATTATATAAAAATGATAATGACTATCATTTTTATTCTCATAAATTAAACTTCTCAATGCATTCTGTCGAATTTCTATCGGGTATCGATTTTACCTAGCCACGGCATAAGGCATTTGTGTATATAAGCGCAAAATGTAAATCAACGTAAGGATTGCGTTCATTTTGTGTAAAACCCTTTCTTTTATAAGCCTTATTTTTTTGAGTCTCAGCAGCTCAACCTTTGCCGCCACCGCCATCAGCCCAACGGATCGAGATGCGCTGGAACTCCAACAAAAGTCATTACTGGAACAGGCCAAACAGCAGCGTTTATCGCTGGAAAACAGCACAACCTTAACAATACCGGCGGTCACCGCACCAACCACAAAAGATGCCGTCTGCTTCCCCATCCAAAAAGTTGTCTTTCATGATGCAGAGTCGCTCCCAGCGAAAGATCGCACGGCCATTCAGCAACGCTACCAAAGCCGCTGCCTTGATTTAGCCACAATCCATAACGCCGTGAGGGAAACCACCAATGCCTACCTCAATCGTGGCTTTGTCACCAGTCAGGCCTATTTACAGGAGCAAGACCTCTCCGGCGGCACGCTCACCATCAGCGTCAGCGAGGGAAAGATAGAAGCTATTCGCATGGAAGGGGAAACGCCACTCGCAATCAAGATGGCCTTCCCTAGGCTGGAAGGACATATTCTTAATCTGCGCGACATCGAACAAGGGATGGAACAGTTGAATCGTCTGCCTTCGCGGCAGGTTGCCATTGATATTCAACCGGGAAAACAAGCAGGGAGTTCGATTGTTTATCTCAAGCGCACCACGCAAGCCCGTCCTGTCACCCTCTCTCTCAGCGCTGACAACAGCGGACAAAAAAACACAGGGCGCGAACAGCTTTCGACCCACCTTACCCTCGATAACCCGCTGCGGCTCGCCGATCGCTGGTGGTTCACCGCCAGCCGCGATAGCGCGTTCAGCCATAACTACGGCAGCAAAGCCTTATCGGGCGGGATGTCTTTGCCCTATGGCTACTGGACGCTCGGCTACCAATACGCCTGGAATGACTTTTTCCAACCGATCCCGATCGGCAGCAGCGCATATCGCTATGAAGGACAAAGTAATACTCATCGGCTCAGCCTTAACAGAACGCTCTATCGGGATGGGAAGCAGAAGCTGGCGCTGGACGGCGCGCTCTCTCGTCGACGCACCGAGAACCGGATGGCGGGTGAACGCCTTGAAGTCAGCAGCCCTACGGTCAGTAGCGCTAGCCTTGGACTCAGCTATAGCACCACGCTGGCGGGCGGATATTTTACGCTCAACCCGATGCTCAGCCATGGCTTAAGGAGCTGGGGCGCAACGGATGACACAAAGGAAAACAGCAGTTATCAGAAAAAGTATAGCCGAGAGATCCAATGGCAGTATTACCCCTTCATCAATCAGGTTTAAAACAGAATGAAAACAATAGGATTCAGTGGTGGAGGTTTATTCGTTGAGCTGGGCACAGTCAATGATCTTTCACTATTCTTTCAGTGTATTAACAATTTAACAAAATTGAACTACCCAGATACAGATTGGGATATTTTAGTTGATAGACTCTACAAGAAGTATCTACGCCTTGAAGAACTATCACTTGCTAAAGAAAAAATGAATAGAGTAAGAGACTTGTTTTCTATCTTCCCCAGTACATCAATTGATTGGGATCATAAAATGATAGGCTGTCGAGAAAAAAGCTGGATAAATCCGAATCAAGCTATGCTATCAGATATATTCAAGCGTTATTTCGAAGCATTCTTAGAGTGTGTGGAATCTGCTGAAATAAATTACCATCTTTTCAATTCATATCAGGGGTATGAATACGAAGCAGTAAAAACCGTTATTTCTGACTTACCTTGGTTTATCGAGGATGAAAATCGTCCCCTCGAACAGTATGATGCACTGGGGCCTGATGATCTGCCATTTTGGCTTAGATAACATGATAATAATATAAAACCCATCCCCCTGAGCCAACCATAGGCTCAGGGGGAATTAAATAATAAAAATATTATTAAGAATCTTTCCAGATCATTTATGAGGAGAATTTGAATGGAAATTACCGAAGATAATTTAAAAATAGAGCAGAAAATTCGGAAATTATATAGATAAATTGGTTTACATAATTGGTAATATTGAGGATTACTTACCATGAACACTGTTAATTCAAGAATCACACCGCCAAATCCGAACTATGAGACATGTTTGGAGTGTCGCGCAAAGTTGCTGATTTATCCTGGTGAGATGCACCCTGATGAAGTTAGCGCGATCCTCAATATTGAACCGACTCAGAAAAATATCATTGGTGATAGAAAAACAAATAGTTTAGGTCGAACCCGTGAAGTAAAAACATCAGGATGGTTTCTGTCATCCGAAGACTTCATTTCTTCAAAAGACCTAAGAGATCATATTGATTTGATTATCGCTAAGCTTGATCCTTGCCAAGAGGGTCTAAAAAAACTACAAAATATACCTGGCGTTAAGATGACACTCAGCTGTGTATGGTGGTCGGCAGTCGGTCACTCTGGCCCAGTACTATGGCCAGAGCAGATGAAGGCATTAGCTGATTTAGATCTAGAGTGTGCTTTTGATATCTATTTTTCTCCTGAAGAATAACATCATAAAGTATCTGATTTAAAACAACACACTAATAAATAGAGAAGCCATCCTATTCATGAAGAGATTAAAAAAGAACGAAATATATATAAAGATGTTGTTACTTTCCATTCCTTATATCAGGAACATGCAACAACATAAAAAATCATCTGATTTATCATGCTACTATGAAGCGGAACTTGTCCATAACTTAGTTTATACTATCTTGACGCCAGATTTTGAAGATCACGACATCTATTTTCTTAACAATCAGGCAAGGTATTATATTGAGAATTGTAACGATGGCATTTCAATAATCTATAGTGGACAAAAAGAACTTATATCATCTCTTTTTGAGATGGTTCCAAAAGAAATGAAGTCGAAACTCCTGTGGGAAGGTCCAAAATAAGAGATTAAGAGTAATTTAGACAGCATCCATGAAGTTTAATTCATGGATGTTGTGAATAGTTAAAAAATCCATTTTCATGGGAAATAAATATGAACATAAAAAAACGTCGACCTATAGTTAATTGATATCATTTAAATTGCAAGCCTATTTACCATTCGGTGAACAGGCCATTTCTCAGAAGTGGCTGCACAGACGATCACCAAAATCAATAATAAAACTACTTTCACTGAAAAACCAGCATGTGAAAACTGTTTAGGTGTTATTGAAAAATTTCAGAAAAAAACCTGAAATTAAATTTTATGTCTTAGATAATAATGGTGTCAGGTTTATTTGGGGGAGAAAGAACTAGAAAATGGAACATATTTATTACAAAGAAATAAAAGAATCATTTTTAATTAAATATTATGACTGTTGTAGAAACATGATATTTGTTAAGAACAAAGGGAAAGAAATAGAAAATATTTACTTTCAAGAGATTGGCTATGCCTATTATCAAGCAGAGGGATCTTATTATCTCCCCATTGAAAATTTGATGCTTGAAGTCTTATCTTTAATTATGATTGCAGGAAGAGGGCCAGAAATAACCGAAAGATACCATAGAGAGATGATAGAAAAAATTCTCGTTGAACATCCTCTTGAACAGCTGTTAGAGGAGATCACCGAGGAAGAAAAATCATACCTTCTCTATGATATGTCTTTACTGGGATTGATTGATAAGCAATCCTAATAAATAACAAAGCGGCCCTTATGGGCCGCCAAAAAATAATTAATTGACCTCATCTTGAGGCTAAAGAAACCTTAGGATTTAGTATTTCGATAGCGAGCACATTCGCGGGCATCGGAAAAGCAGGCGTCGGTAATCAGTACCTGTCAGGCGCCAACCGCAAGCCGGACGCAAGAGCACCATTTTCACGTGACATAAGAACCTTAGGTAATGTGGCCGTGGCACAAATTGATATACCCGACATGCCAAAATCCATGGCAGCACACAGTAAGATTGACATTGGGGAAAAAAGTTTTGTAGGAAAAGGTAATCAGAGCAACTTTACTCATATGATTTTGCCAAATAAGGCGGGAGATAAAATATCAAGAAACTCTGATTCAGAATACAAGATATTGGACAATCTAGCTGACAAATTAGGAAAAAACACAGATGCTAAAGGGACAGTGACAATCTTCACAGAGCGAGCTGTGTGCTAAAGCTGCCTAGGCGTAGTGGATCAGTTTCAGAAAAAATATCCAAATATCAAAATAGAAGTCCTCGATAACAATGATGTAATGCTTATCCCTCGGAGAAAAAATTAATGGAAGACCGCATAACGTATTATGAATTAAAAGCTGAATTTTTAGACTGTTTTTACAGCTGCTGTAGAAGCAAATTAGATACATACAAAAAAACCGGAGAAAAATGGGGATATAGTGGCGAAGAAATAGCTTATGCTTACTATCAATATGAAAATGCATTCGAACGGCCTATAGAAAACCTCATGCTTAATGTACTCACACTAATACTTAAAGCAGGTAGAGGACTGAAAGATGTAGAGTCTAACCTACGAAAATTCATTACTGATATACTTGCGGAAAAACCTCTGGAAGAACTGATTAAAGATATTGGCGAAGATGAGAAGAAAGACTTACTTTCTGACATGCAACTACTTGGGTTGATTGAAAAAATCTAAATAGTTAAGATAGAGCGGCCCTTGCGGGCCGCCGCAAAAAAAATAATTAATTGACCTCATCTTGGGGCTAAAGAAACCTTAGGATTTAGTATTTCGATAGCGAGCACATTCGCGGGCATCGGGAAAGCAGGCGTCGATAATCAGTACCTGTCAAAAAGCCTCGTGACGCCAACCGCAGGCTGTGAGACCTATTTTAAGAAACACTGATTCAGAATACAAAGTACTAGATAACTTAGCCGATAGATTAGGAAGCAATATCTCAGCAAAAGGCAGTGTAACCCCCATATTCACAGAACGGGCAGCCTGTGAGAGTTGTTTAGGTGTTATGAAAAAATTCCCAGATAGATATCATAATATTAATATAGACGTGTTAGATAAGAATCATTCCAGATTAATTCCGAAGAAGAAAGGATGAATTAAAAATGAACAATTATGACGAAATAAAAAACATTTTTTTTAATGCATGCTATTCTTACTGCCAAAACAAAAATTTGGTATCAAAAGAAAATGGTAAAACATGGAGTGAGAATGAGTCCGAGCATGCATTTGCCTATGATGCATTGGAAGGCTCCTTTAATTCACCAACAGAAGACCTAATGCTTGAAGTTATTACCCTTATATCGGACGCAGGAAGGGAGACTGAACAAACTAAAAAATATCACAAAGATGTAATCTTAAAAATTTTATCAAAACACAGTCTAAATGAACTCCTCGACTGTATAACTGATGATGATAGAAAAGACATTATTTATGATATGTCTTTACTGGGACTGGTTGATGAGCAACACTAACAAATAACAAAGTAGCCCTTGTGGGCCGGGCCGCTATCCTCGGTTGCAACTATCACTAAGTTATTTACTAAACCTAAATATTATAGGGAGGTATAATGAAAAAAAATGAAATTTACATCGATATACTACAAGTAACGCTACCCCATTTGCGCATGGTGGCCCAATCCAGCTTTCTTCGCAGAATTAGAAACCGTTCCGCGATATATGAGACACAGTTGATTCATGGATTCTATTCCCTGTTGTCTCATGAAGAATTTAAAGATGATGACATACGTTTCTTAAATCATCACTGTAGATATTACTATGAAAATTGTAACGCAAAGATCAGTATGCTTTATAACGACCACTTAAAAAGCTTTTCTGACCTTTTCTCAATTGTTCCAGATGATTTGAGAGAAAAACTTGAATGGGAAGGACCCAAGATAGTTTAAAATAGCGGCGGCAGCGCGACTCTTATGCGCCGCGACTCACCTCCAGACGAAAAGGTGGGAATACTTTATAGTAACGACATAATACCTGACATGAGAAAGTAATTATGAAAACATGGACATATAATGATATAGAAATCAATTTCTCCATACATGTTTAATATATTTTATAAACATACCGAACCCTTCAATATAATGAAATGTGGAAGGAATGAAGGAAAGATTAATTCCCACGAACAGGATATTTATTATGATCTTCTTGAATAATTTACTTTATAAAAAAATATCCACAAACTAAAAATCATGACTAGTAAAACATTAAAAAAATTTAATCTCTCCGATGGAAATACAATAGTTCTCCTTGAACGATTAGGAATAGAAAACCTATACACAAGAGTCGAAATTGCAAGAAATATATATTTACTAGATGAACATGGAGAGACAGTTTGGCAAGTGAGCAGCGATTTTGATAGTGAAGGAAACCCATTTACAAACATGATTTTGCATCGTGATGGTAGCATTACAGCATACCGATGGGATGGTGGAAATTATACAGTTAACGCCGAAACTGGATTCGCCACACCATCGACTCTCATAAAATAAATTATTATCAGCTAGGATCACAGTTTATGACATGATTTTCACGGAAGAATATTAGATAATGGCGACTATATTGATCACACTGGTAGAATACTCAGAAACATCGGAGATTGCTTATAATGAATCCTATCCACTCAAGGATAAACGCCGTAGATCCTGATTTTCAGACATGCCTAGAATGCCATGCAATGCTATCAATCTACCCTGGTGAAATGCATCCAGATAACATTAGTGAATTACTAAACATCGAGCCAACAGAGAAATTTATAGTTGGTGATGAAATAACAAATAGCCTTGGACGTACACGCAAGGTAAAAATATCATCATGGTTTCTTTCATCTGAAAACAATGTTAAATCGAAAGATTTAAGAGAGCATATTGACTGGGTCATCGATAAGCTAAGCGCCTCTCATTCTGGATTACGAGAGTTGCAAAACACCTCTGGCATACAAATGACACTGAGGTGCGTGTGGTGGTCTGCACATGGCGAAGGTGGCCCCGTTCTCTGGCCAGAGCAAATGAAAGCATTAGCTGATTTAGATCTAGAGTGCTCACTTAACATTTATTTTCTTCCTGACGAAGAAGAAAATATTGATGAATAATACAAAAAAGCAATATGAATAAATATTTTCGTATCCCAAACGTCACTGGGGATGATAAATTATCAATTGCTGATTGGTGGAGAGTAAAAAATTATAATCTGGCTACTAACTAAAATGGTCTGATTAACATTGAATCAAAACAAGCCATTGAACGTCAGGCGAATTTACCTGCAGGAATGAGGCAAGAGATTATTATTGATATACGCAGGCAGGCTGTGACTGATGCTCAAAAGAGTGCGAACATCAAAGAAATTGTAACCAAATAAAATACTTAGCGTGACAGATATAGGATTCATGACGAAATGAAAAACGTAGGATTCCATGGTGGACATACCGTCTACAACTGCGGTACATCTCTTGATATGTATATTTTTTTCCAATGTATCGCGCAGGTCACTTCAGGGATGGATACTAGTTTGTTGGCTGATGGACTTTATCGTCGCTACTTGGAAAAAAATGATCTCCATCTCGCTTCCGAGCAAGCAATTCAGATAGAGACGCTATTTAGTCGAACTTTACCCACAGAAATAAATTGGGGTGATATTGGCAGAAATATTAATTTATCAACTTTATGCTTTGATAAAGATAACTTGGCGACTATTTTTTCAGAACATTTTAAAAATTTTCATCATGCCATAAAATCGGCCGAATCTTTTTATCATGATTTTGGCACTTACGTCCCTGTAAAAACCGTTATCTCTGATTTACCTTGGTTTATCGAAGATAAAAATCGTCCCCTCGAACAGTATGATGCGCTGGGGTCTGATGATCTGCCATTTTGGCTTAGGTAACATGATAATAATATAAAATATTATTAAGAATCCTTTCAGATTATTTTAGAGTAACATTTGAATGGAAAGTACCGAAGATAATTTAAAAATAGAACAGAAATAGAGAGAAAATCCTATTCATGAAAAAATTAAAAAAGAACGATATATATATAAAAATGTTGTTACTTTCCATTCCTTATATCAGGAACATGCAACAACATAAAAAAGCATCTGATTTATCATGCTACTATGAAGCGGAACTTGTCCATAACCTAGCTTACACGATCTTGACACCAGATTTTGAAGATCACGACATCTATTTTCTTAACAACCAAGCAAGGTATTATATTGAAAACTGTAATGATAATATTTCAATAGCTTATAGTGGTCAGAAAGAGCTTATATCATCTCTTTTTGAAATGGTTCCACAAGAAATGAAGTCGAAGCTCCAGTGGGAAGGTCCAAAATAAGAAAAAAATAGGTGCAATGATATCAGAGAAAGTTTTTTATAATGCAATTAAATATATTGTAGAAGAAGTAAAGTCGGGTGATAGTAACATTATTACCTTATCTTTTACTGGTTAATTAAAAGAATACGTTCGCCATTGAGGAGTTATACGAGTATGATTTGCGCTCTTGCCAAACGATTGTGGCAATGAATGCAAACATCAATGGAGTGAAAAGCAATGTCTTTATTTATGCAATTACGTACGTTTTTCCTTTTCATCATAACTCTCTTCGCATTCCCCGCCCTCGCACAGCCCTCTTCTGGGCTCAGCTGCGGGATCTACACAAGCGATCGTGGATTTGAAATTCATGTCATGAATACACAGCTATTACACAAAGTGTATAAAAATGACCGCATCACATCACACTACGTTCTGAATGGTAACAAAGTTGACATGGTCTCCATGGAATCACTCATGACATCAGACTTTGATATCTCCCCCGACCATAAAACACTTAAAGATTTCTCGGGAGAATATGTTTTAACGGAGACCAAAGAGTGTAGTGAGAATGTAAAAAAACCAGAGAGTGAAGTAGGCCAACAATGTTGGAATAATATGTCAGAATGCTCGGCGCTAGTGCAAAAAAGTGATGTTGATGCACTTAAAAAACTATGCCGAGATAATATTTACGCCGCTTGTGACCGTTGGGACAGTGTTGCCTTTTCCGGCGATCGAATTAAAAAAGCATTAGCCGCGACAACGAATCTGGATTTACCCATGCCATCCGATCCAGAGTGGATCGCTACCCTTTCTGAATCATGTCGTATCGGGCTGTCAGGGAAAATGTGCAACGAAGCGGCCAACGCCTTGTGGTATAGCGGACAATACCTTGCAGCACGAGATGCACTACAGCGTGCTTGCGATGCGCTGGAATGGAACAATAAAGGATGTCCAAAAGCCGAAGCGCTACAATCGCTCACAGAGAGTGATATTTCCTCCCCAACTTCTGGTTTGCCGGTAGGGCACTATGTCACACGCAGCGGTGGAGCAGAGTTGTTTATCGCACAAGACGGTACGGTAAAAATGAAAGGGAACGCCTCGGTTAAGGCGCAGCTCGATAATGGTCTGGTTCGTATTCCACGAGGCCAGAAAGACGATTTCGTCTTCCGTCGTGCTGGAGAAAATAAGCTGATCGGTATCGATAGCGAGAATACGTTCAAAGTCTACGAATTGCAGAAATGAGCTCAATCTTTTCTCTGATTACTTGGTCGTAGCAGGACGTTAACGCGCTGAAATCAGGGGGGTAGAGAACCGCCCCCCTGAGGTTCCTTAACCTCAATACCCGATCGCCGCACCAGCCGGACGGCGGATATCATTGGCACCGTACAGGTAGCCTTCGCGCACTTTACCGGATACCGCCGAGTCATTACCCGAATCCGCCGGTGTTACGCCCACCGCCCCCGGTAAACCGACCAGAATCAGCTCCGCTGCGCCCCAAGGGGTCTGCTCTACCATTTTGTAGCCGCGCTGCTTCAGCAGGTTCAGCGTATCGGCAGACAGCCCGCGCTGTTCGTAATACACCTCATCCGGCAACCACTGGTGATGGATACGCGGTGCATCTACCGCTTCCTGTGGTGCCATACCGTGATCGATGATATTCAGCGCCGTTTGCAGCGTGATGGTGATTATACGCGAACCACCAGGCGAGCCGAGCACCATAAAGACTTTGCCGTCTTTCGTCACCAGTGACGGGCTCATGGACGAAAGTGGGCGCTTACCGGGGGCGATCGAATTACGTTCCCCCTGCACTAACCCGTACAGGTTTTTCTCGCCAACTTTAACGGTAAAGTCATCCATTTCGTTATTGAGGAAGAAACCCGTGCCCGGCGCAATCACCACCGACCCAAAACGCCCGTTCACGGTATACGTGGTGGACACTGCATTGCCCTGATTATCCACAATGGAATAGTGCGTGGTTTCTGGTCGCTCATGCGGGCCAATCCCCGGCTGTACGTTTTTGGACGGCGTCGCGTTCTCCGGCTCGATTTGTTTGCGAATGTCGGCGGCGTAATCCTTACTCAATAAGCGCTCAACGGGGTTACTGACAAACGCCGGGTCACCGAGGTAGGTATTGCGGTCCATGTACGCGTGGCGCATCGCTTCGGTCAGCACATGAACGGTGGCTGCCGAGTTAAAGCCCGTCGACTTAAGATCATAGCCTTCGACAATATTGAGAATTTCACACATCGTGACGCCGCCAGAGCTGGGCGGTGGTGAAGAGACGAATTGATAACCGCGATAGTTACAGGTTACTGGTGCCGTTTCGGTAATGCGATAATCGGCAAAATCAGCCGCCGTCAGGATGCCACCGCCCTGCTTCGCCGCTTTCTCCACTGCCTGTGGGATCGTACCCTTGTAAAAGGCATCTGGCCCTTGAGCAGAAATTGCCGCCAGTGTATTCGCCAGATCGGTTTGCACCAGTTTATCACCCGGTTGCAACGGGCTGCCGTCAGGGCGCAGGAAGATGCGCGCGGCTTCAGGATCGGCCTTGAAGCGTTTGATGGTGGTATCCAAAATGTCGGTATCCGCACGTGTGAGTTCAAAGCCCTCACGCGCCAACTTAATCGCCGGAGCCATCACCTGCTCACGCGTCAATTTGCCGTATTTTTGTAGCGCAGTATCCAGCCCCAGTACCGTTCCCGGTACGCCAGCGGCCAGATAGCCGTACAGGCTCGCATCCTTTTTCACGCTCCCATCCGCGTTGAGATACATGTTGGCGCTGGCCGCCGCGGGTGCGGTTTCACGGAAATTGATAAAGGTGTCTTTCCCATCGGCCAGATGCAGCGTCATAAATCCACCGCCGCCGATATTGCCACAGCAGGGGTTCACCACCGCCTGTGCGTAGCCAACGGCCACGGCGGCATCAATCGCATTGCCGCCCATTTTCATGATATCGACGCCAATCTGCGAAGCCAGGTGCTGCGAGCTGACCACCATGCCGTTTTTCGCTTCCACCGCAGGAGCCGACGCAGCCTGCACGGTTCCCGTCATCAGCAGCGCCACCGTGCTCATCGACAGCAGCCATTTTCCTGACGTCCTGCATCCCAATACCGCATTTTTTATTCTCATGAAGGCCCCTTTACCCCGTTGATGTTACTCACCGTATTTTATGACTACTCTTTCGACAAGGTTTTGCAAAGTCCGCGCCAACAAACGGCAGCGGCTCAACAGACTCACTAACGGCAGTAAAAAGCGTAGGAAAGGCATGAGAAATTGCGAGCATGTCGTGCCACCTTTGCGACCCGGCACGATCTATACGCACCGTCATAAAGCAACGTGACAAAAAACCGCCCCGCAAAAGAAAGGAACAAATAAGGATGCGGGACGGCGGAGAATCAATCCTTACGAGGATCGCTAATCGGTTGGCGAACGAGGAAAACGTAGGCCAGCGCACCCAATACCGTCACACAGCCGCAGATGATCAGCGCCAGACGGAAGGAATTCGTGGTATCCACAATAAAGCCGGTCACAATCGGGGCGAATGATGCGCAGATGAAGCTAGCAAAGTTTTGGATACTGCCGACCGATGCCGTCATACGCGACGCGACGGCAACATGGATCAGCCCCCAGCACGATGTTCCCGCGAAGTGGATACAGAACAACGCCATACTAATCAGTGACACCGCCTCGATTGAGGTTGTCGCCTGTGGTACCACAAAAGTAAAAGCGGCTGAGCACAACATACCCGCAATGATGCAGATTTTACGGCTCTTGATCGGTTCCATTCCTTTTTTCACTAACCAATCCGTGACATAGCCGTTCACCAGCATCCCGGCGGCACCAAACAGGAAAGGGATCGCCGCCATCAGACCCGTGCTTTTTAAATCCAGATTATAAGCCGTTTGCAGATAGCCGGGCAGCCAGGCCAAGTATAACCACGCGGTATAGTTGATGCCGCTAAAACCCAGCATCATGCCCCACATCGTGCGGTTACGGAACAGGCTGCGCCATTCAATAAAGCTCAACGGATCGCGGCGAGCGTTCACACTGCCCGCGTTCAGGTAATTCTGCTCATCCGCGGTGAGTTCGATCTGCTCACGGTTGCGATACAACATATACCAGCCGATAGCGAGGAAAATGCCGAATAGACCAATGGTAATGAACATACCGCGCCAGCCCATCACTAACATCATCGCCGCCAGAATGGGTGGGCTTATCGCAACACCAATAGTTGAAGCCGCATTAAAGAATCCCATCGGGCGGCCACGTTCTTTGATGTTAAACCAGTCGTTGATCACCTTCACGCCACATGGATTCATAGGTGCTTCACCAATTCCCATACCAATGCGAACCAGTACGAACTGAGTAAAGCTGTGTACCATGCCAGACAGCGCCTGAAACAGTGACCAGAAAAACATCCCAAGACCCAGCATAATGCGCGGGCCTTTACGATCCAACAACGGACCACAAGGGAGCTGTGCAATCCCATAGGCAAGAGAGAAAACGGAGAGCAATGCCCCGATTTCCGTTGCACTTAGCCCCAATTCCTGACGAATCGTTAAATTAGCCACCGACAGAGAACTTCGGTCGAGGTAATTAATCACCGCCGCAAAAAATAGCAGAATCATTGCGGTAGTTTGAATACGTTTAATTCGACTACTGCGCTGAATTATTCCCTCTGGCGGTGCTGAAGAACGGGTATCAAACGAAGAACGCGGGTCTAGCGTTATATTATTTTTTTCCACGTCTGGCTCCTGGAAATTATAATTTTATCTTTACTCAACGCAGGGTTGAGCAAAGTGGTTTTAAACGGAAAGCAATGAAATATTTCATCACCACTCACGATTTTTATTAATAAAGTCGACTTCTCGTGAGCATAGATAAGAGATATTTCTCAGGCGTTTTTATTTTGATAAAACCGTGCTCTTGATAATGATTTATGGTTTTTAATCGGTTTTTAATGATCAGCCCGCGCTGTCTGATTAATTGAGCGAATCATCGATTGTTTAGCTGAATTCAAATGGTTACGTAGCGCCAACGTGGCATCCAGATCGCTTCGACAAATCAGTGCGCTGAGGATGGTCATGTGCTCGTCAATCGCGATGATGTTGCGCTGTTTGAGATCGCTTTCATCCCACTGGTAGTGGAAATGAAATATCACAGAGATGATTTCAAGAGACTGATCAAAAAAGACATTTTCAGCAGCAGAGAGTAAAAGCGCATGAAAGTTGCGGTCAAGCTGCGAGAACATACGAAAGCTGTTACCAATGCTGTCACGTAACATACGGTGGCGTTCCAGCAAGGTTTTGGCCTGTAGCCAACGGGGGTCATCGTCCGGCAAATTGAGGAAATGTTGCAGAGCGTGCGTCTCCAACATTTCCCGCAATTCAAATAGCTGTTCCGCGTAGGCCTGATCGAACTCTTTCATGCTCCACTGCCCACGTTTTTCGTTCTGAATCAGGTTGTAGCGCCCAAATTTTAACAGATACTCGCGTACTACCACCGGGCTGACACCCGCGTCACGCGCGAGCTGTAGCTCTGAGAAGACCTCGCCGACACGGAGCTGACGCTGGTTGATCATGGTGAAAAACGCCTGCTCGAAAATACGGTTTTGCTCATCCATCGGCGCGGTAATGCAGGTGAACCCATCGTCGTGGTCGGGTTTTCGGGCAATCACATAATCGCGGCCAACCTGTGTAAGCACACCGCAGTCACGCAGATGCACCAGAATATGGCGCACCGTCGTGCGGCTGATGTTATACATCTCCGCCAGCGCATTTTGCGACGGCAGAGGCGACGGAATATGACCACGGGCCATATCGTCGATAATCTGGTTAATCACATTGTGACGTAAATTTTGTGAACGGCTCATGAGAGATCTCCTTTTTTGCACACATTAAAAACCGATTTAAAACATTTTTATGAGTCCGTATTCACAATTTACAGCTCCTGTCTCTCATCAATATTTTTTTTCATCAATATCTGAAAAAACAAAAAACAGGAGAGAAGAATCATGTCAACAATGAATACATTGATCTGCCAGGAACCGAAAAAACTTGTCTGGAAAAAACGTGAAATACCTATTCCGGGTGAGAGTGAAACATTAATTAAAATTAAGTCTGTGGGTATTTGTGGAACAGATATTCATGCCTGGGGAGGGAATCAACCCTTTTTTAGCTACCCACGCGTATTAGGTCACGAAATATGTGGTGAGGTTGTCGATACAGGCAAAAATGTACATCAATTTAAAAAAGGTCAGCAGGTGGCCGTCATTCCCTACGTAGCCTGTCAGCAATGCCCAGCCTGCAAGAGCGGCCGTACCAACTGCTGCGAGAAAATTTCAGTCATTGGCGTACATCAGGATGGCGGATTCAGCGAATATCTGGCGGTGCCCGCCACAAACGTACTGCTGGCAGAAGGGATCGATCCACAAGCGGCAGCATTAATCGAGCCCTACGCCATTAGCGCGCATGCCGTTCGTCGGGCGAAAGTGCAACATGGCGAACAGGTGCTGGTCGTCGGTGCCGGCCCCATTGGCCTCGGTGCAGCAGCCATCGCCAAAGCAGACGGCGCTCAGGTGGTCGTTGCGGATACCAGCGCTGCCCGCCGCGAACACGTCATTGCCAACCTGAAT
>NZ_LXFY01000030.1:124822-264951 GCF_021432585.1 Pectobacterium sp. IFB5596
CTGCCGGTCGTCGATCCCTCTGCCGAGGATTTTGAAACCCAGCTACGTGCCGAATTTGGCGGTTCATTGGCAGAGAAAGTGATTGATGCCACGGGAAACCAGCATGCGATGAACAACACCATTAACCTGATCCGCCACGGTGGCAGCATCGTGTTTGTCGGTCTATTTAAAGGTGATTTGCAGTTCTCCGATCCTGAATTCCATAAGAAAGAAACCACGATGATGGGCAGCCGTAACGCCACACCGGAAGATTTCGCCAAAGTGGGACGTCTGATGTCTGAAGGCAAACTCACCGCAGAAATGATGCTGACGCACCGTTACCCGTTTGCCACATTGGCTGACATCTATGAAAAGGATGTCATTAACAACCGTGAGCTAATCAAAGGCGTCATCACATTCTGATGAGGGAATAATCATGAAGACATTGAATCGGAAAGACTTTCCCGGCGCATGCTATCCAACAAAAGTGATTCAGTTTGGTGAAGGCAACTTCTTGCGCGCCTTTGTGGATTGGCAGTTGGATGTGCTGAATGAGAAGACCGATCTTCAGGCGGGCGTAACGATTGTGCGCCCCATTAATACCAATTTTCCACCGTCGCTCAATACGCAAGATGGGCTTTACACCACGGTCATTAGGGGACTTAACGAACAGGGCGAGGCCGTCAGCGATGCGCGCCTGATCCGTTCGGTGAATAACGAGATTAACCCGTATCAGCATTTTGCCGATTATCTGGCATTGGCCCATAACGCCGCCATTCGTTTTGTTTTTTCAAACACCACGGAAGCGGGCATCAGCTATCACGCTGGCGACAGCCTCAACGATACGCCGCCGGTCAGCTTTCCTGCCAAGCTGACACGCCTGTTGCTGGAACGCTTTACGCATTTTAACGGTGAGAGCGATAAAGGCTGGGTCATCATCCCCTGCGAACTGATCGACTATAACGGTGAGGCGCTCAAAGCTCTGGTTCTACGCTATGCTCAGGAATGGCAACTCTCACCCGCATTTATCGACTGGATTGAGACGGCAAATACCTTCTGTTCCACGCTCGTAGACAGGATCGTAACGGGATACCCGCGTGAAGAATCATCAGCGCTGGAAGAGAAACTGGGCTACCACGATGCCTTTTTGGATACCGCCGAACATTTTTACCTCTTTGTCATTCAAGGCCCCCACTGGCTGGCGGATGAGCTGAAACTTGCGGCATATCCGCTTAATATCCGCATTGTTGACGACATCAGGCCGTATAAAGAACGTAAAGTGGCGATTTTGAATGGTGCACACACCGCTCTGGTTCCGGTTGCCTGGCTCTGCGGGCTGGATACGGTAGGTGAAGCGATGCAGGACGCCGATATCCGTCGCTTTGTAGAAAATACGCTACATCAAGAGATCATCCCGGTGCTGGATTTACCGGCGAATGAGTTGCGTGAATTTGCCGATGCCGTCACCGGACGTTTTCAGAATCCCTATATTCGCCATCAGTTGCTCTCCATCGCACTCAATGGCATGACTAAATTCCGCACACGTATTCTGCCACAGCTGCTGGCAGGCCACCGCGACGGGCGCTTTCCGGCACGGTTGACGTTTGCGCTGGCCGCGCTGATTGCCTTCTACCGCGGAGAACGAGCGGGCGAGACTTATCCTTTACAGGATGATGAACAGTGGCTCACCCGTTACCGCCAGCTGTGGCCACGCGTGGGAACCGATCTAACCGTGTATGAATTGGTCAACGAGGTGCTCGCCAATACCGCACACTGGGGGGAAGATCTCACCCAACGGTCAGGTTTAGTGGCGCAGGTGACAGCCGATCTGAGCGATATTTTGGCGCAAGGGATGCGTCAGGCAGTGAAAGCGCGGGGATAATGATGTTCGACAGCGCCCGGCGGGCGCTGTTCAGACCGTTGACAAACCTACTTGTCGAATGAAAACGGGCGTAACGGAATAGAAGAGTAAAGCGTTTGCGCCAGGGATGGCGCAAGCCGAGCGCACAAGGACGTGTTTACAGCGTCTTTACGATCTATCCGTTACCCCCGCTCTGCGAACTTTGTCAGCAACCTCGACAGCGCCCGGCGGGCGCTGTTTTCTCCTGCAAGTTAATACGTTCTGCTATGGTTGCCGCGCAGGCCGCCATGCACGCAGCCGCGCACCAAACACATTGACCAGCAGACCAACCATAATCAGCACTGCCCCCACGATCTGTAATAGCGAGAGGGATTCGCCAAGGAATACAGCGGCGCTAACCAGCCCAACCACTGGCACCAGCAGTGATAAGGGAGCCACGCGCCAGGTTTCGTAGCGCGCCAGCAGGCTGCCCCAAATCCCGTAGCCAATGATCGTTGCCGCAAACGCCAGATACATCAGAGATAAAATCGTCGGCAGTTGGATGGTGGTTAAACTGTGAACAATCACCCCCTTACCCTCAAACAGCCATGAACTGATGAAAAACGGCACGACAGGCACTAATGCACCCCACACCACCAACGACATGATGCGTACATCGTTATTTTTACTCATGATTATTTTATTGGTGATGTTACCCACCGCCCATGACAGCGCTGCTGCGAGCGTCAGCAGCAGCGTAGTGGTGGTCATACCGGATGACATTTGCAGCGCTGTGCGCCCTTCCGCCAGCACCACCATCCCTATCGCGGCGACCAGAATGCCAACAACGTGATTCCAGCGCAGCTTTTCCGACAGTAAGATCGCGCCAACCAGCAGTGTAAAGAAGGCCTGAGCCTGCAATACCAGCGATGCAATTCCCGCGGGCATACCCAATTTGATAGCGAGAAACAAGAAACCAAACTGGCCAAAGCTAATCGTCATGCCATAGGCGAGCAGCCATTTCAGAGGAATACGCGGGAAAGGAACAAATAAAATAGCCGGGAGCGCCACCAGCGAAAACCGCAGCCCTGCCAGTAAAAAAGGCGGCATATCGTTCAGCCCGACCTTAATTACGACAAAATTCACGCCCCATAACACGACAACACACAGCGCGAGCAGCGCATCTTTCAACGACATCCTCATCCCCTGATCAAATACGTAACAAATACCTTCCTCAAGGTACGCGTAAAATGAAAAAACGGATAAGAAAAGATAATTATGGCGTCACGTGATGATGACAACACGTTATCGTCACATGAGATAGCCGACCACCACATCGGTGGTCGGCATAATAGATGGCGGTTACTCGACGGCGATCGGTTTTTCCGTCAGCGTAGTTTTGTTGTCGCCCTGAATGGCTTTCACTTTCTGTTCCATTTTTTGTACCGCACCCGCGTTACTCAACAAGCTGTACGTCAGCTCAAACGTGGTGCTCTGTCCGGGCTGTAACTTTTTGACTCGCCCTTGCTCACGTTCAATCGTGACCGGATAGGCGTAGTTGGTGCCGGGTTCGATCCCTGTCACGTAGCCTTGTTTTTCCGTATCCGTATTTTTCCACAGCGTCAGCAGCGGCAGTTGATGGGTGTCAAAGGCAATCGACACGCCCTTATCTCCCGCCTTGTTCACCAGCGCCGCCAGCGTTTTACCTTGTGCATCCGTATACGGCGTAATGTTGAACACCATCTCATCAAAGTCTTTTGTCGGCCCCTTGTAGGTTTGCCAGGTTGCCAGACCCGCTTTGGCGTGGTCATTAAACGGAGAAATCTCTTTTACTGGCGCGAGGAAACGCGCGCCTTCTTCAAGAATCGGCGTACCGAAATTGCTGTGGTAGATAATCTGATAGTCGCGCGGGTAGTCGGCTTTATTAGTCAGTACATCATGCACAGTAAACGACTCGCTGCCAGGGACATAACGCAGCTCGGTCCAGGTTTCCAGATTCGACTTCTTAAAACTGTTTTCCTTCAGCAAACCCCGTACCGTAATGGTATACGGCGCGCTATCGCTGACTTCCACCACCACTTTTGAGGCAGGCGTATTACCCGCACGACCGTGCAGGGTGTAGATCATGCCATCGCTGACAACCGGGTGCCCCGTCCACTCGAAGCCACAGCGCACCATCATCTCATTGAAACCTTCCAGCCAACCCAGTCCATTACGGCTTTCCAGATTGATGGTATTCGGATTGACGACCTCATCAACCGGCGAATCCCACCCCAAACGAATGTTTTTACCTACCGCATGCAGTAAATTCATCCCTCGCGTTGGGCTGAGAGCAATTTTCAGTCCATCCTGACTGGTAATCGTAATCACTTTACTGCCTTCCTGACGTCCACCGTGCAGGACTTTTTGTTCAATGCTGAAATGCTGATTCTTGATCTTCAGAGCATCACTGCTGATTTGCCAGTTTCCCTTTTCCACACTGCTTTCAGCATCTGTCAGCACAAACGTCTGCGCCGATAATTGCCATGATGTCAGCGCCAGTGTAATTCCTATAGCCAGTAATTTTTTCATGTTACCCATCCCTCTTTGCTGAATTGTTTTAGCTAATGCGAGCTAAAGACTACAAATCAGCGGATGGTCAGAATGTGATAGCTATCACCAGATAGAGAAATTCAGCATTATCGCGCCATTTATCTGATTAACATCACTTATCATCTGGAAATAGATACTGTTATTGCATAATTATTGAGATGTTGATCGGTAAATGCTGACATCGTTTCAGCAAAATAACGCATGTCGACTAAAAGCATTTTGCCGATAACGATAACATTAGCGATTAATACTGAAATATCTAATCATTGCAGGATAAAAGATTATTGGATTGTTTTTTGACCACATTGCACCCTATTAGCGCAAGCGCTATGGTTGCCGCTAACCTGTGTACGATCACTGATAAATAAACTATGAACTTTTCTCTTTTCGGCAAGAAATTCACGCGTCACGCTGGCATCACCCAATTAATGGACGATCTGAACGAAGGGCTGCGTACGCCAGGCGCAATCATGCTGGGGGGTGGCAATCCGGCGCACATTCCAGAGATGGATAGTTACTTCCAGCAGTTGTGTCAGGACATGCTGGAACAAGGAAAATTAACGGAAGCGTTGTGTAACTACGACGGCCCGCAAGGTAAGGATACGCTGCTTAATGCGTTAGCCGAACTCCTGAGTAGTGAATTAGGCTGGCAGATTGGACCACAGAACATTGCGCTGACAAATGGCAGCCAGAGCGCGTTTTTCTACTTATTTAACCTGTTTGCTGGTCGCCATAGCGATGGCAGTCTGAAAAAAGTGCTGTTTCCGCTGGCACCGGAATATATCGGCTATTCGGATTCCGGGCTGGACGAAGACATGTTCGTTTCTGTTCGTCCCCAGATCGAACTGTTGCCTGAAGGACAATTTAAATATCACGTCGATTTCGATCATCTGTCGATTACCGATGATATCGGGCTAGTTTGCGTATCCCGACCAACCAACCCAACCGGTAACGTGCTGACCGACGACGAACTGATGCGTCTGGATATTCTGGCGCAGCAGCACAAGGTTCCTCTGCTGATTGATAACGCCTATGGCGTGCCTTTCCCCGGTATCATTTTCAGTGATGCCACGCCGCTGTGGAACCCAAATATCATCCTGTGCATGAGTCTGTCCAAACTGGGTCTACCCGGTTCGCGCTGCGGCATCGTGATTGCAGATGAAAAGGTGATTTCAGCGATCGGCAACATGAACGGCATCATTAGTCTGTCACCAGGCGCGGTCGGCCCGGCGCTGGCGCATGAGATGATTCAGCGTGGCGATCTGTTGCGCTTATCTAATGACGTCATACGCCCGTTCTACCAGCAGCGCGTGACAGAGACTATCGCCATTATCCGTCGCTACCTGTCCCCAGAGCAGTGCCTGATTCATAAACCAGAAGGGGCGATCTTCCTGTGGCTGTGGTTTAAGGATCTGCCCATCACGACAGAAACCCTATACCAGCGCCTAAAAAAACGCGGCGTCCTCATGGTGCCGGGTCACTATTTCTTCCCCGGCATGGTGCAGGAATGGCAACACGCTCATCAATGCATGCGCATGAACTATGTGCCGGAACCGGAGAAAATCGAACAGGGTATTGCGATACTGGCGGAAGAAGTTGAAAAGGCAATGCAGGAAGGGTAATGCGCCACTGGCAGGATGCCCCACGCTTTAACCGCGTGGGGCATCAGAGGAAAACTAGGCGATTGCGGTGCCCTGTTCGTCCTGATCGACGGCAAAGCAGGCAACCTGCTGTTCGCCGTAGGTTTTCAGCTGCGGCTGGAACTGCGTGCAGGTGCTGAAGCAGCGCTGACAGCGGGCGTTAAACGCGCAGCCCGGCGGTGGATTCAGCGGGCTAGGCAACTCCCCCGTCAGCTTGATGCGCTCGCGGCGTAAATCCGGGTTCAGGCGCGGCGTCGCGGACAGTAACGCCTGCGTATAAGGGTGACGCGGATTGTTGAAAATGGCATCTTTACTGCCTTTCTCAACACAGCGACCCAGATACATTACCATCACTTCATCAGCAATATGCTCGACCACAGACAGATCGTGCGAGATGAAAACATAAGACAGCCCCAAATCCTGCTGTAAGTCCATCATCAGGTTCAGCACCTGTGCACGCACAGACACATCCAGCGCCGAAACGGGTTCATCGGCAATCACCACGTCTGGGTCTAGCATCAGCCCACGGGCGATAGCAATACGCTGACGCTGACCGCCGGAGAACATATGCGGATAGCGGTCATAATGCTCCGTTTTCAGCCCCACTTTCGCCATCATCGCCAGCGCTTTTTCACGGCGTTCGGCTTTCGACAACTCAGTATTGATCTGGAGTGGTTCTTCCAGGATCTGGCCGACTTTCTTGCGCGGATTCAGCGATCCGTAAGGATTCTGGAAAACGATCTGGATCTTCTGCCGACGCAGTTTCTGCGCTGCGGGGTCCGGCTTCAGCAGATCTTGCCCCTGATAGTACAGCTCGCCTTCTGACGGGGTTTCGATCATTGTCAGCAGGCGGCCCAGCGTGGATTTCCCACAGCCGGATTCCCCCACCACCGCCAGCGTTTTACCGCGCTCCAGCGTAAAGGACACGCCATCCAGCGCTTTCACCATTCGTTCCGGCGCAAAAAAGCCCTTTTTCACCGGATAGTGTTTTTTCAAATCGATCGCATGCAACAAGTACGGCTGCGATGTGGCATTCAGTTCACTCATAGGGTTGGCCTCCCCGCATCATCCAGCGGTGTATGACATTTCACCTGACGACCAGGAATATCGCGCAGCCCAGGTTCTTCCTGACGGCAGCGGTCCTGTGCATAGGGGCAGCGCGGGTTTAACAGACAGCCATTTGGGCGATCGTATTTACCCGGCACCACACCCGGCAGCGATGCCAGACGGGCTTTATCCACCGCAAACTCCGGCAGCGCACGCAGCAGCGCCTGAGTGTACGGATGGCGGGGAGCACGAAAAATATCCGCCGCTTTACCCGATTCCACCACCTGCCCGGCATACATCACGATGATGTGGTGCGCCGCTTCGGCCACCAGCGCCAAATCGTGCGTAATCAGGATCAGCGCCATATTCTCGCGCTGCTGCAATTCGAGCAGCAGTTCGATAATCTGCGCCTGAATAGTCACGTCCAGTGCCGTGGTAGGTTCATCCGCAATCAACAGCTTTGGCCGACAGGCAATCGCCATCGCGATCATCACGCGCTGGCTCATCCCACCGGAAAGCTGGTGTGGATACACGTCAAGACGCGAAGCTGGATCGGGAATCCCAACCAGCGTCAGCAGATCAATCGCTCGCTGACGACGCGTTTTGCGGTTACCCCCCTGATGCACCTTGATGGCTTCCATAATCTGGTAGCCGACGGTGTAACACGGGTTCAAGCTGGTCATCGGGTCCTGGAAAATCATCGCGACTTCCGAGCCCACCAGATTACGCCGTTCTTTCTCAGAAATTTTCGTTAAATCACGCTGGTTAAACTCCAGCTTGTCGGCCATCACTTTTCCGGGGTAATCAATCAACCCCATAATCGCTAGCGAACTGACGGATTTACCAGAACCAGACTCTCCGACGATACCGACGACCTGACCTTGTTCAACCTGGTAGCTGATACGATCGACCGCACGAAACGGTAGATCCTCATCACCAAAGTGAACCGACAGTTTATCTACATTGAGCAACGCCATCTCTCTACCTCTATCACTGCTTGAGTTTGGGGTCGAGAGCGTCACGCAAGCCGTCCCCCATCAGGTTAAACGCCAATACCGTCAGTAAGATTGCCAGACCGGGGAACGTCACCACCCACCAGGCGCTTTGCGCAAATTGCAAAACGTCCGACAGCATGGTGCCCCACTCTGGCGTTGGCGGCTGTGCGCCCATACCGAGGAAACCCAAAGCAGCCATATCAAGAATGGCGTTAGAAAAGCCGAGAGAAGCCTGCACAATCAGTGGTGCCAGGCAGTTAGGAAGAATGTTGACGAACATCTGGCGTGCCGAGCTAGCACCCGCCACGCGTGAAGCGGTGACGTAATCGCGATTAACTTCCACCAGTACCGCGGCGCGAGTCAAACGGACATAGTGCGGCAACGCCACGAAGGTCAACGCCAGCGAGGCATTCACAATCGAAGGTCCAAAAACAGCGACCAGTACCAGCGCCAACAGCAGGCTTGGCAGTGCCAGCATGATATCGACGATACGCATGATGAACGCATCGACCACCCCGCCGAAATATCCCGCCAGCAGGCCGAAAATCACCCCCAGCACCAGCGATAGCACAACCACCAGACAGCCGACCAACAGCGACAGGCGCGCGCCGTACATCAGACGGGACAGGACATCACGCCCGACGTCATCCGTTCCCAGAATAAACTGCCAGCTTCCGCCCTCTTGCCAGACAGGCGGACGAAGCAGTGCATCGCGGAACTGCTCGGCGGGCGCATGCGGTGCCAATACGTTGGCGCCAATAGCGATCACAAGCATCAGCACGACATACACCATGCCAACGACAGCCCCTTTGTTACGTTTAAAATAGTGCCAGAATTCCTGTAGCGGGGTCATCGGCTTCGGTGCGCTATTTACAACAGGTTCAGTGACGTGTGTCATCTTAGCCTCCCCTTATTTCTTGTGACGGATGCGTGGGTTAACCACACCGTAGAGCACATCCACCAGCAGGTTAACCAGAATGATCATGGTTGCTACCAGCAGCACGCCGCCCTGAACCACCGGATAATCACGACGCTGCAACGCATCGATCAACCACCGCCCCAAGCCCGGCCAGGAGAAGATGGTTTCCGTCAGGATCGCCCCAGCCAGCATGGTGCCGACCTGCAAGCCAATCACTGTCACCACCGGCAGCATCGCATTACGCAACGCGTGCACGACAATGACGCGCAGGCGACTCAGCCCTTTGGCGCGAGCGGTACGAATGTAGTCCTCTCCCAGCACTTCCAGCATCGCGGAACGCGTCATACGTACAATCACCGCCAGCGGAATGGTGCCTAGCACGATGGCTGGCAGGATCATGTGTTCAACCGCGTCGATAAAGTCGCCTTTTTCGCCCCAGAACAGGGTATCGATCAGCATAAAGCCAGTCAGCGGCATACTGTCATCGAGGAAAATCGTATCGCTGATGCGCCCCGAGACGGGCGTCAGGTTGAGTTGAACAGAGACCAGCATAATCAACATCATGCCCCACCAGAAGATAGGCATGGAGTAGCCCGTCAGCGCCAGGCCAACAGAGGTATGATCGAAAATAGAACCGCGTTTAACCGCAGCCAGCACACCAACCGGAATCCCAACCGCGATAGCAAACAGCATCGCGCAGATACCCAGTTCCAGCGTCGCTTTGAAGCGAGGAACAAATTCTTCCCACACAGGGATGCGGCTCTTGAGGGAGATCCCCAGATCGCCCTGCAACACACCGCCGATATAGTGGATGTATTGCTGCCAAAGCGGCTTATCCAGCCCCATTTCAGCCAGCAATTGCGCATGGCGCTCAGCGGAAATACCACGTTCCCCCGCCATGATCATCACCGGGTCACCCGGAATCATGTGCACGAAGGCAAACGTCAACAGGGTGATACCAATAAACGTTGGGATAACGAGTCCCAAACGCCGGAGTATGAACTGCAACATATCCCGAACTCTCTATTCATGCCCGTTGGCTCATTGGCCATCAGGCTTATCATTGCTCACAGCCAAAAAATCGCCAGGAGCGATTTTAAAACGTCGTATGCGACGGTCCGCCATGAATATTTAACGGGCAAGAAACCCCGCCTCCACGGCTCCTCTAACGAGAAACCGCAAGGTCGGGGTTTTCAATGTCCGTGAAAATCGAGTGGCTGACTTAATCCAACGTCACGTTGTTGAAGCTATGCACGCCACGCGGCTGAACCACATAACCTTTCACGTTTTTACGCACAGGCTCGTACACGGTGGAGTGCGCGACAATCAGCGCCGGAGCCTGATCGTGCATCACAACCTGAGCCTGCTTGTACAGCTCAATACGTTTTTCGTGATCGGAAACAGCACGCGCCGGTTGGATCAGGTCTTCAAACGGCTTGTAGCACCACTTGGAGTAGTTGGAGCCATTTTTAGCTGCGTCGCAGCTGAACAGGGTCGCGAAGAAGTTATCTGGGTCCCCATTGTCGCCAGTCCAGCCCATCAGCACCGTCTGGTGCTCGCCGTCTTTCGCACGCTTCAGATACTCGCCCCACTCGTAGGTAACGATCTTGGCTTTCACACCCACTTTCGCCCAGTCGGACTGAATCATTTCCGCCATACGACGCGCGTTCGGGTTGTACGGACGCTGTACCGGCATTGCCCACAGGTCGATAGAGAAGCCGTCAGCCATACCCGCTTCTTTCAGCAGGGCCTTCGCTTTCTCAGGATCGTAGCTGTAGTCTTTAACGTCGTTGTTGTAGCCCCACATAGTCGGTGGGATCAGGTTGGTTGCTGCTTGACCCGCGCCCTGATAGACCGCATCGATGATGGCAGACTTGTTCACCGCATAGTTCAGCGCCTGGCGAATCTTGACGTTATCCAGCGGTTTTTTCTCAACGTTGTAGGCCAGATAGCCAACGTTCAGGCCTGGCTGTTCCAGCAACGTGATATTTTTGTCTTCTTTCATGCGGGCAAGATCGGCCGGGTTTGGATACGGCATGATCTGGCATTCGTCTTTTTGCAGCTTAGCGTAACGCACAGACGCATCTGGCGTGATGGAGAAGACCAGACGATCGACGCCCGGCTTGCTGCCCCAGAAGCCTTCGAAAGCTTTATACAGAATGCGGGAGTCTTTCTGGTACTGCTGTAGCTGGAATGGGCCTGTACCGATTGGGTTCAGGTCAATCTTCTCCGGCGTACCGGCTTTCAGCATGTTGTCCGCATATTCCGCAGATAAGATAGAAGCGAAGTCCATCGCCAGGTTTGCCAGGAACGGCGCTTCAGGGCGGCTTAACACAAAGCGGACGGTATAGTCGTCCACTTTTTCGACTTTGCTGACCAGTTCCGGCATACCCATACCCTGATAGTATTCATAGCTGCCGCCAGAAACTTTATGGTACGGATGGTTGGCATCCTGCTGACGCATGAAGGAGAAAATGACGTCATCAGCATTGAACTCACGAGAAGGTTTGAAATCCTTGCTGTCTTGCCATTTCACGCCTTTGCGCAAATGGAAGGTATAGGTTTTGCCGTCTTCGCTAATATCCCATTTTTCAGCCAAACCCGGACCGGTGTCCGTGGTGCCGTCTTTAAATTCCACCAGACGGTTATAAATAGGAATAGAGCTGGCATCAAACGTCGTACCGGAGGTGAATAGCTGTGGGTTAAAACCTTCCGGGGAGCCTTCTGAGCAGTAAACCAGCGTTTTTGCCTGAACACCTGCCGCGACGGACAGGGCGAGCAAACCAAGGCCGAACTTCAACACCCTTGATTTAACCAGGGATTTTTCCATTACTTATGCTCCATTGTGGATGATGTTGTGTGCTATACCCGTCCGACACCAAGCTGCATACGCGTTAATCCTGTTGTTAAAACATAAGTGTTAAAACACGATCGTTAAAAGCACGATCGCGAAAAACGCAGATGTTAACAACGCGGATATCCTGTCCTGCATCTCGAAATCAATTGGATATGGTTGGCCAGACCTGTATTTTTATGTGCTGCGGTCTGTACCCTGTCGCCCGAAGGCAAAACTAAAATACTGGGGGAGGAATCGTGGTCACCAGAGCAAACTGCCGTCACGCTATGGGATATAGTCATAATAACTACCACCTATATCTTGAAACGTCACAACCCGCTCACGGATGCTGGATGAAGACGTAGAATCATTCAGGCAAACCGCTGCTTTCCTCCTTATATCCCTATGACGACTTCAATTTCTCAACAGATGGCGGTGACGTCAATATAAGCTGTAAGGATTTACAAAAATTCCTTACATTTTATTAATATATAAAATACAGCTCTATCACATAATTTAAGTCGTATATTTTGCATTTATTTTAAAAAACAGCGATAAAAACCGATGTATTGTCTACTAAAAGAAATTATCACCATTAAAAAAACTATAGTCATCTGGTCTTACATGTCCAAGATCTGAGCACTATTTTTTGTTAAAAACGTTAACAGCAGGTGAAAATTCTGACAGGTGATAAGAAATTCTGATATTTACCATGGTGTGATAAGCAGGTGAATGACTATCTACGCTACATAAAAAAACTTTGCTTTCCCCTCTTCGACGGGCCAACAGCGCACATGATTCCATGCAACACTCGCTCCGCTTTTACCTGATCTGCCATATACACTGATATCGCCCCCTTTCTCTCCGATATCAGACACGATGTCATCCTTCATTTATTGATGCTGAATGTCATATAAGTTTTTGATAGAATTAATTAAAATACCCATAGCCATGGGTTGTATTGGTCGTATTTTTGACAAGGAAAACTAAGCAATGAAAGGAATGGTGAGCGTTGTGTTGTTATGTACTTCATTTCCCTGTTTTGCAGGCTGGGGTTATGAGATGACGATGTGCCGTAATGGCGCGTTTCCTGATTATCCAGACCAGTACTCTGTCGCCAAAATCACGGCGGTGCATGGCGATAAAGTCCACTTTTACGATGATGATATAAGGAATGGATGCCCGGATAATAAGGCGGCTTGCCAGAGTAAAACCAGCCTGAAAGCAGGTGACCGCGTGCTGGTGGCGCAGGAAAAAAACGGCTGGTCCTGCGTGTGGCATTTTGGCAAAAAATCCGAATTTGTCGGTTGGGTGGAATCGGCTTATCTTAAAAAACAGCCCATCAAAACGGCAGACATCAATACCTGGCTCGGCACGTGGCGCAATTTCGGCGATAGCATCACGATTACCCGTGGGAAAAACGGTACGCTGAATCTTAGAGGACGCGCCATCTGGCATGGAGGCAGATCGAGTTATGGCGAGCAAATTGCGCATTTTGGCAGTTTTTCTGCCTCAGCAACGCCAAACGGCAATCGGCTTCAATGGAATGATTCACGTGACGTGATTGAATGTAGCGGCGTGATGCAGCTGATTAACGGCAATTTGATCGTGGAAGATAATGGTCAATGTGGTGGAATGAACGTCCGTTTTAATGGCATTTATCGTTTGAAAAAGTAATGTAGCAGCCTATCCGGTAGGGACGTACTTGTCCCTTCATGCTTCACTGACGATCTCTTCATATACTCGCAAGAAAATGACATGGCTCAATAATAAAGTGGCTATTTTAGTTAAATAAATATTTTCACTAAAATGGAATTACATTATTTACTTATTCTCACAACGTGGTATTTTCACTCTACGATTTATTTCCCCTCCTTTTTTATCTCACTTTCTTTTTTGAAAAATTATTTTAATTACAAAAAAATGACGTAAGTTATTTAAAATGGAGTTGCTGATAACTTCACAAATACGTAATTAACGTATTATTTTTAACATTTCATCATGCTAGATTACCCTCAGAATTGATTCATTGTTAAATAACATCCATCATTCTTTATCTTTTTGTTAGTAATTGATAAAAAACAAAAAAGAGTATTTTTCTTCTTTCTGATAATAAACATTCTACCGCCAATGGCATTAGCGACGCTCGATAATCACACCGATACTGGTGATAAAAAAGGCAATAACCTACGTCGATAACGATGCACTATCAATATAGTAACGATATGAAACGGCAGGGATGTAATTTCTTTCTGTACCAACTGTCCTAGCAGGGTGAATATAATGAAAAAAACTGAAACTGATATTTTATGTGAGAACGATCTCGCTCTGGAAACACAGTCATCGTTTATCGGCGACTTCTTTAAAAAGAAAATTGGCTCCGTTCCCGTTGCTCTGTTTATGGCGATTACCGCTATTGTTGCTATCGCTGCCTATGAAGGATATTTACCTAAAAATATGATTGGCGGTTTCGCCGTCATCATGACAATGGGTTTTTTACTGGCGCACATTGGTAGCAACATTCCTGTGTTCAAAGATATCGGCGGCCCGGCAATTCTATGCCTGATGGTGCCTTCCATTATGGTGTATTTTAATTTATTTAATGACAACACCATGAAAACCGTACACCTGTTGATGAAAGAGGCGAATTTCTTGTATTTCGTCATCGCCTGTCTGGTGGTCGGCAGTATCTTGGGTATGAATCGCAAAATTCTGATTCAGGGGATGGTGCGTATGTTCGTCCCGCTGGTCATCGGCACCGCGACAGCGCTGGCAACCGGTTTGCTGGTCGGTAAACTGTGCGGTTACAGCTTCTATCACACCTTCTTCTTCATTATCGTGCCTATCATCGGTGGCGGTATTGGTGAAGGTATCCTGCCGTTGTCCCTCGCCTATTCAGCTATTCTGGGACAAAGCCCAGACGTTTATGTCGCTCAGTTAGCGCCCGCAGCCGTTGTCGGTAACATTTTCGCAATTCTGTGTGCTGGGGTGCTGTCCCGTCTCGGTATGCGCCGCAGGGATCTGAACGGTGAAGGTCGTCTGGTTCGCAGCGATGAAGACAACGCGATGTTTGCCGTCAACGACGCGCCAAAGCCGGTCGATTTTCACCTGATGGGCGGCGGACTGCTGATGATTTGCGCCTTCTTCATCGTCGGTGGGCTGTTTGAAAAACTGGTACATATCCCAGGTCCAGTGCTGATGATTCTGATCGCCGTTTTCTGCAAATACGGACGCGTTATTCCTGCCATCATGGAAACGGGTGCGCACAGCGTTTACAAATTCGTATCCAGCTCTCTGGTGTGGCCGCTGATGATCGGGCTTGGCATGCTGTATATCCCGCTGGAGAGCGTCGTCGCGGTATTCTCCGTGGGTTACGTCATCGTCTGTGGTTCTGTGGTGCTGTCCATGGCGCTGGTGAGCTTCCTGATTGCGCCTTATCTGAACATGTACCCGATTGAGGCCTCCATCGTGACCACCTGCCACAGCGGGCTGGGTGGCACAGGTGACGTAGCAATTCTGTCTGCCTCTAACCGTATGTCTCTGATGCCGTTCGCACAGATCGCTACCCGCATCGGCGGCGCGTCTACCGTCATCGCCGCAACGCTGCTGCTGGGCTGGGTTGCCTGATTTCACTCTCTAGTATCACGGTTTCCCCCAATCAGGGGGAAACCTAAATTATTAAGCGCGACCACCAGCAGTGTGATGGTTCATTTGGCGAAACGACAAAGTCTGTCATCACGGACTCTGTGTTAGGTCTATTTTCCAAGGAAACCTGAAATAGAAGTTGTGGCGGTAGCAGCTTTTGCCTCACTGAGAAGTTTCTCCCAGTCATCTGGTGGGTCGCCTGCTTTTAACATCCCTGCGAACACCTTATAGGCATCTGTCTTTGAACCGTAAGCACGAAGCGTATCAAAATCATTTACCCAACCGATAATGATAGTCTTATGCTCTGCGCTGCAACGATAGAACAAACGGAACTGCGACAAGAACGTTGCGCGGAACCAATGTTTGAATTCATCGCCTAACGTGTCTCCCTGACGGTATTGCGCGTTGAGAGGATCGACGGCTATCCATTCCTCAATCACTCGCTCAATCGCACGTAGGAGCTTTGTTTCTTTCTTGCCAAGGTATTCACCGGGCTTTGCAGCCTTTAATTCAGCAACCTTTTGAGCAAGTTCTGCAATCTGCTGCAAAAAGCATGAATGAAAGCAGATTCTCCAGCCATTTACTTCTAAATACCCCATGTTTCACCGCCTGGCTTTTTTAGTTAGTCATCAGTAAGCGGCGCGTCTAGATCGACCTCAACTCCAGCAGTTAATGCTTTGATGCTTTCCCAGAACGCCACAGGTACGGGGTGAATGTTTTGTGGGTTTTTCTTCATGTCGTTTTCGAGAAAAGTCAGAAACTGCGATACAACGGGGTCGTCCTGTTCTTCTTCCTGTCGAGACATGATGACTTTGCCACCTGCAAGCAAGGTGTACTTAATGTACTCACCTGGCTTGAGATGCAAAGCATCGCGTATTGCTGCCGGAATCGTTGTCTGGCTGCGTTCGGTGAGTCGAGACTCAGCGCGCAGTGACACGTCTGCCGTATTAATTTGAATAGCCATTGATTGAACCCTCTTTATTCTCGCTTTAGTCACTGTGCTCATGCCAGCACAACAACAATAATGCATTTGCATTAAACAATGCAAATGCATTTACCTAACTAAAAAGCAGGCTGTAGACTAACGTTGGCCGCATCCGATCGATGATTGCGGACATAAAGCCACACGAGCGTTGAATGGTGCGTATTACCGCGATAATGACTTCTTTTTTCGCATCTTCAGAAAACAGCAGAAAGTGGCATTCAGAACCGGGAAATCAGGGGAACATCTTAAAAGGGATAATGCAACCTCAGACGCGCTCAGGGCGATTTTCAGCCCTGAGTCACTATCATCTTTATTCAAAAGGCTGGTGAATTTTGCAGTAGTACATGACATTACCGCTAGCGATTCACAGCGATTTATTCACAGTACTGGCGCAATGAGTCCTGTTTTTCTGGCAGCAGGCGATACAGGTACACCGGTCGCCCTGTCGAACCGTACAGAATATTGGTGGTCAGGATTCCGGTATCGGACAGGTATATCAGGTATTTACGGCAGGATACGCGGGAGATGCCAATCGCATTCGCCAGCATTTCGGTAGAAAATTCAATACCCTGATTGCCTTCAATCCACTCGCATACGGTACGCAACGTCAGGCTGGTCAGCCCTTTCGGCAATTTCTTGCGCTCGCTGGCCGTGCTACCGCTGGTGCGGCGAATCAGGCTATCAATGTCCGACTGCGCAACAAAATCACGGTGCTTGAACAAGTTCGCCTCTTCGCGATAGGCCGTCAGCGCCTGTTCAAAACGCGAGAACTGGAAAGGTTTAATCAGATAGTCCACCACGCCGTAGTGCAGTGCTTTTTTGATGGTATACACGTCGCTGGCAGAAGAGATGATGATGACATCCGTCTTTTCACTAAATTCACGGATAGTCGGTAACAGATCCAGTCCATTATCCTGCTGCATGTAAATATCCAGCAGTACCAAATCGATTTCCGAGTCAGGTTGCATCAACAGGTTCCGTGCCTGCTGCAACGTGGGGACGGTCGCGTAGCAGCTAAATCCAGAAACCTGGTTCAGATAAGATTTGTTAAGCTCTGCAACCATGGCATCGTCATCAACAATCAGTACATTAATCATGGTCAAACAGCCTTGCTTGATAAGGAATAGTAACGAAAAACTGGGTGTACACCTCAGGTTCTGATTCAAACTCGATAGTGCCGCCAATCTTCTCCAGACTCTGTTTGGTCAGGTACAGGCCAATACCGCGCCCGCTGCCTTTGGTAGAGAATCCCTGTTCATAAATACGCGTCTGGCTTTCCGACGAAATGCCGGGGCCGTCATCCCCCACGGTACAGTGAAGGCGGTTATTCTGATGATGGAAGCTCACGCTGATTTCACAGTTTTCCTGTTCATCAATCGCGTCCATCGCATTCTCAATCAGATTACCCAACACGGTAATCAATTCATTCGTAGCATCAACATCATCGGTATCCGGTAGCAGACTCTCCTCGCTGATGGAGAGTGTAATGCCGAGATCGCGCGCGCGATTAATTTTACCCAACAGGAAGCCGGCAATCACTGGCGACTTCACTTTACGAATAATCGAACCGATTTCCGCCTGATAATTATTGGCGGTCTTCAGGATGTAATCTTCCAACTGCGAGTAATATTTTAAGTGCAGCATCCCTAAGATGACGTGCAGCTTGTTCATAAACTCGTGCGACTGCGCCCGCAGTGCATCTGCGTAGTAGGACATCCCACTCAACCGTTGCAGTAACTGGCTGATCTCCGTTTTATCACGGAACGTCGCAATCGCGCCGATAATATCGCCTTTCACAAAAACGGGAACGGTGTTGGTCAGCAGCAGGTGCCCGTTAAAGTTAATCTCTTCATCACGCCGTGGCGTACCACTTTCCAACACCTGTTTCAGGTGCAGGTGTTCAAGCCACTGTTCGCTAACGCGTTCGGCCGGCTTCAGAGCCGACGCTTCACTGCCCTGCGGCTTATTCTGCCGGAAAAGCCGCCGCGCCTCATCATTGATTACCGTAATCCGACCATGCTGATCGACCGCAATAACCCCTTCTTTGATATGTTTGAGCATCGCGTTGCGCTGTTCAAACAGGTTCGATATCTCAAACGGCTCGAATCCCAGCATAATACGCTTGAGCACCTTCACCAAAATCAGCGTACCGAGCCAACCCACCAGCGCCCCCGCCAATAGCGTCCAGGGAATCATCCAGCGGTTATCGCTAATCACTTTCTGCACGCTGGTTAAGGCAATCCCCAACGCGACAACGCCCACCTGCTTGTGGTTATTGTCGAAAACCGGCGTAAATACCCGCAGTGCCGGATCGAGCGTTCCCCGGTTGATTGAGGTATTTTCCATCCCCAACAGCGCCGGGTAGATATCCCGACCAGCAAAATGTTCGCCAATTCTTTCCGGTTCAGGGTGGCTATGGCGCACCGTATCCATATCGGTGACGGTGACGAAGAGCAGTTGATTACGCTGGCGGATCGTCTCCGCAGCAATCTGCACTTCCTCCGGCCGCCCAATCCCTTTAAGTTCATCAATAACAACAGGGGAAGCCGCAAATGTGCGAGCAATGGCAAAGGCTTTTTCTCGCAGATGATCTTCCGACAGCTGATTAATGCGAAAAAACAGCAGAGAATAGACCACCAACAACACCGCGCCAAGTACCACTGATACCATCAAAAACACCGATGTTCCCAGCTTGAGCGGTGCCTTTTTCTTGCCCATGTCACTCTCCGAAACAAACATCATCACACCGTTATCTTATACTGTTTCGCCGCGTTTCGCGTGTCGTGATGCATACGCCCCGTCACAAGGACAGGGCGTAAGCTTAAAGAAAGGGAATCAGGCTTAACCTATCGCGGTACATTTTGTGTGTCAGGAATGTCTCGCATCAGGAAAGCCATCGGGTATCAATGCATTACCAGAAACCGAGCAGTTTCCACCACATGCCGCCAACACCCAGCCAGATAGGGATAATGACCAGACTGACAAAGAAACCGATCTTCCACCAGGTTGCCAACGGCACGTAGCCTGTGCCGAACAAAATGGGTGCCGGGCCACTGGAGTAGTGAGTTGTAGACATAAACAGGTTACTGAAGATACCGAATACCAGTACGGTCAGCATTGGCGGCGCACCAGCTGCCAGTGCAATAGAGACGAAAATTGCGTACATAGCGCTGATGTGGGCAATCGCACTCGCCATCAGGTAGTGGCTGTAGTAGTAAACCAGCAGCAGCAGACCCAGCATCGGCAGCCAGTGCATTCCGCTAACCGCATTACCGGCCAATCCGCCCAGCCAGGCAATCAGACCCATTTTGTTAAGCTGGCCAGCCAGCGTCATCAGTACGGCAAACCACACCACGGTGTGCCAGGCTTCTTTCTCACTGACCACATCGTCCCAGGTCAGCGCGCGGCTGAGCAACAGCACGCTCAGGCCAGCCAACGCGGTCAGCGTCGCGTCGATATTCAGCGTAGAGCCCAGTACCCAGAACGTCACCAGCCCAAGGAACACACCCAGCACCACCCACTCATCGCGGGTCATTTTGCCCATCTCACGCAGTCTTTCGACGGCGATGGCGCGCATTTCTGAGGTTTTCTTCAGTTCAGGCGGGTAGAAACGGTAGATCAGATAAGGAATCAGCGCCAAAGACAGGAAGCCCGGCAGCAGTGTTGCTAACGCCCAATCCGTCCAACTGATGTGGATACCAAACTGGGAAGCCAGCTTAGCCACCATCGGGTTACCCGCCATGGAGGTCATGAACATCGCGGAAGTCACGGCGTTACACTGGAAAATGGACTGCACCAGAAACGCACCAATGCGACGCTGTGTGCCTTTTTCCGGTGTGGAATCATAGGCTTCGGCGATCGACCGGAACAGCGGAGTGATGATCCCACCGCAGCGTGCAGACGTGGAAGGCATCGCTGGAGCGAATAGCAGGTCGGTAAACACCAGACCATACGCCAGACCGAGGGAACTATTTCCCAGCTTGCTGATGAACAGCAGGCCAATACGTCGACCAAAACCGGTTTTAATAAAGCCGCGCGAGATAAAGAAGGCACAGGCGATCATCCAAATGGTGGGATCGCTAAAACCCGCCAACACGTCTTTAATGGATAATAACCCTAATATGGCGACCGAGGTCAGGCTGAACATCGCCATCGCGCCAAGCGGGTAAGGAGAAAGAATCAGACCGACAACCGTGGCAATAAAAATCGCCATCAGATGCCAGGCATCAGGTTTAACGCCATCAGGAACCGGCAATAACCATAAGCCACCGGCAATACAAAGGATAACTAGAAGCTTTATCAACCTGCTGTTATTCGCAGACATAAGAACACCACTCTTCATTAAAACGGAATGCTGTATTCACGACGGATGTCCCGTGCGGAGGAGTGGGTATTACGTTATTCTTCCTTCGTCACCCTGCTGAAACAACGCAACAGGAATCATCTGCGGAAAAAAAGACGAGAAAACAAGGGTTCAGGGTGCTTCTCTCGTCTGATCAAATCAAGTGATTAATGAAGAGATAGTATTATAATGCGCCTGCAAAATAGCGTTACTTTAGTTACTAAATAGGTTCATTAATTTATTTAAGAAACTTCCGTGGTTTTAATTTCCAGATAAAAAACCCTTTAAATTCAATAATAATTGACATTTTACAAACATAAAATTAACGAAATTAACGACACATCAATGATAAAAAAACCTTATACCTAATAGTGGTAATATAATTCTTTCCCAGACAGTGAGTTATCTATTCCTTATTTATTTACTCAGGTATTTTTTATTAAAAAATAAAAAACAAAATAATCATGATTTGGCGAGAAAATATTATTTTTTATCCAGCTGATAACATTTAAAGGGTAAGAAAAAGTACGGCTAAAAGCTGCGGCGACATAATTCGCAGAAACATTGCCAGCGGATAAACCGTCGCATAAGACAACGCCGCCGCACCGCTGGTCGGGTGTAGCCCATTGGCAAACGCCAGCGCAGGCGGATCGGTCATAGAACCCGCCAGCATGCCACACAGCGTCAGGTAGTTCATCTTACCCAGCGTGCGCGCCAGTATGCCGACCAGCAGCAGCGGCACAATGGTAATCAGTGCACCGTAGCCAATCCACCACACGCCGTCGCCGTTCAATAGCGTATCAATGAAATCGCCGCCGGATTTCAGCCCCACCACCGACAGGAACAGTACAATGCCGAGCTCACGCAGCGCCAGATTCGCACTGGGCGGCATAAACCAGTGAAGTTTACCGATACTGCCGATGCGCCCTAGCACCAACGCCACCACTAGCGGTCCGCCAGCCAGCCCAAGCCGCAGCGCCACAGGAAACCCAGGGATCACCAGCGGCACAGAACCCAGCAACACACCTAGCCCAATGCCGATAAAGACGGGCAGCATCTGTACCTGCTGGAGTTTTTGCTGTGCGTTGCCCACGATATCCGCGGCGGCATCGATCGCCGCTTTTCGCCCGACCAGATTCAGAATATCGCCAAATTGCAGGCTGGCCTGATTACTGGCAACCAGCTCGACACCCGCACGGTTCAGGCGCGAAATCACGACATCATAATTTTGCTTCAGATTAAGCTCACGAATCTTGCGCCCCAGCACTTTCTCATTCGTCACGACTACACGTTCAACGTGTAGATCCGTGCCCCGCGTCGAGAGCGATGTCTCTACTTCATTACCGATGACCAGACGTGCCTGTTCAAGATCGTTTTTCGCCCCCACCAGATGCAGGTAATCGCCCAATTGAATCAGCGTCTGCGGCGACGGCACCATCAGTTCATCACCGCGTTTCAGGCGGGAGCAGACGATGGTGTCGCGGTTCAGAATCGGCACAGCCTGAATCGCCAGCCCTTGCAGATTGGTATTCGTCACCGACACATTCATCGTGTGCAGTTGTTCATGGTGCTGACCATTACTGGCTTCAAACTGTTTTGCCTCGTTATCCACCGCGACACGAAACAAGACACGCATCAGCCACATCACCAGTAAAATGCCGCAGATCCCCAGCGGATACGCCATCGCGTAGCCCGTTCCCATTTGGTTCACTAAGGTTGTACTCGAACCGAGATCGGTCAGAATCTGTTGCCCCGCGCCCAGAGAAGGCGTGTTGGTCACCGCACCGGAGAAAATACCGAGAATAATGGGCAAAGGAATATTGAGCAGTTTATGTAGCAGGACGGTCACCACACTGCCGAGAAACACCGTCAGCAGAGCGAACGCATTGAGGCGCAGGCCAGATACGCGCAGAGAGGAAAAGAAGCCCGGCCCAACCTGAATGCCAATGGTGTAGACAAACAGGATCAGCCCAAATTCCTGAATCACATGCAACATGTCATCATTCAGTTGAATCTGGTACTGATGGGCAACATGCCCGACGATGATCCCACCGAACAGAACCCCGCCAATCCCTAACCCGACGCCATAAATCCGCCAGTTGCCAATCCATAACCCCAGAACGGCAACCAGCGCCAGCATACTCACGGTAAGTGCGATATCACTCATACCCGTATCCTTTGCGGACGTTTTTATTGGGAAATGCCACTGCTGCCATACTCTATGACGAGTCTATTTTGATTCTGGCAGAATGCTGGGGAGAGAAACGTGGTGGGCAACACAAAACCGCGCCCGTAATGAGACGAGCGCGGGAAGTTATCAGGTTAATAACGCAGATGTCGCGTTATGACGCATCTTCGGCAGACTGCTGGTTCAATGCCGGGCGGCCACCGCCGATGGCGATACGCTGCGGCTGCAAGGCTTCCGGTACGTCACGTACCAGATCGATGTGCAGCAGGCCATTTTCAAAATGCGCATCGGACACATGCAGATGCTCAGCCAGCGTAAAACTCAGCGTGAAAGGTTTAAACACCAGCCCCTGATGCAGATATTCCACGGCTTTCTCGGTCGGTGCCGGGCTGCCTTTCACGGTCAGGCGTGGTCCTTCGACTTCAATATCCAGATCGCTTTGTCGGAAACCTGCAAGCGCGAGCGTGATGCGGTAGTGGTTGTCGTCTTTCTTCTCGATATTATACGGAGGAAAATCAATCGGTTCCTGACTGCCCTGCATTGAGCTCGCTAATTTGTCAAAACCGATCCACTGACGCAGTAAAGGTGATAAGTCGTAGTTACGCATAATATGACTCCTTCTAAGAAGCGAGATTAATGATGCCCCTGTGGGCATAGCTTATGCCAGCCACGTTTCAATCGCTGGCGTCGTCCCCATTCGGCAGACGATATAGTCATTCATGGCATTGCCGTTTCAGGCAGTGCTCAATTAATTTGATATTGGTTTACTTAATTTCAATCCGACGCGGCTTCATCGCTTCCGGCACGATACGTTCGAGATCGATATACAGCAGCCCGTTTTCCAGATTGGCGCCTTTTACCTGAATATGTTCGGCCAGCTGGAATTTACGTTCGAAATTGCGCTCGGCAATGCCCTGATACAGGTAGTTACGGGCAACCTGCTCACCAGCGTGGGCACCTTTAACAATCAATAAATTGTCGTGCGCGGTGATGTCCAGCTCCTGCTCGGCGAAACCAGCGACGGCAATCGCGATGCGGTATTGGTTCTCATCAACCAGTTCGACGTTGTAGGGAGGATAGCCGCCGTTGCTCTGGGTCTGGCCGGTTTCTAATAGATTGAACAGGCGATCGAAACCAATAGCGGAACGGTACAGTGGGGAAAAATCGGGGTTACGCATAAAACAGCCTCCTAAACATGCAGCGAGGATTTATTCTTTACCTTCCCTAAGGACAGGCTCACAGCCGGGACAGATACCCTGACGGCATATCGTTTTCTTCCGGCTTACGATCAATATGGTGACCCCCCTCAGACTTTCAAGAGGCAAAAAAGAAAAATCGCTGTGTTTCATGCAATATTCACTCACACAGTGGTCGTTATCACATACACTCAAGATAGGTAGGTTTGGCCTAGTGCCGATCGTTTAAGCATTGAGATACACGGGGCGGCCACAGGGGTGAGGCGTCCCTGCGGGAACCTCCCCTGTGTTTCCCCTAACAACGGACTTAAGTGGCCAGTACTAGGCTTCGACCCGCTCTGGCAGCAGGTTCTTAATGGATAAGTAATATGACTTTACTGAAAAGTGCGTTGTTCTCTTTCATTATTACCGGTAGCGGCGCGGTAGTAACCGGCGGCTGCTCCAGCGTGATGACGCATACTGGAAGCGATCAGGGATACTATTCCGGCACACGCGCCAGCGTGGGTATGCTGCGTGACGACGACACCAGTTGGGCCATGATGCCGCTGGTTGCGCTCGATCTGCCGTTCTCCGCGGTGGCCGATACGTTGCTGCTGCCCTACGACTACTATCGCGCGGGCAGCGAGAAGAGCAAACTGTCGACGCGTGAGCGCATTTCTCAAAGCGAAGAGCAAAACCAAACTGCCAACTCACAATTTGCTACCACACCGCATAATCAGCTTTGATAGCACCGCATTCGCCGTGAACCCGCTACGCCGCAGTCATGATCGCAAGCAGGTCACGACGAAAAGCTGATTAAAACCGTCAATTTCCCGCATATACGCAACGTGTTTCCCATCAGGGGAAAAGACCACGGCATCCGCGCTCGGCGCGCTGTCCGTCCTCGCCGTCATCCGAACAAGCTCACCACTTTTCGCATCACACAGCATGATACTGTTGTCACACACAAATGCCAGAGAACGCCCATCCGGGTGCCAGTTAAAAGCAGACTGTACACCGTGTTCCGTATGCGTTACCTGTCTTGGCTCACCGCCATTCGGGGAAAGCGTCCACAATTGCACCACACCAGCCTCGTCACGCATCAAAAATGCGATCTCGCTGCCATCGGGCGAGGAACGTAGCCAATGGCGCGGCTGATTCACCAAACCAGGATAATGGCGTTGGTGCGTAAAGGTTAAACGCCGCTGATGCACGCCCGCAGGCGGCGCAGGCATCGAGGTTGCCGTCCCCGCCAGTGGCGCATCACCCTCTTTGGCGTAATCTTCCAGCGCCTCCGGCAAATCGACGATAAAAATCTCAGGAACCATTGTCCCGTTCAGCGATCGCGTATCACCAATAAATACCAGCGCCCAGCGCTGGTGCGAACCGTCCTGTCGAATATAGCCCGTGGTGCCCACCCAGCCTTCTTCATAAGCGCGATTGATTTCATCACTGCCGGGTTGCGGTTGCGGTGTCGTTCTGCTGACTAGAACACAATAGTGGCTGCCGTCATATTCACGCGGATGGCGTTTCTCAACGGTGACGGCCTGTAGCGGCACGCCCACGCCTACATTGCGCAAGTTTAATGCCGGATCGCGCTCATGCAGCACATGGTCGTTATAGGTAAAGCTCAGACGACTGGCATCCGGGCTGAAGACATGGACATGCGTACCGCCGCGCAGCGCACCGGCCTGATAAGGCGGCGTAATAGAGAGAGCGTCAAGCGTGCTCGCCTCATCGCGCTGGCGATCCGCCACTATCGTTCCACGGCGATGGTGAAAATCATACTGCCATTCGCTATCCGGATTTTCCGGCCCGTGGATAAAGACATAGCGCAGCGGCTCCCGCGGGCTACAGGTCACCACGCCCACATGTGCACCCGCCGCTGCTCGATAAACAACCTCGGTTTTACGACTTTTCAGGTGTATGCGCTCAATGGTCAGCCCTGTGAATGAAGATCCATAGGGCCTTATGTCATAAACCAGCCAACTTCCATCACATGACCAGCAGTTAATATTGGTAATTTGATGACCAGCAGCATTAAAGGTTAGTTGTGTTTCAACAGACAAGACATCACCCCAGTTATTCAATATCAGTCAATAGTTTGTAAATAAAATTCAGTTTTATGTATAAGTTATTGTTTTAAATTTAAAAAAAACAAACAACAACGAATATTGTCATTCAAAAAAATAGAAAGACTTCCTCAATAACATCCGTTTTTTAATTTATTAGCATTGGCGTAACATTCTTCATATCGAAAGGGCAGCCCCCTTTCACCTATCAAATAAGAAAAGGATAAGACATCATGAAAAACGTAAAAACCATCGCTGCTGCTGTTGTTCTCGCTACCGTTGCTTTCGGTGCTTCTGCTGCTGAATACGTGTCTCCTTCACAGGCACAGAACCTGGAAAAAGCGGGTGTTGTTACTGCTACTGCTCAAGACCTAAGCTCACTGCAATCTAAGCTCGCAGCGAAAGCAGAAAAAGCAGGCGCTAAATCTTATACCATCACGTCTGCGACCGGTAACGATCAGCTGCGTGGCTCTGCGGTAATCTTCAACTAAGTGTTGTTGAGCCTGAGCTGTTTGTCCCGATAAGTCATCATAGATAGACCTGTATTACCCTCTTTCCGGCTTGCCTCCTCATCAGGGCAAGCCGGTTTTTTTATTTATGCGAAAGGGGGGGCATGGGAAAGCAGGAAAGGCGATGAATTCGGTGTAGCAGAGTGCCACACCGACGTGGATAGACTTACAACGTTGAACCTTGAAAACCATTTTCGGCCGCCACCGCCGCGAACCATTTCCCGCTTTTCTTCACCGTGCGCGTCTGCGTCGCCAAATCCAACTGCACGAAACCATAGCGATTCTTATAGGCATTCGACCACGACCAGTTATCGATAAACGTCCACATATGGTAGCCGAGGCAGTGACTGCCTTCCGCGATACCTTTGTGTACATATTTCAGGTGTTCGCGGACAAAATCGATGCGGTAATCATCCTGAATCTGGCCGTTGGCGTCGAAACGCTGTTCGTTCTCCACCCCCATGCCGTTTTCCGAAATAAAGCAGCGCGGATTGCCGTAATTCACCCGCAGGTTAGTCAGAATGTCATAGATGCCCGGTTCGTAAATTTCCCAGCCGCGATAGGGATTCATTTTTCGTCCCGGCATTTCATAGCTGGAGAAGAACCATTCGGGCATAAACGGACTATCGGGATTGACCAGACTGTCACGGCACTGAATACGGCGCGGCTGGTAATAGTTAATACCCAGTAAATCGACAACACCATCGGCCAGCATCGCACGATCGTCAGGCTGACAATGCGGCAGTTGACCATAGCGATGCAGCAGATCGACCAATTCCTGCGGATATTCCCCTTTCAGGGCGGGATCGAGGAAACTGCGGTTAAACATCAGATCGGCGATGTTGGCAGCGTTAACATCGGCCGGATGCTGGGAACGCGGGTAGGAAGGCGTCAGGTTGAGGATGATGCCAATTTCTCCGCCCTGAGACTGCTCGCGATAGGCTTTCACCGCCAGCGAATGCGCCAGCATCGTATGGTACGCCACCGTCGCCGCACGCTTGAAATCCACCACGTTCGGGTAGTGGAAATCATACAAATACCCGCCTTCCACTGGCACCACTGGCTCATTAAACGTAAACCAATGTTTTACCCTGTCACCAAACAGGCGGAAACAGGTCGCCGCATAACCCGCATACGCCACGACCACCGCCCGATTTTCCCAGCCGCCCAGGCGTTGCATCACCATTGGCATATCAAAATGGAACAGATTGATAAACGGCGTGATGCCCTGCGCCAGCATTTCATCAATGATCTGATTATAAAATGCCACCGCCTGCGGATTAGGTTCACCCACGCCGTCGGGAATCAGCCGCGCCCACGAGATCGACGTTCGGAACGTGTTGTGATTTAGCGTCTTCAGCAACGCGATATCTTCACGCCAGTGCTGATAAAACGTGGAAGTATCCGCCGGCCCAACCTGCTGGTGAAAACGGCCGGGCTGCGTGGCAAACCATTCGTCCCACACGGTGGCGCTTTTACCATAATTGAGGCTTTCGCCTTCCGTTTGCGGTGCCGAACTGGCACTGCCCCACCAGAAATTCGCGGGAAAGCGGAAATCGTTCTGAAGATGATCGTGCATACGTTCCTCTCTGTTTCACTCGTATTTATGCGCTGGCACTTGCTTCGCCTGCCGCCTGCTGCTGTTTCTCCTGCTCCTGTTTGAGCAGCGTGCGCTCATAAACTTTCAGGAACGGGTAATACATTGCGGCCGACATCACCATGCACAACAAGCACATGATCACCGGGCTGAAAGCCCAGTTCGCCGCCCACGATGCACCAATCGGTGCGGGCGTCGTCCACGGCGTAAGGGAAACCACCTGTGCGATCCAGCCGAGTTTCGTCGCCGTATAGGCAATAACCGCATTAACCATTGGCACGAAAATAAACGGCAGGAACAGCAGCGGGTTCATGATGATCGGGGCACCAAACAGAATCGGTTCGTTGATATTGAAAAAGCTCGGCACCACGCCCATCCGGCCAATCGTACGTAGATGAACCGCACGGCTACGCAGTAACAAAAAGGCCAGCGGTAGCGTAGAACCGACCCCACCAATCAGCAGGTAGTGATCCCAAAAACCCTGCAAATAAATATGCGGCAGCGGTGCGCCCGCTGAAAGTGCAGCCTGATTCAACGCCAGATTGGTCATCCAGAACGGGTTCATGATCCCGGTAACGATCAGCGCGCCGTGAATCCCGGCAAACCACAGAATCTGGCAAATAAATACCGAAATCAGAATCGCAGGCAGCGAATCCGACGCCGAAATCAGCGGTGCCAACAGGTGCATAATGGCTTCCGGGATAATCATGCCGGTAGCAGACTGGATGAACAGGTTAAACGGGTGCAGCGTCGCGACGATCACCAGCACAGGGATAAGAATCTCAAACGAACGTGCCACGCCAGTCGGCACCTCTTTCGGCAGGCGAATGGTGATGTTGCGCTTCTTCAGCCAGGCATACACCTCACCCGCATAAATTGACGTCAGAATCGCGGTAAAAATCCCCTCACCGGAGAAATACTGAGTAGAAATCTGCTTATCGTGATAAGGCGCAGCCACCAGCAAAAATGCCATCAGCGCCAGCAGGCCGGTCATGATCGGGTCCAGCTTGTAATGCTTACCCAGGCTGGCACCAATACCCACGGAGATAAAGAAGGTCATGACCCCCATACTGAGGTAGTACGGCAGCATCAGTTGCTCACGGTAGGCAACGGAGAAATCGAGCCACGCGCGGGCAAACCCCAGCGTGGTATCCGGCGAGAACGGTGGAAAGATGAACACCAGCATGAATGAACCGATGATCATAAAAGGCAGCGCGGCGATAAAGCCATCACGAATCGCGATGATGTGGCGCTGTTGTCCCACCACACCCGCCAGCGGGGTAATCTTTTGTTCGATGACATTAACCATCGATTGATAGAGGCCACTCATAGCGGTTGTCCTGATTTTTCGATCAGTGAAAATGCAAAATCCAGCACGTTGTCACCGCGCTGCATACCGTAATCCATCATATCTATCGCGGCCACAGGCACGCCTTTTCCCTCGGCTTTCTCCTTGAATGACGCCAGCATGTATTTCACCTGCGGCCCCAGCAGCACAACGTCGTACTTCCCGACTTGTTCATCAAATTCATGGGCGGCGTAGGCGGCAATCTCAACGTCCAGACCACGCGTATCGGCCGCCTCCTTCATCTTTCTCATTAACAGGCTGGTGGACATCCCAGCGGAACAACAAAGCATGATCCTTTTCATTTTCAACACCCCGTCGTACGTGCGTTATGAATCAAAAAACGTCATCAATAAAAGCGTCGTGAATAAACACGTCCAGTGAACACACAATCAGTGGAAACACCGCCATTGGAAACAAAACGGAAACCGTTTTCCATGTAAAAAAACAATATATGATAATAGGTTCACGAAATGGTAGACATTGCGGGAAACAATGTGAGGCAGGTCATGGAAAACGTGTTTCAGACATGAAAGACGGATAAACCCGACTATTGCCGCGCTTATTACGCTAAGTGTGCTGATTTCAGGCATTTCCTACTTTTGGCTATAAAAACGACAAATTGAGATTTAAAAAGCCCACCGCCTGCCTGTTATGGTTATCACCTGATGTTGCATTTTCTCACTGTATTTTAATTTTTCGTTATAAGGGAGAGGTCACACGCATGCCATTGATGATGAACCGATCGGTCACGGAAAGACGTGGAAAGCGCACACCGTTATGGAAAAACGTGACGGTGCGGCTACGCCAGATCGCTACGATTCTCGCTGCCAGCACCGTGCTGTTCGTGTCCACCGCTTATGCACAGGACAGCGTACCCACGCAGCTACGGGTCGGCTATCAGAAAGGTTCGGTCAGCCTGGTGCTGGCAAAATCCCACCAGTTGCTGGAAAAACAGTTCCCTAACACCAAAATCAGCTGGGTTGAATTCCCTGCGGGTCCACAGATGCTGGAAGCGCTGAATGTTGGCAGTATCGATCTCGGCGGCACAGGTGATATCCCACCTATTTTTGCGCAAGCCGCTGGCGCGGACCTGCTGTATGTCGGCGTGGAACCACCGAAACCACAGGCCGAAGTGATTCTGGTGCGGGAAGACAGCCCGGTGAAAACCGTTGCCGATCTGAAAGGTCGCAAAGTCGCCTTCCAGAAAGGCTCCAGCGCGCATAACACGCTGCTGCGTGCGCTGCAACGCGACGGGCTAACATTCACCGATATCAAACCGACCTACCTAACCCCCGCTGACGCCCGCGCGGCATTCCAGCAAGGTAATGTCGATGCCTGGGCAATCTGGGACCCCTACTATTCTGCTGCGCTGCTGGAAGGCGGCGTTCGGGTGCTGGTTGATAGCAGCGGGCTCGATAAAACCGGTTCTTTCTATCTGGCGGGTCGCCCTTACGCTGAGGCACACGGCAGCTTTATTCGCCAGGTATTGGACGAACTGACCAAAGCCGATGCGTTGACAATCAGCGACCGGGCACAAAGCGTCACGCTGTTAGCCAACGCGGTAGGGCTGCCGGAAAAAGTGATTGAAACGGCACTCGATCATCGCCCACCAACCACCATCGAACCGCTGGATGCCGCCACGATCAAGGCACAGCAATCCACGGCCGACCTGTTTTATGAAAACCGTCTGGTGCCGGTGAAGGTCAATATCGCGGAGCGCGTCTGGCATCCCCAAACGCCTTAACCTACCTACCACACATATTTTGTTTACCCAAACAAGACTGTTCAAGGAGTTAATACCATGAGTCTTAACGTATTCTGGTTTCTGCCCACCCATGGAGACGGTCGCTATCTTGGAAGCACCGAGGGCGCACGTCATGTTGACTACAGTTATCTACAACAGGTGGCGCAAGCCGCCGAGCGGCAGGGATTTGGCGGCGTCTTACTGCCGACAGGCCGCTCCTGCGAGGATTCCTGGCTGGTTGCGGCATCACTCATTCCGGTGACGCAGCGGCTTAAGTTTCTCGTCGCCCTACGCCCCGGCGTCATTTCCCCCACCATCGCCGCGCGTCAGGCCGCTACGCTGGACAGGCTGTCTAACGGTCGCGCGCTGTTCAATCTGGTGACCGGCGGCGACCCGGAAGAGCTGGCCGCCGAAGGGCTGTTCCTCAGCCATGAAGAACGCTATGAAGCCTCGGCGGAATTCACTCACATCTGGCGCAGGCTGTTGGAAGGCGAAACGGTTGATTTTGCTGGTAAACACATTCAGGTCAAAGACGCCAAGCTGCTTTACCCGCCCGTGCAGCAGCCGCGTCCACCGCTCTATTTTGGCGGCTCTTCCGAGGCAGCACAGAATCTGGCGGCAGAGCAGGTCGATCTCTACCTAACGTGGGGGGAACCACCTGAGCAGGTGAAAGAAAAGCTGGCGGAAGTCCGCGCTAAAGCAGCGGCGCAGGGACGTGAAGTTCGCTTCGGTATTCGTCTGCACGTCATCGTGCGGGAAACCACCGAAGAGGCTTGGGAGGCTGCCGATCGGCTGATTTCCCATCTGGATGAAAAGACTATCGCCGATGCACAGGCGGCGTTGGCGCGCTTCGACTCTGTCGGACAACAGCGGATGGCAGCCCTGCACGGCGGCAAAAAGGACAAGCTGGAGATTAGTCCAAATCTGTGGGCCGGTATCGGTCTGGTTCGTGGCGGTGCGGGTACAGCGCTGGTCGGCGATGGTCCGACGGTTGCCGAACGCATTCAGGAATACGCCGATCTTGGGATTGATACCTTTATCTTGTCTGGCTATCCGCATCTGGAAGAGGCGTATCGCGTAGGTGAACTGCTGTTCCCGCACCTCAATCTGGCGCAACAGCCGACGCCGCTGCATGCCGTGAATAACGCGGGAGAAGTGGTGGCAAACCGCTATGTACCGCGCAAGGTCTCACAAAGCTGAGGAATCGATCATGGCAAGAACGCTCTCCTCGCTGGCAAAACGGCTTGCGCCTTTTCTACTCCCCGTGACGCTGCTGGTCGCGTGGCAAATATCCGTCGAGTTCGGCTGGCTATCCAACCGGATTCTGCCTGCGCCCAGTTCGGTGATTACCGCAGGGTGGTCACTCATCTATAGCGGCGAACTGTGGCAGCATTTGGCGATCAGCGGTTGGCGCGCCCTGATCGGGTTTGCTATCGGCGGCAGTATCGGATTAGTGCTCGGCTTTATCACCGGGCTATCACGCTGGGGTGAGCGTCTGCTGGACAGCTCAGTGCAGATGATCCGCAACGTCCCCCATCTGGCGCTGATTCCGCTGGTGATTCTATGGTTTGGCATTGACGAGGCGGCCAAGATTTTTCTGGTCGCGCTAGGCACGCTGTTTCCGGTTTACCTCAACACTTATCACGGTATTAAAAACATCGATCGCGGCCTGTTGGAAATGGCGCGCAGTTACGGTCTGTCCGGCATTAGCCTGTTCTATCAGGTGGTACTGCCCGGTGCGTTGCCGTCTATCATGGTCGGTATCCGTTTCGCGTTGGGCTTTATGTGGCTGACGCTGATCGTCGCGGAAACCATTTCTGCCAACTCCGGCATCGGCTATCTCGCCATGAACGCCCGTGAATTTCTGCAAACGGACGTGGTGGTGGTTGCCATCATCCTTTACGCGCTGCTCGGCAAGCTAGCTGATGTCAGCGCTCAAGGGCTGGAACGCATTTGGCTGCGCTGGAATCCGGCTTATCAAACCTCATCGGGGGACGCATCATGACCGCTTTTACCGATTCTGCTATACCATCCCATTCACCGTCGCCGCTCACCAAGGGGACGCCGCTCTCGTTGGATGCTATCACCAAGCACTACGGCCACCGTACGGTACTGAATGACGTGCAGTTACGCATTCCTTCCGGGCAGTTTGTGGCCATCGTTGGCCGCAGCGGCTGTGGCAAAAGTACCCTGCTGCGCCTGCTCGCCGGGCTGGAAGCCGCCAGCAGCGGTGAACTTCTGACAGGTACCGCACCGCTCAGCAGCGCGAAAGACGACACGCGGCTGATGTTTCAGGAAGCGCGACTACTGCCATGGAAGAAGGTGATCGATAATGTCGGGCTGGGGTTACGTGGCGACTGGCGTGAGAAAGCACAGGACGCACTAGCTTCTGTCGGGCTGGCGGATCGCGCCAACGATTGGCCAGCGGCGCTGTCCGGTGGCCAGAAACAGCGCGTTGCGTTGGCGCGCGCGCTCATTCACCATCCGCGTCTGCTGCTGTTGGATGAACCGCTGGGGGCGCTGGATGCCTTGACCCGCATCGAGATGCAAAGCCTGATCGAAAATCTGTGGCTCCAGCACGGGTTCACCGTACTGCTGGTGACGCACGATGTCTCCGAAGCCATTGCGCTGGCTGACAGGGTTATTCTGATCGAAGAAGGTCGTGTGGGGCTGGATATTACGGTGGATTTGCCACGACTACGACGCCGCGGGTCGGCAAAGCTGGCGGAACTGGAAGCCCGCGTGCTAGAACGCGTGCTGGCTCCAACCTCATCTCCCTTACCTCAGCAAGCGGCGATATAGCCTTCATTCTGGCGATCGAGATAGTGCATCTTATCGCCAGAAATAACATCAAAAATATTGACAGATATTCTCAAAACACTCCGTTTTTCCTTCTATCAGCATCGGCGTAATATCCTCTTCATCGAAAGGAAATGACCTTTCACTCCGAACAACATTGAATAGGATACATCACATGAAAAACGTAAAATTCTTCGCCGCTGCTGCCGTACTGTCTGCCCTGTCTTTCGGTACTTTCGCTGCCGATCAGGTGTCTTCACAACAGGCTCAGAACCTGGAAAAAGTGGGTGTCGTTAGTGCTACTGCCCGTAGCCTGGATTCACTGCAAGCACAGCTGGCTCAGAAAGCAGAAAAAGCGGGTGCCAGCGCCTTCACCATCACGTCTGCCACCGGTGACAACCAGCTGCGCGGCGTCGCCGTCATCTACAAATAATGCTTGCTGATAGACAATCAAAAAATTAAACGGACTTTCCTCACTCAAGAGGAAAATCCGTTTTTCTATGGGAAAATGATGTCAAATTCGCTCTGAGACGATCCTGTAAATACTTCGGTGGTGCGGCACGACGTGTCTCTATGCGTGTTTTAGCAAGTACGTAGTAGCCAGTGCAAAGACGTCTGGAGTTACGACTTATCTAATTAATATCAAGTCTCATCAAAATTTCGTCATGATATTCACCATCAATGTATAGAGCAGCAGTATCCGTTGCCCATTCTCTAAACCCGAAAGAACAATAAAGGGCTCGTGCCGATTTGTTGGTTGCCGCTACTGAAAGTTTCACTGTTTTGGCCTTGCAAGATGCCTGTAATGCCGTTTCCAAAAGCGATCGAGACAGGCCGGCTCCTCTCATTTCAGCTCGGACATACATTCCCCAAATCATGGCGACATGATGTAGCTTCGGTGCAGTGTTAATGCTTACCCCTACGATACCCTGCAACCTGTTTTGCAGGTCATATCCGCCAAAAACCAGGTTTAGACGGAGGCGTTCAGCAAAGAACGTTTCTGGTTGCTGGCATTCCTCTTCAAAAGACGCACCGAATGCTTCTGGATGTAGCTTGAGTGCTTCAAGCCGTACTCTCCTGAAATCGTCAATATCGCTATTGCCTATATGACGCACCACGAACGTTGCCATTCCTACCGCCTCCCTGTCACCGTGAAAGAATGACTATACCATCGCATTATGAAATAGAGCGTTAGCTTAAAACCTCAGTTGCACACTCCGCGCACTTAATTTCACTCCAGTACGAAATGCCCTTCTCCGACTTGCTTATAGCGACGCTCAGGAGGATGGAAATCGGGGGCGCGTACTGGGCTGCGCAGTTCATCATTGGTGATATTACGCACCGGGCGGGTGTCTGGGTCAGGCACAGGCACCGCTGAAATAAGACGTCGGGTGTAGTCATGCTGCGGGTTGTCGAAGATCGCCGAACGTGGGCCGATCTCCACAATTTCGCCGAGATACATTACCGCCACGCGGTGGCTGATACGCTCGACGACCGCCATATCATGCGAGATAAACAAAAATGACAGCCCCAGCGTCTGCTGGAGATCCAACATCAGGTTGATCACCTGCGCCTTAACGGACACATCCAGCGCCGATACCGATTCATCGGCAATAATCACTTTTGGCTCCAGCGCCAGTGCACGTGCAATACACACACGCTGGCGCTGCCCGCCGGAGAACTGGTGCGGGAAACGCGAGGCCATATCGCTGGATAACCCCACCTGTTCCAACAATTCACTCACCCTCGCATTCACATTCTGCCGGGTCGCCAGCCCATGCAACAGCATCGGTTCGGCAATCGCTTCCCCTATCCGTATACGCGGGTTCAGGCTTTCATACGGGTCTTGAAACACCATCTGAATCTGCCGCCGTGAATCAGTCAATTCACGCTTATCCGCCGTCAGGATATTTTTTCCCAGCAGTTGAATATTGCCGCTGACGGCATCGTTAAGGCGAATAATCGATCGACCCGTGGTGGATTTACCACAGCCTGATTCCCCAACCAGCGCAAGCGTTTCTCCCGGCCAGAGATCAAACGAGACATTCTCCACCGCGTGAACCCGCCCAGACAGTCGCCGGAAAAAACCTGATCGGATATCAAATCGGGTGACCAGATTTTTTACCGTCAGCACTGGCTTCTCGCCCGACACAGTATTCACCGCTTCAGGCACCGGCTGGCGCTCTCCCGTTTTGAGATCGACCAGCGGAAAGCGCTGCGGCCACGCGCTGCCGGACATCGAACCTAATTTGGGCACGGCGGATAACAACATGCGGGTATAAGGCTGTTGCGGATGATGAAAGATTTCCCGCGTGACGGCATTTTCCACCATTTCGCCCTGATACATCACCAGCGTACGGTCGGACACTTCCGCCACGACGCCCATGTCATGGGTAATAAACAACACCGACATCCCTTCTTCTTCCTGAAGGGTTTTTATCAGCGTCAGAATTTGCGCCTGAATCGTAACGTCCAGCGCCGTTGTTGGTTCGTCGGCAATCAGCAGCGTCGGGTGACAGGCCAGCGCAATCGCAATCACCACACGCTGGCGCATCCCGCCGGAGAAACTTTGCGGATATTCGTTCAGCCGTGATTTCGCCGCCGGAATGCGTACCTTTTCCAGCAGGCGTACCGCTTCGGCGCGCGCTTCCGCTTTACCCATGCCGCGATGGCGGCGTAGCACTTCCGTAATCTGGTAGCCAATCGGCAAGACCGGATTCAGGCTGGTCATCGGTTCCTGAAAAATCATGCCGATGCGGTTGCCGCGCACATCCTGCATCGCTTTATTGGGGAGCGACAACAGCTCGGTGTCGCCAAAATGAATCTGTCCCTCAACCCGACTTTGGCCGGGCGGCAGCAAACGCATGATGGATTTCGCCATCACGCTTTTCCCTGAACCGGACTCCCCCACCACGGCGACCGTCTCTTTCTCGCCAATCGTAAAGGATAAATCCCGCACCACGTTCATCCACTCGCCGTTTACCTGAAAGGCGGTGGTCAGATGCGAAACAGACATAATCGGCGCTGTCATGTGTTCATTACCCCTTATTCCCACGGACGTTCCCACCGCTTAATTCCGCGGGTTGAGGATGTCACGCAGCGCATCCCCCACTAGATTGATCGCCACAATCAGCAGCAATAGCGTCAGCCCAGGAAAGAAGCTGATCCAATAATCACCCGACATCAGGTACTCAAAACCGTTTGAGATCAGCAGCCCCAGCGACGGTTCCGTTACGGGCAGCCCGATGCCCAGAAACGAGAGCGTGGCCTCCAGCATGATGGCGTAGGCGATGCGCATCGTGGCTACCACGATCAGTGGTGCCAGACAGTTCGGTAAAATATGGCGAAACAGGATGCGGCGGTTGGACAGTGCCATGCTGCGTGCCGCGTCCACGTAGCTGCGACGGCGCTCCACCAGCGCTGAACCGCGAATCGTGCGCGCGTAGTACGCCCACTGGGTCACCACCAGCGCCATAATGATCTTATCGACCCCTTGTCCCAGCACCGCCAGCAAAATCAGCGCAATCAGGATAGGTGGGAAACTGAGCTGGATATCAACGATGCGCATGATCGTCGCATCCGTTTTTCCCCCAACGTAGGCGCTAATCAGTCCCAGCGACGCGCCAATCAGCAGCGCGAGTACCGCACTGGAGAAGCCGACCATCAGGCTAATGCGGGTGCCATAAAGAATGGCGCTGAACAAATCGCGCCCCTGATCGTCCGTTCCCAGCCAGTAGCTCATCCCCGCCATACTGGAGGAGCCCGGCGCAAACCGGCCATCCATGATGTCGAGCTGCATCAGATCGTACGGGTTCTGCGGCGACAGAAGCGGGGCAAACAGTGCCAGCAGCACAAAAATCGCCAACATGATCAGTCCGCACAGAGCCAGCCTATCGTTAACCAGTGCCATCATGACGCGCACTGCCGGATGCGACGTTTTTTTCACGGTGGTGGGCTGGTGTAGCGTCTTCTCCGTCATCCTTTGTCCCCTCCCAACCGCACGCGCGGATCAACCAGCACGTACAGTAAATCCACCAACAGGTTAATCACGCTGAACATCACGACGGTAATCATCAGGTAAGCCAGGATCACTGGACGGTCGAGCACGGCGATCGCGTCAATAATCAACTTACCCATTCCCGGCCAGGCATAAATGGTTTCCGTAACCACCGCGAACGCGATCAGCGATCCCAGTTCCAGCCCCAGCACAGTAATCAATGGAATTAGCGTATTGCGCAGCACATGAACCAGCACAATACGGGTTTCTGACAGCCCCTTTGCACGGGCAAACTGCACATAATCTTGTTGCAGACACTCCATCACACCCGCCCGCATCAGGCGAATGACCAGCGAGATCTTAAACAGCGCGAGATTAAACGCGGGCAAAAGCAGGTGTTCTAGGCCATCGCGGGTGAGAAAACTGAATGGGATACCGAACAGATCGTGAGTATCGCCTCTGCCCGATGAGGGCAGCCAGCCCAGCTTCACGCTGAATAGCATGATCATCACTAACCCAATCCAGAACGTGGGCAGGCTAAAGCCCAGAATGGAGAAGGTCATGATGGATTTAGACACCGCGCTGTCCGGCTTCAGACCCGCGTAAATCCCTAACGGGATACCGACAACCAACGCCATAACGAAGGCCACCATCGCCAGTTCGAGCGTGGCGGGCATGCGCTGAAAAATCAGCGTCAGCGCGGGTTGGTTAAAGATAAAAGACTTACCCATGTCGCCCTGAAAGGCGTTCCAGACAAACAGCCCGTACTGTTCCCAGACGGGCTTATCCAGACCGAAGGACTGAATCACCGCCAGCCGTTCCGCTGGCGTGGCTGTCGCGCCCAATAGCATATCGACCGGATTGCCGACCAGATAGACCCCCACAAACACCAGCACCGACATAACAGCCAGCGTCAGCAGCGTTTGTCCGATTCGGCTTAGCAGGTAGGCTATCATTAGCGCTCCTCAGAACCGTTTAGTGTTTCAGGGCTCGTTATTGCTTCTGAACCCATTATTGTGCCAGAGCCATAGCGGCGCAGGCGATCGGCAATCAGGCCGAGAAACCCTTGTTCGTCGATTTCCCGCATGACCAGCGCATTATCCGGTTTATCCAGTTTGTGATAAAAATCGGCAAACACGTAACCCGCCGTCTTGCCGGTGACTTCCACTCCCACATGTGCAGATGCCGCTTGGAACAGCTCAGGTTTTAGTAGCCATGAAATGACGGTCGCATCATGAATCGGACCACCTTCACGACCAAAACGTGCCACTTCATTACGATCGAACGTGCGTAATAGCGCCGCCATCGCCTTGCCCGGTTCACCGCCGCTGCGCTCAATCTCATCAACCTGTTCCGCCTGAATCAGCGCCTGAAACGTCATATCTAACGGCATGATGACAAGGGGAACGCCGGAGGAAAAGACGATGTCCGCCGCATGGGGATCGGCATAAACGTTAAAATCTGCCCATGGCACACGATTGCCCAACGCGGTAAAAGCACAGCTCATGGACACAATCTGTTTGATGCCGCGTGCCACATCGGGATGAAAACGCAGCGCCAATGCCACATTCGTCATCGGCCCTATCGAACAGAGCGTGATGGGATTATTGTCAGCCGCGGCCTGGCGTGTCGTTCGCACCAGAAAATCGACGGCGTGTTCCTGCTCCGGCAACAGTGTGCTATCTGGCACCCACTCAGGGGAAAACGCACCGATATGTGCATATTTACCAAACACCTGCTCGCGGATCAGCGGGTGCGAAGCCCCGGCAAAAATCGGCACATCGGTTCGCCCCGTCAGGCCAACGACTTTACAGGCATTCGCCAGCGTCGCCTCAAGCGGGACATTACCCGCCACGGCGGTGATACCGAGTACGTCCAGTTCAGGTGAAGCCAAGGCCAGCCAAATAGCTATCGCATCGTCAACACCGGGATCGGTATCAATAATAATACGTTCTCGCATCCTATCAGGCCCCCTTCCCGTAGCGGCTCAGTAGGTCAGCAAACAGTTCAACCACCTGTTTGGCATCCACCCCCGTCACCACATCCACATTCGGCTGACGCGCGGTTTTTCCGTACCAGTCAGCAACGGTTTGCCCCATACACAGCTCGCTGTCCTGCTCAATGTAGACGCTGGCTTTTTCGGTCGTGAAGCAGTGTGGCGCCAGAACCCAGGCGATAACCAACGGATCGTGTAACGGGCCACCGCGTGAACCATAGCGACGAATATCGTTGCGATCCCAAAACGCCATCATTTCGCCCAGCGGGCCGGAAATACGCCCAGAGAGCGCAATGAAACGCGCGACTAATTCCGGCGTCAAAATCACCCGATGCGTGACATCCAGCGGGAGTGCAACAATGGCAATCGACGAATCAAATACCACTTTTGCCGCCTGCGGATCGGCGATCATATTAAATTCAGACGTCAGGCTACGGTTACCCGCTTCCCGATACGCGCCGCCCATCATCACGATGCGCTCAATCCCGTTGGCAATCGCAGGCACCATACGCAACGCTGTCGCCACATTAGTTAATGGCCCGAGCGTACAGAGCGTAATGGGCTTGCCATTGGCAATCGCCTGCTGGCACTGTTCGATAATAAAATTCACCGCGTGCTGCGATTCGGCCTGCTTTTTCGGCACTGGCAGCACGGTCTGACCTAATCCACTTTCGCCATGAAACTGGCCGTGGATCGGTTCACGTAACAGCGGGCGATGACACCCGGCGAAGACCGGAATATCCGTTCGCTGCCCCAGTTCAACAATTTGCAGCGCATTACGCACCGTCTTTTCCACTGGCTGGTTGCCACACACCGCGCAAATACCGCGAATATCCAGCTCGGGTGCCACAAATGCACTTAATAACGCAATCGCGTCATCGATCCCCGGATCGCAATCAATAATAATAGGTAGGACGCTCATCCTATGGTTATCCCTTTTCTCTTTTTTAATCGGTACTGACAGATTTCAAAGTGCAGAAAGCCCGCACGGCTACCGCGTTAAAAATAACAATACTTACACTCTAACTAATTAAAGTTTCAGGAAAAACGTGTTAAAGGGCACCAACAGACGCTAAAACGTCCGCGATCTCTTTACGCGCTTTTTCATCCAACGGCTGCTGAGGCAGCAACGGATCGCCCACCGCAAATCCCTGCAATTGCAGCGCCGCTTTAATACAGCCTGCAATGGAATAACGGGCAAAGATTTCATTGATGCGCCACAGCGGACGCTGAAGCTCCATTGCCCTGTTCCAGTCACCCGCGCGGGCGGCTTCATACAAAGCAAGACTCTGTTTGGGAACGATACACGCCGGGCCAGCCATCCAACCGACGCCGCCAATCAGCATCACACAGGCGGGAATATGCGCGGACGCGGAGAAGACCTCCATCCGGCCACGGGTGCGTTCAATGATGGAGAGCAAACGTCCGGTATTGGTCGATGCATCTTTGATATAGAGGATGTTGCTGACATGGCTGAGGCGTTCAATGACGGGCAAACTCAAATCGGAGCGTTGGAACTGAGGATTGGTATAAAGCACCACCGGTTTGCCCTGTGCGGCTTCGGCAATGGCGCGGAAATACTGTTCGACGCCTTCGTCTTTCAGGGGGAAATAGGCTTCCAGCACCGCGAGAATGCCATCGGCACCCAATTCGACGTAGCGTTTCGTTTGCTCAACGACATCCTGAATGGTGGTCGACGCAACACCCGCGATAACGGGCACACGGCCTGCTGTCGTCTCGATCACCGTTTTAACCACATCGAGGCGCTGAGCCGCAGAGAGATAGGCAAACTCACCGGTACTACCCAGTGGCACTACGCCATGTACGCCACACTGAATCAGATGCTCGGTGAGCTGTGCCAACACAGGCTTATCGACCTGACCATCGGGCCTGACGGGTGACACCAGATAGGGAAAAACACCGCTAAACGCATTCACACCGCTCTCCTTGTTATCGGTAATAAGGGGTGAAGCCTCACCCCTTTTGGATCATGACTGAAAGGTGACTATTTCGCGGAACGGACAAAGTACGGCAGCGTGTAGGCATCGGAACGGCCCACGTAGGTATACTGCTTTTTCATCGCCCAGGTGTTGGACAGGAACATCACCGGAATCACCCCCAGATCGTTCATGCCGATGTTCATTGCCTCAGCCAGCAGCGCATCACGCTTGGTATCATCCAACGTGGCACGCGCTTCGTTCAGCGTTTTATCAAAGACAGGATTGGAATAGCGACCACGATTCCCCTGTCCTGCATTGGGGCCAAAGGTTTCTAGCAATGGCCCCAATACTCCAGAAGCTTCCCCGGTTTCAATCGCGGCTCCGCCCATAATCAAACTGAATTCGAGACGGGATGCGCGTGAGAAGTACACACTGCCGGGCATCGTAACCACTTCGGTTTTGATGCCGACGCGTGTGAACATTTGGCCAATGGCCTGAGCAATTTTAGAATCATTAGGATAACGATCGTTCGACGCGTGGAAGGTCAGCGTGAAGCCGTCAGGGTAACCCGCCGCCGCCAGTTCCTGTTTGGCTTTCTCCGGACTGTAAACCGGCGCAGGAATGGAAGCGGAATACCCGAGATACCCCTTCGGTACAAGCTGAGAGGCAACAACAGCCTGCCCCTCCATCACACGGTCGACGATTGCCTGGCGATTAAGTGCTAAAGACATCGCCTGGCGTACTTCTTTTTTTAGTAATGGGTTTTTACCATCAGGACCTTTGGCGAACGGTGACTCATCTCGCTGCTGGTCCATGTGAAGGTAAATAACACGATTCCCTGGTGTTGAAATCGTTTTTAACTGCTGATTTTTCTCAATATTACTGCTATCGGCTGTTGGAACGTTTTCAATCATGTCCACATCACCGGATAATACGGCTGCTACACGTGCACTACCGTTTTTAAATACACGGACAGTTACGTTGTCCCACTCTGCTTTTCCTCCCCAGTAACCATCATTACGACTAAGGACTACCCGGTCGTCCGGCACCCAGGAAACAAATTTGAATGGCCCTGTACCAATCACATCTTTTCCTGAATTCAACGTTTCCGTCGGGACGTTCTCAAGTCGGGCGGGCAAAATGGAAACCCGACTTAAATTATTCAGCAGCAGCGGCGAAGCCTCTTTTGTCTTTATCCGCACCGTTAATGGATTCACTTCTATTACTTCAGCAATGTCGCTGACGTAAGGTGCGTAAGAACTTGGGCTGTTTTTGGATGCCAGCGCAACACGCTTAATGCTGGCAATCACATCTTTAGCCGTAAAATCACTGCCGTCGTGAAACTTAACGCCAGAACGCAAGGTAAATTCCCACGTCTTGTCGTCAATCACTTTCCAACTGGTTGCCAGGGCAGGTGCAATCTGCTGTTTTTCATCCTGTACAACCAAACCGTCAAAAATATTGCGCGCCATTGCGCTATTCGCTCCACCCACATAAAACTGCGGGTCCATTGATGTGGTGGAGGAAGCCAAACCGATATTCAGGTCCGCGCTATAAACCAAAGGTGAAGATGAAAATAAAACGGTAAACAATAACGCCAGCGTTGATTTCTTCATTCACTAACCCTCTATTCCATGATTGAGTACTAATGAAGTGTATTAAATCTTATGATTGTGAGTCTATGCGTCAGATTGGATAATGAAAAATTGCATTTTGTGTTAAATTGATAACTAAATGTTATGTTTTAAGGTGACTAGCATGCGTATCAATCCCCGTCAGGTTGAAGCCTTCCATAAAGTCATCCTCACCGGAGGCATCACCGCCGCCGCCAACATGATGTACATCACCCAGCCAGCCGTCAGCCGACTCATTAAGGACTTTGAAGACGCACTGAATCTGAAGCTGTTTGATAGAGACGGACGCGGCCTGATCCCACGCGCCGAGGCAATGAAGCTGTATCGGGAAGTTGAACGGCTTTATTTGGGGTTGGATCACATCGGGCTGATTGCCGATGAAATTCGCCACGCTAAAGGCAGCGTCCTGCGCATCGCCGCCGTTCAGGCACTCTCGTTTCTTTGTTCAGACCAGGTTCTCCCTACTTTACTCAAGAAATACCCCGATCTTTCTCTGTTTTTAGACATCGAAAGCAGCAGCCGTATTACGGACGCGATTGCTGAAAATCACTATGACGTCGGCTTTATTTTTGGCCAACCGGGTATCAAAGGGCTGGAAGCTGAACCACTGGCGGACGCCAGTGCTGTCGCGGTGTTAGCGGTGGATCACCCGCTTGCCACGGTGGATGAAATTACACTCGCCGATCTAGCCGGCACGCGCGCTATTTTGCCCGGCAGAACCACGCCGCTGCGGGCGCAGATTGATATCTCCGCCAGAAAAGAGCAAATCTATCTGCACAACCCTATCGAAACTTCGATGGTTAGCTGCTGCGTGCTGGCATCAAGAAATGTCGGCATCGGCGTGGTGGATTTTATTACCGCGCTGAACAGCCCGTCGCCCGTTATCGTTAAGCCTTTCAACCCTGATATAAAAATGGCGTATTGCGCGGTATATCCCCCGCAAATTCCTCGCAGCCAGGTAGTTAATCACATTACTCAGGTGATGAAAGAAAAACTCGCAGCGAGTTTGGCGTTGAAATAATATCGACCAAAGTCTTTATTTTTATTAATGTATTTATTGAATAATGACTACTGGGGAATAGATTTATTTAAAATAGATAGTATGATTATTATTTTAAATAATAATAGCCATCAATGATGGCTATTTTGCATTATATTTTTCTCATCAGGCATTAAGAACGAATTTCTCAATCGCGTAAGCGACACCATCTTCCATGTTAGTTTTGGTGACGAATTGGCTGGCTTCTTTCACTTCATCGATGGCGTTCCCCATCGCGACGCCGATGCCCGCATAGCGAATCATTGCCAGATCGTTCTGCTGATCGCCCAGCGTCATGACGCTTTCGCGTGGAATGCCGAGGTGCTCCGCCAGCATTTTCACGCCTTCGCCTTTGTTCACCCGCTTATCCAAAATTTCCAGATAATATTCGGCGCTCTTCATGATGGTGTAGCGTTCAAAGGCTTCCGCTGGCAGTTGGCTAATGGCACGGTCTAATAGCTCTGGCTCATCAATCATCATCACTTTCGGGAACGTCAGGCTACGATCCATTTCTTCTACCGCGCGATACTTCAGCGGCATCCCGGTCAGGTGAGATTCGTGAATGGTGTAAGGGCTGATGTCTTTATTGGCGGTATAGACGAAATTGAAGTCCAGCGCATGGAAATGGACGCCCAATTTGCAGGCTAGCGCTTCGAAATAGAGATAATCGTCGAAGCTCAATGCGGTTTGTGCCACACAGTCGCCATTGACCGTACGCTGCACCAGCGCACCGTTGTTGGTGATGCAGTAACAGCCTTCCTGCTGTAAATCTAACTCCATCAGGTAGCGTTCGACGCCGATGTAGGGGCGACCGGTAGCCAACACGACCTGCACACCTTTCTCTCTGGCAGCGGCAATCGCGGCTTTTACCGCAGGTGAAATTTGATTTTGGGGCGTCAGCAACGTCCCGTCCATATCAATAGCGATCAGTTTTACAGACATAGTTTTTCCAGCATCAAGTTATCTGTTTTCATGCTAACGCGATTCAGCGATGAAGTCGTTAGTGAAATACGGCAGGGTGACAGGCGTATTACAGTACAAAACGCCCCCTATTCCTGAAGGCTACCTCTGCAAACGCGGAGCCATTTCGTGCGCCACAATGCCATCCTTCCCATGCGACTTTATAGCTCGCGCCCGACATAGGGGGCTCAAGCGCCAGCCCCCTATGAACCCGGCTGCACGCTAAATTATGTCGCTACGCGATACCTTCGTCGGCATCAGGCTTAACGGACCGCTTGCGACACGCTCCCGACGTGGCGCAAGCTTGAGCCGCGTCCATGCGGCTCATCCTAAACCTGCTATCTCCTCAGCATAATTTCTTACGCTGGGGATAACGGCAACCCCGCTTGCACACTACATTCTTTGTGTATAAGAGCTCATCTTGGGGAAGATGATTAACACAGACAAGAAAAAGCCGTGCGGTTAAGCACGGCTCTGCGACTAGCGTTTCCTATAATCGCCGTTATAGCTCAGCACCGTTGCTGGAGATCACTTTCTTATACCAATCAAAGCTCTTTTTCTTCGAGCGATTGAACGTGCCAGTACCATCATCATGCTTATCCACGTAGATGAAACCGTAACGTTTACTGTACTGACCGGTGGTGAACGACACACAGTCGATGCAGCCCCATGGGGTATAACCCATCAGTTCCACACCGTCTTCCACGACGGCTTTCTTCATCTGATCGATATGCGCTTTGAGGTACTCGATACGGTAATCGTCATTAATGCTACCGTCGGCTTCCACCTTATCTACCGCACCAAAGCCGTTTTCGACGATGAACATCGGTTTCTGATAACGCTCGTAGAAACTGTTCAGCGTATAGCGCAGGCCGACCGGGTCGATCTGCCAGCCCCACTCCGATGCTTTCACATGCGGGTTTTTCACGCCGCCGTCAAAACCAGCAATCGCGTCTTCCGTTTTCCGACCTTTCGCCGCCAGCTGCACTGCGTTACTCATGTAATAGCTGAAACCAAGATAATCCGTACAGCCATCGCGCAGTGTCTGTTCATCTTCCGGCTGCATATCAATCTGATAGCCTTTACGCGCCCACTCTTTCAGGATGTAAGACGGATAATAACCGCGCAGCTGTACGTCACCGAACAGGTGGCGCTCACGCATCGCTTCCTGTGCAAACATCACGTCATCCGGGTGGCATGACCACGGGTAGAGTGGCACCAGCGCCAGCATGCAGCCAATTTTGAAATTCGGGTTAATCTCATGACCCAGCTTCACCACTTTCGCACTGGCGACAAACTGGTGGTGCAGCGTTTGGTACATCGCCTGCTCCGGCTTATCGTGATCGGTAAAAATCACACCGGAACAGCAGTAGCCAAATAGCGGATACTGCCAGTTACGCTGGTTGTTGATCTCATTGAAGGTCATCCAGTATTTCACTTTGGACTGATAACGCTTCATGACTACTTCGCTGTAGCGCACAAAAAAATCCACCACTTTACGGTTCAGCCAGCCACCGTATTGCTTAACCAGATGATGCGGCATTTCAAAGTGAGACAGCGTAATCACTGGCTCAATGTTGTACTTCAGCAGTTCATCGAACAGGTCGTCATAGAATTGCAGACCCGCTTCATTCGGCTCCAGTTCATCGCCATTGGGGAAAATACGCGTCCAGGCAATCGAAGTACGGAAGCATTTGAAACCCATCTCGGCGAACAGGGCGATATCCTGCTTATAGTGTGAATAGAATTCCACTGCCTGATGGTTTGGATAACTGACACCAGGCTGTACGCCATCGGTAATCACACGATCAACGCCGTGCGCCCCACCGGACAGAACATCGCAAATGCTGGCACCTTTGCCACCTTGATCCCAACCACCTTCAACTTGATGCGCCGCTACCGCGCCGCCCCACAGAAAGTCTTTCGGTAATTGTTGAGCAGACATCTTATTTCCTTTTCGTTAGTTCAGATTTACATATTGTTTCAGGGTGGAGATTTCACGATGCAGTTGAATCAGCTCCTCCACCAGTTCACGGCATAGCATCGCGTTCATCAGATGATCTTGCGCGTGAACCAGAATCAGGTTGACCGGGATTTTTCCGCTGCCCTCATCGGCACCAATCAAAGCCGTCTGGATTTGATGCGCTTTGCGCGCCGCTACGGAAGCCGTGTTCAGCAATTCCTCAGCCTTGTCCCAGTCGTATTTTCTGGCGGCGCTCAACGCTTCCATCGAGCTGGATCGCGCCTCTCCCGCATAGATAATCAGTTCCATCACTGTCGTTTCATCGAGCATCACTCACGGCCTCCTCTGCTGTACCCACTTCCTGTGCGATCAGTTGGCGTTCATACATTTTGAAGAAGGGGTAATAAATTAAGGACGACACGATAATCAGTACCCCCACCAGCACCACCGCACGCCAGTCCCACCCCGTAGACCAGGCTGCGCCAATCGGGCCCGGCGTTGTCCAGGGTGCAAGAGAAATCACGCGATGCACCAAATCGGTTTTTAACGCGATATAGGCGATTGTGGCGTTCACCAACGGTGCCGTAATAAACGGGATAAACAGCAGCGGATTCATTACGACGGGTGAACCAAAAATCACCGGCTCGTTGATGTTGAACATACTCGGCACCACGGCCAGCTTGCCGATAGAACGCAGGTGGGCAGAGCGGCTGCGCAGATAGAGAAAGACCAGCCCCATGGTCGCGCCCGATCCGCCCACCGTAATAAAGAACTGCCAGAAGGGTTCAATAAAGATTTTGGTGATCGGTGCGCCCGCGTTAAACGCTTCCTGATTGATCCCTAAGTTGGTCAGCCAGAACGCCTGCAAAATGCCGCCGACGATAACCGCGCCGTGAATCCCGGCAAACCACAGCAGGTGGCAGAGCAGCACCGCGATCAGGATGGCGGGGAGCGAGTCGGATGCCGAGATGATCGGCGCAAAGACGGCCATGATCGCCTGCGGCAACAGCATGCCGAACTGGCTCTGCATAAACAGACTAAGTGGGAAAAGCGTCAGGAAGATGGCAAGGATTGGGATCAACAGATCGAAAGACTGGCGAATTTTCGGCGGCACTTGTTCAGGCAGACTAATACCAATATTGCGCTTCTGCAAAAAATGCATCAACTCCGTCGAATAGATCGCCACGATAATCGCGGTGAAAATCCCCTCGCCGCCCAGCGACCCAACTGGCAGGCTTTTATCGATTTGCGGAGCGGCCACCACCATAAACGACATTAGCGACAGACTCGCCGCCATAAAACCGTTCATTTTATAGCTCTGCGCCAGGTTATAAGCGATGGCGCTGGTGATATACACCGCCATAATGCCCATCGTCATATTGTAAGGCATCATGATTTGTTCGCTGTGGCGTTCCACCATCCCCAGCCACCACTGCGCAAAAGCCCATTCACTATTCGGGCTAAAAGGCGGGTGGGCGAATAACATCATAAAAGAACCGACAATTAAAAAGGGCATGGATGCAATGAATCCATCCTTAATTGCCACAACATGGCGCTGGCTGGAGAGCTTTGCCGCAATCGGGCTAATACGATTTTCGATAACGCTGAATAATGACTCGCTTAATTTACTCATTATTCCTCCCGCTATGCTATGCAATCATCGCCAAGGCATCGTTGAGGACTTTTTCCCCATTCATCATGCCGTAATCAACCATATTAATGACCGCGACTGGCTTCTCTTTTTCATCGGCTATCGCCTTGAATTCAGGCAATTTATATTTGATTTGCGGCCCCAAAAGACAACAATCATATTCATCAATCAATTCATTAAACTCTTCAAAACCCACGGCTTTTATCTCAACAGCGATCGCTTTTTGCTCGGCGACCTTTTCCATTCGCTGTACCAGCATGCTGGTAGACATTCCTGCTGCGCAACAGAGTAAAATCTTATTCATACTGCACCTCACCGTCCGTTTTTTTATTATTCAAGCAAGACATAAAATAATATGCAACCGGTTTCATATTGTTTTTACTATTTTTTGAAGGCGATCATAAATAGCGCAACCGAGGCATATTTTTATCCCTATACTCTCTATTGGTGATAAAAAAGAGGAAATATCCCTATAATGTCGAGATAGGGCGGTGCAAAAAGGAGAACGGGAAAGTACGATGGTAACCATGCTCGATGTAGCGAAAAAAGCCGGTGTATCCAAGGCAACCGTATCACGCGTGCTGACTGGGAATAACTATGTCAGTAAAACCACGCGAGATCGGGTATTCCAGGCCATTGAAGAGATTGGTTATCGGCCCAACCTACTGGCTCGACAGCTCGCCACGAGCAAATCGCAAATTATTGGTTTGGTCGTAACCAATACGCTGTACAGCGGCCCCTATTTCAGCGAATTATTGTTCCAAACGGCAACCATGACGGAAAAATATGGTCGTCAACTCATCATGGCAGATGGCAAACACAGCGCGGAAGAAGAGCAAGAAGCGATCCAGTTCCTGCTCGATTTACGCTGCGATGCCGTCATTATCTATCCGCGCTTTCTTTCTATCGACGCGTTGGAAAATATTATCAAACAGCATGAACAGCCGATCATGGTCGTGAACCGCACGCTGCATCAACACAGTGATAACGGTATCTGCACCGATCACCAGCAACACAGTCATGATGCTGTCAATTACCTCATCACAGAGGGTCACCGTGATATCGCGTTTATCTGTGGATCGTCAAACTCCCCCACCGGCACAAGCAGGCTGGCAGGCTATCGACAGGCGTTAGTGGACAACGAGATTCCCTATAATGACAGGCTGATTGCATCAGGTGATTGGACCCATGACAGCGGCTATGCGGCAGCAAAAGCCCTGCTTCAAAGAGCGGTCTCCTTCAGTGCGCTGGTTGCCAGCAATGACGACATGGCGATTGGCGCGGCAAAAGCGCTGCGTGAACACGGCTTTGCGATTCCACAGGATGTCTCGCTGCTGGGATTCGATGATTTACCGATGGCATCATGGTTCTACCCCCCCCTCACTACCGTGCACGTGCCCGTCGCCGAGATGATCAACTACACCCTTGAGAAACTGCTGTGTCGGCTAGAGGGGGAAACCGTCATGCCAGCTCCTGCCTTCAAAGGCACATTAATCATCCGCGATTCCGTTAGCAAAGGTCCTGCGGCCTGATCCCCCACTTATGCGTGTGGTGTAATCATCTTCCGCCGCTTTATGACGTTTTCGTGAACCCCCTAAAGAGATGTGGTTTCTCGCCGATAATTTAATTGTGATTTGCATCACAAAAAAATGACGAATCACGCAAGGGAATGACCATAAAACAGACAGGAAGACAATCAATTGATTTTTTTATGAAAAAAGCACCTATGTACTCTAAATAATTCGGGTTGCAGGACAAAACGTTAGCATTTTGAACGATGCACATGCAGCTTGAAGTATGACGGGTATCAGCGCTTATATCTCAGGGGATATTACGCATATGTCTACAACACGGTTACCAGTTCGCCACAGCAATCTACCGATTCACTCTTCACCGACCGCGCCACAAAAAAAGCTCAGCACACGTACGCTGATGTTACTCGCTGGCGTCACCACTATCGCACTCGGTTTTATTCTCACTATCGGCCTGTTAATCTGGCAATCCGGCCAGCAGCAAAAATCCATCGCCCAGCAGTATCTTGAGCAAACCGCATATACCAATAGCTACCTCATTCAGCAAAAGCTGGATGTCGCACTCCATGCGGCGCGTAACCTGGTGCAAAGCGTGGTCAGCCTGCAAGAAGCGGGTAACGCCGATCGGAAAACCGCAGAAACACTGCTGAAAAATGCGTTGAAGAGTCACCCCGATTTCCTTTCCATGTCGCTGGCATGGGAGCCAGATGCGTTTGACGGCAAAGATCGGGAGTACGTCGGTCAGCCCGATCAAGACCCGCAAGGTCGCTTTGTTCGTTATGTTGACCGCGATACCGTAGGCAACGTTACTCTGCATAATCTGGTAGACTATGAAACACCGGGCAGCGGCGATTACTATTTGCTGCCGAAGAAGCGCCAGAAAGAAGTGATTCTGGAACCATACAGCTACCCTTACAACGGCGTTGATGTCCTGCTGACCTCCATTGCCGTGCCCATCATCATCAACAATAAGTTTTACGGCTCCGTCACCGCCGATTTCTCACTGGATACGCTGCAACAGCTCACCAACCGCATAAAACCCTATCAAGGCACGGGCTACGCGCAGTTACTGTCCCATACTGGCGCCTATATTTCTCATCCTGAAAAAGCGCGGGTAACCAAAAAAATTGAAAACGATGCGACGCTGCTTGAGCGTGTCACCACCGGTCAGCCTTATCAGATCGAACGTGACAATGCCGTGCTGAACACGCCCGCGTTTACCGTGTATGTACCGGTCAAGATCGGCGATACCGATACGCCCTGGATGCTCGGTCTATCCGCCCCCGTCAATGTGGTGATGGCGGAAACCGCACAGCAGCGCAACATGGCGCTACTGCTTATGGTGCTGAGTATCGTGGTGGTTTCCGGTGTGTTGGGCATCATCTTTAACCGCAAGGTCGCCCGTCCTATCGGTGGCGAACCTGTTCAGGCAGCCCAAATCGCGCTGTCCGTCGCGCAGGGAAATTTAACGCAGACCATCCCCGTACAGCCGAAGGACGACAGCAGTATTTTCTACGCCATGAACGCGATGCAGGCGCAGCTGAGAGATATCGCCGAGCAGTTGATTAACACCAGTGAATCCGTCAGCCATGGTGCGACAGAGATTGCAGCAGGCAACATCGATCTGGCTTCTCGTACCGAGCAGCAGGCCGCGGCGCTGGAAGAAACCGCCGCCAGCATGGAACAGATTACGGCAACGGTGAAACAGAATGCGGATAACGCCCATAATGCAACAACACTGGCGCAGAATGCCGCGCACATCGCTCAGAAAGGCGACAAGATAGTCGGTCAGGTTGTCCACATCATGAGTGAGATCGACGACAGTTCGAAGAAGATTGCCGACATTACCAGCATCATCAGCAGCATCGCATTCCAGACCAATATTCTGGCACTCAACGCGGCGGTAGAAGCCGCCAGAGCAGGTGAACAAGGGCGCGGTTTCGCAGTCGTTGCCAACGAGGTACGTAATCTCGCGCAGCGCAGCGCCAGCGCCGTAAAAGATATCACCGCACTCATTACGGAATCCGCCAGCCGTGTCGACAGCGGCGTCACGCTGGTTCAGAGTGCAGGCTCAACCATGCAGGACATGCTGCATGCCATCACCTCGGTAAAAGACATCATGGATGAGATCGTCTCCGCATCAGATGAACAATCGCGTGGTATCAGTCAGGTCACGCAGGCCGTTCACGAGATGGACGGTGTTACCCAGCAAAACGCCGCGCTGGTGCAGGAAGCGACTGCTGCCGCCGCGTCGCTGGAAGAGCAGGCCAGACAGCTCGCGCAAACCGTGCTGGTATTCAAGCTCTCGTAATCAACGTATTTCACAACCGATAGTCCCTCACAGGCTGGCAACAGCCTGTGAGTTATTCCCAACGTGGACAGCAATCCTCGAACGAATGTGACGTTGGCTTCAGCTCTGGGCTGTTTTTCTCATCAAAATTCCCAATCGTCAGTGCAATGGTCGGTTCATCATCAATCGCCCCCAGCGTACTGCCGCAGCGTGGGCAAAAAGCCCGACTGGAGTAATCAGACGAACGATAACGTGCGGGCTCGCCGCCTTCACCAACCCACTCAACCGCCGCTTTGGGGAACTCAACCCACAGCAGCGTTGGCGCACCGGAGTGTTGCTGGCAATGAGTACAAGAGCAGGCATGGGGATTGCCCGGCTCACCCGTGGCCCGGAAACGAATCTGGCCACATAAACATCCCCCCAAGTATGATTTCATCGTCATTCCACGCACTCCCTATCCTGCCAGTATCAATATTCGCCATAGATGATATAAGTAATATGTTAACCTTATGATCCATTTACCAGGGAGTGACGCCCTGTTCCTGCGCCGGCTCTCACGATAATAAAATCTACAGACCTGTAAGCTGCAAAAACAACATGAAACTCATAAAACTACCGTTACTGGCGCAAATTTCGTCCGCTCATCTGGTGAGTCACCTCCATATGATGGTGCTGCCTGCACTCATTCCGTTGCTATCAACTCAACGCGATATCAGCTTTGTTGAACTCGGGTTTGCACTCAGCGTATTCAACATAGTCTCCGCCTGCGTGCAGACGCCAATTGGTTTTATGGTAGACCGCATCGGCGCACGTCGCACGTTAACCGCAGGTTTAGCACTCGGAAGCCTCTGTTTTCTTTCGCTAGGATTTTCAGAAAGCTACACCTGGTTAGTCGCCGCAATGGGGCTCGCAGGGGTGGCGAACGCGGTTTATCATCCGGCAGACTATGCCTTACTGTCGCGCGGAATTGATGAAAAACGCATGGGTCGCGCCTTCTCGGTGCATACGTTCTCCGGCTTTTTGGGCACGGCCATTGCCCCTGGGATTTTGCTGTCCGTTGCCGCCTTTTCTGGCATCAACAGCGCATTCATCGTTTCTGGCGTTATCGGCTTGCTAACGATCCCACTACTTATGACAGACCGTGATGAACCTAGCCGGGTGAAACCTGCGGCGGCCACGAGCGCTCAACCGGGCAAGTTGCGCGCACCGGTTTTCACGTTGCCGATTTTAGCGCTGCTAATTTTGTTCCTGCTGCTGAATTTGAGTACGGGATCGATCCAGAACTTCTCGGTTACGGCGTTAGTCACAGGCTACGATTTGTCGCTTTCACAGGCTAACGTGGCGCTTACCGCATTCCTGTTCGCCAGCGCCTTTGGCGTATTGGCTGGCGGCTCACTAGCAGATAAAACCAAACGCCATGGGCTGGTGGCGACGGCGGCGTTGGCTCTCACCGCCGTGCTGGTCAGTATCGTTGCTATGTATTCCTTGCCTACCATCGCGCTAGTGCCGTTGCTGGCTGCTGCGGGTTTCCTCTCCGGGATGATCGCTCCGTCTCGGGATATGCTGGTGCGCGCTGCCTCACCACCGGGAGCGGAAGGACGGGTGTTTGGTATTGTATCCACCGGCTTTAATCTGGGCGGGGCCGCAGGGCCAGTGCTGTTCGGCTGGATGCTGGACCACGGTCACCCTCACGCGATTTTCTGGTCTGCCGTTATTTTTATGCTGATCACCGCGTTCATCACGCTGCTACAGGAAATGCGCAGCGCCAAACGCCGGGCATTAGCCTGATAAAGCGTTTTCAACGTCGCTCGCGACGGCCCAAAGGGTGGCGGGCAGGAAGCTCTCCATAAAAAAAGCCAGCTCCGTAGGGAGCTGGCTCAGATAACGATAACACCGTAGACCGAATCAGATATCGATGTTCATCGCTTTCAGCGCGTTCTCTTCGATAAACGCACGACGCGGTTCAACGGCATCCCCCATCAGCGTCGTAAACAGCTCATCAGCAGCAATCGCGTCTTTCACCGTCACGCGCAGCATGCGGCGGCTGGTTGGGTCCATCGTGGTTTCCCATAACTGATCTGGGTTCATTTCACCCAGACCTTTATAACGCTGCACGCTCAAACCACGGCGGGACTCTTTCACCAGCCATTCCAGCGCCTGTTCAAAGCTGGCCACTGGCTGACGACGCTCGCCACGTTCGATGTACGCATCTTCTTCAATCAAGCCACGCAGTTTTTCGCCCAGTTGATTCAGCTTGCGATATTCGCTACCTGCAACGAAGCCTGCGCCCAGCGGGTAATCGGTATCCACACCGTGCGTACGCACGCGCAGCGCCGGTTCAAATACGCCACGCTCTTCATCGTGGTGAATCACAAAGCTGTATGTGCTGCCGTGCAATTCGTTGGCGTTCAAGCCACTAACCAGTGATTCCGCCCACGCCTGTACTTTCTCGCGCTCACCTAAATCCGCTTCGGACAGCGTAGGCTGATAGATCAGACGATTCAGCAACGCACGCGGGAAGCGACGCTCCATACGGCCAATCATCTTCTGTACGGCGTAATGTTCAGAAACCAGTTTCTCCAGCGGTTCACCCGCCAGCGCAGGAGCCTGTGCATTGGTGTGCAGCGTCGCGCCGTCTAGCGCCAGTGCGATCTGGTACTGGTCCATCGCTTCATCATCTTTGATGTACTGTTCCTGCTTGCCTTTTTTCACCTTGTACAGCGGCGGCTGCGCAATATACACGTGACCACGCTCAACGATTTCAGGCAGTTGACGATAGAAGAAGGTCAACAACAGGGTACGGATGTGCGAACCATCGACGTCAGCATCGGTCATGATGATGATGTTGTGATAGCGCAGTTTGTCTGGGTTGTACTCATCACGGCCAATGCCGCAGCCCAGCGCAGTGATCAGCGTCGCCACTTCCTGCGAAGAAAGCATCTTGTCAAAACGCGCCTTCTCAACGTTCAGGATTTTACCCTTCAGCGGCAGGATCGCCTGGTTCTTACGGTTACGCCCCTGCTTGGCAGAACCGCCCGCAGAGTCCCCTTCCACCAGGTACAGTTCAGACAGTGCCGGGTCACGTTCCTGACAGTCCGCCAGTTTGCCCGGCAAACCAGCTAGGTCGAGCGCACCTTTACGACGGGTCATATCGCGTGCTTTACGCGCTGCTTCACGAGCACGTGCGGCATCAATAATTTTACCCACCACGATTTTGGCGTCTGACGGATTCTCCATCAGGTAATCCACCAGCTTTTCGTTCATCAGCGATTCAACCGCGGTTTTCACTTCGGAAGAAACCAGCTTGTCTTTGGTCTGCGAGGAGAACTTCGGATCGGGTACTTTCACGGAAACCACAGCAATCAGTCCTTCGCGCGCATCGTCACCGGTAGCGCTGACTTTGGCTTTCTTGCTGTAGCCTTCTTTATCCATGTAGGTATTCAGCGTACGGGTCATCGCGGCACGGAAACCGGCCAAGTGTGTACCACCGTCACGCTGCGGAATGTTGTTGGTAAAGCAATAAATGTTTTCCTGGAAACCATCGTTCCACTGCAATGCCACTTCCACGCCGATATCATCTTTCACCGTCGAGAAATAAAACACGTTCGGGTGGATTGGGGTTTTGTTACGGTTCAGGTAATCAACGAATGCCTTGATACCGCCATCATAATGGTAGTGATCGGCTTTATCTTTCTCACGCTCATCGATCAGACGAATAGAGACGCCAGAGTTCAGGAACGACAGCTCGCGCAGACGCTTAGCCAGAATTTCATACTCGAATTCCACCACGTTGGTGAACGTTTCGTGGCTCGGCCAGAAACGCACCGTCGTACCCGTTCTGTTGGTTTCACCCGTGACCGCCAGCGGTGCCTGTGCCACGCCGTGTTTATAGGTCTGCTCGTGAAGTTTTCCGTCGCGGTGAATAACCAGTTTCAGTTTTTCCGACAGGGCGTTAACCACGGAAACCCCTACGCCGTGCAGGCCGCCGGAGACTTTATACGAGTTATCATCAAACTTGCCGCCCGCATGCAGCACGGTCATGATGACTTCAGCCGCGGAGATCCCTTCTTCTTCGTGAATGCCGGTCGGAATACCACGGCCATCATCCTGCACCGACACCGAGTTATCGGCATGGATGGTGATGATAATGTCTTTACAATAGCCAGCGAGTGCTTCGTCGATAGCGTTGTCCACAACCTCGAATACCATGTGATGCAGGCCGGTACCGTCGTCCGTATCGCCGATATACATACCTGGGCGTTTACGTACCGCATCCAGCCCTTTCAATACCTTGATACTTGAGGAGTCATAAGAATTCGACATCAACGTTTCTCGCTCATTTTAGTCCTGTGATTGAACCGTTATTTTACCCTGTTCTACGCGGAACATCTTGCCCTTTTCGCCAATCATGTCCTCTATCTGTTCAGCGCTAACCGCACTGACAAACACCTGTGCATGAGTGGCTTTTAACCGTTCTGCCAGCAAACGGCGGCGGGTACTATCCAGTTCGGAAGCAAAATCATCGATCAGATACAGACAGCGCAGTCCATTCTGACGGGTGAGAAATTCACCCTGAGCCAGTCTCAGCGCACACATCAGCAGCTTGAGCTGGCCACGGGACAGCATATCCTCGACCGCCACGCCGCTGGCGCGAATACGGAAATCGGCTTTATGCGGCCCCTGCGCCGTATAACCTAACATACGGTCGCGCTCGAACTGCCGTTCCAGCAGTTCTGCATACTCACTTTCTTTATCCCAGCCACGCTGGAAAGAGAAACCGAGAGAAAATTCAGGCAAAAATTGCGTACAGGTCGCAGCGATATCATTGGCAATCGCCTTAGCGTATTGCGCACGCCACTCGCTGATACGTTCCGCCAGTGGCACCAGTTCCTGATCCCAAGCCCTGAGCTGCCCATAGTGACTCACCTGACGTAGCGCCGCATTTCGCTGGCGCAGCAGGCGTTTCATGTTGCTCCAGGCCGCGAAAAAGCCGGGTTCATTATGGAAGCAGCCCCAGTCGAGAAAGGCGCGCCGAAATTTCGGGCCACCGTTAAGTAAGGTAAACCCTTCAGGTGTGATCAACTGTATTGGCAGCAATTGCGCCAGTTCAGCGACTTTATGACCGTCGCTGCCGTCAATCCGCACCTTGCTATCGCCCTGACGGTTTTTGCTTAACCCGACTGAACGCTCTGTTTCTGTGCCGTCAATCCGACCATGCAGCACAAATTCCGACTGATCGTGACGAATCACGCGCCCCGCCTGAATGCTACGAAACGCCCGCCCGTGCCCTAGCGTATAAATCGCTTCCAGCACGCTGGTTTTACCGCTGCCGTTGGCCCCGACCAAAAAATTAAAGCCGGGAACCAGCGCCAGATCGGCCGCCTCAATATTGCGGAAATCTTTAATGAGAAGACGAGTGAGGGCCATGTTGCAGTTATCTTAATAATGAAAGGGCAAGTAAACTTGCCCGATAATTCTACAACCGCATTGGCATGACGACATAGGCCGCCGCCCGGCTGGCGCTATCTTCGATCTGCACACTGGATACGGAATCGGTCAGTAGCAAACGCACCCCTTCGCACTTCAGCGCATTAAGCACATCCAGTACGTAGCTGACGTTAAAACCAATTTCCATCTCGGTGCCGTCGTACTGCACATCCAGAATCTCTTCCGCTTCTTCCTGCTCTGGGTTGTTAGCGGTAATTTTGAGCTGATTCTGAATCAGATGCAGGCGAACGCCGCGGAATTTTTCATTCGACAAAATCGCTGCACGAGAGAAAGCCTGCTTGAGCAAGTCGCAGCTGGCTTCCAGCGTTTTATCCGGGTTCTTCGGCAACACGCGGCGATAATCAGGGAAACGACCATCTACCAACTTCGACGTGAAAATAAAGTCGCCGACATGCGCGCGAATGTTGTTACTGCCAATTTGCAGTTGCAGCGGCGTATCCCCACCATCCAGCAAGCGCACCAGCTCCATCACGCCTTTACGCGGCACGATCACCGAATGTGACGGTAAAGATTGCCCAACTGGCATCGAACAAACGGCCAAACGGTGGCCATCAGTCGCGACCGTGCGCAGCTCTTCGCCTTCGGTTTCAAACAGCATGCCGTTGAGGTAATAACGCACGTCCTGATGCGCCATCGAAAACTGCGTCGCTTCGATCAACCGCTTCATCGTCGCCTGTGGCAGAGAAAATTCAACCTCGCTCTGCCAGTCGTCCAGATTAGGGAAATCCGCTGCCGGCAGCGTGGACAGCGAGAAACGGCTGCGGCCAGAACGCACCAGCATGCGATCGCCATCCAGCATAATCGTGATTTCCGCGCCTTCCGGCAGACCCCGGCAAATATCAAACAGTTTACGGGCAGGAACGGTCGTGGCACCCGGCTCATGCGGCTGCGTCAGCGCCACTTTCGCCACCATTTCCATTTCCAGATCGGTACCGGTCAACGACAGCGCGCCTTCCGTCACCTGAATCAGCAGATTGCCCAGGATCGGTAAAGTCGGCCGACCGCCCAGCGGGCTGCTGACCTGTTGTAATGGCTTTAACAGACGTTCGCGTTCAACAATAAATTTCATAGTGTTATGAAGATAATGTTCTGATTAAATTGGAAAAATCTTCTTTGATGTCGTGGCTTTCTTCACGCAACTGCTCAATCTTGCGGCAGGCATGCAACACCGTCGTATGATCGCGCCCGCCAAAAGCATCGCCGATTTCCGGCAGGCTGTGATTCGTCAGTTCTTTCGCCAGCGCCATCGCCATCTGGCGCGGACGCGCCACCGAGCGGGAACGACGTTTAGACAGCAGGTCGGCTACTTTGATTTTATAGTATTCCGCCACAGTCTTTTGAATATTGTCGATAGTAACCAGTTTTTCCTGCAACGCCAGCAGATCGCGCAGCGCCTCACGCACAAAATCAATGGTAATCGAGCGGCCAGTAAAATTGGCATTCGCGATAACACGGTTCAGTGCGCCTTCCAGCTCACGCACGTTAGAACGCAGACGTTTGGCAATAAAGAACGCCACTTCACCAGGCAGACGGATGTCGTTTTCATCAGCCTTTTTCATCAGAATCGCCACGCGGGTTTCCAGCTCTGGCGGTTCAATCGCAACCGTTAACCCCCAACCGAAGCGGGATTTCAGGCGGTCTTCCACGCCGTTGATCTCTTTCGGGTAGCGGTCAGACGTCAGAATGATTTGTTGGTTGCCTTCCAGCAGCGCGTTGAAGGTATGAAAGAACTCTTCCTGCGAGCGCTCTTTATTAGCAAAGAATTGAATATCATCGATCAGCAACGCGTCAACAGAGCGATAGTAGCGTTTGAACTCTTCAATCGCATTGTTCTGTAACGCTTTTACCATATCCTGCACGAAACGCTCGGAGTGCATGTAAACCACCTTCGCGTTGGGTTTTCGGGCAATGATGCCGTTCCCCACCGCGTGCAACAGGTGCGTTTTACCCAAGCCCGTGCCGCCATAAAGGAACAGCGGGTTATACGCGCCGCCGGGGTTGTCAGCCACCTGACGTGCCGCTGCGCGTGCTAACTGGTTTGATTTACCTTCAACGAAGTTATCAAACGTATGTTTCGGGTTCACATTGGAACGGTAGGTATGCTCTGCCTGTACCGGCGAGTTATCCCAACTTGGTCGTACCGGTGCCGCGCGTACAGGCTGTTGCCGCGCAACACTGACAGGATTGTGGTGCGACTGCGCTGGCTGGCTTAAGGCCTGAACCAGCGGCTTACTGCCCACTTCAAAACGCAGTAAAGGAGCATCCATCCCGCAAAAATCATTCAACAGGACATTGATATTATTTAGGTATTTATCACGAACCCAATCCAGCACAAAGCGATTGGGGGCGTAGAGCGCCAGAGTGTTATCACTCAGCTCCGCCTGCAACGGGCGTATCCACATACTGAATTCTGTGGCAGGTAACTCATCCTGCAAACGGGCAAGACACTGCTGCCAAAGCGAAAGTGACACGGCGGACTCCACTCGAACAAGAACGATCAAAAAGAAAAGAATAAGACGTTATTTATGTGACTCATGATTTTTTTGGCGCCTGCGTCATTCACGATTGTTTCATACACAATTCAGACAGCAGACACACCACGTAGCGCGGCGGTTTACCCCGACGATCCCGTCAAAAGGATCGCTAACGGAACCGTGGATCATAACCTAATCCGGCAAAGAGATCTTCCCCTTCTGCACAGTTTCGATCCTTTTTATCCACAGGCTATTCTTATCGCGGCTCCCCGTAACACGCCAGAGGGGCGGCTAGCGCACATTTTACTCGCCCTCTATAAAGTACAACCAAGCATACCCTTGGAGACACGATCGTTACGGTGATATCGATCATGATCTTGCGGGACAGATCGTTGGACGATCCTTGCACTTTACAATAGAGTCCGTATAATTCCCTGCCCGCGCGTCTACGCCTTTTCTGTGCTCTGGCAGGCAGAAATTCCAAAAATACTGGGAATGGCTGGCGTGTTAAGTGTGATGTTAATTGACTCAGGACTGTACAATTATTACAATCCTGCCTCTTTCCGTTATATAGCTGTGATATGCGATTGAGGCGTCGGTCATTTTCACGCCGAACAGCCAAACGCGTTTACTGTGAAGTTATAATTTTCCAAGTTTAGGTAGAAATCGCCATGAAACGCACTTTCCAACCGTCCGTATTGAAGCGTAACCGTAGCCATGGTTTCCGTGCTCGTATGGCCACCAAAAATGGTCGTCAAGTTCTGGCCCGCCGTCGTGCGAAAGGCCGTACTCGTCTGTCTGTTTCTAAGTAATAAAAGCTAACCCACCGAGTGGTTAAGCTAGCATTTCCCAGGGAGTTACGTTTGTTAACTCCCAGTCATTTCACTTTCGTCTTCCAGCAGCCGCAACGGGCTGGCACGCCGCAAATTACCATCCTCGGCCGCCTGAACTCGCTGGGGCATCCCCGCATCGGTCTTACCGTCGCCAAAAAGCATGTAAAACGTGCTCATGAACGCAATCGGATTAAACGCCTGACGCGCGAAAGCTTTCGCCTGCATCAACATTCATTGCCTTCAATGGATTTTGTCGTGCTGGTGAAAAAGGGGGTGTCTGAACTGGATAACCGCACGCTGACGGAAGCATTGGAAAAACTATGGCGTCGGCACTGTCGTTTGGCTCCCGACTGCTGATCGGGTTGATACGCGGTTATCAACTCGTTATCAGCCCGTTACTCGGACCACATTGCCGGTTCCGGCCAACGTGTTCGCAATACGGTATTGAAGCAATACGCAGGTTCGGCATGATAAAAGGCTGTTGGTTGACGCTTAAACGCGTATTAAAATGCCATCCTTTGAACCCTGGTGGTGATGATCCCGTACCGCCAAAAACCGACAATAACAGAGAACATTAACGATGGATTCGCAACGCAATCTTCTTCTCATCGCTCTGCTATTCGTAACCTTTATGCTTTGGCAGGCTTGGGAAACGGATAAAAATCCGCCAGCAACCACGCAGGCCATACAGCAGGCGACGAACGCAGCGACCGGTGATGCTACCAACCAGGGCGTACCCGCTAGCGGTCAAGGTAAACTGATCACGGTGAAAACCGATGTGCTGTCGCTGACCATCAACACGCGTGGCGGCGATGTCGAGCAAGCACACCTGCTGGCTTACCCAGATACATTGGGTTCAGACAAACCTTTCCATCTGCTGGAAACCACACCAGAGTTTGTCTATCAGGCTCAGAGCGGTTTGACTGGCAAAAACGGCCCAGACAACCCGGCTAACGGCCCACGTCCGCTGTTTACTACCACACAAGATAGCTTCGAGCTGGCCGATGGTCAGAGCGAACTGCGCATTCCGATGACGTACACCGCTGCGGATGGCGTAACCTACACCAAAACGTTTGTTCTGAAACGTGGCGACTATGCGCTGAACGTTGACTACAGCGTCAATAACACCAGCGCTCAGCCTCTGGAACTGACGCTGTTTGGTCAGTTAAAACAGTCTACGGAGTTGCCTAAGCACCGCGATACCGGCAGCAGCAACTTTGCCCTGCACACCTATCGTGGCGCGGCGTTCTCTTCCAGCGAAGACAAGTACAAAAAGTACAGCTTCAGCGACATGGATGAAAACCTGAACATCACCACTAACAGTGGTTGGGTGGCAATGCTGCAACAGTACTTCGCAACGGCGTGGATTCCAACGACGGCAGGCGCGAATACCTTCTATACCAGCAAGCTGGGCAACGGTCAGGCTGCGATTGGCTTCAAGGCTGCCCCCGTTGTTGTTGCCGCTGGCAGCCAGCAAAATCTGAACGCCACCCTGTGGGTCGGTCCAGAAATTCAGGACAAGATGGCTGCTGTCGCACCACATCTGGATCTGACGGTAGATTACGGCTGGCTGTGGTTTATTTCTCAGCCGCTGTTTAAGCTGCTGAAATTCCTGCACGGCTTTATCGGCAACTGGGGCTTCTCCATCATTGCCATTACCTTTATCGTGCGCGGTGTGATGTATCCGCTGACGAAAGCGCAATACACTTCCATGGCGAAAATGCGCTTACTGCAACCTAAATTGCAGGCAATGCGTGAGCGTATTGGTGATGACAAACAGCGCATGAGCCAAGAAATGATGGCGCTGTACAAGTCAGAGAAAGTGAACCCGCTGGGTGGCTGCTTCCCACTGCTGATTCAGATGCCAATCTTCCTGGCGCTGTATTACATGCTGATGGGCTCCGTTGAACTGCGCCACGCGCCGTTCGCGCTGTGGATTCATGACCTGTCTGCACAAGACCCGTACTACATCCTACCGATCCTGATGGGCGTGACGATGTTCTTCATCCAGAAGATGTCGCCAACCACCGTGACTGACCCAATGCAGCAGAAGATCATGACCTACATGCCGGTCATCTTTACCGTCTTCTTCCTGTGGTTCCCGTCAGGTCTGGTTATGTACTACATCGTCAGCAACCTGGTTACCATTCTCCAGCAGCAGCTGATCTACCGCGGTCTGGAAAAACGTGGTTTGCATAGCCGCGAGAAAAAGTAATCCGGTTGATAGCTAACCGATAGAAAGCGTAAGGCGGTCATTGACCGCCTTATTTTTTATAAGCTGTTTTATCACCTAACGACACGTAAAATAGCCTGACAGACAGGCATCAACGCAGAGAGAATATCATGAGCAATACCGACACCATCGTCGCCCAAGCCACGCCACCGGGACGCGGAGGAGTGGGTATTTTACGTGTTTCAGGACAGGCGGCCGCCGAGGTGGCACATGCCGTTCTGGGTAAGCTCCCTAAACCTCGTCACGCCGATTATCTGCCGTTCCGCGATAGCAACGGTACTACGCTCGATCAGGGGATCGCCCTCTGGTTCCCCGGCCCGAACTCCTTTACGGGTGAAGACGTGCTGGAGCTTCAGGGTCACGGCGGCCCGGTTATTCTTGATTTGCTCCTGCAACGCATTCTGACGCAGCCCAACGTGCGCATTGCTCGCCCCGGCGAATTCTCTGAACGCGCATTTCTGAACGATAAGCTCGATCTCGCGCAGGCAGAAGCCATCGCCGATCTGATTGACGCCAGTTCGGAACAGGCTGCTCGCTCAGCGCTGAACTCTCTGCAAGGCGTATTCTCCACTCGGATAAATCAGTTAGTGGAAGCACTTACTCACCTGCGAATCTACGTCGAGGCTGCCATCGACTTCCCAGACGAAGAGATCGACTTTCTCTCCGATGGCAAAATTGAAGCACAGCTAAATGGCGTAATGGCCGATCTGGATGCCGTCCGAGCCGAGGCACATCAGGGCAGCTTACTGCGAGAAGGGATGAAAGTCGTGATTGCAGGCCGTCCTAATGCGGGTAAATCCAGCTTACTCAATGCGTTAGCTGGTCGTGAAGCGGCGATTGTCACCGATATCGCGGGAACTACGCGCGACGTATTGCGTGAACACATTCATATCGATGGCATGCCGCTACACATCATCGATACCGCCGGATTACGTGATGCCAGCGACGAGGTCGAACGCATTGGAATTGAACGTGCCTGGCAGGAAATCGAACAGGCCGATCGCGTGCTGTTCATGGTCGATAGCACCACGACGCAGGCGACTGAGCCGGAACAGATCTGGCCGGAATTTATGGCTCGCCTGCCAAAAACACTGCCCATTACCGTGGTGCGCAATAAAGCTGACATCACAGGTGAAACGCTCGGCCTCGAAGAGGTGAACACTCACTCACTTATCCGTCTTTCCGCCCGTACGGGCGAAGGCATCGAGACGCTGCGCGATCATCTCAAGCAAAGTATGGGTTTCACCAGCAACACAGAAGGCGGTTTCCTGGCACGGCGTCGCCACCTGCAAGCACTGGAACTCGCCGCCCAGCATCTGATTCAGGGCAAAGAGCAGCTGGTGAGCGCCTACGCGGGCGAACTGCTGGCAGAAGAACTGCGGCTGGCACAGCAATCCCTGAGTGAAATCACCGGTGAGTTCACCTCTGACGATCTGTTAGGCCGTATTTTTTCGAGCTTCTGTATCGGTAAGTGATCGCTTAATTTATCCTCATCTACACGTGCTACACCACTGAGTGATACACAAGAGCCAGGGGGTAAGATGATTCAACTTCATGCCACACATAAGTTGTTCAAGTCTTTGCCACTGAATGACAGCGGTCAATTTGCCGCAACGCCCTGTAGTCAGTGGCTCTTTACGCAACCAAAAATAGAGCTCAACCCACTGAGCAACTGGCACGGAAATCTGATCACCTTACAGCGCCGGAATTGCTTACTTCTGGTACATGATGCCACTCGTTTTCCACTGGTGTTACCCGCGCTTATTAAGAAGAATTTTGTCGAGCTTAACGATCACTTTGTCGATGCATTCATAAACACACTTCTCAAGTGTGGTGCGGATGAAATACAACTCAACGTCGCCCAAAATTATTTGCGCCCGCTACAAGTCGATACTCAGTGTAGTCGCTCTGTACAGGGTACATTGAACCAGATAAAGGGAGACATTGAACACGTAGTGAGGTTTGGTAAACTTAATATATCTGAATCAACGAGCTACTCCCTTGGTCAATCTCTTGCTGATAGGCCTTGCTCAGTTAAAAATCGCGGATATCTTTGGCCCCAGAAAGAAATGCTGGCGTTGCTATCGCAGTTAGCTTCTCACCAGTAGTAGCCATGAAATAAATAATATAAAACCTTATAAATCAATTCGATAGAGACAGGCTATTTTCAATGCATAATGTTTGTTATATTATAAAAATAAATTAATTGCATTTATCTAATATATTGAATAAAAATATATCACCATGAGATAATTAATAAATGGAAAAAATAAAAATCAGCCCTACTGTAGAAAAAAGAATGAAAATCTACTTCAATGGAAAAGATCAGGTGAAGTTTTTTTTCGAAAAATCGATGGATTTTTTAAATGAAAATTTCAGTTGGAAAAATACCAGTTTGGTCAGTCAGGGAAATAAACCAAAATTCATAATGAAAAAAGAGGATAGAAGAACAATACGATTAATTCCATATAAAAAAAACCTGGAAATACATGTAAATAAAAAAGAAATAAAAGGCATAGAAAATCTTATTCACTTTGGTTTTGAGAAAAAAACATACAAGGATGCAAAAGGCATTCCTCATGACTACATGGTACTTAATATAGATTCATTGGAAAAACTCCATAACCTAATAAAAATAAAAGAAAACAGTGTGTTCTTACCAATTGAAAAAAAAGAATTAAATAAAGAGAAGTATTTCACCACAGAAATTGAAGAAATAGAATATTCAATTGATTCAAACAACTTAACCGATACAGAAAAAGAAACAATCATTAAAATAAGAGTTGGACAAGGGAAATTCAGAGACAGATTGATAAAAAAATGGGGAGGATGCCAATTAACTGGATGCGAGCATATTACATTACTAAAAGCATCTCATATAAAGCCATGGAAAGACTCAGATAGTTTAGAGAGACTTGATGTAAACAATGGATTATTATTGACACCGACTTATGACACACTATTTGATAAAGGATTTATCTCTTTTGATAAAGAAGGTATAATGCTAGTCTCTGATGAGATTAAACCCTTTATGCAAATAGTCATAGGTAGTAAAAAACCAAAAAATATACCCCTATCAAAAGAGCAAGAAAAATACATGGCCTACCACCGAAATGAAATATATAAAGGAAATAATAAAAAGCAATATTAATTGTTATATATTAGCCGAAATTAAATAGTTCAGCTCAGGCCATACCTGAGCTAAACGTTAACCTTACTTCAGCGTTGCTTTCACTACCGCTGACAGCGGTGTTGTTGAACGGCCAATCAGTTGGCTTAGTTGCTTACCGCCATCAAACAGACCGCCTTTGGATGCGCCGACATCAGAATCTGCAATAATCTGCGCGAAAACATCGGGTAACCCAGCGGAAACCAGCGCAGCGGTGAACTCCGCTTCAGACAGGTTTTGATAACCGATAGATTTACCAGACTGCTTGCTAATCTCCGCAGCCAGTTCTGCCAACGTATAAGGCTCATCACCGGCCAGTTCATAAACTTTGCCAGCCTGTCCTTCCTTCGTCAGTACCGCAACGGCAGCCGCAGCGAAATCTTCACGGGTTGCAGACGTAATTTTTCCTTCGCCCGCACTGCCGATAAATACGCCGTGCTCCAACGCCGCAGGGATGCTGGCCGCATAGTTCTCGGTATACCAGCCGTTGCGCAGCAGTACATGCGGTAAACCAGAATCTTTCAGCAACGCTTCGGTTTGACGGTGCTCTTCCGCCAGCGCCAACGGTGATTTATCCGCGTGCAGCAAGCTGGTGTAGGCCAGTAATTTCACCCCAGCTTTCGCGGCGGCTTCGATCACATTACGGTGTTGTGCCGCACGCTGCCCGACTTCGCTGGAGGAGATCAGCAGCACTTTATCCACATCTTGCAGCGCGGAAGCCAGCGCCTCTGGCTGGTTGTAATCTGCGGCTTTCACCTGCACGCCAAGCGCCGACAGATCGGCAACTTTATTGACATCACGTACCAGCGCTACGATGTCGCTCGCCGGAACTTTCTCTAACAGTTGTGCTATGACTAAACGGCCCAGTTGGCCAGATGCACCAGTAATCGCAATCATCTCAAGCTCCTTTTATTGACTGTCTTTCAGTAACCATCTTTTGTTAACAAGAACTGGATGGCATAATATCGGCAAAACTAACTTTAAGTAAGTACACACACAAAGGTAAGTATAGTGAGCCAACACTCAACACCGATAGATTTATTGCCCCCACTTCTGCCCACCGGCAACGTCTTAGCCGAGAAATGCCCGTCTCGCCAGATACTTAACCACGTAACCAGCCGCTGGGGTGTACTGATCCTCATTGCATTACTTGATGATACGCACCGCTTCAGTCAACTGCGTCGACGGATTGGCGGCGTGAGCGAACGTATGCTGGCGCAGACCCTGCAATGGCTGGAAAGTGATGGTTTTGTCCTGAGAACAGCCTATCCGGTTGTCCCACCGCATGTTGAATACAGCCTGACGCCATTAGGAAAAGAGGTTGGTGAGCGGGTAAAAGAATTGGCGGTATGGATTGAAGGAAATCTGGGTGACATTCTGGCGGCACAGCAGTCGGTTGAAAAACTATCCGTTGAACAACTGTCAGCTAAACAGCGCGCTTCCTGAACCACGATTCTGGCTCAGGAAGTAGTGAGTTTGGGAAACAGGCGGTGATATCAGAGAGCATCGCTTCCCCACGCTCATCATCAACCGCCATAAAACTCAAACGCATCTTCAGTCAGTCACGACTGATAAGTTGTCGATACCAATAATTTTTCCGTGCTCGTTATGCCAAACACGCTGAACCTTATTACGATGCAACGACTGAATGAATCCATCCGATAAAGCAAAACTTCTGGCAACGTGTTTGGTATTGAGCGCATCAGAACGCGTTCTTTGTTCTGTTCTGGAACGATAGCGATAGTGTTCCAGTTTTCCCCAGGCAATTAAGAGCACAGCATTTACCAGAAATATGGATAAATGTATCGATAGAATCCAACCTTCTGAGGTAAAGAAAGACGCGTCAGAAGCATAGTTATTCAAAAAAGTGCCGATAAACACCTCAAAAAATAGCCAAATAAATATTCCCCATCCACATAGCGTCAGGAAAACGTCGATAAAGCGTGGCAACCAACGTCTTTCAGAAATGATTAAAGGTGAATGCATCATTTATCCTCTTTCAATACCACGATCGGGGCTTTCCCAACGCGCGCGTTTTTTACGGGAACGCAGCATAACCTTGGGAAAACTAACCAGGCTGGTAAAGAGACTCAATGTCCAATACACCATCGGATACCAGACCACCCAGAACAGATATTTACCAATGTCTTTCTCATAACGTCGTTCGATCAACATACTGACGGCAAATTGGATTAAGCAAACAACCCCTATCATCATGCCGGTAAATGCGGGAGGAAAGAGCGTTTCCACCCGGATGCCCTCAGGCAGTTCGATTAAAAAGCCTAACAAATACAATACGACACTCATGGCATAGGTGAAGGCCCATAATATTGAAATAGAATATTCGAGGAACAACGGCCACATTCGGCGATAGCGCCATGACCATAAATGGCGGAAGTTTTTTAAAAAGACTTCAGCACCACCTTGTGCCCATCGCAGCCGCTGCTTCCATAAGCCAGATAGCTTTTCCGGCATCAGAATCCAACACAGGGCTCGCGGCTCAAAAAATATCGTCCAATGACGCAATTGAAGCTTCCAACTGATATCAATATCTTCCGTGATCATATCGGTACTCCAGTAGCCAACCTCTGCTAGCGCACTGCGACGAAAAGCGGCGACGACGCCAGAAACGGTGAAAACTTTGCCATAAACCCGCTGTGTACGTTTGATTAGACCGATAATTGAGGAGAACTCACCAACCTGAATGCGGCCAACCAGCGTCGAACGCGTCCTTATTCTTGGGTTCCCCGTTACCGCACCAACCCGTGGGTTATTGATTAATGGATTAACCAAATAGGCGACAGCATTGGGATCGAGAAGCGCATCACCATCAATGCACACCAGCAGATCGCTCTGGGCCGCTGCGCACGCGGTTTGAAGCGCCAACGCTTTACCCTGATTATGCGCAAGATGAATGACACGCAGTTTGTCATAGTGGTCCGCCAACCGATCGAGCACCTCTCCCGTATCATCATTAGAGCCGTCATTCACCGCAATCACTTCGATATGGGTATAATGTTGTGCTAATGCCGCCTCAATGGTTTCACACACGTTAGGCCCTTCGTTATAGCAAGGGATCAAGATCGATACTAACGGACGTCCGGCTGGCTCATCAGGCATGACCCCCTCCCCCCAGCGCCAATGACGTTCATGGTGAAACCAGAAATACAGCCCACCCGTTATCCATATCCCTGACATAAATAAAGGCCAGAAAAAGGTAAAGTTTAGGATGACATCCCCTGTAAAAGAGAACATGACGCCAAAAGGGATGCCGAGCATCAGGCATAATATGAAGAAAGCTAAAATTCTCTCTATCATGGCAGTGGGTACCATTCTGATGAAATCATGGGGCGGATGCTCTCTAATTCAGGCGAATTATTAAGAAAATCATCCGGATAATAACCGTAATTTTGCGCACCATTCAGTTGCAACACGGTCATCCATTTAACCAATTGCGCGGTGTCTAACCACGGTTCTCCTGGGACACGCCAATCCCTTGCCTGAAGTTCAAATACTGTTTTATTCAGCGCGCCGGGGCGGCGAGCCACTTCCTGTACCAGTTTTTGCAGCCACACATCGCTGTCCCTAGACGCGACGTTTTCCATCAATGGCATTGCCATGGGGGCAACCCAGTCATAAGCGGCAAGGAAGTCATCCAGATTTTGGGAGAACCATGCTTCACTCTCCGGCTCAATAGCAGGGAGCGCGAAAATGTTGCGCGCGGTTTGGACTTGCGGGCCGCGGATCTCATGCACACGAGCGGCCAGATCGAGCGTAAAATCTGTTAATGCCTTACTTTTAAACCGCGTCCAGCGTGCCGTAAGCTGGGGGTCGCGACGAATGTCGTCAATCGTGCCGGGGAACCCAGCCTCTTGATATGCCTGTATGGCTTGATGGCTTGCGTCTTCATCGTCTGCAAGCACCGCATCATCATGAAATAAGATGCCACTAAACATGGCGTAAGAGGAAAGATCCTCATAAATATCAGTAATTCGTCTTCTGGCCTCCGCATCCCATAGCGATAAACGCCGATATTGGCTGTGGTTGATACTACGTTGCCCGCTCTCACTGTCGATCCGCTCAACGCGCTGCAACGTCTCATCATCCATATCAAAAGCCAGCACCGGCATCCAGGCGTAAACGCGAACAAGTGCCCGCGAGGCTAGCTGCCAGGCCACATGATTGAATAGGTCTTCTCGAACAGGCATCCAGCGATTAGGAAAATAGAGTGACTGTACGTTGCCATCCCCCTTCGGATCGGAGAAAGCCTGAAGATAAACGGTATTAATACGCAAGTCGGCAACGCGTTGAACTAATGCATCCACATTACGGGACTGCTGCACTTTATCGGTGTCATAAACATAATCCAGATCGATATGCGCAACCCGTATGACCTCAGGTTCTCGGGCATAACTAACCAACAACGCAAACTGTTGCACATCTGGATTATTGTTAATCAGTATCCGAGGAACGTTATACGGCGAATCAGCCGATGCGGGTCCGCTTCCAAGCGTCAGCGCCATCTGATAGCCGCGCTGCCTAACAATGCTTAGCGCGTCCCCACTGATCGCACCATAAGGCCAGACCCAAACCCGAGGCTTTTTCCCCGTCGCATCAACGATTCTTTTAGTAATGAGGTCCGTATCATGCGCAAAACGTTGACGATACTCATCCCGCGTTTCGTATCGCTTACTCTCAGGAAAATAGTGACGGGTGACGGCAGCAGGCTCCATATTCCCCTGCGGGTTTGCCTGAATCCCTTTATGTAAGTCATAAGTATGTGCCCCAATTTCAACCAGGCCCGATTGCGCCATTTCACCGACTTGCTGCCAGGTAAGGAAATGGTTACGAGGTACTTGAACACCACTGAAATCCACCGGCTGATCTTCTGGTGTATCCAGCCAGCGCCCGACGGGTGCCAGTACCGCAGGCCAACCATAGGCTTTCAGAAGAGGGTAAACGCGATGATAAAAACTACTGTAACCATCATCAAATGTCAGTAACACGGCCCTGTCCGGGAGTGGTTTTCCTCCAGAACCCGCAGCCAGAATGTCATCAACGGATACCGGGTGGTAACCATTTTCCCTTAACCAAACAAAGTGTTCATTCAGTGCACGGGTTCGTACTGCCATAAACCGCTGATCGGCACCCTCATCGGCAACATCATGATAGGCAATAACAATATATTGATTGGCCTTCCAGGGCTGTTCTTTGATCAAGATAGGGCGCTCTGCTGGCGAGCTATATTTCACGTCGACGGAATGTGCACAGGCGGTGAGTATTAGCACCCCCAACGTCATTACAAAGTTTCGTAGTCGTATGAATGACATCACCTTTCTCCTCAAAACCGATAATTCAAATCAAAAGACAGCGACACGTTTTGCTCCCGCTTACCGTCGTAAGGTCGCTTATCCCACTGAGCGCTCACCCCCATATCCAGTACGTCATTCCACCGTACTCTTTGCCCATATCCGAGTGTGGTGATAACCCCTGCGGATTCACCCTTTTGCCAGTAACGCCCTACGCCAGCCTTCACTTCTTGATGCCACTCCGTCTGGTAATGTCGGTAAAGCAAGTGATCGAGGGTGACAGCGGGCAGCACAGCCACATAATTCCGCGGGTTGTAATAAGGAACGGCCTGCTTGCTGTTTGACCCCAAGCCGATTGACGGGGTGAAATCCAGCGTTAAAGACGGTGATGAAAAGAGGCGCTCTTGCCCACTCAGCGCATATTCCTGACGTCTGTTGCCATCAGAAAACCCCCCGTTCGACAGGTCTGCTTGCCATGAACGGCGTTCGCTTTGCCGCCAGCGTACATACCCCCCGCTGCCATTCGCCGTAATGCCATTTTTAAGTGCACGTAGCGGCGTGCTGCGCATTAACCGTTCAGCAGTGAGGCCGACACGCCAAACGTCATTAATGTCATGTCGATAAGAGAGACGCGCGCCGATATCAGAGCCAAATCCAAAATTTCGGTGTGAAAACTCGGCCTCAGCCCAATTGTCGCGGTTGGTAAATTCCACGCCGCCGCGCATAGTGCGATGAATAGCCCGTCCTTCCGTGAAATCACTTTGATTAAAAGCCCCCCCAGAGAACGCTCTCCAATGGTCGGCAAACGGCGGGCTATAGAGCACAGCATCAAGATCTGTGTCATTCATTCCCTTGACCGGACTATCAGACTTGAGACCCTGAGTACCTGCAACACGCAGCTCTGCCATATGATGAATCTGACGCAAACGCGCTAATCGTTTCACAGAGAAATCATCCGGGTAGCGAGCTACGGTATCCTCAGTCAACTCACCAAGCTGATGCCACTCCTGCAATTCCAATGCGGTGAGCCCTTGATAAGTTTCCAACCGGAACGATCGTGATTCCAACAGCTCAGCTCGTTTTAATACCGCTTCGGCACGACGCGGCCATCCCCGGGTTAGATAAACCCCGGCCAAACTGATACTCAGCGTTTGGTTTCCTGGTCCACTAAAAGCCAGGTTTTCCGCCAGCCGTTGTGCAGCAGGAAGATCGTTATGGGAAATCAGCGACTGCATACGCAGGTATTTGATATCAACCCAATCATCGTTAGGTATGAAGGTTGGCAAGCCATAAACATGTTTCTTATAAGGCGTTTTTTCTTCAGCTTGAGCTGACAGCTGCGCAGCCTGCTCAACTTTCTCATTTTCCAGGATGCTGTAGAAAAAATCGCCTTGCTGCGCTATCTGAACGTGTTGCGAAGCGTCCTCTTGTATTACCGAGCGGAGAATCTGCTCTGCTTTTTCAGGCTGCTTCAGATAGAGATAGGCTGAAGCCACCCAGCGTCGTGCATAGCCAGGAATATCCCCCTCTTTGAGGAGTGATTGGTATTCCGAAATAATTTCTTCCATGCGATAGCGGACGAGCAACGCACCTAGCCTATCAATGCGAGCATGGCGATAGCTGGCGGTTGCCGAAGGAAGCGCTCGCCATTGATTCATCAAGTTGTCATAACGAGCCAACGCGCGATCTGCAACAACGAAGCGCTCCTTTTCCGTTGTGGACGTGATGAACGCAAGACGAACCAGCTCAGCCGCCGCATCCAGCTCTCGTGGGCGTTGTCTTTCATCAGTCTGGAAGACATGAAGTTTGCTGTCTTTCAACGCGCTCAATGCCGATGCGCTAATCGTATTACCGGAAAGAATATCGCTGTAATCAGAAAGCAGTGCTTTATCCTGCGGTGCGTGACGCATGGCCTGCATGATAGAAAAGAGGGAATCCGTATGCTTCCCCGCGATACGCTGTACCCACGCTAATTCACGCCAATGGTTCGCTGTTGGCTCGCGCTTAACGCGAGACGTAGCCAATTCCAGCGACCTTTTTGTCTGCCCGGCATCGGCGAGGGTGAGTATCAAGCCACTACGTGCATCATCATCCCGTGGAGTGCGTTGTAAAACCCGCAGCCATAATTCCAGCGATGGCTGCCACTGACGGAGATTACGGTAGGACTTCGCCGCCGCCCTCAGTGCCGGATCGGGTAGTGACATCGTTGGCGAATAGGTTTTCCAGATTCGGAGCACTTCTGCATCCTTTCCCGCCCAACCGTTAATAAGCAGCCAGTCGGTCACCTCGGCAGTGGTCAATACGCGATTCCGGGATTGCGCATCAAGCCATAACGTCGCAGGGGAGATATCGCCCTGCTGGGCGTTGCTAATTAACGTGTCATAGTGGGATTCTGCCGCCGCTACACCGGCAGAAATGGAAAAATAAACGAATGATTTAAGTAAGTTAAATAATATTGGATTGAGTCTGCTTGAATGAGAATGAACAAAACTCATCGCTGAATCTCCCCACCAGTGATAACAGAATGACATTCAAATACATCGTTGAACGCTGGTTTCATGACTTAACACCTCTTATCGAGTCTAAACGCGGCATGCACCGATCCCTCCCGTGATTCAAAGTCAGAGATAGACGCTAAGGCCAGTTTCGCGCATAATAATGCATATATATTTTTTATCAATATAATTTTTATACGCATATGGCTAAGACTTCAGTAACAGGTTCAGATCAGGCAACTAAAGGGCGCAGTTGGGGGCTGGAACGTCGGCTTCAATTCATCGACTTTCGGTTACGGTGGAGTGGGCACATAAATCGTACCGATCTGACGTCTTTTTTTGGGCTATCGATCCCTCAGGCGTCGCTCGACATCGCTAAATATATTGAGATCGCCCCCCATAATCTGATCTACGATCGACGCACCAAAACTTACACGGCTACGCCAACATTCTCTGCGGTCTACCCACAGAATTCAGCCCAACGCTATCTCGCGGAATTATTGGCAATGAAGACGGGTGTCCTTGAAGCGGACGCCAGTTTCATTGAGTCTGCCCCAGAGGTGTGCTGGATTCATGTCCCACTCAACACCTACAATGAACAGGTTGTTGAAGTCATTGTTCGCGCAATTCGTGAAAAAAAGGCGGTGAGTATCCGCTATCAATCCTCATCATCAATGGATAATTCGCCACGGCTCATTTCCCCACACGCCTTAGGCAATGACGGATTACGCTGGCGAGTACGAGCCTACTGCCATACCGAGCAACAGTTTAATGACTTCATTCTTACGCGAATCCTCAACATTGAAAGTATCGAACCCTCGACGGTCGATTCCACTAACGATTATCCGTGGCATACCTATCTTCAGTTAATTTTGGTCCCTAGCGATCAACTGCCACTGGCACATCAGCGCGCGTTGGAACTGGAATATGGTATGACCAATGGCGAGTTGAATATATCCTGCCGTCTGGCGTGCTTACATGAAACACTCAGCCGATTCCACATCCGCTTAACAAATGAAAATAACGAAAAAGATCAGATGTTTGTATTGAAAAATAAACAGGAGATTCAAGCCTTTCTAGGAGCGTGACCCCACTCCCTCCATGCCAATTAATGTCTCATCAGGATAAAAAAGAGCAAAGTGATGAGTAAGTGAACTCACATATTGAGTTCACTTTTCATGCTGGCGTCAGAAATGCATAAAATGATGTAAGATAAGAAGGTAATTTATGGTGATTCTGGTACAAAAGTGATGAAGGGTAAAATAGGTTAACCGGGAAAAAAAATGAAAATTCGCGCATATGAATTATTAATTATTTTCAGTTCAACCTTAATTATGAGTTACCTAGGTTTGTCTTTCAGGTTGCTTGACGATACTTCTCTCTTCTGGCCGGCAGACATTCTCTTATTTTGCTTTCTTATACGCTACCGCAGTCGAGATAAAAGCATAAAAAACAAATTATTGCACAGCGTTATTTTATGCATGGTCGGTTTCATCGGTATGCTGCTACCTGCGATTCACCTTGAGAGCGATCAATCTTTTTTTGAAAAAGTTATTTACTGCACAGCAGGTGTAGTTTTTTTCGTTACAGCATGGATAACACTAATAATATTTTTAAAGGTAAAAAACAAAGCGTATAGCCAACTAAGCAAAAACTATATTTTCTATTTATTTATCTCTATTTCTATTGGCGCTATTTTTTCAGCTACATTCTATGGGTTGTATTTATCGACAACGCCCAACAACGAAAACGTTTTTATTCTTTCAAGGAAATGGTTTAGTGAAGAATTAAGTTCTGGTGTTATTTTTGTCTTTTTATTTTTAAATGTAACAAAAAACATAAAGAATGCATTGAAAATATCAAGGAGTTCAATTAAAAGAACCATAAAAAAACCATTATTTATATTCTACCCTATCATTATTATTTTCTGCATAGCGTCGTTGAACATCACACTGAGTGTATTAGCAATTTTACCATTGATTTACCTTTCTTTATCTCTATCATTTAACAAAATCATTATACTGTGCACAGTAACGGGTATTGCACTAAATTATATTTATATAAATAGATTGATAGGCGTTCATGACAAAATAGAAAAAGACTATTTATTCGAATTATCTTACTTATTTCAAGTAAACACATCCGTGATCATCATCACCGTCCTTACCGCATCTTTTTTTATTAACAAAAATAGAAAGAACATAAAAAGAATAGAATTAATCAGCAACCATGATGCATTAACGGGTATGTTAAACAGGCGCTCACTCAATCAACACATGATGAATATCATTAACTCCATGCGTGATGGCGAGAATAAAATGATGTCCTTGCTTGTTCTTGATATTGACCACTTCAAGAAAGTTAATGATACCTATGGACACGCCGTAGGCGATAATGTCATCAGAGAATTTTCTGCGACTCTTAAGCAACATACCCGACCTCAAGACCTACTGTGCCGATGGGGAGGAGAGGAGTTTTTAATAATAATCCAGGGTCTATCAGAAAATGACTGCTTAGATATAGCGGAGAGGATACGATCTATTATCGAAGGCTCGCCATTAGCTATTTCAAATGGTCATACCGTTCGATGCACAACCAGTATAGGTGTCAGTTTTTTTCATCTGGAAAGAATTGAAGATTTCCATGAAGCGTTTAAAGAAGCAGACAAATTATTGTACATAGCAAAAGAACAAGGGCGTAATCGCGTCAATTCAAGCCCTGATGTAAATTCGATAACAAAACCGATAGCATGAAAATACCTTTTATTAAAAGGGAAAGCCTATATCATCGAATCTGCTATTCACAGATGAAATCGAAGATAGAGACCCCGCTATGCAATCACCAAAAAAGTGGCTGATTTTGGCCATTGTTTCCAGTGCCCTTTTCCTGATTGTTATCGATATGACGGTGCTGTACACCGCGCTCCCAACGCTAACCCATGATTTGCACGCGACCGCATCGGATAAGCTGTGGATCGTTAATATCTACGCGCTGGTCGCTTCTGGTTTGCTGTTGGGCATGGGTACACTGGGTGATAAGCTAGGCCATAAGCCTTTATTTATTTCTGGCCTGGTGGTTTTTGGTACCGCATCATTGCTGGCGGCTTATTCGCCCACCCCCGGTATTCTTATCGCCGCTCGCGCTTTGCTGGCGGTAGGGGCAGCCATGATGATGCCAGCCACCCTCTCGATTATCCGTCTGACCTTCGTTGATGAACGGGAACGCGCGCTGGCAATTGGTATCTGGGCTGCGGTGGCATCCGGCGGCGCAGCATTTGGCCCCGTAATGGGGGGGATACTGCTTGAATATTTCTGGTGGGGATCGGTTTTCCTCATTAATGTACCCGTAGTGCTGCTTGCACTCATCATGGGAATCACCGTGATTCCACATCGACCAGGCAACGCCTCACACCGCTGGGATTTCATTGGTTCCCTATTAATCATGGTAGGTTTAATTGGTGTGACCTATGCCATAAAAGAACTGGGCAAGCGAGTTCCCTCTTATGACGATGCGCTGATCGCTCTGCTTATCGGTGTAGCATTCATTACCCTATTCGTCAGGCGTCAGCGTAACAGCACGCATCCTTTAGTAGATTTCTCCCTCTTCCGCCTGCGGCCTTTCAGCGCCGCTGTAGCGGCTGCCATCGTGGCGGCTGCCGCATTGATCGGAATGGAACTGGCTTTCACACAGCGATTGCAGTTAGTGGTCGGGCTATCTCCACTACAGGCAGGATTGTTCATTTTACCGCTGTCGCTGGCGTCTTTTATCTCCGGTCCATTGACCGGAAAGATATTACCGCATGTGAATAGTGGGAAAATACTGGCGGCAGGCCTGCTGATTTCGGCATTGGGTATGGGGAGCTATCTGCTGCTGCACAATGCCAGCACAGTGGTACAAATCATCAGCTTGACGGTGATTGGCGCTGGTGTGGGATCAACCATGACAGCCGCATCGAGCACCATTATGCAGGTTGCTCCCGCGGCAAAAGCGGGGATGGCAGCATCAATAGAAGAAGTGTCTTATGAATTGGGTGGCGCAACAGGGGTGACGTTGATGGGCAGTTTGCTGTCTTTCGCTTATTCTGCGACGTTTATGCTACCTACTGGGTTTACCGTACCGGACACCGCCTATGACAGTCTGGATGAAGCGTTAATTTTTGCCGAATCCTTACCAGAAAATATGCAGCGGACGCTTATCACACAGGCACATGCCGCTTTTGATTCTGGGTTTTCCGCCGTACTGGCAGTCGCAACGCTGATTCTGTTGCTAACCTCGGCCTTCGTCTGGATAACGCGCAATCATAAACAACATCGCAATCAGGCCGCTGACGCGTAGCATCACCGACGACCGAACTAAGGTGATAAAAAACGCCGTTCAATGACGAACGGCGTTGGTTATGTCGATTTAGCGATGTACTACCTGGCAGATCAGTACGTTTCTTTACCGTATTGCAATGAGCGAGGCCCGTACAGCATCCCGCGTGGATGACCTGCCGCGAGCAGGCGCGAGCTGGTCACGCCAGCAACATCATGGCCTTTGTCGGAGATCGTGTCCGCAATCTGGCTCACCGCAGCCTGCACCAGAGCACCGATGATGCCGCCGTTAGAATTTGATTGCTGCTCGTTGCTGGAAGCCGTTGCGCTTCCGCTCCACAGCAGTTTGCCGGTACGCAGATCAACCAGACGCGCATCCGCAGAAACGCGGGTTTCGCTGCTAATCACGATGTATGACGTGCCGTACTCTTTCACATCCAGATATAACGCAGCATCAGCACCAAAAATTTGGTGCAGCTTCGCCGTGCTCAGCGCATGGATATCCGACGCGGTAGATAAGCCATTCTGTTTGAACGTTTCATCCACTACCGCAACAGGCAATACGTAATAACCGGATTCTGCCAGCGGGTAGGTGACTTGTGAAAGCAGACTGTAGCTTGCTTTCACATCAGGAGAATGGTTAACCGGCGGTAAGACCAGAATAGACTTCGGCTTACTCTGCTTAAATGACGTGTAGTCATAAGGTACGGGTTTAGCACAGCCAGTCAGCACCAGCGCAAAAACCAGACCACATAATCCTAAGAAACGATTCATTTAATATTCCCTTTATTTTTGCTCAACAGGAAGTCCATGAAAGGTGCTGATTCAGGGAATTTCGCTTTTTCAGTTTCAAACTGTTGGCGAGCTTCACTATCACGGCCAGTATTGGCGTACAGCAACCCAAGTTGAGCATAGAGTCCCGGCGGAACAGGCTTATTTGCGGCTTTCGCTTTTTCGATCGACTCATTCAGAGCAAGGATCTGTTGTTCTGGACCGACTTTATCTTGTTGATAATAATCATAAAGCGCAGGCTGATAGTTGTCCCAGCTGTAAATCGTTTTCGGCGCGGACGCGCAGCCAGCCAGTACCGCTACTGCCAATAGCAGGGTAACTTTCTTATGAGATAACATGGTTATATTCCTATTCCATTAGTTCGCTGGGCGCCAGGCACCGCTTTCAATTCCTGCAACCAGATTATTGACGGCTTCACGAATAGCCAAATCCAGCACTTTACCGTTCAGCGTCGAGTCATAACTGGCCGTACCGCCGAAACCGATAATTTCACGGTTGGACAACGTGTACTCGCCCGCACCTTGTACGGAATACACCACTTCAGACGTTTGTACGTTCACCACATTCAACGTGGTTTTTGCGTAAGCAACCTGTGTTTTACCGCGACCAAGGATGCCCCACAGTTGATGGTCACCCACCTCTTTGCGACCAAACTCGGTCACATCGCCGGTAACAACATAGGTCGCGCCTTTCAGCGTCTGCGTTTGCCCTTTAATACCCGCTTCTGCTTTCAGCTCTTCCATGTTGGTGCGATCCAACACGTTAAAACGGCCACTCTGCTGAAGATGGCTCACAAGAATGGTCTTGGATTGATTACCTAAGCGGTCAACACCATCAGAAAAAATACCGTTCATGTAGTTAGAGCGGTTTTCAAATTTTCCGACAGAAATCGGGCTGCGAACGCCCTGATAAGGCGTACTGTAAGAAGTCACTTTTTGGGCTTCTACGGTACGAGAAGACTCTGTGGCACATCCGCTCAATAGCGCAGCTGACATGAATACAGAACATAGAACGACTTTTTTATTCATAACACTATCCCTTAGTGACTATTAACCCTGAGCAAGCCCTGTTATTGATTCATAATGAAAATATCGTAAAAAATATTATTTAGCTTAAACACTGTTTTGCTGCATTTAAATGATGTCCGGCATTATGAAGGGCGTAAGTAAAAGTAACGAGTTATTTCATAGGAAAATTAACAAAAGTAATGAAAATCAGAATTTTTACCCGAGATAAATCACAATAAACCGGATAAAAAACAAGGTTATATGCAACCATGCCATTACTTTCACCTAACATCGCAACCCACTGAAACGATTCAATAATTTCATGAATAACACGAGTGGAATTTAACATTAACCGACTTTTTACCTGCTTTATATCAAGGTCAGAGAGTTATCCAGCTATTAGGATAAAGGCCACGATCGAGGGATCAAGGGTGGGAAAAGGTAATGAACCGATTTGTTATTGCCAGTACTCAAGACTGCATGGGGTGCCATGCATGTGAAATCGCCTGTGTGATTTCACACAATGACGACCGCTATCCAGATAGCGCTACGGTATTTCAGCCCAGAATCAAGGCGTTCAATACGCCAAAGCTTCGGGCTGCCGTGACATGCCGTCACTGTGAAGATGCACCCTGCGCAGGCGTGTGCCCAACACAGGCCTTGATCAGAAAGGACAATAGCATTCAGCTCGTTCAGGAAAAGTGCATCGGCTGCAAAAGCTGTGTACTAGCTTGCCCGTTTGGCGCGATGTCGATGGTAACAAACCCTGTGGACAACAGCACCGTCGCTCATAAATGCGATCTCTGCGCCGACCGCCCAGAAGGACAAGCGTGTGTGGCAGCCTGCCCAACGCAGGCATTGCAGTTAGTCAGTGAACAAACGCTAGCTGACCGTCGCCAAGAGAAACAGCACGTGATGGCGCAACGTTCAGCTTCCCACTGGCAGCGTGAAACGCCCGTGCTGAAAACGGTGACGACTAATCCACTCAGTAAAAGAAAAAACTGGCCACGCCGGGATGCAGAGAAAAAGCCGCTGACCAAGAGAACCTCAACGTTTGATGAAATCTATCATGGCTTCTCCGTGCAGCAGACGGAAGATCAGGCTGACCGCTGCCTTTCCTGTGGCAAACGCGCGATCTGCGAGTGGACCTGTCCGCTGCATAACAATATTCCCGAATTGCTAAGCCTGGCAAAGCAAGGTCGCATTCTTGAAGCCGTCGAGCTCTCGCATCAAACCAGCAGCCTGCCAGAAATCTGTGGTCGGGTATGCCCGCAGGACCGATTATGCGAAGGGGCTTGTACGCTGGGCAAAGAATATGGCGCGATCACCATCGGCAACGTTGAGCGCTACATTACCGATACCGCGATGGAAATGGGCTGGTCGCCCGATATGACGCGTGTCATTCCCAGCGGAAAGCGTGCCGCGATCGTCGGGGCTGGCCCGGCTGGGCTAGCCTGTGCCGATGTGTTGGCACGCAACGGCGTACAGGCCGTCGTGTTCGATCGTCACCCGGAAATTGGTGGCCTGCTCACGTTCGGGATTCCGTCGTTCAAACTGGACAAAGACGTTCTGATTCATCGTCGTGAAGTATTCCGCTCAATGGGCATCAACTTCCAGCTGAATACCGAGGTGGGGAAAGACATTTCTCTGGCTCAGCTTCTGGACGACTATGACACCGTTTTCCTCGGTGTGGGCACCTATCGCTCCATGAAAGCCAATATTGATAATGAAGAGGCACCCGGCGTCTTCGACGCGCTTCCTTTCCTGATCGCCAATACCAAACACGTTATGGGATTACCTGAATTAGACGATGAGCCCTATATCTCGATGGCGGGCAAACGCGTCGTCGTGCTCGGCGGTGGGGACACTGCGATGGACTGCCTGCGCACATCCGTTCGGCAAGGTGCGATATCTGTAACCTGCGCCTATCGTCGTGATGAAGCCAACATGCCCGGTTCGAAAAAAGAGGTGAAAAACTCCCGCGAAGAAGGCGTGGAGTTCATGTTTAACGTCCAGCCACAAAAAATCTGCCTCAATGAACAGGGCGAAGTGTGCGGTATTAGTCTGGTTCGTACCGAACTGGGCGAGCCTGATGCCAGCGGCCGCCGTCGTCCGCGCCCCATTCCTGGCTCGGAATTCATTCAACCCGCAGAAGCCGTAATAACCGCATTTGGTTTTCAGTCACACAGAATGCCATGGCTGGAAGAAGCGGACGTCGAGCTAGATGATTGGGGATACATCACAGCCCCTCTCGATAGTCAGATACCTTGCCAAACCAATCATCCGCGTATTTTTGCTGGCGGTGACGCCGTACGCGGTGCCGATCTGGTGGTTACCGCCATTGCGGATGGACGAAAAGCCGCATTGGGAATGATTGCGACAATGGGGCTGACCGCCGTAACCGGGGCTATTCCCGCCCACCCGCAACGCCCAGAGATGAACGCAACCCGCGAGGAGGTCCGCTCATGAATCAATTTGTTATCGCCGAAGCAGAAAAATGTATCGGCTGCCGGACTTGTGAGATCGCCTGCGCGGTCGCTCATAGCGGTGGCCAAAGTGCACAACTGCGGCCATCTCATTTCTTTCCCCGCCTGAAAGTGATTAAAAGCGCCAGCATCAGCGTACCCGTTCTTTGTCGCCAGTGTGAGAACGCCCCCTGTGCCAGCGTGTGCCCAAATGACGCGCTGGTGCGCGATCGAGACAGTGTTCAGGTTATCCAGTCCCGCTGCATCGGCTGCAAAAGCTGTGTGGTCGCCTGTCCCTTCGGTGCCATCAATGTGGTAACGAAAGCCTCAAATGACGAGAATACGCAAAGTGAAGTCCACAAATGCGACTTATGCGTCGATGTAGCTCCAAGCCCTTCCTGTGTCAGCGTGTGTCCGACATCGGCGCTGCGATTAGTGACAGAGGATGAGTTGCGCAAGCAGACGCGGGAAAAACAACAGCGTTCCGCATTGGGATGGTCAAGCCATTAAACAGGCGGGAATGTGGCGGACAGGGAAGGATCGCTAAACAACACGCAATACAGAAAATTCGTTGTGCCTAATTAATAATTATCGCCGATTTATCCATCGATTTTTCTTTAGATCACATATTAGTCTGATAATATGCATTGGTAGTACCTGATAGGTTCCCATCTTTTATCACGATCATGGAGTGAACAATGACCTGCCATTTTGTCAGGTGGACAAGCACGGAAGCGCTTCCTGAATTACAAAGACTGCCTGATAGGCTCATCTCATCAACACAAAGTTTTTCAGCCAAACGCCGTGAGCGTTATCTGAAAAGCCGAGCGCTGCTGGCTGAGATGATGTTCTATTTTTTCGGTTATCCGCTGTTACCCACGCTGCTGGTGTCCCCTGAAGGTCGTCCTTATTTTGCCGATCCTAATCTACCCAATTTCAGCATCGGCTATGCAGGCAATACGATTGCTATCCTCCTGAGCGAAGAGGGAAGCGTCGGTATGGATATCGAAATCGTTCATGTCAGGCCAACAAATCAGACCGTCCCACAGATGCAGGCGCAAACGCAGGCTGAACAGGCGTGGATTGACGCTCAGCGCGACCCACTGGAAGCGGCAACGCAATTATGCACCATTCGTCAGTCGCTGGTGAAAATGCCTGGTGCAAATAGCCATCTTCCCCATAACCTTAAACTTCACCCCGCCTCCGGCAGGCTACGTTCAACCGACATACCAGCCGTAGAAGTGATGAGCGATGTTGATGATTATCTTGCATGGGCCTGCGCCCATATCCCCACGCTTAACCGACTCGTCATGTGGAAATACACATCGGCATCGGGCATGAGAAAGTCGGGGGAAATCTTACAGCAGCAGCGCCAATCTGTACGCTATATGAAGTTAACCAGCCATACGATAGAAAAAGTCACCTCTACCGCATCACAGTAGCCATCTGCCTCGTCGCTGGCTGAGGCTCCGGGAAACCCCGGAGCCACGAACCAATTAATGCCCGTCGATAAACACGATTTTCAGCAGGAACAGCAGTGCAACCACCACCACGCAAGGGCTGATTTCACGCCAACGCCCCGTCGCCAACTTCATCACACAGTAAGAAATGAAGCCCAGCGCGATCCCTTCAGTAATCGAGAAGCTGAACGGCATCATCACCGCGGTAATAAAGGCAGGAACGGCTTCGGTCAGGTCGTCCCACTTCACGCGTGCCAGGCTGGACGTCATCAATACGCCCACGTAAATCAGCGCGCCAGCGGCCGCATAGGCAGGCACCATACCCGCCAGCGGTGACAGGAAGATCACCAGCAGGAACAGCAGGCCAACAACCACAGCAGTCAGACCGGTGCGTCCACCCACGGACACACCTGAAGAACTTTCAATATACGCAGTAACAGATGATGTCCCGATAAATGAACCCGCCACAGAGCTGATGCTATCAACATACAGCGCCTGCTTCATACGCGGGAACTTACCGCGAGCATCGACCAGTCCAGCTTTGTCCGTCACGCCAATCAGCGTGCCAGAGGAGTCAAACAGGTTAACCAGCATGAAGGAGAAAATAATGCCGGACATCCCGAGGTTCAGCGCCCCCATCAGATCAACCTGACCGACCACCGACGTTACGCTTGGCGGCAGTGAAAACACGCCAGTAAATTTAACATCACCCAGCAACAGGCCGATTGAGGTCGTCACCACGATGGAAATCAGCACAGCGGCGTGAATATTACGTGAAGCCAGCGCCACAATGATGAAAAAGCCCAGAGCACCCAACAGCACGCTGTGTGAAGTCAGGTTACCAATCGTCACCAGTGTTTCAGGGTTGGGAACGATAATACCGGCGTTTTTTAGGCCCATCATGGCAATAAACAACCCGATACCACTGGCAATACCCAGACGCAGACTAAGCGGGATATTGGCGATCATCCAATAGCGAATCTGGAAGATAGTCAGCAACAGGAAACCGATTGCGCCCCAGAAAATAGCGCCCATCGCCACCTGCCATGGCAGCCCCATCGCACCTACAACAACAAAAGCGAAAAACGCATTCAATCCCATTGCCGGAGCCAGTGCCACAGGCAGGTTAGCCAGCAGCCCCATTAAAATACTGCCGAATGCCGCAATCAGACAGGTGGTCACAAAGACCGCTTTGGTATCCATCCCCGCGACGCCCAAAATCTGCGGGTTAACAAAAACGATGTAAACCATCGTCAAAAACGTCGTGAAACCAGCAATCGTTTCCGTACGTGCTGTAGTGCCATGTTGTTTAAGCTTAAACACGCGCTCCAGCAGGCCCTGCTCGGTAGCAGAACCGGGTTGTGATTTATTCATTAGTACCAATCCAAAGAAGGGAATAACTGTCGTCGGGTATCCTATAACAAAATTCTACGTTTTTACGTTGATCCCACGTTTTTTTTCATCAAATAAGAAGAACCTATTAACCCCATGGCTATTGCGCCGAAATCCCTCGTTTGAAACCCCTTAATTTTCTGCAAGATCGCCGTGAAAATAGCTTTATATACTCTAAATAATTCGAGTTTCAGGAAGGCGGCAAGAGAAGGAATCCCGATAAGCTTACTCAAGTAAGTGATTCGGGTGACTGAACGCTGCCAACGCACATGCAACTTGAAGTATGACGAGTATAGGTCGCAATATTGGGTCAATTAGTTAAAGTAAGAGTCATCGGCTTAATCCTGATCACTTAAGTCCATTTTTAGGAGAAACACGGGGATGAGGTTCCCACAGGAAGCCTCGCCATGTGGTCGCTCCGTGTATTTCGGTTCTTACATGATCGGCATTAGGTATTTGCTTTATTTCATCGATAAGGATTAGTCATGCCCCGTATTGAATGCGTCTTCTTCGACTGTGATGGCACGCTGGTTGATAGCGAAGTGCTGTGTTGCCAGGCCTATGTGAATATCTTCATTCCGTATGGGGTGAACTTATCGCTGGAGGAGGTGATAAAAACCTACAAGGGCGTGAAGCTGTACGAGATTATTGCCCGCATCAGCCAGCAGCATGGCTTAACCGTATCGGTAGAAGACGCGGAGCGTCATTTCCGGCAAGAAGTGAAGCGTCTGTTCGATGAGTACCTGCAACCTATCGAGGGTGCACGTGAATTAGTGCAGTCCATCACCGTCCCGATGGCGGTGGTTTCCAACGGCCCGGTGAGTAAGATGCAGCATTCGCTCGGCCTGACGCACATGCTCGATTTGTTTGGCGACCATCTCTATAGCGGCTACGATCTGAAAAAGTGGAAACCCGACCCAGCAGTGCTGTATCACGCCGCCGAGCAGTTACAGCTTCCTGTTGAACACTGCATTCTGGTTGAAGATTCTGCCGCTGGCGTACAGGCAGGCATCGCGGCGGGCATTCCCGTGTTCTATTACTGCGCCGATCCCCACAACCAGCCGATTCATCACCCGCTGGTCACGATGTTTGACGATATGCGCGAACTGCCGCAAATCTGGCGCGAAAAAGGCTGGACTATCACCGCGCAATAACCGCATTTCAGGCTGGCTTATTCCGCCACCACAGCAGACGACGCTTCGGCTGCTTTTCCTGCTGGCTAAAACGGGCATTAACCGCATTCGCCAGCAGTTCCAGCGACAGGCAAAACACAAAGTAGACCAGCGCGACAAACAGGAAAACTTCCATCGGGTAGACCATGCTGCGGTTATTGACCTGCGTAGCAAGAAAGGTCAGTTCGCCAACGCCAACAATGTAGGCCAGTGAGGTATCTTTAATCAGGGAAATCCACTGGTTAATAAAGGAAGGCACCATCATCCGCAGCGCCTGCGGAAGTACAATTTGCCACAGTACCTGCCAGCGGCTCAGCCCCAGCGAGAGTCCGGCCTGCCACTGACCACGCCCGATGGCGACAATGCCCGCCTTTACACCATGAGCCAGATATGCCGAGGCGATCAGCGCCAGCGCGCACACCACGGTAGTGATTTCAGGGATATCAACACCAAACACGATCGGCAACAGGAAGTAAGTCCAGAAAATCAGCATAATGACGGGAATCGCCCGGAAGAACCCTAGCACCATCGCCAACAGCGCGCTCCATACGCCTCGCGACATCGCCAGCGCCACGCCCAAAATCGTCCCTAAAACGGCAGAGGCGACGCCCGCCAGCAGGCTCATCACCAGCGTCAGCGCCGCGCCACCCAGTGGCCCCTCAGGGAACGTACCCCACATCAAATAGCCGATATTATCGGTGATAACGGTAAAATCCATCTCAGTGCTTCTCCGCCAAACCACGCTGCTGGCGCCACATGCCCCAGCCTTCCATCACGGCAATAATCACGATGTACAACACCGTCGCCACGCCAAATGCCTGAAACGTACGCAAGGTTTCCGTTTCCACCTGACGCGACGCGTAGGACAACTCGGCGACGCCAATTGCCATCGTCAACGACGAGTTCTTAACGATATTCATGTACTGCCCAAGCAGCGGCGGCAGAGCAATCTTTAGCGCTTGCGGCAGCACCACGTAACGCATGGATTGCCAGCCCGTTAACCCCAGAGCATGCGCGGCATACTTCTGCCCACGCGCCACGCCGCGAATACCGGAGCGGATCTCTTCCGCAATGAACGCGCTGGAGTAGAGCGTCAACCCGGCCAATCCAGCCAAAAATTCAAAAGAAGGCCACGCTAATGTCGTGCCCAACAACGAGATGGTATGAGGGGTATTCAGCCATTGCATCATCTCTGAGGGGAAAAGCTGCCCAGCACCGAAATACCAAAAAAACAGCTGTACTAGCAGCGGCGTATTACGAAATAGCGAGCTATATGCCACAACGGCGCCACGCAACACGTGAATCTGACTGTCTCTGGCCGCTGCCAGCAGAAAACCCAACACCGTAGACAGCACGATCGTACCGAGGGAAATACCCAGTGTGATCAGGAAACCGTGCCACAGCCAGATAAGATATTGGGGAGCCAACAGCCACGACTCAAGCGATTGCAGCGCCGTATCCATACGTTTTATCTCTCTTTGTCATTATCACGAGGTACAAATAGAAATGCCCCCTGCAATAGGATGCAGAGGGCGAGGATCATAGCACTGAATACGTTAGCTATCAGGATTTAGGCTGCTGATCCAACGGGGCAAAGGTGAAATCACCGCGCGGTTGAGATGATTTCGTGCTCGGCCCGAACCAGCGATCGTAAATGGTCTTCGCTTCGCCCTGTTTTTCCAGATTAATCAGCGTGTCATTAATCTTCGCTGTCAGACGCTCTTCGCCCTTCGGAATACCAACACCTTGATATTCTTTGGTAATGCTGAACGGAGAAATTTCGAATTCGGCCTTCTGTGCATCAGGCACGTTAGCCAGCAAGCCGACCAGTTTGGCATCATCCTGCGTGATAGCCTGAACATTGCCGTTACGCAGCGCGGCAAAAGCCAACGGCGTATCGTCGTAAGAAATCACTTTGGCGGTCGGGTAATGTTCGCGCAGGGTAATTTCCTGCACGGTGCCCTTATCCGCACCGATACGCAGCGTTTTGATGTCGTCCGGCGTTTTCAATACGCCTTTACGGGCGATGAATTTTTGTCCGGTCGCGAAGTAAGGAATACTAAAGTTAACCTGCTTGGCGCGCTCATCGGTAATAGTGAAATTCGCGGCAATCAGATCGACTTTCTGCGAACTTAGCAGAGGAATACGGTTAGCCGGGTTGGTCGCACGCAGCTCAACCTTCACGCCCAGCGCCTTACCAATTGCCTCGGCGATATCCACATCATAACCCACCAGCTTTTTGCTCTGCGGATCGACGTAGCCAAACGGCGGATTGCTGTCGAAGACGGCAATTTTCACCACGCCCACCTTCTGAATATCATCCAGTTTGTCTGCTTGTGCAGCACCAGAAACGGAAGCCAACCCGGCCAACAACGTCACGGTCAAAATATGCTTTTTCATTCCCTGCCCCTTAATTATTGCTGTATTAACAGCAGGCTATCAGCAGGGTGAAAACGCGGGAAATAACATAAATAGCTATAATATAACCTTATGTTACTTCGGTATTCTGGCAGATTATCCTGACTCAGGTACGGCTAGGTAGATTGATGGAAAACGGCAGACTACCGGCGAGTACGTCATCAATTTGGCTGGCTACCTCATCAAAGAGCGCATAGCGTCGGCGGTATTCTGCCCGCTTGCGGCTGGGAATGTCCTGTTCAGACTTTCTCGGAAGCGATAACGGCAGCGTAATGTTGCCATCAGACCGCGGTTGACCACCGTGAGCGAAAAGGAAAGCATTGTAGTCGGCCAGAAAAACATGGCGTTTCTTACTGCGATAGCGCCAGTGTTTATAGATATGCGTTTCGTTACTGACTGCGATAACGCGCGCCAGATTAAGGCAACGAGCCAGGTTAAGCAGGCCTTCCAGAAGAATGCGTTTGGGGAACAGGCTGTGGCAATCTCGCGTCGCACCCTGAATAACGTGATGCGGCGTTTGTGCATCCGGCCCTTGGATTCCACCGATAAACAGGCTCATTTCCCCCTCAATGCACAGGATGGAGAATGTCATCTGTGCCAGCACGTGCTCGCTGGTCTCAAGCTGTAGGGAAAGTTCACCTTCCTTACACATTTGATCGTTAGTCATCAGGCGAAGCGTGTAATTTTCACCGCCTTTTCCCTGAAAATTGGCCAATACATTACCGCCCCCGTTCTGGCTATATAGCAAACGCTGGCGGTGTGACGGCAATGATTGAATAAAACGGTAATGATCTATTAAGGCCGTACAGGTTTGATGTGTCGGCAGTGATGCCATCAGGTAGGGGCGCTGGAGCTTACTATAAAGCTCATTGCCGTCACGTTGAAAAATATCCTGTACGGGATAATCGACGATAAAACTGAGCCATTTCATGGTCAGCAGCGGGTGAAGCATCACTCGGGATGTATATTTTATACGCCACTGGAGACTCTCCCAGCGCCGATCCGGCTTATGTTTACCCGTTGCTAATGCCAGTAACAGGGAAAATGCGGCACGAAACTGGGTCTTCGTACTGCCAAGTGATTGTGTAGAGGTAATGTCCATGAATGCCACCATGATTAAGATGACGAAATCGTAACGGGACATTCATCAATGAAACTAAAATCGCGACGCCGAAAAAGCAGCGTTCTCTCGTTCGTTGAAGATTAATTTAAGATAGGCGCTCACCTAATGGCGATCGTTTAAGCATCGAGATACTCGGGCGACCACAGGGGTGAGGCCTCCCTGCGGGAACCTCCCCCTGTGTTTCCCTAACAACGGGCTTAAGTGACCTGTATTAGGTGCTCGCCTGTTTTTCCTGATGTACTCAGCGTAACGCCACTTTTCTCCCAGACAGTACCAGCCAGGTCATCATCCCCCCAATGAGTCCCCAAAACGCCGCGCCAATGCCCCACAGCGTTAATCCAGACGCGGTAATCAGGAAAGTGACCACCGCCGCATCGCGCTGCTCTTCATCCAGCAAGGCGCGATACAAACTGCCCGAAATAGTGCTAAGCAGCGCTAAACCAGCGATAGCATGAATCAGCGGCTGCGGCAGCGCGGTAAAAAGCTGCCCGATCGATCCACCGAAAACGCCCGCCAGTAGATAAAATCCACCTGCCGCGACAGCGGCAAGATAGCGTTTTTTTGGATCGGGATGCACATCTGATCCCATACAGATCGCGGCAGTAATCGCGGCAATACACACGGAAAAGCCGCCGAACGGCGTCAATATCAACGCGATTAATGCCGTAATAGTAATCAGCGGCGATACGGGAATCTGATAGCCCGCGGCTTTCAGCGTGGCAACGCCCGGTGCATTCTGCGACGCCATAGTGACAATGAAAAACGGAATGCCGACACCCAGCAGAGACGCCCACGAAAAATGCGGCGCGATAAATTCCGGCACGGCAAATACCAGCGGCGAATCAGAAACCGCAATTTGCCCACGCCATAACGCTAGCAACAGGCCTGCAAGCAGCGTTAACACAATGGCAAAGCGGGGTAGCAGCCGACGGCTGAGCAAATACGTCACGCACATCGCAAAAGCGAGCCAGAAATCCTGTTGCAGAGAAAGAAAGGCATCTGCACCAAAGCGCAGCAGAATCCCTGCCAACATCGCAGCAGAAATGGCTTGTGGAATGACGTTCATCAAGCGGGCAAACAGACCCGTAATCCCGCAGATAAAAATAAGCGCAGAAGAAAACAGGAATACGCCGATCGCCTCATTGAGCGACGTACCCGGCAAGCTGGTGACCAGCAGCGCCGCCCCCGGCGTTGACCAGGCAGCCAGTATCGGCGCACGGTAATACAGCGATAGGCTAATCGACGCCAGTCCTTGGGCAATCCCTAACATGGTTAACCAGCCGCCGATCTGCACCGCACTGGCACCCGCCGCTTCCGCTGCCTGAAAAATGATGGCGGCTGAACTGGTGTAGCCCACCAGCACCGCAACAAAACCTGCGATGAGGGTCGAAAACGTGACATCTTTTAGCGCAAATGACGCAGGCATGGTATAGCATCCCACTCTTATCGTGCGCTATAACGCACAGAAAGCGTTAACATAGCAGCGTGCGTTATAACGCACAAGCAGGAGCCAACATCGATGTCTGATGAGTTAACTTGCCGTATTGGCGATACATTGAAAGCGTTAAGGCAGGAGAAAAACTGGAGCCTCACGCGAGCAGCGGAAGAAACGGGTGTCAGTAAAGCGATGCTCGGTCAGATCGAGCGCGGTGAATCCAGCCCGACGGTCGCGATTCTGTGGAAAATTGCGACGGGCCTAAATGTCGCGTTCTCAACCTTTATTGAACCGACGCTCACGGATGAAGACGTGACGTATCGCTCAGGGGCTGGTTCAACATTCAGGGAAAATGCCGCAGGAATGCGCGCGGTACCACTCTTTCCCTACGACGAAAAACTGCATTTCGATATGCTGGTTATTGAGCTAGCTGCGGGTGCCAGCAGCACATCATCGCCACATGAAAACGGGGTGATCGAGCATATTATTGTGTTGGAAGGCCAGTTAGAGATGACCGTTGATGGGCAGACCCACTTATTGTCCACCGGTGACGCCCTGCGCTTTGCCGCCGACAGAGAGCACGGCTACCACAATCCTACCAACACCACGGTGCGCTTCCACGATTTGATTCACTATCCGTAACCTGAGCGATTTCTGTCCCAATAGGGTTAAAAATCAAATAAATAGATATTGATAGCAAAAATACGTATTAGACAATCGGCGCGCGCGAAATAGAATTTCTTCCCATTCGTTTTATGGGGTTAACGTTCTATGGGTCAGTTAAAAGCCAATACCGTACATCGTGCGAGTTTATTCTCACGGTGCATTACGCCGTTATTCTTGTTCTCCGTATTTTCAGCCACCTCACCAGAGGCAACGGCCAAATTAACCATTGCGATGGATGGCGCTTCTCCGCCTTATAATTACAGTACCTCAAACGGAAAAATCGAAGGGTTTGAAGTAGACCTCATTAACGACCTGTGCAAAAGAATCAACGAAGAATGCACCGTCATTAGTCAGTCTTGGGAAGGTATTATTCCCGCCCTGCTCGCTAAAAGATACGATGCCATCATGTCGGGCATCTCTATTACGGAAGAGCGAAAAAAACAGATAGATTTTACTCACCCTTATTCAACCACACCCAGTTGGCTGGTTGGCTCAGGGGCGCTGTTTAAAAACATCATCACATCAGACGCCGCTATCGCCGCACTCAAAGGGAAATCGCTCGGCGTCCAGCGCGGGACCATTCAGCAAGCGATTGCCGATAACACCTTTCGCCAGCAGGGTGTCGAGATTAAGGAATACGACACCGACGATAACCTGAAAATCGATCTGGAAGCGGGACGTTTGGATGCCGTATTAGGCGTATCGGTCAATCTCACTCCGCTGCTGGAAGGCCAGCATCAGGACACCTTTATTCGATTCGGACCAGAAATCGCCGATGAGGGCGGTATCGGTATCGCGCTGCGTAAAGATGAACAGGCCTTAAAGGAAAAACTCAATAACGCCATTGACGCCGCAATCCATGATGGCACGGTGTCGGCGTTATCCATCAAATGGCTGAAGTTCGATTCCATTCCTAAAACGCCGTCAGCATGAGTGCCTTCGATTGGAATTGGCTGTTTCTGTTGATACAGGCGGCTTGGGTAACGCTGTATGTCGCAGGGTTCAGCTTTATTCTTGCCGTACTGATCGCTATTGTCGTCGTTTACGGACGTTTGTCCTCCCGTCCGGTGTTGTGCCGGGCGGCGCAAGCCTATGTCTGGATACTGCGCGGCGTGCCCGATTTATTGATTATTTATTTCTTTTTCTTCGGCGGTATCCTCTTCCTGAGCGATATTTCCGCGTTTCTGGATAGTGCCGCCATCGTTCCGTCCCCCGTTATCACGGGGATTATCGCCGTGGGGATTACCAGCTCTGCGCTGCTATCGGAAGTGTTCCGCGGTGCTGTCCTCGCTATCGATAAAATCTATATTGAATCGGCAACCGCCTTTGGCATGACGGGGCGAAAGCTGCTCACCCGCATTATTATCCCCTTAGCGCTGCCCACGGCGTTACCCGGCATTGGCAATATCTGGTTAACCACCTTAAAAGCCTCATCGCTCGTGTCCGTGGTCGGTGTCATGGAGATCCTGCGACAAGCCCAAATTGCCGCAGGCTCAACGCGTCTACCGTTTGTTTTTTATTCGATAGCAGCCTTGTTGTATATGGTCGTGGCACTAGTGTCATCCTGGTGGGTAGGCGGATGGGAGCGACGCATCGCGGCGAAAAAAGGGGCCGCGCAATGAACGGGGAATGGCTCACTACGGTAACCTCGCTACTCGCTGGCGTGCCGTTAACGCTGGCAATCACCGCATCAACCTTATTATTCAGCGTGTTGATCGGCATCGGATTGTCGCTGTTAAAAACATCTGGGATCAAGGGACTGGTGCGGCTAACGGATAGCTATCTTTTTGTTTTCCGTACGGTTCCGGTGCTCTTGCAGCTATTTCTTGTCTATTACGGTGCCGGGCAATTTTCTTTCATACGCCATAGCGTACTCTGGCCCTATTTTCGCGATCCCCTCTGGTGCGCCATCATCGTGTTATCGCTTTATCAGGCTTCGTACGTGTGTGAAGTCTTTCGTGGTGGCCTACGCGCCGTCGATAATGGGATGATCGAAGCGGGGAAAAGTCTGGGGCTGTCGACGGTCAAGATCTACCGTTTTATTGTCTTTCCGCTGGCGTTACGTCAGGCGCTGCCCGCCTACAGTAACGAAGTCGGTCGCGCCATTCAGGTCACGTCGTTAACCTCCACGATTACGCTCGCAGAAGTCACCGGTATCGCCAGAACCATCATTAGCAAAACGTACAGCGTGTTTCCGGTCATTACCGTCGCAGGCGTGATCTATATTGTTATTACGCTCGTCGCTACGGGCATCGTGTATCGCCTGGAGCGTCATCTGACAAATTATCGTCATGATAAAAAATCGGCCAGTCAGCCCCATAAGCTTCGCGCCAAAAACAGTGCATCCTAAACATGACAACACATTCTCTTTCTGGTGCGATGACCGATAGCCGGGACGCTATTTTACGGGTCAGCCATCTGAGTAAACATTACGGCGCGGTTAGCGTGCTACATGACATCTCATTACAAGCGCGCAAAGGGGGCGTGGTTTCGCTACTTGGCCGTTCCGGTTCAGGGAAATCTACGTTATTGCGCTGCCTGAATTTCCTCGAATTAGCGGATACTGGCAATATTTCATTGCTGGACGAAACAATCTCGCTATCGCCCTCATGCGATCCACGGCACCTCAGCGCCGCGATTACCCGTCTACGCCGGCGAATGGGCATGGTTTTTCAAAATTACCGCCTTTGGCCCCACCTCACGTTATTGCAAAACATCACGGAGGTTCCCATTCAGTTATGGCATACCCCAAAACAAGTAGCGATCGAGCAAGCAGAACATTTGCTCCAGCGGGTGGGGTTATATCAACGAAAACACCACTATCCGGCGCAGTTATCTGGCGGACAACAGCAGCGCGGCGCGATTGCCAGAGCCTTAGCGGTCAATCCTGAAATACTCCTGCTAGACGAACCCACATCGGCCCTCGACCCAGAGCTCGTTGGTGAGGTACTGGCAGTCATCCGTTCTCTGGCGCAAGAAGGGAGAACGATGGTGATCGTCACGCACGAAATTGCCTTTGCACGTGAAGTATCCGATCAGATTTTATTCTTACATCAGGGGCGCATTGATACACAAGGGTCGCCGGATGCCCTGTTCAGCAGCGGCGGTTCGGATCGCTTCAACACATTTATACGGGCATTATGATCGTTGAGCGTTATGCACTCGCTCACAAAAAAAGGAACCAGAAATGACGAAAGCACAGGCAACAGGACATTGGGCGGAACGCGATCGCAAGGTCGTTCAGCACGTCAGCGGGAACCGTGCCAATAAAGAACGTTTTGTGTTGGTCAAAGGTAAAGGGAGCACGGTATGGGATGAACATGGCCGTGCCTTTCTCGACGCTCATGCGGGAGCCTGGCTGGCTCAGGTAGGTCACGGGCGCCGGGAGTTGGCACAGGTGGCCGCTCAGCAAATGGAACAGTTGGCGCACTTCACGACAGCAGCCTACTTTGCTAATCCCCCGTCTATCGAGTTAGCCGAGAAACTCATTTCGCGTGCGCCCCGAAATATAGGAAAAGTTCGGTTCATGAGCAGCGGTTCAGAAGCCGATGATGAGGCGTTACAGCTTGTACGCCTTTTCCACCAGCGCCGTGGCGAACCACAACGAAAAAAAATACTGGTTCATCGTGGTGCTTTTCATGGCCGTACCTATGGCGGTTTAGAGCTGATGGGCATCCATCAGGGAAATGGCGATGCTCAGGTCATCCAGTTAACGCCGCCGTGGTCCTATCATTCCGAGTGGTTCAACCAGCAGAGTGCGACAGATTTCTGCCTACAGGAATTGGATGAGGCAATTCGCGAACACGGAGCCGAAAATATTGCCGCCCTATTTGGCGAACTGGTTTGGGGGCCTGCGGGCATGATCCCAGCCCCGGACGACTATTGGCCGAAGGTTGCCGCGTTGCTGAAGAAACACGGCATTCTGTTTGTGGTTGATGAAGTGGTGACAGCCTTCGGCAGAGCCGGAGCCTGGTTTACCGCCAATGATTATCAGCTCACACCCGATGTGATCGTGCTGGCGAAGGGAATTGCCAGCGGATATATGCCGATTGCCGCTCTGCTGCTCAGCGAATCATTCGCAGAAACCATTGAAGGTGCTGGTGGTGGTGGATCGTTCGCAGGGCATCTGGTTGCCTGCGCCGTCGCCAGCGCCAATATCGATATCATCGAGAATGAGCAATTGGTTCAGGCTTCCCGCACGCGCGGCGAACAGTTACTTAGCGCGTTGGCACCATTAAACGATCTGGGGATAGTCGGCAATATTCGCGGTCGCGGGTTAATGATTGGTCTGGAACTGGTGGCGGATAAGGCCACGAAGGTATCGCTCTTCCGCCACTATCCCGAACTGCTGGCAGAGATTCCTCGGTACGCACGTGAAAAGGAAGGGGTCATTCTGTCCATTCATGGTGGCGCACTGTCGCTGACACCACCGCTGGTCATTACCGCTGACGAGGTGGATCGGCTTGTACATTCGGTGGAAAACACGCTGAGGCATGCCACCACGTGGATCGGTCGCAAGTAACCACAAAGAAACTAACGCCCTGCAAGCAGGGCGTTATCAGAGGCTAAGCGCGGAATCGCGTTACTCTTCCGCTTTCTTGTCTTTCTCAGCCAACAGCTTTTCCAGCGCATCACCACCAAGGTGGCGAAAATCCTGACCTTTGACAAAGTAGAAGATAAATTCGCAGATGTTCTGACAACGATCGCCGATACGCTCAATAGAACGGGCGCAGAACAACGCCGTCAGTACACTCGGGATAGTACGAGGATCTTCCATCATGTGAGTCATCAACTGACGCACAATCCCTTCGTACTCTTTATCCACTTTCTTATCTTCACGATAAATACGGATTGCTTCGTCCAGATCCATACGGGCAAAGGCATCCAGCACATCATGCAGCATCTGCACGGTGTGGCGGCCCAATGATTCCAGGCTCACCAGCAGCGGCTGATGCTGATGGGAGAATTTCTCCAGCGCGGTGCGACAGATTTTATCCGCCACATCGCCGATACGCTCCAGCTCAGAGATGGTTTTGATGATCGCCATCACCAAACGCAGATCGCTGGCGGTCGGCTGACGTTTCGCAATAATGCGCACGCAGGCTTCATCGATCGCCACTTCCATCATGTTAACTTTGGCGTCGCCTTCAATCACCTGCTGAGCCAGCTCCGCATCCTGATTATGCATCGCGGTAATCGCATCACTCAGCTGTTGCTCCACCAGCCCGCCCATAGTCAGGACCTGCGTGCGAATGTGTTCCAGTTCGGCGTTAAACTGACCGGAAATGTGTTTGTTCAGATTCAGATTATCCATGATGCTTTCCTAATCAACCGTAACGGCCGGTGATGTAATCTTCAGTCTGCTTCTGCCGTGGGGCAGTAAACAGGGTATCAGTATCGCTGAACTCAATCAGCTCACCTAAATACATAAACGCCGTATGATCTGAACAACGCGCTGCCTGCTGCATGTTATGCGTCACGATGACCACGGTGTAATCTTTTTTCAGCTCAGAGATCAGCTCTTCAATGCGACCGGTAGAAATCGGGTCGAGTGCAGAGCACGGTTCATCCAGCAGCAAGACATCCGGGCGAATCGCAATACCGCGCGCAATACATAAACGCTGCTGTTGACCACCAGACAGGCTGTAGCCGCTCTGATGCAGCTTATCTTTCGTTTCCTGCCACAGCGCCGCTTTGGTTAGCGCCCACTGAACACGCTCATCCATATCCGCGCGGGACAGCTTCTCAAACAGGCGAACACCAAACGCAATGTTATCGTAAATGGACATCGGGAACGGCGTCGGCTTCTGGAAAACCATCCCCACCTTGGCACGCAGCAGCGCGATATCTTGCTTATCGGTCAGGATGTTATTGCCATCCAGCAGGATATCGCCCTCGGCGCGCTGCTCAGGGTAGAGCTGATACATTTTGTTCAACGTACGCAGCAGCGTGGATTTACCACAGCCGGACGGACCAATAAACGCGGTAACCTGATTCGCGGCAATATCCAGCGTAATGTTTTTCAACGCATGGAATTTTCCATAATAGAAATTCAGATCGCGTACCTGGATTTTGTTGGATGTCTCAGTAGCCATACTCATCAAGACTTCTCTCTTTTTCCTGGCGATGACTGGCAACGCCTTGAATTTGTTTAGTGTTTTTCAGCTAATTACGGTTTTTAGCGAATTAGTGTTTCTTCGCAGAGAAAATAACACGCGCCAGAATATTCAGTAGCAGAACGCACAGCGTAATCAGCAGTACACCCGCCCAGGCCAGCTGTTGCCATTCCACAAACGGGCTCATAGCAAACTTAAATATGGTGACCGGCAGGTTAGCAATCGGATGCATCAGATCCGTGCTCCAGAACTGATTCGACAGCGATGTAAACAGCAGCGGCGCCGTTTCCCCCGCAATACGTGCGATAGCCAGCAGCACCCCGGTGATAATGCCCGATACCGATGCTTTCAGCGTAATCGCAGAAATCATTTTCCATTTCGGCGTACCCAGTGCATAAGCCGCTTCACGCAGGCTATCCGGCACCAGTTTGAGCATATTCTCTGTGGTACGAATCACAATCGGCACCTGCAACAGCGCCAGTGCAATCACACCCGCCCAACCGGAGAAATGCTGCATCTTGGCTACCACTAGCGTGTAGACAAACAACCCAACCACAATGGAAGGCGCTGACAGCAGAATATCGTTGATGAAGCGAATCACTTCGGCGATCCAGGATTTACGACCGTATTCCGCCAGATAGATGCCCGCCATAATCCCCAGCGGCGTACCCAACAGGGTTGCCCATAGAATTAGCAATCCGCTACCAACGATGGCATTCGCTAATCCACCACCTGCCGTATTAGGCGGCGGTGTCATCTCGGTAAACAATGCCAAAGACATGCCATCGATGCCTCGAGTCACCGTCGAGAACAGTATCCAAATCAGCCAAAACAGGCCAAAAGCCATCGTGGACATGGATAAGAACAGCGCAATGCGGTTTTTCTGGCGACGCCAGGCCTGCATTTTACGTCGCGAGCGTGCCAGTGCGGCTTCTTGCTCTATGCCTAATGTCGCCATTAGCGCGCCCCCTCATTTTTTGCCAGACGCATCACCATCAGCTTTGAACACGCCAGAACAATAAAGGTAATAACAAACAGGATCAGACCCAGCTCCATCAGCGCCGCTGTGTGCACGCCGGATTCGGCTTCGGCGAATTCATTCGCCAACGCAGAGGTAATACTGTTGCCCGGCATATACAGCGACGCGCTGTCGAGCTGGTAAGTGTTCCCAATGATAAAGGTAACGGCCATGGTTTCCCCCAAGGCGCGCCCCAATCCCAACATCACCCCGCCGATGACACCATTCTTGGTGTAAGGCAGCACAATGCGCCAGATCACTTCCCACGTCGTACAGCCGATGCCGTAGGCGGACTCTTTCATCATGACTGGCGTTTGCTCAAACACGTCACGCATGACCGCTGCAATATAAGGGATAATCATGATGGCCAAAATAACGCCAGCTGCCAGAATACCAATCCCGAACGCCGGGCCAGAGAACAGTGAACCAACAATAGGGATGCCGGACAGGACGTTGCCTACTGGCTGCTGGAAATATTTGGCAAATAGCGGAGCAAAGATAAACAGCCCCCACATGCCGTAAACAATACTTGGTATGGCCGCCAGCAATTCAATTGCTACGCCAAGCGGGCGTTTCAACCAAGCTGGTGCCAGCTCTGTCAGAAATAACGCAATCCCGAAGCTAATCGGAATCGCAATAATCAGTGCGATCAGTGAGGTTACGACGGTACCGTAAATAGGAACCAGTGCACCAAACTGCTCTGCGGGCGCATCCCACTCTTTCGTCCACAAGAAGGCAAAACCGAACTTCTCGATGCTAGGCCAGGACGCCACAATCAGGGAAACAATGATGCCTCCCAACAGCAGGAGCGTGACCAGCGCCGCCAGTTTTACCAGCGTGCTGAAGAGGATATCGCCATATTTTCCCGGGGCTTTGATAGTTGGCTTGTACTCCGCCATACGTCTCTCTTCTCGTTTTAACTGCATTTAATAAGCTATTGAAGGCAGAGAGGTTGCTATCACCTCTCCGCCTCGATACGACGTGTTATTCCACTACCGTATTTCCAGCACCTGACAACCTCATCACGCTCTGGTTATCAACACGACTGGTCGATACAATAATTAATACAGTGCTTTACCGCTGCTGTCTTTTACCTGGGTTTTCCAGGCAGCACGGATTTGCTCAACCACTTCTTTCGGCAGTGTGGCGTAGTCCAGCGCTTCGGCTTGCTCGCCGCCTTTCTTGAACGCCCAGTCGAAGAATTTCAACACTTCAGCGCCCTGCTCAGGTTTATCCTGCTTGGTGTGAACCAGGATGAAGGTGGTTGAGGTGATCGGCCATGCATCAGCGCCTTTCTGGTTCGTCAGATCCTGAGCGAAAGACTTGCTCCAGTCGATCTCTTTAGCCGCATTGCTGAAGCTGGTGCCAGTTGGGCTAACCGCTTTGCCATCGGCAGAAATCAGTTTGGTGTAAGCCAGGTTGTTCTGCTTGGCATACGCATATTCTACGTAACCAATAGAACCAGGCAGACGCTGTACGAACGCTGCGATACCATCGTTACCTTTACCGCCCAGACCGGTCGGCCAGTTCACAGTAGAACCCGCACCAATCTTCTCTTTCCACTCTGGATTCACTTTCGCCAGATAGCTGGTGAACACGAAAGACGTACCAGAACCATCAGCACGACGAACGACAGCGATATCCTGATCCGGCAGCTTGGCATTCGGGTTCAGTTTGGTAATTGCCGGGTCGTTCCATTTTTTGATGTTGCCCAGGTAGATATCACCCAGTGTTTTACCGTCCAGCGTCAATTCGCCAGATTTGATACCAGGAACGTTCACTGCCAGTACCACGCCACCGATAACGGTTGGGAACTGGAATAAACCATCCTGTGCTAATTTGTCGTCAGCCAGAGGCGCGTCAGAGGCACCGAAATCTACCGTTTTAGCGATAATTTGTTTTACACCACCAGAAGAACCGATGCCTTGATAGTTAACTTTATTACCGGTTTCTTTTTGATAGGAATCAGCCCATTTGGCATAAACAGGCGCAGGGAATGTCGCACCGGCACCGGTGAGGTTAGCAGCAAAAGCAGAAAATGCCGTCAGAGAAAAGGTTGCCGCAACAACACTGGCAAGAGTGGTACGCATCAGTTTCATAATCCCTCCTGTGGGATACTCGACGTGTCGACGTAGAGCCGTTATCAAATCAGAGTTATCAAATCAGAGTGTAGTTCGCAGGAGGAAAAATAGGACAATTTAGTGACAGTAAAATGTACGCAATGTGACAGTTTTATGACAAGCAAGAAAATCGCTTGGCAGCATAGGATATAGGAGGTGGCGCCAGCTGCCGTAGCGCCAAATTTAGGGGGATCTCAGAGACGTTTATCACGGTAACTGGCGATGAGACATCCCAATAATGACAGGAAGCACAGTAATAACATCGCCGTCTGATAACCCTGTTCCGTACGATGATAGAGTTGTGTGACAAACGCCAATCCTACCGCACCGCCCAAATTATGCAACGTCCAGGAAATACCGATGGCAACCCCCTGCTGTTCAGCATGTACAGCTTTGAGCGCGGCCAGAACAGAGGGACCTAAGATGCACCCCCAGCCCACGCCCATTAAGGTAAAAGCCACTATCATGGTGCCTAACGCACTCTCACGATCGAGCATGCTTTGTAAACCCGCAGACAGCCCGAGCATAAGAAAGCCAGCCATCAGTATCCATCGAGGGCCGATGCGGTCCGCCAAACGCCCCACCCACGGCGAAATTAACGCCATCGCGGCCGTTGTAGGCAATAGCAACAGGCCAATCACAGCATCACGATAATGATGCGTCGCATGAAGATGAATCGGCATGAGAAAAAAAGCGCCGCAGTAGAAAAAAGCCAGTAGCGATGTCAGTACACAGATTCGGAGAAAAGCAGGCTGCCGTAATAAATCGAGATCGATCAGAGGGAAAGGCTCTCGCCGCTCAACCCGAATTAGTCCCCCTAGCGCCACCAGCGCCAGTAAAAAACAGGCTAACGATGGCAGGCTCAACCATCCCCAGCGATCGCCTTGATTGATAACCAACAGTGCACTGGCAACGGAAAGGATAAAAAAGAGTAACCCTTTACCATCCAAAGGCGGCGCTTGCGCTACGCGAGATTCCCGCACCTGACCGAGACAAAAAACAAAACTCACTGCGATCAGCGGAACATTAAGCAAGAACACCCACCTCCAGCCCAGAACATCCACCAGAAGACCACCAGCCACGGGGCCAATAGCCAATCCCAACCCATTGACGGCAAACAAGATACCTAACACGCGCCCGTGGTGCTGAGCTGGATAAATATCAACCAAAATAACCGTTGTTGCAGTATATAAAACGGCGCAAGATGCCCCCTGCAAAAAACGCCACCCAATCAGTTCATTCACACTGCCCGACAGACCCGCTCCCAACGATGCCACGCCAAACACCGCCATACCAAGATAGAGTACACGCCGACGACCCGCGCGATCGGCTACCCTTCCAACGATGACCATGCTGGTACACAGCGCCATAATGAATATTCCCATCACCCACTGCACATGAGCGATACCGGCACCAAACTGCTGTTGAATGGCCGGAATGGCGGTATTCACAATCGTAAAATCAATACAGCCAAGAAAACTCGCAATACAAATGCCCGTCAAAGCTCGCCACTGATGGGCAATAACCGTCTGTGGCGAGGGAACACTCGCGTTCATGGCCAATTCCTCTGAAACGTCTGAAAGAGAAAAAGTCTACCTTGCGATAGCCTTCTCCATTCAGGGCATATTTTCGCTTAATATGGGAAAAATTATCGCCAATAGAGAACAGACATGATTTCAAGTGAGCGGTTAAACAACATACGGGCGTTTGTGCAGGCCGTTCAGGCTGGGGGATTCGGCCGAGCCGCAGATCAACTCGGGCTTTCCCGCTCCACGGTCGGCAAAGCAATAGCGCGGCTGGAAGCAAGATTACAGATCAAATTATTTCATCGAACCACGCGCAGTCTGTCATTAACAGATGAAGGCGTGCTGTTTTATGAGGACTGCGTTAAAGCATTAGCTGCGCTGGAAGAGGCAGAAAATCGGCTGGCGGCACGCACGGTAATCCCTTCCGGCAATCTGCGCGTAACATTGCCAGAACGATTCGGACAGCGGTGGATAATGCCTGAGTTATTGCGCTTAACGCACCGTTTTCCGGCATTACATATTGATGTTCAGTTCTCCAATCGCCTTGTCGATCTAGCCGAAGAAGGGATGGATTTCGCTATTCGGATAGGTGAAATCGGAGAGCATACAGGATTAATCGCACGCAGAATGGGCGAGCAACGGCAGGTTTTATGCGCGTCTGCCGATTATCTGGCACAAAGCGGGCATCCTCAACAGCTAAGCGATTTAGCCACGCATCAGGGAATCGGCCTGCTACGCAATGGACAGGCGCAGCCATGGAAAGTCGAGAACGCAAAAGGAGGGAGCCAATGTGTTTTACCACCAACCCGGCTGCGATTAGGCAATATGGATGCTGTGATGATGGCAGCGTTGTCCGGCCACGGCATTGCACAACTGCCACAATGGCTAGTCGCTGATGCCTTACGTAGAGGCGAGTTAGTCGACGTGTTGGCAGGCTGTTGCGGAGCAGGGCTGCCCATACATATGGTGTGGCTCAAAGGACTCACTATGCCCCTGAGACTCAGAGCTGCGATCGATTCACTACTGGCAGCCTTTACCCCCCACGCTCCGTGGGAATAAAACATCGACCTGCGCTAGCCATGTATACCGGGCAATAGCGATATTCCTGTCACTTGTGAGAAATCTGTAACAATTGTGCTTTATGGTAATGCTCGATCTAACAGCACGATGATTTTATTTTTTTGGAAATAACGACGTTATCCTCTGGTTTTACGTCATTGATTTTTAAAAAAACCTGACAATTACGGTGGATAAAAGTCAAAAACGCCAAAAATAAAATGAGAAGCGTGCGTATGTCATGACGACAGCCATTTAGGCATTAACCACAGGTGTTAAAGAGGAGATCGACATTGAAAAGAAGAACCTTCATACAATCTGCGGCGCTCCTGCCGCTCGCCATGCAACTCCCGGTTCATGCCAGCACCGCCGATCTATGCGTAAGCCAGCCCAGCAATCGTGATAAAGAAAAAAGGTTATCTATCGCGGTAATCAGTGACCTGCATATAGATAACGATGATTTGTTATCATCCTTATCCAAAGAATTGGTAAATATAAAAGAAAAAAACAAAATATCTCATATTATTGTCCCTGGAGATATTAGCGATAGCGTTGAGTACATTGGTAAAGCAATGGCGTCGATAGAAAGCACTTTTAAAGAAGGCAATGAAAAAGTGATAGCTATATTAGGGAACCATGATGTTAGAGGCCCAGACAGTAAGTCATGGACTAAAGATCCTGATAAAGACAACCCTTACTACAAATTTATTATAGAAAAATACAAAAACATGAATGCTAAAAAAATAAAGCATGAAGAAAAGCATGCATGTTTTGATATTTTTATTGGCGATCATCATTTTATTGCACTAAACACAGATAGAGGCCTAAAGGATCAAGCCTACTACGATGATTCAACATTAGCATGGTTCGAAAAGAAAATCGCTGAAGAGGTCAAGGGTAGGAAATTTGTTATCTCCCATCAACCGCTTAATGACACACACTGGCGTTCTAATTTGTTTGGTGGGTTTGGGAAGCAGGATGAAAAAATCAAGAAGATATTATCAAGCCACCCCAAAACCGTTGTTATATCCGGCCATATACATAATGGACTCGGGGTTTTAGAGGCGATGCAAAAAGAATTCGGCACCCTAATTGAAATCCCCTCATTTAATAGAACGGAAAATGGATTAAGGGAAAAAGGCTATGGTTTTATTCTACAAATAGAAAGTAACTCCATTACATTTGAAGCATGGAATTTTTTGAAAAACCAGCACTACCCTGAATACGACATAAAAATAACCGACCACGCTGTCTCTTCTATCTTAGAGAAAAAGCAAGAAAACGATGAATGTTACAATAATTTATTATCAGAAAATTACCCATGGGAGAAAATAGCAGAAGAGAATGATGGCGGAGATAGCATAACCGAAGGGCAAGAACATTTTGGCTTAAGGAGATTGTGGCCCAATTATAAATGGGAGCAGTATTCATCCGATCCCTCATTGAAGGGATAAAGGGTGGCGGCCTTGTCGCTCACGATATAGCACTGTGGCTAAAAGATACGGATGATGAAAGTCCTATCAACCTTTATCGTACTAGTGCCAATAGGCTGGCTAAGGCTAAGTAATTTGTCAGTGATGTCAGACCTAGCTATACACAATCAATTTAGATGAGGAGAGTATAGGGGACGTAAAAGAATGGGTATGAAAAATGAACGGCAGTATGAAGAAATGAAGGCAAATAGCACAATGGCTATTTACCTTCATTTTAAAAGTTACTCTACAGTAACGGATTTCGCCAGGTTACGTGGCTGATCGACGTCCGTACCTTTAATCAGCGCGACGTGATAAGACAGCAGCTGCAACGGCACCGTATAGAAGATTGGCGCAATCACTTCTTCGATATGCGGCAGCGGAATAATTTTCATATTTTCGCTGCTGGTGAAACCAGCATCTTCGTCAGCGAAGACATACAGCTCGCCGCCGCGCGCCCGAACTTCTTCGATGTTGGATTTCAATTTTTCCAACAGTTCATTGTTCGGTGCTACCACGACAACCGGCATATCTGCATCAATCAGCGCCAGCGGACCGTGTTTCAGCTCGCCAGCCGCATAAGCTTCAGCGTGAATGTAAGAAATCTCTTTCAGCTTCAGCGCGCCTTCCATCGCGATCGGGTACTGATCGCCACGGCCGAGGAACAGCGCATGGTGCTTGTCAGAGAAACCTTCTGCCAGAGACTCGATTAGCTTGTCTTGGGACAGCATCTGCTCAATACGCGCGGGAAGCGCTTGCAAACCATGAACGATATCATGCTCAATCTGCGCATCCATACCGCGCAGACGGCCAACACGCGCCACCAGCATCAGCAGAACAGTAAGCTGAGTGGTGAAAGCTTTAGTCGAGGCCACGCCAATCTCTACGCCTGCTTTGGTCATCAGCGCCAGATCGGACTCACGCACCAGCGAGGAACCTGCAACGTTACAGATAGCCAGCGACCCCAGATAACCCAGTTCTTTGGACAAACGTAACGCAGCCAGCGTATCCGCCGTTTCACCAGACTGAGACAGAGTAATCATCAGGCTGTTCTTACGCACGGCAGGTTTACGATAGCGGAACTCAGAGGCGATTTCGACGTCACACGGAATCCCCGCCAGCGCTTCAAACCAGTAGCGGGAAACCATACCGGAGTTGTAGGACGTCCCGCAGGCGATAATCTGAACATGCTCAACTTTCGCCAGCAGTTCATCCGCTTTAGGGCCCAATTCAGAAAGATTGATCTCACCGTGGCTGAAACGCCCTTCAAGGGTGTTCTTGATTGCCATCGGCTGTTCGTAGATCTCTTTCTGCATGTAGTGACGATATGCGCCTTTGTCACCAGCATCATAATTCACTTTTGATTCAATTTCTTCGCGTGTAGCAAGCTGGCCTGATTTATCAAACACGCGCACGTCACGACGGGTGATTTCCGCCACGTCGCCTTCTTCCAGGAACATGAAGCGGCGCGTCACAGGCAGCAATGCCAGTTGATCGGAAGCAATGAAATTCTCACCCACGCCACGGCCAATCACCAGCGGGCTACCTGAGCGCGCAGCGACTAATACGCTTGGGTCGCGGTTATCCAATACCACCATGCCATAGGCACCGCGCAGCTGTGGAATCACACGCTTAACGACTTCAACCAGCGTTCCGCCGTTCTGTTTCTGTTCGAAATGAACCAGATGGGCAACGACTTCAGTATCAGTCTCCGAAACAAAACGATAGCCGCGACCGATCATCAGTTCGCGCAGCGGCTCGTGGTTTTCGATAATACCGTTATGGACGATAGTGATATGTTCAGAAACATGCGGGTGCGCATTCTCTTCAGAAGGTTCACCGTGCGTTGCCCAGCGGGTATGAGCGATACCGGTACCGCCGTGTAGCTCATGCTCATCAGCGGCCTGAGACAGCACCTGCACTTTACCCAAACGGCGCAAACGAGCGACATGCCCTTCGCTATCAACAACCGCCAGGCCCGCAGAGTCATAGCCGCGGTACTCAAGACGGCGTAAACCTTCCAGTAAAATTTCTGCAATATCACGTTGCGCGACTGCGCCTACAATTCCACACATCGATGTGTATTCCTATAAAAGTGACATATTGTGTCACTTGGGATGTCTTAGACCTGATTGTTCCGGTTTTTCCGGGTTCCCCGAGCCTTGTAGAGAGTTGGGGATTATTATGTTTTGTTTTGCGCTCTGAGAGACAAAGCACAGGACAAAACCACCTCCGCCACAAGCGGAGGTATATCGCTAAACGACTATTTCTTCTTCACCGGACGCTGCCATCCGGAGATATGCCGTTGTTTCACGCGACCAATCACCAGTTCGTTCTCTGCGACATCGCGCGTGACCGTTGTGCCAGCACCAATCGTCGCACCGTTGGCAATGCTAACGGGTGCCACAAGTTGCGTATCCGAACCAACAAACACATCATCACCAATAATCGTTTTGTGTTTATTCGCACCGTCATAATTACAGGTGATCGTTCCCGCACCAATATTAACACCGGAACCGATATCCGCATCACCTAAATAGCTAAGATGTCCCGCTTTTGATCCTTTCCCCAGACGCGCTTTTTTCAGTTCAACAAAATTGCCAACGTGCGCACCTTCAGCCAGTTCCGCACCAGGGCGCAAACGAGCAAATGGCCCAACGGTGCACTGCGCTTCCAGAACGGCATCCTCCAGTACGGAATAAGGGCTGATCTCGCAATCATCGCCAATGATGGTGTTTTTGATCACACATCCTGCACCAATTTTCACCCGGTTACCGAGTTGAACATTGCCTTCCACAATCACATTGACATCAATAACCACATCGCGACCATGAGTCAGTTCGCCGCGCAAATCAAATCGTGCCGGGTCGAGTAGCATAACCCCGGCCAACAGCAGTTTATCCGCCTGTTCACGCTGATAAACCCGCTCCAGCGCCGACAATTGCAGGCGATTATTAACGCCCTCAACTTCACTCAGTCGTTCGGGGTGGACCGCTTCAACGCGCTGACCTTCTTCCGCTGCCATCGCAATAATGTCGGTAATATAAAATTCGCCTTGCGCGTTGTTGTTGTTCAACTGGCTTAACCAACGCTTCAAATCTTTGCCGTTGGCAATCAATATGCCGGTATTAATCTCGTTAATCTGGCGCTGTGCTTCGCTGGCATCTTTATGCTCGACGATCCCCACTACCGCGCCGTTTTCACGCACAATCCGCCCATAGCCCGTCGGATCGTCCAGCTTTACCGTTAACAGCCCGATCCCACCCTGAGGCTTAGCCTGACGTAAACGCCCTAGCGTCTGCGATGAAATCAGCGGCACATCGCCATATAACATCAAGATGTCTTCATCATCGGCAAAATGCGGGGCAGCTTGCTGCATCGCATGACCAGTTCCCAACTGTTCCGCCTGAAGCACCCAATTCAATGCAGGATCGGCCAATTCACGTTTTAACAAATCACCGCCGTGACCATATACCAGATGAACATGCTGTGCACCTGTCGTCATGGCCGCATCAATAACATGCTGAACCATCGGCTTGCCCGCCAGTTGGTGTAACACCTTAGGAAGGTCGGAATACATACGGGTTCCTTTACCCGCAGCGAGAATAACTACACTCATAGCACTATTTGACATAAGCATCCTGACAATACGAAGCCACGGCCCCGCAGAATAAAAATGACCAGCCGATTACGGCCTGAATAACCAGAGTTTACCGAAATTCCGGCATAACGCAGATAATTTTTGGTGAGTTTTTTCTGAAAGTCGCTCGCAAAGCCATGAATACTCATGAGGAAAGCATGAGTGCCTCAACAACAAAATGGCACAGGGTTTTATAAAAAGCAGACTTTGTTTTTAAGTATTTCTATTTGTGACACACACAAAAGAAACAGCGTTTCATTTATAGCAATATACGCGGGCGAATAATTCAATAACGAAGGAGACACAATGAAACGTTGTTCTTCACAAAAATGTGATTTTGTACGGAAACACCGTTCTTCACGCCTCGCAGCCGTCGCGTTGACGAATGCATTACTCTTCAGCTTCAGTACACACGCCGCGACAGAATCAACCCCCGTCTGGCACGGTATCGCCTTTGGTCAATCAACAGACGTAAATTTTTCATCCAATGTCCTGCCGGAAAAAATTGGTGTTAATGACGTCACCATTAACGGCAAGAAATTGGCGCCAGGAGATAACGCTGATTTATCCGCACCGATCACGATTGAAAGCCGTGGCGGAAAGATTGCCAACACCCATGACGGACTGACGTTCTTCTATACGCAGTTGCCTGCCAATGTGAATTTTACGCTTCAGTCTGATATTACCGTGGAACAGTTTGGGCCAGAAAATGGTGCCAAACCTGCGGCTCAGGAAGGGGCTGGGATTTTGGTACGCGATATTATCGGCGTGCCACGTCAGGAACCATTGAAAGAAGGGTATGAAGAATTCCCTGCGGCCTCCAACATGGTGATGAACGCCATCATGACGCAGGATAAAAAATCTCATACCGAAATCAAGCTACAGGCTATTTTGCGTAATGGCGTAACACAGCCATGGGGCAACGCGGGCGCGAAAATTACCAAAACCAGCTATCAGGAAAACGTCAATCTGGAGCAAACACCGACTTTCCGTCTGAAACTGGAACGTACCAACGACGGCTTCATTACCTCTTATGCACCGAAAGGCACGGATAACTGGGTATCAAAAGAAGTCAAAGGTGCGGATGTCGTCACCAAGTTGGATAAAGACCACTACTATGTCGGTTTCTTTGCCTCCCGTAACGCCAAAATCATCGTCAGTAATGCACAGTTGACTACAGCCCCGGCGCAAACCAAAGCCTCAGCGGAATTTAAAGTTAAGGCTTACGATCCGTTACTACAGGTGATGTCATCACCTAAAACCACCAGCGAAAACTATGTTGTACAGGCCAAAGCCAATTACAACGGTACGATCGCCGTTTCACAAGACGGTAAATCTCTGGGTGATGCCAAGCAGGTAAAAGCAGGGGAGACGTTCTCTCTGTCAGCAAAAATTGCCGGTAATAGCGCTGAATTCAAGCTCGCTTACCAACCTGCAGATGGGGATGATAAAGCGGTCAAAGAGAGCACGTTCAAAGTTGAAAAAGTGGCTTATGCAGACGCCAAAAATCTGTATGTTTCGCCACAGGGTTCAGCCAGCAACGACGGCAGTAAAAATGCACCGCTCGATTTAGCCAGCGCCGTCGCCGCTTTGCCAGCAGGCGGCACAATTTGGCTCAACGATGGCGATTACAGCGCAACTGAAATCCCTGTCAGCGCCAGCGGCCAGCAAAAAGCCGTCAAAAACCTGTTTACCGTCGGTAATAAAGCCGTCATTCACGGCTTGCAACTGAAGGCAAGCCATTGGCATGTTAAAGGGATTGAAATCACCGAGAAACCGTTCCGTATCGAAGGAAGCTACAACACCATCGAACGCGTTCTGGCGCACCATGCTGACGATACCGGTATTCAGGTAACTTCAACGGCCGATGTAGGCAGACCGCTGTGGGCCAGCCATAACCTGATCCTGAACTCAGAATCTCACAGCAACCAGGACCCTGGTAAAATTAACGCTGACGGTTTTGCGGTAAAAATGCGTGTCGGTGAAGGCAACGTAATCCGCGGCGCATTCTCACACAACAACATCGATGACGGCTTCGACCTGTTTAACAAAATTGAAGACGGCGCAAACGGCGTTGTGGTGATCGAGAATTCAATTGCCATGAACAACACCAGCAATGGCTTCAAAATGGGTGGCGAAGGTCAGCCAGTGGCGCATCAGGTCAAAAACAGCATTGCAGTGGGTAACAAGCTTGATGGTTTCACTGACAACTTCAACCCTGGTGCACTGATCGTTGAAGACAACATCGCGTTAGACAACGAACGCTTTAACTTCATTTTCCGCCCAAGCCCTTACTCTGGCCCGGAAAAACAAGGCGTCTTCAAGAACAACGTTTCGCTGAAAACCAAAGCGGGTAAATATGATGATGCAGTTGTCGGCAATATCGATAACACCAACTACTTCATCAAAGGCGACCGTTCTGTTAACGCGCAAGGTAAAGAAGTCACAGTAAATAACTTCGTTTCGGTTATCGTCCCGGAGACATTTACGCGTGATGCCAAAGGCAATCTGGTACTTGGCGACTTCCTGAAGAAGAAATAAGTCTTTTCGAAAAAATGTAATGTCGATAGTTTAAGCATAGAGATACACGGGGCGACCACAGGGGTGAGGCGTCCCTACGGGAATCTCCCCCTGTGTTTCCCCTAATAATGGGCTTAAGTGACCAGCATGACTTCAACAAAATGCCTGCTCTCGCAGGCATTTTTATATGTAACATAGGCTTAAATGCAAAAAGGCCAGTCAGCATGAACTGACTGGCCTTCAATTATTGCAAGCTTATCTATTACATCGCTTTTCTGGTCAATTCGATAACGCGCAGTTTCGCAATCGCTTTAGTCAGCTCTGCGGAAGCCTGAGCATAATCCACGTCGCCATGCGAATTACGGATATGGTCTTCTGCTTTGCGTTTCGCTTCCAACGCACGGGCTTCATCCAAATCCTGTCCACGAATAGCGGTATCGGACAGTACGGTAACCATATTCGGCTGCACCTCAAGGACGCCGCCAGAAAGGTAGATATACTCTTCTTCACCGTGCTGCTTAACGATACGAATCATACCCGGTTTAATGGCAGTGAGCAGAGGGGCATGTCCCGGATAAATACCCAGTTCGCCTTCGCTCCCCGTTACCTGGATCTTCTGCACCAGACCGGAGAACATTTGCTGTTCCGCACTCACGACATCCAGATGGTAAGTCATAGCCATGTCACCCTCCTACAAGGCGTTACAGTTTCTTGGCTTTTTCCACGACTTCTTCAATGGAACCAACCATGTAGAACGCCTGCTCTGGCAGGTGGTCGTATTCGCCTTCCATAATCCCTTTAAAGCCACGGATGGTGTCTTTCAGGGAAACGTATTTACCCGGAGAACCGGTAAATACTTCAGCAACGAAGAACGGCTGAGACAGGAAGCGCTGAATCTTACGCGCACGGGATACCACCAGCTTGTCTTCTTCAGACAACTCGTCCATACCCAGAATCGCGATGATGTCTTTCAGTTCCTGGTAACGTTGCAGAATAGACTGCACGCCACGGGCAACATCATAGTGTTCCTGACCAACAACCAGCGGGTCTAACTGACGGCTGGTGGAGTCCAGCGGGTCAACGGCCGGGTAGATACCCAGAGAAGCGATCTGACGGCTCAGTACCACAGTTGCATCCAAGTGAGCAAAGGTGGTGGCTGGTGACGGGTCAGTTAAGTCATCCGCAGGAACGTAAACGGCCTGAACGGAGGTGATAGAACCGGTTTTGGTTGAGGTGATACGTTCTTGCAGAACGCCCATCTCTTCCGCCAGCGTCGGCTGATAACCTACCGCAGAAGGCATACGACCCAGCAGTGCAGATACTTCCGTACCGGCTAGGGTATAACGATAAATGTTATCGACGAACAACAGTACGTCACGGCCTTCATCACGGAATTTTTCTGCCATGGTCAGGCCAGTCAGTGCCACGCGCAGACGGTTACCTGGTGGCTCATTCATCTGGCCATAAACCAGTGATACTTTATCGATTACGTTGGAGTCGGTCATTTCGTGGTAGAAGTCGTTACCTTCACGGGTACGCTCACCAACACCTGCAAACACAGAGTAACCGGAGTGCTCGATCGCAATGTTACGGATCAGCTCCATCATGTTTACGGTTTTACCTACGCCCGCACCACCGAACAGACCCACTTTACCGCCCTTGGCAAACGGACACATCAGGTCGATAACCTTGATGCCAGTTTCCAGCAGTTCCTGTGAGTTTGACAGCTCTTCATAGCTCGGAGCCGCACGGTGAATAGCCCAACGCTCTTCTTCGCCGATGTCGCCTTTCATGTCGATGGGATCACCCAACACGTTCATGATACGACCCAGCGTTGCTTTACCTACCGGCACTTCGATCGGGTGGTCCAGGTTATTTACGTTCAACCCGCGACGCAGACCGTCAGAAGACCCCATTGCGATACAACGAACAATACCGCCGCCCAACTGCTGCTGCACTTCCAGCACCAGTTTCTCAGCGCCGTTCTCTACCTCAAGCGCATCGTACACCTTCGGTACGGCATCTTGCGGGAACTCGACGTCCACCACGGCGCCGATTACCTGGATAATCTTTCCAGTAGCCATCTTGAATCCTCTACGTAATTCGACAATACGTAATTCGTAAACCTGCTTTAAACCGCGGAGGCTCCCCCGACGATTTCGGTGAGTTCCTGGGTAATGCTGGCCTGACGAGCTTTGTTGTATACCAACTGAAGCTCTTTGATCAGGCTACCGCCGTTATCGGTCGCGGCTTTCATCGCAACCATTCGCGCGGCCTGCTCACTAGCCAGATTTTCTACGACGCCCTGATAAACCTGAGATTCCACATAACGGCGCAGCAGGGTATCCAGCAGCGACTTAGGATCGGGTTCATACAGGTAATCCCAGGCTTTCTTCTTCAACTCACCGTCATCCGAAGGCGGTAACGGTAACACTTGAACAACAAGCGGTTCCTGAGACATGGTATTGATAAACTTGTTGCTTACGATATACAGCTTGTCCAGACGACCTTCGTCGTAGGCTTGCAGCATAACTTTAACCGGGCCGATCAGTTCTGATACGGAAGGGTTATCCCCCATACCGGTAACCTGAGCAACAATGTTTCCGCCTACCGAACCGAAGAAAGAAACCGCTTTGGAGCCAATCAGCGCTAAATCAGTTTGAACGCCTTTATCGCTCCAGGATTTCATATCAGCCAACAGTTTCTTGAACAAGTTAATGTTCAAGCCACCACACAGGCCACGGTCAGTAGACACCACCAGATACCCAACGCGCTTAACGTCGCGTTCTTCCAGGTACGGGTGTTTATATTCCAGATTTCCTAACGCAAGGTGACCAATCACATTGCGTATGGTTTCCGCATAAGGACGGCTGGCCGCCATACGATCCTGCGATTTACGCATTTTGGAAGCGGCGACCATTTCCATTGCTTTGGTGATCTTCTGCGTGTTTTGGACGCTTGCGATCTTACTACGTATCTCTTTTGCGCCGGCCATCTTTGCTTCTCCTCAAAGCCTTGCGGCCTGCTTTACAGCAGGCCACCGGGCGTTACCAGGACTGGGTTGCCTTAAAAGTATCGAGGATGCCTTTAAACTTGCCCTCGATCTCATCGTTATAAGCGCCAGTCTGGTCGATTTGTTGCAGAAGTTCGCCATGCTCACGGTCAGCGTAAGCCAACAGAGCCGCTTCAAAGCTACCGACTTTCGACAGCTCAACATCTTCCAGATAACCACGTTCCGCCGCAAACAGAACCAGAGACTGCTGTGCGACAGACATCGGCGCATACTGTTTCTGTTTCAACAGCTCGGTCACTTTCTGACCGTGGCTCAACTGTTTACGGGTTGCATCATCAAGATCGGAAGCGAACTGAGAGAACGCTGCCAGTTCACGGTACTGTGCCAGTGCGGTACGAATACCACCGGACAGTTTCTTCATGATCTTGGTCTGCGCTGCACCACCCACACGGGATACGGAGATCCCTGGGTTAACCGCAGGACGAATACCGGCGTTAAACAGGTTGGATTCCAGGAAGATCTGACCATCAGTAATCGAGATCACGTTGGTCGGAACGAACGCAGAAACGTCACCTGCTTGCGTTTCGATGATCGGCAGAGCGGTCAACGAACCGGTTTTCCCTTTCACTTCACCCTTGGTGAATGCTTCAACGTAATCGGCGTTAACGCGCGATGCACGCTCCAGCAAACGGGAGTGGAGATAGAAAACGTCACCAGGATAAGCTTCACGACCTGGCGGACGACGGAGCAGCAGAGAAATCTGACGATAAGCAACGGCCTGTTTAGACAGGTCATCATAAATAATCAGCGCATCTTCACCACGGTCACGGAAGTACTCACCCATCGCACAACCGGCATATGGTGCCAGGTATTGCAGGGCGGCAGACTCGGACGCGGTAGCAACAACAACAATGGTGTTTTCCAGTGCGCCGTGCTCTTCCAGTTTACGTACCACGTTAGAGATCGTGGAGGCTTTCTGGCCGATAGCGACGTACACACATTTGATGCCGGAATCACGCTGGTTGATGATGGCGTCGATGGCCAGGGCGGTTTTACCCGTCTGACGGTCACCGATAATCAGCTCACGCTGACCACGACCGATTGGAATCATGGCGTCAACGGACTTATAGCCCGTTTGTACCGGCTCATCAACGGACTGACGTTCGATAACGCCAGGCGCAATCGCTTCAACCGCAGAGAAACCGTCGTGATCCAGTGCGCCTTTACCGTCAATCGGTGCGCCCAGCGTGTTGACCACGCGACCCAGCAGGCCGCGGCCAACTGGAACTTCAAGAATACGGCCGGTGCATTTTACTTTCATGCCTTCAGCCAGATCCGCATACGGCCCCATTACTACCGCACCAACGGAGTCGCGCTCCAGGTTCAGTGCGATTGCATAACGGTTACCCGGCAGAGAGATCATCTCCCCCTGCATCACGTCTGCCAGACCGTGGACGCGGATGATTCCGTCACTGACGGAAACAATAGTACCTTCATTGTGAGCTTCGCTCACCACATTGAACTGAGCAATGCGCTGCTTGATCAGTTCGCTGATTTCGGTGGAATTCAGTTGCATGCTCCAGTCCCCTTAAGACTGCAAGACGTCTGCCAGACGTTCCAGACGACCGCGAATGCTGCCATCTATCACCATATCGCCCGCGCGAATAACCACGCCGGCCATGACAGACTTATCAATTTTGCAATTCAGCTTCACTTTGCGTGACAGACGTTTTTCCATAGCAACAGCGATTTTTGATAGCTGCTGCTCATTCAACGTGTTGGCAGAAATCACATCGACGTCAACCGTCGATTCTAGTGCTGCCCGCAGTTGAATAAATTGTTCCAGTACTTCAGGAAGCACTGGTAAACGTCCGTTTTCGGCCATTACCCTAATCAGGTTCTGACCGGCTTCATCAAGTTGATCACCACAAACGGCAATGAACGTTTTCGCCAGCTCAATCGGTGCAACAGCACCAGAAAGCAGCTCGGCAATTTGCTCATTGCGCGCTACTTCAGCCGAAAACGCCAGCATGTTCTGCCAGCGATCCAAGGCCTGATTCTCAACCGCAAAGTCAAAAGCTGCTTTGGCGTAGGGGCGAGCTACCGTGACAAATTCAGACATCAGCCCCTCCCTCCTTACAGTTCAGCGACCAGTTTATCAACGATGTCGCTGTTAGCAGCTTCATCCACGGAACGTTCAATAATTTTCTCGGCACCGGCAATCGCCAATACGGCAACTTGCTTACGCAGCTCTTCACGAGCGCGTTTACGCTCGGCTTCGATTTCAGCCTGCGCCTGCGCCACAATCTTGTTACGTTCAGCTTCCGCTTCAGCTTTCGCCTCATCCAGGATCTGAGCACGGCGTTTGTTCGCCTGCTCAATGATAACCTGAGCATCCGCTTTGGCTTTCTTCAGTTGATCTGTCGCATTGGCCTGAGCCAAGTTCAAATCTTTTTTGGCACGTTCAGCAGAAGCAAGACCGTCAGCAATTTCTTTTTGACGTTTCTCGATGGCAGCCATCATCGGCGGCCATACAAACTTCATGCAGAACCAGACAAACAGGACGAACGCAATGGCCTGGCCGAGGATTGTTGCATTAATATTCACAGCACAATGCCTCTTTCAAAGTTAAATAAGTTGATGTTTTAACCTCAGCAGAAAACATTCTGCTTAGGCCACCGCAAACATCACATACAGCCCCAGACCAACAGCGATCATTGGGATGGCGTCAACCAGACCCATGACGATAAAGAACTGTGTACGCAGTAAAGGAATCAGGTCAGGCTGACGAGCAGCACCTTCCAAGAATTTACCACCCAGAATGCCGATACCGATCGCAGCACCGATTGCCGCCAAACCCATCATTAACGCGGCAGCCATGTACAGTAGATCCACACTCAGGTTTTCCATGACAGTCTCCAGTTTGTTTCAGTTAAAAACGTTATTTGTTGAAAGAAAATCAATGCTCTTCAGATGCCATCGAGAGATAAACAACCGTCAGAACCATGAAAATAAAAGCCTGAAGCGTAATAATCAAAATGTGGAAAATAGCCCAAGGCACATTTAACAGCCATTGTGACCACCACGGCAACAGACCGGCAATCAGGATGAAGATCAACTCACCCGCATACATATTGCCAAACAGTCGCAAGCCTAAGGAAATAGGTTTGGACAGCAGGCTGACACCTTCAAGAATCAGGTTGATAGGAATAAATACTGGATGGTTGAACGGCTGCATGGTCAGTTCTTTAACAAAACCACCAAGACCTTTCATTTTGATGCTGTAGAACAAAACCAGGATAAATACCCCAAGCGCCATCGACAGCGTGATGTTCACGTCAGCCGTCGGCACAGCACGCAGATAAGCATGCGCAGGATCGTATCCCAGTAGGCTGTAGACTCCCGCCCAAGCTTGCGGCAACAGATCGATAGGCAACAAATCCATCAAGTTCATCAGGAAAACCCAGACGAAAATGGTCAGCGCCAGAGGAGCAATCAGTTTGCTTTTGCCATGGAACATATCGCGTACGGTACCGTCAACGAAACCGATGATCAGTTCGACAGCCGTTTGCAGCTTACCTGGCACACCGCTAGTCGCACGTTTCGCTACGCGGTGAAAGATAACCAGAAAGAGGACCCCAAGAGCAATGGAGAAAAACATCGAATCGACGTTGATCGACCAAAAACCCGTCCCTACCTGCAAATGGTGCAAGTGGTGACTGATATACTCTTGCGGAGTAGAGATTTCTCCAGCAGCCATGATGTCTCTTACCCTTTTGTTGTTAATTACGGTAACGATTAATTACGGCCGGTGCCACGATCTGCATAACCAGCACCGATAAATAAGTCAGGCCAAGCGGAAAGAATGCCGCTTTAAACACGCCTAACGCCACCACTAACAGTGCAATGGTGATAAATACCTTAAGCGCCTCACCAATCGCGAACGACCAAGCCACACGCCCATCAGCAGGTTTGTGTGACTGATGACGTAAGGCAAACAGCACAAACAAGACATTCGGTAACCAGGCTGCCAATCCCCCGCCTAATGCAGAAGCGGCAGCGTTGACGCTATTGAGGCTGAAAACAGCACTCAACAAAGCAAAAGTCACTAACTGTAACAACAGCAGCCTTAGGGCCACTTTTCCGCTGTAAAGGGATACAGGCATGACGTTTGCTCTCTCCGTACCTTTTCAGAGGTATACCGAATGACGTATAAAACTGCCTTTACACCACTGAGTCAAGCAGCAAAAAACGAGCAAATTATACGGGTCATACCTGCGAATTCAATCGATAAGTAGCGAAAAGGTGAACAATTATTTAAATTTCTTTCTGAAGCCCCATTTTTACTAACAATCATCCCTGATCATATCTGGTGTAATTAATTTCTAAAGCCCTCTAATCTGTGATGCGACTCACATAAAAGGCTTTGCGACTATTTATAACAGAACATGTTTTTTTTTGTCTTTAGCAAAATAAGTCATTTATTTTATTTAAATTCAATAATTTATAAAAAAAACCATTCAAAAAACGCAATAAACAACGTTTCAACCACCTATTGACATTATTGATATCGTTTTTTTACTCAATTAACACAAAAATAACTAAATTTTGATGCCAATCATTTATTTTCGCTCGTTATTATTTAGCACGAAAGTAAAAGGGAGCCACTGAAAAAACGAAGATGTAAAATTTCAGTGATCGCTATGGGTTCTAGAACGATGCCACCCACAGACAAGGTGGCAACCTGACACGCAATATTTAGTTATAATTTTTTTGATAAAAAACAAAATCAGTTTGGTTTAAGCACGACTAAATGTCGCTCACCTTCCAGATCGGGAACAGATAAGCGAACAACCAGATCCAGCAAGACACCTTGTGGTAAAGATGACAATTCATCTTCTGGAAGTACGCCTTTTAGAGCATAAAACCGCCCTGTTGGTTTAGCAGGAAGATGGCTGCACCAGTTAATCATATCCTGTAGAGAGGCGAACGCTCGGCTAATCACCCCATCAAAAGGCGGTTCTGCCGGAAATTCTTCAACGCGACTCTGTACTGGCGTGATATTTTCAAGCTGTAGTTCATGCTGTACCTGACGCAGGAAGCGAACACGTTTACCCAAACTATCCAGCAAGGTGAAATGCGACTCAGGGCGAACGATAGCCAATGGAATCCCTGGCAGCCCAGGCCCTGTTCCCACATCGATAAAACGCTGTCCGTGTAAATGCGGCTCAACCACGATACTGTCCATGATGTGGCGGACCAGCATTTGCTGCGGATCGCGTACAGACGTCAGGTTATAAGCTTTATTCCACTTATTCAGCATATCAACATACTGTATCAGAAGATTTTTTTGCTTATCTGAAATCACAATGCCAGCCGCATTTAGCAGATTATCGAGTGTGTTGCGCACAATAAGATCCCGATGAAAAATATGAAGTTAATAATAAAAATAGCCGGATAACCGGCTATTTAGGAGATAAGTTTACCTTAAATCAGGCGCTACGGCGTAGCAGACCCTGTTTTTTAAGCCAAATCAGCAGGATTGAGATCGCCGCTGGCGTAATACCGGAAATCCGTGAAGCTTGACCGATCGACGACGGTTTGTGATCGTTCAGTTTGGCAATCACCTCGTTGGACAACCCGTTAACCTGCTTGTAATCCAGATCGGCTGGCAGCAACGTATTTTCATTACGCAGCTGTTTCTCGATTTCATCCTGTTGACGAGCAATATACCCTTCGTATTTAACCTGAATTTCAACCTGTTCGGCAGCCTGCTCGTCGGTTAATCCCGGTGCAAACAGCGGTAGCGCAGTAAGCTGAACGTAATCAACTTCTGGACGACGCAAGAGCTCTTCACCATTTGCTTCACGCGACAAGGGGGTTTTCAGCAGTGAATTAACCTGATCTAGCTGCTCAGATTGCGGGTGAACGTGAATGTCACGCAAACGCTGGCGCTCTTTCTCAATACTTTCAAGCTTCTCGTTGAAATGTGCCCAACGGCGATCGTCGACCATTCCCAGCTCACGACCGATTTCAGTCAAACGCAGATCGGCGTTATCTTCGCGCAACATCAGACGATATTCGGCACGCGACGTAAACATACGGTAGGGTTCTTTTGTCCCCAGCGTACAGAGATCGTCAACCAACACGCCGAGATAAGCTTGATCGCGACGCGGTGACCATCCTTCCTTATCGGCAGCCAGTCTCGCTGCATTCAGCCCTGCCAACATGCCCTGTGCAGCGGCTTCTTCATACCCTGTCGTGCCGTTGATTTGTCCGGCAAAGAACAGGCCATGAACAAATTTGTTTTCCAGCGTCGGCTTCAGATCGCGGGGATCGAAGAAATCGTACTCAATGGCATAGCCAGGTCGGACAATGCGAGCATTTTCCATACCGGTCATTGAACGAACAATCTGCCACTGAACGTCGAACGGCAAACTGGTTGAGATCCCATTAGGATAAATTTCGTTGCTGGTCAGGCCTTCTGGCTCAAGAAAGATCTGATGCGTGTTTCGATCGGCAAAACGCATGACTTTATCTTCGATCGAGGGGCAATAACGCGGGCCGATCCCTTCGATGATCCCGGCATACATCGGGCTGCGATCCAGATTATTACGGATCACATCATGGGTTTTTTCGTTGGTATGCGTGATATAGCACGGCATTTGCGCTGGGTGCTGACTCGCGTTACCCAGGAATGAAAAAACCGGCATTGGGTTGTCACCGTGCTGTTGTGCCAACACGCTAAAATCGATGGTTCTGGCATCAATACGTGGCGGCGTACCGGTTTTCAGGCGGTTGACGCGCAGAGGCAATTCACGCAGGCGGCGCGCGAGTGGAATGGAAGGCGGATCGCCTGCACGCCCACCGCTGTAGTTATCCAGCCCAATGTGAATTTTACCATCAAGAAAAGTGCCGACCGTTAATACAACAGTTTTTGCTCGGAATTTAAGTCCCATCTGGGTCACAGCACCAACGACGCGATCGTTTTCTACGATCAGATCGTCAACCGCCTGCTGGAAGATCGTTAGATTTGGCTGATTCTCCAAGGCGGTGCGTACGGCCTGACGATAAAGCACGCGATCTGCTTGTGCACGAGTGGCTCTGACCGCGGGACCTTTGCTGCTGTTTAGTATCCTAAACTGTATACCTGCCTGATCGACGGCACGCGCCATCAACCCTCCCATGGCATCGATCTCTTTAACCAGATGGCCTTTCCCAATACCGCCGATCGCTGGATTACAGGACATTTGTCCTAGCGTATCAATATTGTGTGTGAGTAAAAGCGTCTGTTGGCCCATTCGCGCAGAAGCCATAGCCGCTTCTGTTCCGGCATGACCGCCACCGATCACGATGACGTCAAATGGATCTGGATAAAACATGGTACTGCTCCTCGCATTATTGCGAATGATGAGTGGTAAACGATCGTTATCTGCCCTGGGGTGGGGGATTCTACTCAACTTTGAGCCAACGACCAAGCCCGTTGGATTCTCGTTAATTAAAGAAAGATCTTTTTATTTAAAGATCTCTTTATTAGATCTTTTATTAGGATCGTCATGTTGTGTGGATAAGTGATTATTCATATTAAAGATCAAGAGAATGCTGATGATCCTTACCTGTGAATGATCGGTGATCCTAGTCAGTATAAGCTGGGATCTAAATGTGGGTTTATGCACAGGACAAAAAACATACTCGGGTTGTTATTGGGATAACTACTGCTTTTACACCTAAATTAAGCATAGTTATCCACATTCAACTGCTGAATATTTCATCTTATTTGAGTAAATTAACCCACGATCCTAGCCATTCCTCTGCTGGATCTTCTGGAATTTGATGCTGAGTGATGTCGATCTCGAGGATTTCACCGATCCGTTTAGCGCCTAACTGAGTGAGTACACGATCTGCCGTTTGGATCGCACCACAAAACGTATCGTACTCTTTACTGCCGATCCCTACTGCACCGAAACTCACTTGAGAAAGATCGGGCTTTTGCTGTTCCAACTGCTCAAACAGCACTTTCAGGTTGTCTGGAAATTCTCCAGCGCCGTGCGTAGACGTCACTACCAGCCATACACCGCTTTCAGGCAGCGCATCAAGCGTGGGGCCATGGAGAGTTTCAGTGGAAAAATCATCCTTTTCCAGCAGTTCAGCCAAATGCTCTGCCACATATTCGGCGCTGCCAAGGGTACTGCCACTGATTAAGGTAATGTCTGCCATAGCGATCCCATCCGATAAAAGACGGGACATTGTACGCTGTGATCTGGCTGGGATCTACCTGTGGATAATATGGGTATAGGAAAAAGACATTACGGCGCGATCGTCCGCATAATGGGGTTTTGCAAGGAGATGAGTGTTTCAGTGGACTGAATTTCATCAATTGTTTGGATCTTGTTGATAAGTACGTGTTGCAGCGCTTCGATCGAACGGCACATGACCTTAATAAAGATGCTGTAATGCCCGGTGGTGTAGTAGGCCTCGACCACTTCTTCCAGATTGTTCAGTCTTTCCAGCGCTGAGGGATAGTCTTTAGCACTTTTCAGTATGATGCCGATAAAGCAACATACGTCATAGCCCAGCTGTTTTGGATTCACGTCCAGACGCGTACCGACAATGATGCCCGCCTGCTTCATTTTCTCCACCCGAACGTGGATCGTCCCCGGACTGACGGAAAACTGTTTTGCCAGTTCGGCATAAGGCGTGCGCGCATTTTCCATTAAGGCGGAAAGAATGCCGCGATCGAGATTATCGATCTGATAAATTTCTGCCACTTTGAGCCTCCTATTTTAGCGAATAATGATTTTATACCGCTCTAAAATGACGGATTAAAAGCACAAGTGCAATTTATCCATAAGATTATTGAATGACTGGCAGTTTTTATTGCTTAATGAATAACTAAATACGATGAATAAGAGACGCGGCAATGAAAAAGCAGTACATCGAAAAACAACAGCAAATCAGCTTCGTTAAGTCTTTCTTCTCCAGCCAGCTGGAGCAGCTTTTGGGATTGATTGAAGTCCAGGCACCGATTCTCAGCCGTATCGGCGATGGCACGCAGGATAACTTGTCCGGTACGGAAAAAGCGGTGCAGGTTAAGGTTAAAGCCCTGCCAGATGCCACATTTGAAGTCGTTCACTCACTGGCGAAATGGAAACGTAAAACGCTGGGGGCGTATGATTTTAGCTTCGGCGAAGGCATCTATACCCACATGAAGGCACTGCGCCCAGACGAAGATCGCCTGAGCCCGATCCATTCCGTTTATGTCGATCAGTGGGATTGGGAACGCGTGATGGGAGAGGGCGAGCGTAATGCCGAGTATCTGAAATCGACGGTCACGCGTATTTATCAAGGCATTAAAGCAACTGAAGCTGCGGTACACCAGGCGTTTGGCATTCAGCCTTTCCTGCCGGAACAGATTCATTTTGTGCATACCGAAACATTGCTGAAGCGCTATCCCGATCTGGATGCGAAAGGGCGTGAGCGAGCGATTGCGAAAGAGCTCGGTGCCGTCTTCCTGATTGGGATTGGCGGTAAGCTGTCCAGCGGTCACTCTCACGATGTGCGTGCGCCGGATTATGATGACTGGACGACGCCAGGTGAGCAGGAATTAGCCGGTTTGAACGGTGATATTGTCGTGTGGAACCCGGTGCTGAACGATGCATTTGAGATTTCATCCATGGGAATCCGCGTGGATGCAGAGGCATTAACACGCCAGCTGGCGCTGACGCAGGATGAAGAACGCTTGAAGCTGGAATGGCATCAGGCACTGCTGCGTGGCGAGATGCCGCAGACAATCGGTGGGGGAATTGGTCAGTCTCGCCTTGTCATGCTGTTGCTACAATTGTCACACATTGGTCAGGTTCAGTGCGGCGTGTGGCCACAGCCGCTGCGTGAATCAGTTTCCGGCCTGCTTTAATAAGCCTTGCCGTGCTGCCAGCGGCGCATTAAGCGGCTTTTTAACCCGGTGTCAAAGCGCCAGATATGGTCAAAGATGTGCATGATGCCGGGTTTGCCATGATCGGACATCGCTACAGCATGAAAACGATGCTGTAGCTGTTTCTGACGGCTTTTCACCTTGTTTACTACCTCATCCGGCAACCGCTGGGCAATAAAATCTGAAATTACCACCGCATCGGCATCATGCCAGAGTGAATCGTCCATCTTATCCAACAATGCTGACAGACAGGCGCTCATATCCGTGCCTCCACGGAAGGACTGGCTGAGAAAGCGTATAGCCTGTTCTAAGCCGTCTGTAGATGTGAGCTCATATTTCACTACACCAGTGGAAAATAGCATGATGTAGCAACGGCGATTGTCGGCGAGTGCGATACGCATCAGCGCCAGACAGAAAGCTTTGGCACAGCGTTCATTAAAGCCGCCCATCGAGCCTGAGGTATCAACGCAGACGATAAACGGGCCGCGTGGCTGCTGTTCGTTTTGTTGGTGAACCACTGGCCGCTCGGTAACTTTCTCGCGCCAGCTTTCACCTTGTAAGCGATAGGTCAGCAGCCGGTGTTCCAGCAGGCGACGATAAAATTCGTATTCCAGTTCACTAATGCCCAGTGTGGCTAACTCAGTGGGCATCAGACGCAAGATATCATCGCTCTGATGCACGCCGCTCACCTGCTCGGGAACAGTGGCAGGTTCCCGTACTCTTACTCGGAAGGCTTCTTGTGGTGCTTCCTGCGTAAGGATGGATTTGGTCTCCCGGCTGCGTCCCAGGCGTTCCGCCAGTTTTTGTAGTGCAGGCTGACGTTGCAGGAAAGCACCGAAATCCAGTAATGGGCGGGGATCGGTGTGGATACGCTGCGCTGCGCTAAGATCCCAGAGCCGTCCAGCTGCGTTTTCATTCTCTGCCAAAACCGGTTCGAGTTTGCCACTCAGGGTCAGGCGCTGTTGCAGTTCATCCAGCAGGATTTCCCGTTCCTGATCCATCAATTGCTGATGTAGTGAAACGGTTTGCAATGTCAGGCTCAGCCGCCAGCGCTGAAGAAAGAGCGCATGGAGCCCACTCGTTATCTTCTGCCCTAAGGTTCTCTCCGGAGAGGTGATGAGCTGTGAGGCCTGCATCAGAAACGGCGATTCCACGGTGTTTAACGTATTCATAATCGCAGGCAGGCGTGTCTGAAAAGCCTGGTTATCGATCGATTGTGAACGTTGGTAGCAGCTAAATTCCCTTTCCAGCTCTGGCGGTACCTGCGTGGTGCGCAGGCGCTGCTTTAAGGTTTCTTTCCAACGAGGGAGATCGTTGAGCAACGCGGATTTCAGGCTGGGATACTTTTCGAAGAAGAAAGCGAGCTGCGGTGTTGCCAGTAGTGTGACGACAAGATCGTCCAACAGCTCGTTTTCATCGATAGACAGTAGCATTTCCAGTGATTCCAGCGTGATCATCGGCGTTATTCCTGTTGCTCTGATTGCTGGATCTGCTCGGCAACCTGTTGCAGGCTGGCTTCTATTTTCGCCAGCCATTCACCAGGGACGAACAGGCAGGGCTGATGCTGGCTGAATAAGCGACGCTGTTCGCGCAGTTGCATGTTCAGCTTTTCATATTCATCAGTAATTTCGGCAGGAAGCGCACAGTCGCGTTTTTCCGGTAGAGAAAGAATAGAGGATTGCAGGCTGATATCGCGGATAGTCAGATGCTGGCGATCGTCCACCAGCAGATCGAGACGTTGGGTAAAACCAATGCCGTTGAGCTTACCCCGGATCTCTCCCCCTTTTTGCAGCCAGCCTTGCAGGACATTTTTATCAATGATCAGATGGTTAACTTCAATATCGTGCAGGATCAACGGGCGTTGCAGCACAAGATCCAATGTTTCAGTTGCGATCGTGTCAGGCAAGGTGTAATGGAATTTGCGACCCAGAAAATGCCCTTGTTTCTCTACGGAAAATGCCTGCAATTCACTTTGCTCACGCTGGTATTGCTGGCGTTTAGTATTCACCTGCTGAAGACGGAACAGCAGGCTTTTTTGTTGATAGGCGTGCTCGGTAATCAACAGCTCAAGCTGGCGTTCGATGAGTGTCAACGTGCTTTGGTCATGCCAGAGACAGTCTTTCAGCAGAATAATATCAACTGGCGTGATGGCATCCCGACCGCAGAAAAACGCGCTGGCCTGAAGTAGGCGCAAGGCTTTCTTCCAGCGTCGATCGGAAATATAGGGCGCTTGCTCCAGCGCATCAAGCTGCTGGCGCAGCGTGTAAATCAGCTCGAAGCCAACTTCTGGCAGCGAGATGTGCTCAATGTCCTTCTGCCATTGTTGGTACTCTTCATTGCTGACGCTGAGAGCGGGTGGTACGGGATTATCGCGATCGCTACTGTTATTCACGAGCAGTGCACGGAAATTCTGTTTTTCCTGCACGCGATCGAGCCATAGACGGATAAGCATTCGGTCATAAAGCGCTTCCAGACCGCCGTCTGCCTCTGGCAGTTCATTCGAGGCCGCGACCAATAGGCGCATGGGGATAGTGTCTTCGCTGTTGCCATTACGGAAACGCCGTTCATTAATGGCCGTTAGCAGGGTGTTTAAAATGGCGGGGCCTGCTTTCCAGATTTCGTCCAGAAATACGATTTCAGCTTCTGGCAGATAACCAGCAGTTAAGCGCTGGTAGCGGCCTTCATCTTTTAGTGCCTGAATGGACAGGGGGCCGAACACCTCTTCCGGGGTGGAAAAGCGGGTCATCAGGTACTCAAACGCATTCGCATGACGAAACGCGAATTTAAGACGCCTGGCGATCATACTTTTGGCGATACCTGGTGGACCCAACAGAAATACGCTTTCCCCGCTCAGTGCCGCCAACAAACAGAGGCGAATCGCGTGCTGTCTTTCGTAGAGCCCATGTTCTAGCGCATGGCTGAGGCGAGAAATTCTTTCAGCCAATGCCGCAGTTTGACGCATAATTAATCCGTTAGTCCCATGATGTGATGTACTGAAATCGTTTATTTTTGAATCCGACGGCTTGGCTGAAAGGGGGTCTCAGAAAAACCCTACTTTAATAAAGACAATCGTAATAATAAACGGCAGATCACAGATTTTTATTAGAATACTTTTACGGATTATTACACCCTAACGGGGTAAGTAAGCAATAAACGACCTTTTACAGGATGTTTCGTGTACAGGTGGATCGCACAATAAAAATGGGTTTTTACCCTGATTTGTGCATACTGTGCGCTTTTGGACGAGTTGTTGTGAATGACGCGCTTCGCGGACTGATTAATAACAGAAGATAGGTTTATGAGCTCAGAACATAAACGTTCGCTTCCGGCTGTCACGCTGGCGGCCATCGGGGTGGTTTATGGAGATATAGGAACCAGCCCTCTTTATACGTTAAGGGAATGTTTATCAGGGCAGTTTGGTTTTGGGGTCGAGCCTGATTCGGTCTTTGGCTTTCTTTCACTGATCTTTTGGCTATTGGTTCTCGTTGTTTCGCTGAAATACCTGACCTATGTGATGCGTGCCGACAATGCGGGTGAAGGCGGAATTCTCACATTAATGTCGCTGGCTGGGCGTAATACCTCCGATCGCATGACGTCCGTGTTGGTTATTATGGGATTGATCGGCGGCAGCTTCTTCTATGGGGAAGTGGTTATCACGCCTGCCATCTCGGTGATGTCGGCGATGGAAGGGCTGGAAATCGCCGCGCCGTCGATGGACAGCTATATCGTCCCGCTCTCGATTGTCGTTCTGACATTACTCTTTATCATTCAAAAACACGGCACAGGCAGCGTCGGCAAGTTGTTTGCGCCTGTGATGCTGATTTGGTTTTTAACGCTCGGCGTACTGGGTGCGCGCAGCATTATCGCTAATCCTGAAGTCTTGCAGGCCTTGAATCCGATGTACGCCGCTCGTTTCTTTATCGAATACAAAGCGGTGTCGTTCTTCGCACTGGGCGCGGTGGTGCTAGCCATTACCGGTGTCGAGGCGCTGTACGCCGATATGGGCCACTTCGGTAAATTCCCTATTCGTCTGGCGTGGTTTACGGTAGTGCTGCCGTCGCTGGTATTAAATTACTTCGGGCAGGGCGCGTTGCTGCTAAAGAACCCCGAGGCGATCAAAAACCCGTTCTTCCTGTTGGCACCTGATTGGGCGCTAATTCCGCTAATGGTGCTGGCGACTCTGGCGACGATCATTGCCTCGCAGGCGGTGATTTCAGGCGTTTTCTCCCTGACGCGCCAGGCAGTGCGGTTGGGCTATTTACCGCCGATGCGTATCGTACACACGTCAGATATGGAATCCGGTCAGATTTATATTCCCGCCATTAACTGGATGCTGTATATCGCTGTTGTCATCGTGATCGTCAGCTTCGAGCATTCGAGCAATCTGGCTGCGGCTTACGGTATTGCGGTAACGGGCACGATGGTGATTACCAGCATTCTGTTCTGTACGGTGGCGGTGAAAAACTGGCTTTGGAACCGCTATTTGGCATGGGTTTTTTTGGCAGGCTTGCTGATGATTGACCTACCCATGTTTTTGGCAAACGTGGTCAAGATCTTGTCCGGTGGGTGGCTACCGCTGGCACTGGGCATGGTGATGTTTATTATCATGACGACGTGGAAAAGCGAGCGCTTCAGGTTACTGCGCCGGCTGCATGAGCATGGTAATTCGCTGGATGCCATGATTGCGTCGCTGGAGAAATCCCCACCGACGCGGGTTCCTGGTACGGCGGTATATTTCTCGCGTGCGACGCGTGTGATCCCGTTTGCGCTGCTGCATAACCTCAAACACAACAAGATCCTGCATGAGCGCGTGGTGCTGTTGACCATGCGAACAGAGGATGCACCCTATGTATTGAACGCGCGACGCGTGACGGTTGAACAGCTTTCTCCGACGTTCTGGCGCGTGATTGCCAACTATGGCTGGCGTGAGACGCCGGATGTAGAGGAAGTCTTTCAGCGCTGTTGGCAGGATGGGCTGACTTGCCAAATGATGGAAACGTCTTTCTTTATGTCCAATGAATCGCTGATTATCGGTGAGCGCCCATGGTATCTGCGCCTGCGCGGCAAGCTATTCATGATGCTCAGCCGCAATGCGCTGCGGGCGGCGGATCAGTTTGAAATACCGCCGAACAGGCTGATCGAACTGGGGATACAGGTCGAGATTTAAGTGATCTCTCTGTACTCGCTATCATTAACACGTATGCAGCGACTCGTTGTTGGTTATTAGGGAAACACGGGGATGAGGTTCCCGCAGGGATACCTCGCCCCGTGGTCGACCGTATATCTCGATCTTATCCCAACACCTGAACGTAACATCCTACAGCTTCTACCAGTTAACCGACACAATCAGCCCGCCTTCGGGCTGATTGATGAATGTAACCCGCATGTGATGCAGCGTGGCGATGTTGTTCACGATGGAAATTCCCAGACCGCTGCCAGATTTTTCCTGCCCTGGTGGGCGATAAAAACGCTCGCCGATTCTTGCCAACGCTTCATCGCTGATGCCCGGTCCGCTATCGGCTACCTTAAATCCACGTTCCGTCAGCGTCAGATTTACCGTCCCCCCCTCATGGCTGTAGCGGATGGCGTTATCCAATAGATTGCGCACTAGCAGCGTTAGCAGCAGCGGATGACCCTGCCGGATAACCTGAGTATCCGGTAAGTCCAGCGTGAGTTCGATACCTGCGGTTTGTGCCGTGTGGTAATGTGCGATTGCCGCCTGTTGTAGCAGTTCATTGAACTGAACGGGCTGCATCCCCTCGGGATGTGATCCTGCATCCAGTCGCGACAGCGTCAGGAGCTGATCTACCAGCCGGGTGGCGCGATCGATACCTTTATCCAGATTCATTAATGCATGGCGACGCATGGCCTCATCGTCATGCGCTAACTGTGCGACTTCGGTTTGAACTTTCAGCGCCGCCAGCGGGCTACGCAGTTCGTGAGCGGCATCGGAGGTAAAACGGCGTTCCCGAACCAGCATGTCGCTGATACGGGAAAACAGATGGTTTAATGCGTTAATCAGCGGGCGAACTTCTTGCGGAATGTGCTGCGTTGCCAGCGGGGTGCTGTCATCGGGGGAGCGCTGCTGAAGCTCAGCGGCAATTTGTTTTAGCGGCGAGAGTTCGCGTGTTACTAGCCAGAACAGCAGTGCCAGCATGATCGGCAGCGCAAACAGCCAGGGCATCAGGTTGGTTTTTACAATATCCAACGCCATATCCTGACGGTATTCCCATTCCTGACCCACCGCAATCACGTAACGATTATCCTCCGTCGTCAGCCAGACGATGCGCCAGGCGTCATTGTCATCGCGCAGTTTGCCGTCGGTGAAGCCGCTGTGCTTATAGTCAAAAATGAAATCTTTGCCGTTCTCACCGTCGTTCAACACCATTTTCCCATCGTGGGTAAACATGGCGAAGGCCAGTGCATCATCATCCTGTTTACCTCGGTCTTTATGTACCAGACTTTTGGTCTTGGGCAGAGAAGTTGATTGGATTCGCAATTCATCGGGATTCATGGTGGCCAGACGTTTGGCAAACAACATTTGCTGGGTATCAAAGAGTTCATTGATGTTATGGCGCGTTTGAGACCACGAAAGCAGACTGGCTACGCCCCAGCACATCACTGTCAACAGCGTAAAACCCGCCACCAGGCGTAAACGCAGGCTGAGTCGGTTCATGGTGCGTCCCCCAGAATATAGCCAATGCCATGTACGGTACGGATAAACCCGCTGCCCAGTTTTTTGCGCAGGTGGTGGATATGCACTTCGACCGCGTTGCTGGAGACATCATCATCCCACCCGTAGAGCTTTTCTTCTAACTGCACACGTGTGAGTACGCGGTTGGGATTGAGCAAAAACAGTTCCAGCAGCGCCAGTTCGCGGGATTTTAATATGAGAGGCGCGTTGTTAAGCGTGACGCTCCGAGAGCCCGGCTCAAGGGAAACTGAGCCGTGCGTTAATGTGGGTTGGAGCTGACCGTGACGGCGGCGAATCAGTGCCTGTAGGCGAGCGGCGACTTCCGTTAGTGCAAAGGGCTTACATAAATAATCATCGGCACCCTGTTGCAACCCTTCCACGCGTTGTTCCAGCGCATCGCGGGCGGTCAGAATCAACACTGGTTCATCATGTCCAGCCTGACGCCATTGGCGTAGGATATCCATCCCATCCATACCCGGCAGGCTGAGATCGAGCACCACCGCATCATAAGGGGCGGCCTTTAATGCGGCAGCACCCGCTTTACCTTCCGTAAACCAGTCAATACTAAAGCCCAGTTTGGTCAACCCTGCTTTTAGACCATCACCGATCAGGCGATCGTCTTCAATTAACAATATTCTCATGGCTGCCTCGCAGGGAATGTACCGCTGTCGTATTTACGTCTTTCCCGGTTTTATACGAAATCGTGGGGTGATGTGTACAGGACAAATCGCTGAAATCGGGCGATTTCGGCAAGATAAAAAAATAAAAATGCAAAGGATGACTCCTTAAGATTCTGTTAAGAACGGTTTGTTTTAATCCTTCTCGAAGACCGATTACTCCCGCAGGTTGACTGCGAAACGACAGGCAAATAAGGAAGGTAAAATATGAAAAAAGCAGCTGCGTTATTCGCCATTACCGCTCTGGTTTCTGCACCCGTATTTGCTGCACAAAGCGGCGGTGGTTTCGTTAACCCGGAAACACCTGCGGTTGGCACACATAAAGGGGGATTCATCGATTCACAGAACACCCTCACCACGGTAGCTAAGGCTAAAGATCTGCGTGACGACAGTTGGGTTACGCTGAGTGGCAATATTGAAAAACGGATTGGTGATGAGAACTATCTGTTCCGCGATGCGACGGGCACGATAGACGTTGAAATCGATCACAAGCGTTGGAATGGTCAGATGATTTCGCCCACGGATAAAGTGGAAATCCAGGGTGAGTTGGATAAAGACTTCAATTCAGTCGAGCTGGATGTGAAGCAGATCCGTAAACTCTAATCTGTTATCTTCAATTGTCGAATGGCGGGCTATTTCCCGCCATCTCTCTATTTATCAACTATCTACGTCCGTCATTTTTCACGTTGCCAGCATTTATTCACACAAGCGATCGGCTTGGTTAAGCTCACCGAGATACCTTTCTTTGCCATCTTCCTGAAACCTGAATTATCTAGGGTAGATAACCACATTATGTTGTCTTTATTTTTTGTTAGCGAAACGTTTCGATAGTGATCACATTTTTTTTATTTCTTCATTGCCTTTCTCTCTTCTTTTTCTAGAATATTATCAGCGAAACGTTTCGCTGGTGGGGTGAGAGATGAAAAAAGCAGCATTATTGAATTCAGATATTTCTTCCGTGATTGCTCGGCTGGGGCACACCGATAGCCTTGTTGTTGGTGATGCTGGTTTACCGATTCCAGAAACGACGACCCGTATCGATCTGGCGTTGACACACAATGTGCCAACGTTTTTGCAGGTGGTTAATGTTGTCACCAGTGAAATGCAGGTCGAGGCCGCTATTCTGGCGGAAGAGATGATTGAAAAGAACCCCGCGGTCCATGACGCATTACTCGATCAATTGAAGCAACTTGAACAACACCAGGGAAACTCAATTGCATTGCACTATGTCAGCCATGAAGAATTTAAAACCCAAAGCGGCAAAAGCCGGGCCATCATTCGCAGCGGAGAGTGTTCACCGTATGCCAATGTCATCCTTTGTGCTGGCGTAACGTTCTGAGGTATCAATGCAACCTTTACTGCAACTGCAAGGCATCACGAAATCTTTTCCGGGCGTTAAAGCGCTTTCCGGTGCGGCACTCAATGTCTACGCGGGAAAAGTGATGGCGTTGGTGGGCGAGAACGGTGCGGGCAAGTCCACCATGATGAAAGTCCTGACCGGGATCTATCGTAAAGATGCCGGCAGCATCCATTTTCTGGGGCAAGAGGTGGATTTCAACGGGCCGAAAGCGTCTCAGGAAGCAGGTATCGGTATTATCCATCAGGAGCTTAACCTGATTCCCCAGCTCACGATTGCCGAGAATATCTTCCTCGGTCGTGAGTTTACCAACCGTTTCGGGCGAATTGATTGGAACAAGATGTATGCTGAAGCCGATAAACTGCTGAAACGCCTTAATTTGCGCTATGACAGTCGCCGTATGGTGGGGGATTTATCGATTGGCGATCAGCAAATGGTGGAAATTGCCAAAGTACTGAGCTTTGAATCGAAAGTCATCATTATGGATGAACCCACCGATGCCCTGACAGATACCGAAACTGCTTCGTTATTCAGTGTGATCAAAGAGCTGCAATCTCAGGGATGTGGCATCGTTTATATTTCCCACCGTTTGAAAGAAATCTTCGAAATCTGCGATGACATTACCGTTTTCCGCGATGGTCAGTTTATCGGCGAGTGTCCGGTAAGCGACTTACAGGAAGATACGCTGATTGAAATGATGGTAGGGCGCAAGCTGGAAGATCAGTACCCACGCTCAAATAAAGCACCGGGAGAGGTTCGCCTTAAGGTACAGAACCTGTCTGGACCTGGCGTAGACAGCGTTAGCTTTACGGTACGGAAAGGTGAAATCCTGGGTGTCGCAGGGCTGATGGGCGCGGGTCGAACTGAACTGATGAAGATTCTCTACGGTGCGCTACCGCGTACTGGCGGCAATGTGACGCTTGATGGCCGTGACGTGGTGACCCGTAAACCGCAGGATGGTTTAGCCAACGGCATCGTTTATATCTCTGAAGATCGCAAGCGAGATGGTCTGGTGCTGGGCATGTCGGTAAAAGAAAACATGTCGTTAACCGCACTGCGCTATTTCAGCCATGCTGGCGGTCGTCTCAAACACGCCGAAGAACAGTTGGCGGTCGCTGACTTTATTCGCCTGTTCAACGTTAAAACGCCTTCTATGACGCAGCCTATCGGCCTGCTTTCCGGTGGTAATCAGCAAAAAGTGGCGATTGCCCGTGGCCTGATGACGCGCCCGAATGTCTTGATCCTTGATGAGCCAACGCGTGGCGTTGATGTGGGGGCGAAGAAAGAAATTTATCAGCTAATCAATCAATTCAAAGAAGAAGGGTTGAGCATCATATTGGTGTCATCCGAAATGCCCGAAGTCTTGGGAATGAGCGATCGCATCATTGTGATGCATGAAGGGCGCTTAAGCGGTGATTTCCCGATTGAGCAAGCAACCCAGGAAGCACTGATGGCTGCGGCCGTTGGTAAGCAATACGGCGCAAAGCAGGAGTAAGTCAGACATGAGTTCTCAATCTATCGCGGCAAAACGCTGGTTCAGCAAAGAGTGGTTACTGGAGCAGAAATCGCTGATCGCGCTCCTGATCCTGATTGCGGTTGTTTCCGCCATGAGCCCTAACTTTTTCACCTTGAATAACCTGTTCAATATTCTCCAGCAGACATCGGTAAACGCCATTATGGCTGTCGGTATGACGCTGGTGATTTTGACCTCGGGAATTGACTTGTCGGTGGGCTCATTGTTGGCGCTGACTGGTGCCGTCGCGGCTTCCATTGTTGGGCTTGAAGTGAATGCGCTGGTGGCAGTATTTGGTGCGCTGGCACTGGGGGCACTGATTGGCGCAGGCACGGGTATCATTGTTTCTAAAGGCAAAGTGCAGGCTTTTATCGCTACGCTGGTCATGATGTTGTTACTGCGCGGCGTGACAATGGTTTATACCAACGGTAGCCCGGTTAATACGGGTTTTTCCGACGTGGCAGATGCTTTTGGCTGGTTCGGTATCGGTCGTCCGTTGGGGATTCCGACGCCAATCTGGATCATGGCTATCGTCTTCGTTGCAACCTGGTACATGCTGCACCATACGCGCCTGGGGCGTTATATCTATGCGCTGGGTGGTAATGAATCCGCAACCCGCTTATCCGGTATCAGCGTTGATAAAATCAAGATTATTGTCTATTCCCTGTGCGGGCTGCTGTCTGCCCTGGCGGGAATTATTGAAGTTGCACGTTTGTCCTCTGCACAGCCTACAGCGGGTACAGGGTATGAACTGGATGCCATTGCAGCAGTGGTATTGGGCGGCACCAGTCTGGCAGGAGGCAAGGGGCGTATTGTTGGCACGTTGATCGGCGCACTTATCCTTGGTTTCCTCAACAATGGACTGAATTTATTAGGTGTTTCTTCTTACTACCAAATGATCGTCAAAGCAGTCGTCATTTTGCTGGCGGTTCTGGTAGATAACAAAAGCAGTAAATAACCTTCATTCACACAGGAATTGAGTTATGAATATGAAAAAGCTGGCTACTCTGGTTTCCGCTGTTGCGCTGAGCGCGACTGTCAGTGCTAATGCCTTGGCCAAAGATACGGTTGCTCTGGTGGTTTCTACGCTGAATAACCCGTTCTTTGTTTCTATGAAAGAGGGGGCGCAGAAAGAAGCTGACAAACTGGGCTATGAGTTGATTGTGCTGGATTCTCAGAATAACCCTGCGAAAGAACTGGCTAACGTTCAGGATTTAACGGTCCGTGGCACCAAAGTATTGCTGATCAACCCGACTGACTCTGATGCAGTAGGCAATGCGATTAAAATGGCTAATCAGGCAAAAATTCCGGTCATTACGCTGGACCGTGTCGCTAGCAGTGGTGAAGTCGTAAGCCACGTTGCTTCTGATAACGCTTTCGGCGGTAAAGTTGCCGGTGATTTCATTGCCAAGAAATTGGGTGAAGGTGCCAAGGTGATTCAGTTGGAAGGGATCGCAGGAACCTCTGCTGCGCGTGAGCGTGGGGCGGGTTTCATGAAATCTGCTGAGAAAAATAAATTCGCTATGCTGGCAAGCCAACCTGCTGATTTCGATCGTACTAAAGGGTTGAACGTGATGCAGAACCTGCTGACCGCACACCCTGACGTTCAGGCGGTATTTGCTCAGAACGATGAAATGGCGTTAGGTGCACTGCGTGCATTACAAACCGCAGGCAAAACAGATGTGCTGGTTGTGGGCTTTGACGGTACCCAAGATGGTGTGAAAGCCGTTGAGTCAGGCAAGCTGGCAGCAACGGTGGCTCAGCGTCCAGACCAGATCGGTGTAATCGGCATCGAAACGGCTGCGAAAGTGCTGAAAGGTGAAAAAACGCAGGCCATCATTCCAGTTGACCTGAAGCTGGTCGCTAAATAAGTAAAGAATAAAGCAGGGCTCGCGCCACCCGTTTGTGGTGGCGCATTATTAACGTAGCGGGATTCGACATAATGAAAACGGGTAAGCTGGTGGTGCTGGGCAGTATTAACGCTGACCATATTCTCAATCTTGAGCAATTTCCCCGCCCGGGCGAAACGGTGATCGGTGAACAATATAGTGTCGCTTTCGGCGGGAAAGGCGCTAATCAGGCCGTTGCCGCTGGCCGAAGTGGTGCGGATATCGCCTTTATTGCCTGCGTCGGAGAAGATGATATCGGCGCTCGCATTTGTCAGCAGCTCTCCAAGGACAATATTGATGTTTCTGCCGTTGAGGCTATCTCCGGGGAAACAACGGGCGTTGCGCTGATTTTTGTTAACGCTGAAGCAGAGAACATGATCGCAATTAACGCTGGCGCGAATGCAGCGGTGACGCCTGATTATCTTCATCATCATGGGCAACACATTATTGATGCTTCTGCATTGCTTATGCAGCTTGAATCGCCGTTGGCAACGGTTATTGAGGCAGCTAAACTGGCACATGAACACCAGACTAAAGTGATTCTCAACCCGGCTCCTGCTCGTGAACTGCCTGATGAACTGTTATCGCTGGTCAATATGATCACGCCGAATGAAACCGAAGCACAGTTCCTGACAGGAATTACGATTGAGACAGAAGAGGACGCCGCTCGCGCAGCACGGGTTCTGCACGATAAAGGTATCGAGACGGTTCTTATCACATTGGGTAGCCGTGGCGTATGGCTAAGTGAAAGTGGTCAAGGGCAGCGTATTCCGGGGTATCGCGTAAAAGCTGTGGATACTATTGCCGCTGGAGACACCTTTAATGGTGCGTTGGTTACCGCCTTGCTGGAAAACCGGCCAATGTCTTCTGCTGTGAAGTTCGCTCATGCTGCGGCTGCGATTGCAGTAACTCGCCGAGGTGCTCAACCTTCTGTCCCGTGGCGAGAAGAGATCGACGCATTTTTGCAAGCTCAGGGGTAATTTTTTGGCCACCATGAAAGATGTCGCCCGTTTGGCGGGCGTTTCTACTTCTACTGTATCTCACGTCATTAATAACAATCGCTTTGTCAGCGATACCATTCGCGAAAAGGTGATGAAGGCCGTTGAGGATCTCAACTATGCGCCGTCTGCGCTGGCCAGAAGTCTGAAAATAAACCAGACCCGCACTATCGGTATGTTGCTCACAGCCAGTAGTAACCCGTTTTATGCTGAAGTTGTGCGTGGCGTTGAACGCTGTTGTTATGAGCGGGGCTATAGCCTGATTCTGTGCAACACTGAAGGCGATCGCGACAGAATGAGTCATAGTCTTGAAACGCTGCTGCAAAAGCGGGTCGACGGCGTATTGCTGATGTGCACTGAAAGCCATCGTCCCTTACCTGAAATGATGAGCCGCTATCCTTCTGTTCCTATGGTCATGATGGATTGGGCACCTTTTGAAGGCGCTATTGATGTTATTAAAGATAACTCTTTGCTCGGTGGAGAGATTGCGACCAATCACCTCATTTCTCGTGGGTATAAAAAGATAGCCTGCATTGCGGGGCCGAAAGATAAGACGACAGCCTATAACCGACTGGAGGGTTATCGACAGGCGATGCAGCTCGCTGGGTTACCCATTCCCGCTGATTATGAGATTTTTGGTGATTTTGAATTTGAAACAGGTTACCGCGCGATGCAGCAGTTATTAGCGCTGGAAGATAAACCCGAAGCGGTGTTCACCAGTAACGATGCAATGGCTGTGGGTGTTTACCACGCTCTTTATCAGGCGGGGCTTTCAATCCCTCAAGACATGGCGGTTATTGGTTACGATGATATTGAACTCGCTCGCTATATGTCTCCGCCTCTCACTACGGTTCATCAACCAAAGGACGAGCTCGGCGAATTAGCAGTCGATACGCTGCTGTATCGTCTGGAACATCCAAATACTGAACCGAATGTGTTGGTGCTGACGCCGGAATTAATGGTACGTCAGTCAGTTCGGTAAGATTTTGGCTAAGAAAACGCTGAAAAATCCGGCATAACGCCGTCTTTTAATACGCTTTGCTGAAAAAATCCTCACTCAGAAATTATTTT
>NZ_LXFY01000031.1:0-221269 GCF_021432585.1 Pectobacterium sp. IFB5596
CTCGGCGTTCATGTTCCCCTCAGCATAATTTTTTACGCCGTGAAAAGAAGCGCCATCGCGATATGAGTTGGCTGGGGTTGGTCAGCAGTGCGGCGCACGAAATCCCCCCATACCTGTCAGCAATCACACCAAATTCCCCCTTAATCGTCTTACATACTTTTTTACCTATTGCCGCTATCGTCATCATTAAAAAGTGATACGTTATAATATAACAATTTAATTTTTTACCGACGATAATGACAAGTTTTTACTCCTTCTCCGCGCTGAAGCGCGTGTTACTGGTTTCCCTGCTGTTAGCCCTGTTGTGGCTATTAGTCGGATGGGCGGTGATGCTGCCATGATCACTTTACAGGAACTGGCTTTTGGCTACCGTGGTCAACCACCATTAGGTACGCTCAGCGGGTGTTTTCATCAGGGATCGCTGACGGCAATTATTGGCGCGAACGGTACGGGGAAATCCACCCTGCTGAAAACGCTGGCGGGTTTGCTGCCACCGCTTTACGGTACGTTCAACCTAGGGGCTGGTAGCAAAGAGAATGCTGTCGGCTATCTGCCACAGCTCTCCGAATTCGATCGGCAGTTTCCGATTAACGTGCGCGACCTGGTGCTGATGGGGTCACTGCCCCATCGCGGATTGTTACGGAGTATTAACGCCAACTGGCACCGCAAAGCCATTGATGCCCTCGACGCCGTCTCAATGGGAGATTTCGCCGATCGTCATATTGGCGTCCTGTCCGGCGGGCAGCTACAGCGCGTGCTCTTCGCTCGTCTGATGCTAACGCAGGCTCCCATCATTCTGCTGGATGAGCCTCTTACCGGCGTCGATAGCCAAACCACGCAGGCACTCTTGCAGATTATCGAGCAGCTTCACGCCGAAGGCAGAACCATTCTTACCGTGTTGCACGATCTGGAACTGGTTGGGCAGCACTTTCCAACTATCTTGCAGCTCACCCAGGGCGGTCATCGCTGGGGAGATGCCCAACCCATATTACATAGCCTGCGCAAGGCAGAAAGTGATACGCCAACGCTCAGGATCGTCACGTCATGATGCTATTCCACCTGATTACTTCCCCTTTTGCCGAATTCGGTTTTATGCGCCGCGCGCTGGTCGGCTGTCTGGTACTCACATTGAGCGCCGCGCCGCTGGGCTGTTTCCTGCTGCTACGGCGTATGAGCCTGATTGGCGATGCCCTGTCGCATGCCGTATTACCCGGCGTGGCAATCGGCTATCTCATCTCCGGGATGTCACTGCTGGCAATGGGAATCGGTGGCTTTATTGCCGGGCTATCCGTCGCCATGCTCTCCGGCTTCGTCACCCGCCACACGGAATTAAAAGAGGACGCCAGCTTCGCCGGATTTTACCTCGGTTCGCTGGCGCTTGGCGTCACGCTGGTTTCACTGCGTGGCTCCAGCATTGACCTACTGCATGTCCTGTTCGGATCGATTTTGGCGGTGGATCGCGCCGCGCTGATCGACATTGCGTTGATCGGATCGTCGTCCTTGCTGGTGCTGGCCGCTCTCTATCGGGCGCTGGTGATTGAATCGTTTGACGTAACCTTTCTGCGCATCAGCTCAGGCCGCTATCGGGCGCTAATCCACGGCCTATTTCTATCGCTGGTGGTGCTCAATCTGGTCGCAGGGTTCCAGCTGCTAGGCACGCTGATGACGGTCGGCATGATGATGCTGCCAGCCGCCAGCGCACGGTTCTGGACGCAGCGCCTGCCCGCCATGCTCGGTATTGCGGTGCTGCAAGGAATGGTTGCCAGCCTGATTGGGCTGCTGTGGTCTTACTATGCCGAGTTGCCTGCCGGCCCCGCCATCATCCTGACGATGACGCTGTTTTTCTGTTTCTCCGTCTGTGTTGGTCACCACGGTGGGCTGCTACGCCTGCGTCGTTGATCGATAAATTTTGTTATCTGCAACTTTCTGTGAGGGAAAAATGAAACGTTCACTATTAGCTATCGCGTTATCCGGCCTGCTGCTTAGTCCACTGGCGATGGCAAAGAACCTTGATGTTGTCGCCAGCTTTTCCGTACTTGGCGATATGGTCAGCCACATCGGCGGCGATCGCGTTACCGTGACCGATCTGGTGAAACCGAATGGCGATCCACATGAGTTTGAACCGTCGCCAAAAGACAGTAAAACGTTGGCTAGCGCCGATCTGGTTTTCGTTAATGGTCTAGGTTTAGAAGGCTGGATCGACAGACTGGTCACCGCATCTGGCTATCATGGCAACGTTATTACCGCCTCCGACGGGATTGAAACACGCTCAATGGTAGAAGACGGCAAAACGGAAACCGATCCGCATGCCTGGAACAGCATGAGCAACGGCGTGATCTACGCACACAATATCGTCAATGCGCTGGCAAAAGCCGACCCTGCCAATGCCGATTACTATCGTCAGCAGGGCGAAGCCTACATTACGCAGCTACAGGAACTGGATCGCTACGCGAAGAAAACCTTTGCCGCCATTCCTCCAGAAAAACGCAAGGTGCTGACCAGCCATGACGCGTTCGGCTACTTCAGTCAGGCCTATGGCGTGAAGTTCCTGTCGCCGGTGGGCTACTCTACCGAATCTGAAGCCAGCAGCAAAAAAGTGGCCTCGCTGATTAAGCAAATCAAGCAAGAGAAGGTGAAAAGCTACTTCATTGAGAACCAGACCGATGGGCGTCTGGTGAAGCAAATCGCCAATGCCAGCGGCGCACAGCCCGGCGGTGAATTGTACCCGGAAGCCCTGACCGACGCATCCGGCCCGGCAGCGACCTATACGGCCGCGTTTAAGCACAACGTTGATACCCTCGTCGCCAGCATGAAATAAGCCCCACACCGGCTAACGCCAGGCGACCAAGAGAAATAGACAAGGGCAGCAATGCCGGGAAACTTCCCGCCAGACGCTGCCCTTAATGTCATGCACACGGTTGGTACAGTCGAACGTTAATTGGATACCAGTTGTACCACCACGAGCCTTCCCCCCTCTTGGGTGGAAAGGACAAACTGTGCGCCGTCCGTCAACGCCAGCTTATCCCCGATGGCGATCCTCTGTTTATCGGGTAACGACATCAACTCCTCAATGCCTTCATTCACCAGCCACCATTGGTCATTATGAAAGACAAAATAACCCACACGTTTCTTCTGCTCTGGCGTCGTGCGCTCATTTGGAGCAATCAGGCGATTAACATGCCAGGCATACAAAGACTGGCCGTTCCAGACCATCAGACGATGGTCATCAGGGCGATAGCTCCCTGTTTTACGCGAAGAATACAGGTTGAGTATCGGCAGCTTGCCTTTATATGGCGTACCGCAATACGGGCATGAGGGCTGAGTCTTACCCGAAAAGACATACCATTCCTGTTCGCACGCCGAATTCTGGCACGGCTGGATAAGATCGACCGTTTTCACCAGTGCCGTTTCCCACTCATCCGCCGTCGGACGTTGGGTTGGCTCATGCAAACCGGTAATAAATGCTTTCTCAAACAGAGGCGTAAGATAAGGTCCCAGAATGGTATAGGGGATCTTATCCGTATCCGCCCACGGCAAAGATGACGGGCTGACTTGGCTGAGCTTAACCGCATTGCTGCGGTCTGTCGGATGTTCGATAAACAGCGCCCTTTCCCCCATGGACAGCGCTTCGTCCCGCATTTCATCATCCATATCATGAATTTTACCGCCCCGTAACGGGTGCCGGTAAAACAGATACATGTAGTTCAATACGGCTAACGCGTGACGATCGGTACTGATGCTAGGCAAAATCCGATTGGCATCTTCTTTCGCCAAGTGAGTCGTTTTCACCACTTCGGGCGCAATAAAGTCCGGCGTACCCACGACGTCTGGTGGATATTTCCCCGGTACCACCAGACCATCGATATCGATCACACAGGCATGACCCGCTTCGGGATCAACCAGCACGTTCTTATAACTCAGATCGCTGTGGCACAGACCAGCGGCGTGCATGCGGCGCACTGCCCGGGTCAATAGCAAGCAGACTTTTAGGTAATTCAGCAGGTTACCGCGCTCACGCGGATCGAGAAATTTGTTCTGGTTATTCGCACTGGCGAACCATTTTCCTTCTTTTTCTCGTCCTTTGATGCCAAGAAAATCATTATTCTTGGAACCATACTTAAAGAAAAAGTGGCTGTGGTAGGTTGGCACCACAATGCCGATTCGCCCCTCGTGTTCAACCACGCTGGTCGGCCAGCAGAACAGGTCTTGCCAATACTCGCCGCCCGCCTGCTCAAAAATACTTTGCCGATAGCGACCGGTGATCATCGCAATTCGCTCTTTCGCCTGCTCATTCTGTGGCTTTTTATAGAACGCCACCACGTAGGTCTTGTCAGGAGAGAAATAGACATCTTTCATCGAACCCGAACCGATGACTTCGTCAACGTACTGGACGAGCTCGCCATCTCGGGTGGTACAACTAATAATATTAGCCATTTATTATCACCAGCAATCCATTTCTGAGACTCACCATGCCACGACAATCGTCCGGTCATCATGGTTTCCGGGCGAGAAAAAGTTTAGCCACTCAGTCAGTTGTTCTGCCGCCTGCTCGCCGTCATTCAGGCAAGGAGCGATGTCGGCAATCAGTGCATCCCATTTTGCCGCATTTTGTAGCCCGTTATCCGTTTCAAAATACGGATCGGAAACCCCATCGGTCATCAGGATCAGGTGCGAGATCTCGCTCCATTTACCAATAATAACGCGCTTACTAAACTGGGTGTCCTGTACGGCATCCTGATCCAGAAAGCGGGTTTGCCCAGCGTATTCACCACTATCCGGCATGCCTAATAGACGGACTTTCCCCGCGGGCCCATAGGCGGCGATAGCACCGTCTCCTAACCAGAACGACGCGGCAAATAACCCATCATCAGTGCGTAACGCCACCGTCGCTAACAGCGTGGTGGAGTAGGATTTGATGCTTTCGTTCGTTTCCAGCGCTTCGCCGTGGATCTTATGCACCGCAAGCTGTGCGGCCTTATGAAATTGGCTGACAAAGAAGGTGCCGACCTCCCGCTGATCTTCCGGCGTCCAATCGGCGATCGCGCGCTTTAATCCTGACGCCGATTCCCCTGCCAGCTGACGCGCTAAATAGTCGCCAACCACCGCCGTGACCAGCCGCGATCCCTGCCGAGAATTTTTCGCGCTCCCAGCACCGTCAGCAACCAACAGGACACTCCAGCCGCTGTCATTGTCGTGTTCGATAAAATAGTCATCATCACGAAACGAACCGACGTGCTCGTGCGAACGCCCTCGACGACTGGCCGCCGCGATGTTCACACCCGGCTGGCGGATCGCTTGTTGCGCGATATTCGCTTTAAAATAACGATCGTCAGCGGGGGGATCGATGATTTTCCATAGGCTGCGCGGATCGGGATTCACGATCAAAAGTACCTTTGTGACGCCCACCGTCGCAGTTCCGCATGACCAGTGGACGGCGATTTCCCAATCACCACTTCGTGTCGGCACTCCCACCAACGCAGCAGCCTCTCGGTCGAATTGCAGCCCGATCGCCTCGCTAAACACCACCTCCTGCACATCAGGCGTCATCCCGTTATCAAGGCTAATCTCAATGGGTGAATTAAAGGGTGTACCGACGCGGGCATTAGCGATATTCACTTTTGCCTGTGGCAGACTCACCGCCGCGGGAGGTGTTTTATTACTCTGGCTCGGCGTGGGAACTTGCCCAGGTTTTAGCGCATTTACCGTAGCTGGGCGAGCTTGTGCGGCATTCAACTCTGCAAACGACATCGCTTCCCATTGTGCTTTTTCCACTTTCTCCTGTTCCACAGGCACCGGCGGTGGATCGACTGCTTCTGGTGCAGCGATCTCAGGGGAGGTCACCTCGCCCTGTACCGATACAGTGGCCATATCCTGTGATATCTCCACGGCATCCGGCGGCGTAATGACAGCGTCCGCCGATGCCACTAAGGCTTCAACAGAGTCAGGCTTCACGCTCTGAGCATCATTACTCTCTACAGCATCATCGTTTTCTGTAGCACTACGGTTTTCTGTAGCGTCACCGTTTTCTGTAATAGAAAGAGGCTGCGCGATACTTTCCACTTTGAGCACTACCTGTTCACGCAGTTTGTCTAACAGTGCGCGCAGCTCAGCATCATCGTCCCACGCGTTAACGTCAGCGTCGGGAAGCGTTTTTCCTGCCTGCTGCAAGATCAGCGCGAAGATCTGGAGATCCGGACGGACATCAATATCCATTAGCCCCTCCCGCGATTGACATCGAAATCATCCACACCGCCGTTTTCACTAAAGCTAATGTTATGATTGCACCAAGGGCATATCACAGTTTCTGGCCCATTGATGCACAGGAGTTTTCCGCAGGAACACATCGCAAAAGCACTGGCATTACCGCAGTGGGGGCAACCCGGCGCGCCGTGTAGCTCGCTCGTGTTTACTTGCAATGCAGAGGCTCTGGCATCACTCCAGGCAAAATAATCTTCATCTATCGGGAAACAGCCCGCCAGATTAAATCCGTTGATATTGAGCTTAAAATTGAGGGACGACAGGTTAACGTTGGGGCGCTCATACTTCATCAGATAGGGGCGGCGAGATTTGTTGCAGCGACCAACCAGAATGACACAGTTCTCATCATACGCCCGCGCGACCTCATCCTTAGCCAGCCGAACAATAGACTCATTATTCGACAACAACGGTGGCGCATCTTCCCCGACGCTACGGCTATGGGCAGTGACAGACGCGGTGATCCATTTGATAAAACGGGTAAAATCCCCTTCTTGCGCCTCAGTAAACAGCAATACATTTTCGGTGAGTTGGCGCAATGTATTCAAATCGGCAGAGGCTCCCAGACCAATCGCGATCAGGTTGACCTTATTAGCGTAGTGCTGTTTCCAACGTGTAATCTCCGGTGCGGTATCATCCGTCGGGCGGCCATCTGTCAGCAGATAGACCACGGGTTTCCAATCACCTTTACGCTCTTGCGTCGTCTTTCTTACTTGTTCATCGATCTGTTTAGTCAATTCCCGCAGCGCGGCACCAAGGCTGGTGCCGCCGCCTAACGGCAGACGCGGTGGATAGAATGATACCACCTCCACTAGGGGAACGATGGTTTGCGCCACACCGGCAAAAGCGATGACGGAAATCCAAGCTGTTTCGAGGGCGTGAGGATCTTTTTTCAAATCGCTAACGATAGCCTGTAGACCATCGTTCATTTTCTTCAGATTATCTCCGATCATCGACTCCGAGCAGTCGAGAACGAAGAAAACGGGTAGTCGTCTCATAACAGACACCTTTATTAAGCCAATAGCCTGTAAGCGAATCGCCTTCGCAGCAAGCACGTCTATGGGTTTAAATGTGAGCGTGGTCGCTAAATAAAAGGCAAGGTCCCTGTCGGGAGCCCTGCCTTGACGTCACAGAACCAGCTGTATTTCGGGAGGCGGCGGCGGTAGGTTATCCTGACCCGCCGTGACGCCGGAGCTGGTGCTGCCGGACGCGACGCTCGCAGAAACCCATTTGAAGAAACCAGCAAACGCCGTAGAGTCCAGCGTTTCTAAGGCCACCACTTGGTTGGTCAGTTTTTTCAGGTGTTCATGCTTGGCTTTCGGCCCAACCGCACAGGCAATGATCGAACCGAAGGCGCGCTTTTTGACTTCGGTCACCGCTTCATCATACGCGTAGGCGTCAGAAGGGCTACCGTCCGTCATGAGGAATACCAGAGGACGCCAGTCGCCTTTCTGATCGCCATCGGAGCGTTTAACATCACGATCGACGGACTGGATCAAACACTCAAGGGCCGCCCCCGTAAAGGTGCCACCCGCGCTGGGAACCACGATATCGGTAAACTGGAAATCTTCCAGCGGCGTCAAGGGGATAAACTCTCGCGCGTCATTGTCGTAGGTGATGATCGAGATATGGACGCTTTCTAGCGCGTAAGGGTCCTGACGCAGTGCGCTTAGCATGGCCTGAATCCCCACATTGACCGCATGAATGGACTCGCCGCGCATTGAGCCTGAAGTATCAATCAAGAGATAAACAGGTAGCCGCCTCATTTACAGGTAGCTCTTTAAATGTGTAATAAAGCTATCTGAATCGGAAGGCTCACCGATAGCGCAGAGTTTCCAACCCGAGCCTTCGCGCACCAGTTCAGCAAATACCATAGAGCATTGTTGGTTAAATGCAGGCCCGCCGGAAAGATCAAAACGCGCCATTTCTACATTTTTGGCATCGACAGCGCGAATAAACGCGTTCTTCACTTTACCAAAATGCTGTTGCTGTTCCTGGCCGTTATAAATTTGGACGATAAAAACAATCTTTTCGTATTTGGCATCCAGCGTATTCAGATTAGCGATGATTTGTTCATCGTCGCCATCTCCTGCTCCGGTGCGGTTGTCGCCAGTTAACCAGATTTGACCTGAGTGGTGACGCTGGTTATTGAAAAAGATCACATCCCCGTTATCCAAAGTGGGTCGGCCATCTTCTATTTGCCCCAAATCAACTACTTTTCCTTCGGCATTGCACAGGAAAGCAATAACATCGAGATCATACTCATCTTCTGTTTTCTTACCAAATATTCCCCCCAGGAAGCTTTTTTTCTCTTCGCTAATGTCCCAACCCAGGCCGATGGTGACAGAGGAGAGATCAAATTCATTCTTCTTGAGGCTAACACTTTGTCCTTTACGCAAACTGACTGACATACAGTCTCCTTGTTTTTGATAATAGAATTAGAGCACGACATTCACTTCTGGCGGCGGTGGGGGGAGATCGTCAAGACCGATAACGTCTTTTTTACCCGACTCCACTTTTTGGCTTCCAACAGAAATACTCGCCGATACCCACTTGAAAAATGCTTTGATGGCGTTCGAATCCGCCGTATCAAGCTGTAAAACGATTTCGGTAATTTCCTGCAAAACCTTTGTTTCCGCGACTTGCCCAGCGGCACAGGCAACAACGACGCCCGTACGTGCCGACTTAAAGTCAGCGACACCTTTACGCCAGTCATCCGTTGGCGCACCATCAGTCATGATAAAGACCAGAGGACGCCAGTCACCCTTCGTTTCCGCCGTGGTTTTCTGAACCTCGCGTTCAATAGCCTGTGCCACCAACGATAGCGCCTCACCCAGCGCAGTCGTGCCATTCGCAACCAGATCGGGGGATTTGAAAGTAAGCAGGTCAGTTAGCGGTACAACTTGGCGGGCGGAGGTATCAAAGGTAATGACGGAAACATAAGCGGTTTCCAACGCGTAGGGATCTTGTCGCAACGTCGTGAGTAACGTCTGTACCCCATTTTTGACGGCTTCAATTGGCTCACCGTGCATAGAACCAGAGGTATCCAACAACAAATAGACGGGTAGTCTTCGCATATCATCAATCCGTTTATCTTATGCATAATATGATGGAGATATCATAATCCTTCTGGTTGTTATCTCAACAAAAAATGCGCACCACCAACCCGCAGAATTGAGAGGGTTGAATGGGATGTTGTAGGGGGGGACGGGAAGACGTGGAGCTTATTTCCGTGGTGGTAAAGACGTACGAATCAGTTCATCAGCACATTTACCGATCAGCATTTCCACCGCTTCGCTGCGCGTAACGTCTTTAAGACCTGCCAGCGTATCGATTTTACGCAGCACCGACATCCTTAATGACAGGGAAACGGCTTTCTTTTTTTCTTTATCCAGAAAGACCCGGCTAACCGTTTCTTCTTCTTTCAACTCGGCATTGGAATCAAGCGCTTGCGCCATACGACGCAGTTCTTTTTTATCAAGCTGGCCGGGATGAATCATCTGATAAGCATGCAGAGATTTACTGTACTTTATCTCAGCGGAGTAGGCACTTCTCAACTCTTTCAGTACCCGAGTCAATGTGGGTTCCGAACAGTCCAACATCGTGATGATCTGCTTTGCGGCAACGGGTTTTCCTGCCCCCAGAATTTTGGCAAGACGGTAAACACGAACCTGACGGGTGCTTAGTTGCATAAGAAATCACACCCTGTATTCCAGGACAACGATCGTATGGGCTGAAAAATAAGTGTGTTCACTAACATTCTTCTGAGGACTCTCTCATGCTAATCGTTGTTAATTAAAGAATTATCAATCGTCCCGCAGCCCTTTATGCTGGGGTAATTGCCGCATCGCCGTCATTTCCAAGCGTGGAAAAATAATGTAGGTGATAGCGAATAAACGCGCGCTCCCGCATGCTTAAGTAAAATTTTAATCGTTTTTCACTCTAACAGACAAATTTTCAACGTGAGATAAACCAGAAACACTATCGAACAACGTACCCGGACAAAATATGGCGCATAGCCTATCAACCGCCTCAGTGATTATGGGTCGCAACGATAAGGCGAGCTCCCTGGTTTTGTTCTGATGCAATGCCATAGACCTTCGCCCGTTCCAAAATTCCCGATGCCCAGCGGCGATGCGTGGCAGGCTCGCACATCGATCCCTGAGATTTAAAGACCGCCTGGCTGGAATTCAGAATGCGCAACGCATCCGCATAATCTGTCGCGGACACCATCAGCGCCTGCTCAATGATATCGATTTGATTGGGGTGAATAGCCGTTTTTCCGACCAATCCGTGCGCCATATCCAACGCCAGCTCACGCGACATGATGTGATGGTCATCAATATGTTCACAGACTGGCGCGGTCAACGCGAAATTACGTGCTGCAAAGATCGAGACCAACATTTTGATCACGTATCCCATCGGTCCATCATATAAAGTCAGGTGGCGTGAGCGCCGCAGTGAGATCACATTCATCAGATCGTTTCCGCCAATACGCAAGGCAATAATGCGCGCATGGCAGGGATGAGACTGGAGCTGCGTAGCTAACTCACGCATCTGCACCACGTCGAAAACGTCTTCAGTTTCCAGTGTCGGCATCATGCAAAGCTCGCTGTTCCGCACCACCTCCCACCACTGTGGCAAAGAAGCCAGAGTAAATTTGGGCAACACCAGCCCATCCAGCGGACTCAAGTCCATCTCATGCGCAAGCCAGCGGCCCATCTCAGCGTCGCGCGGCCGAACAAAAACCAACGGCCAGTCGGCTTTTCCATTAGCCTGTTTCGCCTGCGCCAATGTCGTCAAAAGCTCACGAAGGCGCAACAACGCCAGAGGGACATCACTTTCCGCGACGGCATCTTCAAGGCAAATAACCAGCGAGCGCAGCCCGCTAATTTTATCGGTCAAAATAACGTCAGCGATATCGGCACGCGTCGCGGGCATATAGAGCGTCGCACCTAAATTCCAGGGAGAAAGCCTTTTATTCATCAGTGCACCTTTTTGATAATGGTAACCGCGCGGTACTGACCGATTTCATCGCCAACTTCAGTAATCGTGATGCCCTTTTCCTTCGCAAGATAAACCAACAGCGCAACATCCGGGTCGTCCATCGTTTGTACCAGAACATGATCCGGCACCCGACGTAGCACAGCGCGGGTCGCTTCAGCAATACCTGGTTTGATTCTATTGATGCTATCGATGCCATAGCGTTCAGCCAGAGTACGGATCACCCTTTCACTCTGTTGTTGAAGATCGCGTTGCCGTTCAGGCAGTAATTCGCTACATGACAAATCCACGGGAGAGGAGGCTCGACGCAGCGCCTCGACGGTATCTGCCAGCATTTGGCTGCACTCATAGCGCTTAAGGTGCTCGCATATCACGCAGCCGTGTAACCCTTCCGCCGACCACAGCGATCGGGATATCAGACCCGAAACAGGGGCTCCCATAATCCCAAACGGAATCAGCCAGTCATCATTACTCGCTGACAGCCAGGCACAGCCGCAGGGGTCCGCCAGTACCACCAGACGTGGCTGTTCGGGATACCCTTCTCTTCCCTTCAGAGATTTGATCAACTCGCCCGTGATAGCGCCTTTACCGGTCCAGCCATCAACAAACACAATGCCCTTACTGCCGTGACGCGCCTCAATCCATTCCAGCGCGGTTTTATCGATGCCCCGATCGCGGATAATGCTGATGCCATAATGGTAAGACGTTTTCCCCATAGCACGTAGGGCGCGATGCAACATCACACCCAGAGGAACACCGGCCCGCACCAAGCTGGTCAATATCACTGGCGTATCGCCAAAACGCTGTGCCAGCGTTTGCGCAAGCATCTGCACCTCGCGCGCCAAACGTGCGCCCTCTTGTTCAAGCGCGCGGGAGAAAAGCTCAAGGTGCCAGACCGTCGGTTCCGGCTCCTGGCTCAGCATATCGGAATAGTGCTTAGCGCCCGACTGAATCAGTCGCTCCTTCTCTTCCACGGGCGTCACGTCTATCTCGACAGGCTGAAGCAAAAAATGGATATCGTGTGGCAAGTAGGAGCCAGAGAAAGGCGTGATGTCGTCATGCATCCTGGGCATCTCCGAAAATGCGGTGAGCGATTGCCTCGGCAAACTGACTTTGCCGAGGCAATCCGTACCAGGTGCAAAGCGTCATAAAGCGGTGATCGCTGAGACTATCGCCCAAACCAATCACGGGAAAAGTGCCGCGTTCCGCCCGTAATTTGTTGAGTAAATAGGTCACTGCGCGCCCTTTCTCTACCGGGTCAGGTAACCAGGCCACGTTGTTGCTGTTGCGATGCAGATAGAAACCCTGTGTCGGATAGCGCTGCTCTATTTCATCAGCAATGGCGTAGAGTTCCTCGATTCTGGTGCTATCGCGGTGCTTCATCACCAGATAAATCGGCGTATCGCCATATTCGTAATTAATCCGCGCCCAGCCGTTAATATTGCGCTCTGCCATCAGTTCGGTGATGCCATGCTGCATGGTCTGAAGCTGCTCGGCATACGGAGCCAACGCAGTCAGTATCTGTGCTTTCCAGACAGGATCAGGCTCCCCTTGCGGGGTAAGAATGACAGCACCATGCGTGGTAACGGCCCAGGAACGGAAAGGGATGGTCACACGGGCAATTTCCTCCGTGCCGCGTGCCGTCACGGGGATCAGCTCCGCGTATTCCAGCATCCAGTCCACCAGCATGGCCTGTTCTTCGGTCATGAAACTGCGCGGCGTCAGGCTAGGGTCCAACGCCCCCGTACGATAAGGTTCAAGCGCCAACTCATTCACCATCTTACGTCGCGTCTGAAACAGCGTGTCGTCAAGATCGGAAAAAATAACGGGCTTAGTCATAGCTGATAATCTCCACGCTGGGCGCTACCGTCGCCAACGCATCGAGTAATTGGGGATCGACACTCTCTGACGGCGTTTCCACGCAGAGCAGAATGCGATCGAAACGTTGATGCATCACGTTGTAGACAAAATTTGCAATGCCTAGCCCGTAATTGTCATTGAACGTTATCGCCGACTGAATGGCGAATCCAGTTGCGATAGGGGATCGCGTGGTAGAGCCGAACTTAACGTCAGCCCCCTGCGCTTGCAAACGCTCCGCCAGTAAAAAAGGTTCCCAAACAAACTCACTACTGCCCAGAACCAATATTTTTTCACTCGGCGCTACACACAAATTACGCCCTAAATCCCCGGCAGGTTCGGCCATACCCAAGCGTCCCCAGCTCTGTTTTCCCGTGATGGCAACGTTACCGCGCGCCGTGACGTTCACCGTCGGCATAATAGGAAGAGGTGCATCCGGTTTAGGCACCCATTGCCAGTCGCCCTGAACCAGAGAAATGGACTGAAGAGGTAAAGGACAACGCTGTGCGAGCGCACTACCGCTCCAGTCAGTCAGCGTTACCGCAAACACCTGCTGCAAGTGCGTCAGCCATGCGGTTTCTCGCAGGGCGGCCAGTAAATTAATGAACGTATTGCCCGTCGTCGCTTCGTCATCAATCAGTATAAGAGTACGTGCTTCACGCACGCGGCGACGTAACAGCTCATCTTCTGGGAGATAGATTAAGTGATCGGTGGCGTGACTATGCGCTTCCTTAAACTCACAGAGCAGTTCAGCGTCTTGCGGGTGACGGGTGGAGGTCAAATAAACGGGTTCACTGACCCGTTGCCTCACTTCATCAAAAACACCGGCGCCTAAACCGACCGCCGTTTCGGCCATGCCGATAAACAACACCGGTCCCTCAATAGAGGCGGGGATCTGCTCAGCAAGCTGGCGATACACACCGCGCATCGTCGCGGGAGATACGGGAATGTGTCGTCCCAGTACTTTGCTAACAAACAGGAAAGCACGCTTAGGGTTACGACGTTCAGCAATATCAAACAAGGTATCCAGCGCCGCCACGCCGCCAGTTGGCGTTACGCTGAGCGTGCCGCAGGAAAGGTGGCGAGTATAAACGGGCTGTTGTGGAATCGGTGACATTGCGGCTTACCCTTCCTGAAGTCGGTTAGACAACGTAGTCTGGTAGCGGACAACATCGGTGATGGTACGCACGGTCGCGGGCTCAAAGGCTTCCGCCGCCAGTTCGACCACCTGTTGTACACTCAGCAATTCCAACTGGCGCAGGGCGAAGAGCCCAGGCAGGTTTACGCCGCTAAAACGGGTATAGCCAATCCCCCCGGAAGGACGCATGTTAATCTCAAGCAGTTGAGGGACGCCATCATCATTGTGGCGGGTCTGCACGTTGACTAACCCATCCGCTTGCATCGACTCCGCACAGGCAATGGCGAGCTGGTAAGCTTCGCCGCTATTTTCCAGATATTGCAGCGCACCGGCCTTACGCCGTGCCACTGCGGCTAACACCTTGCCTTTTTCTACCAGCATATCGACAGAATATTCCGGCCCAGGCAGGTAGGGCATCAGCACCAGCGGCGCAACATTTCCCGCTTCGCTCAGTGCACGTAAATAGTGAGCTGGAGCAACCACACGTCTTTCTGGATGGGTAAATACCGCCATCGGAGAGGCGCTATCATCAAAACGCCAAAAACCCATGCCATAAATACCCGTTACTGGCTTAACACACAGTGGCGCGCCGGAAAAAGGTGCCGCGGCGATCTGCTGTCGGAGTTCATCGACGGAGGACACGCGAATCGAAGGCACGACTGCTAGCCCTAATTTCTCCATTTCATGAGCAAAAGAGACTTTGTCATCGGCTATCAGTAGAGAAGCGACATTAACGGTGCCGGTAGTCAGTTTCACACCAAGCGATTCAATTTCATGTCGATGGTTTTCGCACCAGCGGCCGTGTCGACCGGCATGGATCGCATGAATCCCCTGCGTTTTGACGGTAGTCAGGATAAATGAGAGACGTTCAGCCTCGTCCTTTGGCTCCAGGAATGCACGATCGGCAAGCGACAGGATTTCATTACGCTCATTACGATGAGAAGCAAAAATGGTGACGTCCACACCGCGGATTTCAGCAAAAGATTTAATCGCCAAAATCATATCGCGCTGGGAAGACAAGCCTTCCATTAGCCAAATTCTCTGTGTCATTGGTATGCATTCCCGTGCTGTATTGCCAGATTGAGTTAAGCGCATTGAGTCTATTGACGCCATCATAATATGTCAATCATATGATGATTTACATTAAGTAAAGAAAAAACATGATGAAAAAGCTTATGAATATTAAGTAAAAACGTAAAATCACAACAAAAAACACACTTTTCACATAAAAATCATATAATTATGAATTTTAAAACAATAAAAGACAAAAAGTCACTTGCTCACAAACTACATCATGATATGATTTTTTAAAGAATGGGGTTTGGTGTAAAAAAGCGTTGTTCTTTTCAATACCTTTATAAGGAATGTGGCTATGGTTTCTTTAAGTAAAAACCAGACAATTTCTCTCAGCAAACAGTCTTCTGCTATCAGTAATCTTCACTTTGGGCTCGGCTGGGACCCAGTGAAAAAGAAAGGCCTCTTAGGGGGATTATTTGGCGGTAATGCGTCAATCGATCTTGATGCCGGATGCGTTCTGCTCGACAAAGCAGGTAATGAGATCGACACCGTGTGGTTTCGTAAACTGAAATCATCCTGTGGCTCGGTGGTACACAGCGGAGACAACCTGACTGGCGAGGGAGACGGCGATGACGAAGTGATCCGCGTTGACCTGAACCGATTGCCACAAAACGTCGAGTTCCTGGCATTTACCGTCAATAGCTTCCGTGGCCAAACGTTTAATGAAGTTGAAAATGCCTTCTGCCGCGTCGTTGATCAAGCCAATAAAGAACAGGCTCGCTATCAGTTGACCGAACAAGGCTCTCATACCGGGATCGTTATCGCTTCACTGCGCCGCAATAATGGCCAGTGGGATTTCACCGCTCATGGGCAGGCCTGTCGCGGCCGCACCATCAGTGATATGCACGCCGATATCGTTACCACGGTGGTGCGCTAATGAATCTGACCCCAGGCGGCAATGCGCCCGTCCCTAACAAAGCGTTGCAGGTTCGCGTCCTCTCCGGTGCCGCCGTTGATGCCAGTGCTTTCCGTCTGTTTGCAACAGGCAAGGTACAGGGCGACGCAGATATGGTGTTTTATGGTCAGCCACGCAATGATGACGGCAGCATCAGTCTGATGCATGAAGGGCACAACACCCTCTTCACCGTTGACGTCACTCGACTAAAGCCAGAAGTACAAAAGGTCGCCTTTACCGTTGCTTGTGAAGGTAGCCAAACCATCGCGAATTTACAGCGGCTCAACATTCAGGTTGAGGCTGATAATGAGGTTCTGGTTAACGGCAATGTCGAACTGGCTGGGCGTCAGGAAGCCGCGCTGATCCTGGGAGAACTTTATCGTCGTAACAATGACTGGAAGTTTCGCTTTATTGCGCAAGGATTCAACGGCGGCCTACAGCCCCTTGCCGAGCACTTCGGCATCGAAGTGGCCGCACCTGCCGCACACGCTGAACCTACACCGCCTCCGGCACCACCAGCGACAAACCGCATCAATCTGAGCAAGGTGTCACTCACCAAAGAAAAACCAGCCATTAGCCTGGAAAAACGCGATAACTTCGGTGAGATTCGCATCAACCTAAACTGGCATCGCGAGGCCAAAGCATCCGGTCTGCGTGGGATGTTTGGGGGCAGTAACGGCGTCGATCTCGACCTCGGTGCCTTTGTCGAAATGCAAGACGGTCACAAAACCGTGGTTCAGGCGTTGGGCAGCCGCTTTGGCGATTATCAGGACGAACCCTTTGTCCTGCTCAAAGGTGACGACCGCACTGGCGATGTCTCAGAAGGCGAATGGCTGCATATCAATGGCCGCGAATGGAAAAACCTGCGCCAGGTACTGATTTACGCCTTTATTTACGAAGGTGTACCTAGCTGGAATAAAACCGACGGCGTGGTCACGCTGCACATCCCCGATCAACCACCGATCGAAACCCGCATGACGGAAGGGCAAGATAGCCGCAGCATGTGTGCGGTTGCGCGTCTGGTCAATGAAGGCGGGAACATCAAGGTAGAACGTATCAATCAGTTCTTCCGTGACCACAGCGAGATGGATAACGCACTTGGCTGGGGGTTCCGCTGGAAAGCGGGCTCAAAATAGTTTCATTTTACGAGGGGTTCAGCATGAGTTTTCTTAATAAGGTTAAAGGCGCCTTCAATGCCAGCCGAGAAGAGTTGACCAAACAGGTCGGACGCTTCAAGAACAAGAAGTTTCTGCAAGGTACTGTCGCCGTTTGTGTCCGCATCGCGGTATCCAGCGGTGGCGTGAGTACGGAAGAAAAACAGAAGATGATTGGTTTTCTCAAATCATCAGAAGAGTTGAAAGTGTTTGATACTGCTGAAGTTATTGAATTCTTTAACAAACTGGTTGCCAGTTTCGATTTCGATGAAGAAGTCGGAAAAGGTGAAACCATGAAATATATCCTGGCGCTCAAAGATCAGCCTGAAGCCGCACAGCTGGCGCTGCGAGTCGGTATTGCTGTTGCTAAAAGTGACGGTGATTTCGATGCAGCAGAGCAACATGCCGTGCGAGAGATCGCGACTGCGCTTGGGTTTCAACCAGCCGACTTCGGCCTTTGATGTCAATATCCTCTAAGGGTTATCTATGGTATCCACTCATATCGGCTTCCCGACAGAAACCGTCATTGTTTTTATAGCACTGGCCGTCGGGGCCATTTTTATCGACCTGTTCATGCACCGCCATGACAAGCCGATTTCATTGAAAAGCGCCGCGCTGTGGTCTGTATTCTGGGTCATTGTGGCAATGGCTTTTGCCGGTTTCCTCTATATTCATCACGGTACTGAGGTCGCCAGCCTGTTCATTACCGGCTATGCGCTGGAAAAAGTGCTATCGGTGGATAACCTGTTCGTGATGATGGCGATCTTCTCTTGGTTCGCTGTTCCCGATCGTTACCGTCACCGCGTACTCTACTGGGGGATCATCGGAGCCATCGTGTTCCGTGGTATTTTCGTCGCAATCGGTACAGGGCTGCTCAGCCTGGGGCCGTATGTCGAAATCGTCTTTGCTTTGATCGTTGCCTGGACCGCCGTCATGATGCTGAGAAGCGGCGACGATAACGACGAGATCGAAGATTACTCACAGCATCTCGCTTACCGTTTAGTGAAACGCTTCTTCCCTATTTGGCCAAAATTGAAAGGTCACGCATTTCTGTTAAACCAGAAAGAAGTGGACGAAGAACTGGCCAAGCCGGAAAACAAAGACGTCACGATTGGCCGTGGAACCAAAGCCGCCTTCTACGCCACGCCACTGATGCTCTGTGTCGCGGTAGTAGAACTTTCTGACGTAATGTTCGCCTTTGACTCGGTTCCCGCTATTATTGCCGTGAGCCGTGAACCGCTGATTGTCTACAGTGCGATGATGTTCGCTATCCTAGGTTTGCGTACACTCTACTTTGTACTGGAAGCACTGAAACAATATCTGGTTCATCTGGAAAAAGCCGTTATTGTGTTGCTGTTCTTCATCGCTGCCAAGCTTGGCCTGAATGCAACCGATCACATATGGCACCATGGCTACAGCATCTCGGCAACCACCAGCCTGTTTGTTGTTCTGGGCGTACTGGCGCTAGGTATTATCGTCAGCGTACTGTTCCCAGCCAAACCCGATGCTGAGGAGAACAAGGAGAGTTAATCTTCTGCTCCTTACACTACATTCTGAAATATCAACTTAAGAGGTTAATTTAATGAGCGTTTCTCTTTCTAAAGGCGGTAATGTCTCACTGAGTAAAGCAGCACCGACGATGAAAAATGTCTTAGTCGGTCTTGGCTGGGATGCACGCGCGACGGATGGTCAGGACTTTGACTTGGATGCTTCGGCATTCCTGCTCAATGCGAATGGCAAAGTCCGTGGCGATACTGACTTCATTTTCTACAACAACTTGAAGTCTGCTGATGGCTCAGTGGCCCACACCGGCGATAACCGTACAGGCGCGGGTGATGGAGATGACGAATCATTGAAAATTAAGCTGGATCTGATTCCGGCTGAGGTCGACAAAATCGTTTTCGTTGTCACTATCCATGATGCACAGGTTCGTAACCAGAGCTTTGGTCAGGTATCCGGTGCTTTCATTCGCCTGGTAAACGATGACACCCAAGCCGAAATCGCACGCTACGATCTGACTGAAGATGCTTCAACTGAAACCGCCATGCTATTCGGTGAACTGTATCGTCATAATGCGGAGTGGAAATTCCGTGCCGTCGGTCAGGGCTATGCGGGTGGTTTGGCATCGGTCTGCTCACAATATGGTATCAACGCATCCTGATAAACCTCACCTTGTCTTTCCCTTTGGGCAGTCTCGCACTGCCCAGTAATCCACTCTAAAGCAGGAGCTATAAAATGGCAGTTTCTCTGGTAAAAGGCGGTAATGTATCCCTAACGAAAGAAGCACCAACCATGAATGTTGCCATGGTCGGCCTGGGATGGGATGCTCGCGTCACCGACGGGCAAGCATTCGATCTGGATGCGTCAGTATTTATGGTGGGAGAAGATGGCAAGGTCCTGTCTGACGCTAATTTTATTTTCTTCAATAACAAACTGAGCCCTTGCGCCTCCGTTGAGCACCAAGGCGACAACCGTACCGGAGAAGGTGACGGCGATGATGAGCAAGTAAAAATTCATCTGGCGAAAGTGCCGGCTGAAGTGAAAAAGCTGGTGTTTTCCGTGACGATTTATGATGCCGAAGGCCGTAAACAAAACTTCGGTATGGTCAGCAACAGTTTCATGCGCGTCTATAACAACGATACCAGTGCTGAAATTGCGCGTTTCGATCTGTCTGAGGATGCATCCACCGAAACGGCCATGATTTTTGGCGAACTGTACCGTAATGGCACCGAGTGGAAATTCAAGGCAGTAGGCCAAGGTTTTGCGGGCGGATTGTCAGCCCTTGCCGCTCAACACGGCGTTAATGTGTGATTGATACCGTCTCCCCGACTTAGGTCGGGGAAGTTTCCTGATGTTTAAGGATGAACCTTAATCACACCCGATAGAAGTAGTCGTTCCGAAAGTGGTTTACGCCGCAGCCAGCGCGGATGGAAATGACGCCAGTGCGCATCGTGAGCGGATGCCAACAGCTCGTAGTCGCCGCGGGTGTCGCCCCATGCACGTATATGGTATTGGTTTAGCGGGCCATACACGCTTTCCAAACGCTGTACCTTATAGCTACACCGACAATTATGCCCGTTAATCTTTCCGGTCAGTATTCCGTTTTCTACCTCAAGCTGCGTCCCAATCAGTTTTACACCTAATCGTTCGGCAAAAGGCCGTAGCACGATCTCCGGCGATGCCGAGCAGAGCGTCACCTCAGCCCCGGAATGCAGTTCCGCAGCGACGCCAAGCACCCCAGACTTACGCATTAACGTATTCCACTTACGCTGACAAAACGCCTCTGCTTTTTCCTGTATCCAGGCTGCTTCAATGCCAGAAAGAAACGTGGCAATGAGGTATTCTTTGAGTTCATCGCGCGTCAGCTTACGCTGAACACAACGTGCAGAAGGCAGCACCAGATGCATCATGCGCCGGGCAAAAACACGCTTACCGAAGGCAAAACGTAAAAAAGGAATAAAGCTGTCATGGTAGGTCAACGTTCCATCGAAATCGAAAACCGACAGAACCTGACGAGTCCCATTGAACTCAGTACTCATTATAAAACTCTCCTGTCAGCCACCAACCAACGTAAGATTGAATGTTTTACCTTTCAGTTGCGCCTGTACGTCGGGCACTAACGCGCTGTCGGTAATGATATCGGTCAGTTCTGACAACGGTGTCACGCAGAACAGGGAATACGCACCATATTTACTGCTATCGGCCAGCAACACGCGCCGGCTGGCATTCGCGCCGAGATCTTGCTTCACACCGGCTTTTTCTTCTGTCGGTGTGGTCACCCCTTTATCGAGGCTCCATGAGTTGCAGCTAATAAACGCGATATCGGGGTAAATATTGCGTAACAGGCGGCGACCGTGCTCACCAATACAAGATTGGCTGCTGTCATCAATACGCCCGCCAATAATCGTCACTTCGATCTGCTTGAATTCAGAAAGAAATAACGCAATTTGTAAATCGGCGGTAATCACGCGCAGCGGCAGATGCGTTAAATTACGCGCCAATTCCAGCATCGTCGTTCCCGCATCCAGAACTACTGCACTACCCGGCGTCACCAATGTTGCGGCATAACGTGCGATCGCCTGCTTTTCCTGAAGATTACGATGCAGTTTCTCGTTCGTCGTCGGCTGGGAAGGAATAAAGCGATTAAGCGTTACACCACCATGGCTACGGCTAATCACGCCCTGCTCATCCAGCTTAATCAAATCACGACGAATTGTCGCCGGGGAAGCGTCGATCACAGACACCAGTTCCTCTACCGTCACCAGATTATGGCTTTTCAGATAATCCATAATCTGATCAAGGCGGCTTTGTCCTTTTACTTTATCCCCGCTCATACGGAAAGCATCAGTTAATGTAGGGTCCACGGCGATATCCATCTGACAGTCATAAAATAATTTTAAGTTGTTGGTCAATCGATATAAAGAATGAAAACAATGATAATGGGATGATAGAGGAGTGAAGCGTTTTCGCCAGGAACGCTTTTACACGTTACCCAACAAACGTTATCAGCAATGTAATGCGTAATCATTCTTGGTTGCAGGATACCAGAAACCTTCCCGAAGGCGGGAAGGAAGATATCCTGCAATGTGCTCTGTAGCTTAAAAAACCGTACGGACAGCAGCCGTAGTCACCGCAAATTAGGCCAGTTGCATCGCGAGTTGAATAGAGATCGCCATGCTTTCAGGCTTCGCTTTACCCGTCCAGGCAATGTCAAAGGCCGTGCCGTGGTCAGCCGACGTGCGAATAAACGGCAGCCCAGCGGTAATGTTCACCCCATCATAGAAGCCCAGCAGCTTGAGCGGGATGTGCCCCTGATCGTGATACATCGCCACGACCATATCGTACTGGCCTTCATACGCCTGCAAATAGACGGTATCCGGTGGGCATGGGCCATACACATCAATGCCTTTGGCCTTCATAGCTTCAACCGATGGCGAGACAATTTTAATCTCTTCATCACCAAACAGACCATTCTCACCCGCGTGCGGATTAACCCCGGCAACGGCGATACGTGGGTGGGTAAAACCGACACGCTTAAGGAAGACATCCGCCATGTCGATCACCGTTTCCACGCGATCGCGGTTCAGCGTATCGAGGAATTTACGCAGCGCAATATGCGTTGAAACATGGATAACCTTCAGCTTGTCGGTATACAACACCATCGCATAGTCGCGGCTGTTGGTCAGCTTAGCCAACAGCTCCGTGTGGCCTGGGTAGAGGTGGCCTGCCGAGTGCAGCGCTTCTTTATTTAGCGGCGCAGTCGCGATCGCATGCACTTCACCTGCCATTGCCAGCTCGGTGGCCTTCTTGATACAGCGATAAGCTAAATCGCCCGCCTGTGCCTGAACGACGCCAGGCTCTAGCGCCTGCGGATCTTCCAGCGGCTCGTCGATAATGTTGATGACGCCAGGTGCGAATACGGCGTCAGCCGGTTTATCAATGATTTTTAACTCTACGGCAGGCACCACATTCAATGCCAGAACACGCCGCATCGTCTGTACGCAGCCCACCACCACGGCAGATGCGCCGGAAAGCTCGCCTTCGGCCAGAGATTTGATAATAATTTCCGGTCCAATCCCTGCCGGATCACCCATCGTTACTGCAATAATTTTACTCACTGACCTTCTCCTCAATAAAACGTAAAACGTCGAGCAGAGTAGTTTCGTTGCCAAAACCCCCCGCTTTAGTCATCACAGGGGTCATGCCGACAACGCTATTCAGCAGGTATCCCCAAGGCACGCAGGATGCGATTTGTCCCTTAATCTGAAAACCGGTAGCACCCAGTGCGGTTGCCACGGCAATCGCGATATCGCCCCCAGATAAATACAAACCTCCCGGCAAGCGTCGGCTAGCGCCGTCCGCAGCCTGGCTATCTAGTGTCTGAACAATGCGGCGCGTGAGTTCCCCCAGATAGTGGCTGATCGTTTCGCCAAGCTGCTGGCGACTAAGTCCAAGCTGCTGACACCGCGCGTCGATCTCGAAGCGCTGATTCTCGCTGTGGCAAGTACGAATAATGCAGTGATGCCCATGCATCAGTGCGTTCACCGCGTCCTGGCACTGAGACGCCATGTCGGTGGATGAATGGGGTGAAAAAAGTGCGCTGATATCGATCTCAACCAGCGTGACATCACGATGCTGCCGAGCGATTGCAATCTGCTTTTGAGCGATGTCGCTCATTGAACCGACGACGGCCAGCAGCGGTTTCTCCGTTTTGTGCGTAAAATCCAGCACATTTGCCAACGCGTCGCTCAAACCTGCCGAGCCAACCAGCAACGGACGAAACGGCAGCGCCTTCGCGGCATTAACGATATGCGTCAGATCGTCTTGCTCATCCGTATCAAGAATAATCAGACGCGTTCCTCCGTCTGCCAACTGCTGCAAACGCTGGGCTAAATTAGCCTGGCGTACCTCATCAAGATGGAGTTCTGCCACTGGCAACGCGGTCTGTTCCGCCAGACGAGCCGCAATAGAGGCCGACGCCACCGGGGTTTTCGGATCGCTGGCAAATTCGGTGTCGGTCAGCAAACGGCCATTAACCCAGACTTCGCCTTTTCGGGTAATGCGCCCTAGCGTCGGCGATGCAGCGGCAATCAGTGCAATCGGCACCGCTGCCGCAGACAGCGCAGCGGCGACTTCCGCCCCCAGGTTCCCACGCAGCGTCGAGTCTATCTTCTTAATAACCCAGCCTTTCCCGCCAGCAGCCTGCCAGGTAGCTATCGCTTCTGCGGTGCGTTGAGACGCGACATCGCTACGCGCCGCCCGGCTATCGGTGTTAATAACCACCGCATCACCCAGCAAATCCGTATGCAGCTTATTAACGTCAAATACGACGCTAACCCGCGCGCCATGCTGCGCCAACCCGACGCCCGCATCATTGGCACCCGTAAAGTCATCAGCGACAACGACGACCTGCTCTGCTGATTGCTGCATGTTTGGCATACCTCATTCCCGGTTCATGGTTATCTGGTAATGATTATATTGAATCACATTTGATTATATGTGAGCAACATCAAATTATTTAAAAGGAATTTCACCTATAAATTATCACCACGATGTGGCAAATGGCGTTCAGTCGTGATGAGAAACATGCCATTTGACTGAAAATAATCACCATCGCAACCATTATCATCGCGATAACGCTCTGGCGAAGAAGAGAAAAGGCAAGGTAATAAGCATGAACATCAATAGCACTATCCTCAGCGGCTACCGGGTACTTCAGGACATCAGTCATCTGTTGTCAGGTAAACAGCACGTTTTATTTGTCACCGACAAAAACATTGTCGGGCTGCCTGACGTTCAGGCGCTGATCGCACAAGTTAAGCAAGCCGTTCCGCAGGTTCTGCTGGTTGATAACGTGCCTGCCGAGCCGAGCCAACATGACGTTGCCCAGATACTGAGCCAGCTCACACAAACCCAGACCGATCTGGTCATCGGCGTAGGCGGCGGCAGCGTGCTGGATGTTGCCAAACTGCTTTCCGTACTGTGTGCGGGCGATGAAACCGTGACGTTAGATAGCCTGCTGGCAGGGGAGAAACCCACCCGCCGCACAACATCACTGCTCATCCCAACCACGGCGGGAACCGGCTCTGAAGCCACGCCAAATGCCATTCTGGCGATCCCAGAGAAAGAGACGAAAGTCGGCATTATTACGCCAGTGATGCTGCCGGACTACGTTGCGCTGGTGCCAGAGCTGACGGTCAGCATGCCGCCGCATATCGCCGCTTCCACCGGTATTGATGCACTCTGCCACCTGATCGAGTGTTTCACGTCAACAATTGCCAACCCGGTCAGCGACAACTACGCGCTGATTGGCTTGAAAAAGCTGTTTGCCAACCTCGAAATCTCCGTGCGCGAGCCAGGCAATATGGAAGCTAAGCTGAACATGCTGTGGGCATCCTATTATGGCGGTGCCGCCATTGCCCACTCAGGTACACATCTGGTTCATGCGATGTCCTACCCGCTCGGCGGCAAGTATCACATCCCACACGGCGTAGCGAACGCCATCCTGCTCGCCCCTTGCATGCGTTTCGTGCAGGACGCCGCACAGGACAAATTCGCACAGGCGTATGACCTGGTGCCGGATGCCGACCTAACCCTCAGTACAGCGGAAAAAGCGCAGGCGCTGGTGGCCTACTTCAGAGAGTTGGTCAAACGACTCAATCTGCCCAACACCCTACAGCAGCTCGGTGTGGAAAAAGATCACCTGCCCTACCTGGTCGATGCCGCATTACAGGTTCAGCGCCTGATGAAAAATGTACCGACGCAGGTCAGTGCTGACGATGTGCGTGAGGTTTATCTGACCCTGTTTTAACCGCACAGCGTTAAAGAACTGATGCCGACCGTTCAAGCATCGAGATACACGGGGCGACTACAGAGGTGAGGCGTCCCTGCGGGAACCTCCCCTGTGTTTCCCCTAACAACGGGCTTAAGTGAACAGTATTAGGCGTTAAAGAACACCATTTTGAGTAGGACCGTTTTAGGTTTTCACTTTTTGATTACGTGTCACGAGGAATAACAATGAGTAAGAAAATTGCTGGCGTACTGACCGCCATCGTCACGCCGTTTGATAATCAGGGCGAATTTAACCCCGCGGCCATGCGCCTTCAGGTTCAGCGCCAGATGCGCTATGGCAACGGTATTTTCTGCAACGGCACCAACGGTGAGTTCTTTGTTCTACACACCGATGAGAAAGTCGCCGTCACCGAAACCTGCGTGGATGAAGTTGCCGGAAAAGTGCCCGTTGTCGGCCACATCGGTGAAATCTCCACGCGGGAAACCATTAAGCTCGGCAAGCGCATCGCCGCGCTGGGTGTCGATGCCGTTTCGGTCATCACCCCTTATTTCATCCCATTAAAACAGGAAGAGTTGATCGCCCACTACACCGCCGTCGCCGATGCGCTGACCGTGCCGGTGTTCCTCTACAACATTCCTGCACGCACGGGGAATACGCTGGCACCGGAAACCGTCCGCACGCTGGCGGATCACCCGAACATCATCGGCATCAAAGACAGCGCAGGCAGCTATGAAAGCCTGAGCAGCTATGTGCAAGCGGTGAAAGGCGTACAGGGTTTTGACGTACTGAATGGCCCAGACTCGCTCATTCACCAGGGCTTTGTTGACGGCTGCTCCGCCTGTATTTCCGGGCTGGCTAACGTGGCACCGGAACCGATCAGCCAGATTTGGCACCGTTTCCATGCTGGTGACATCGAAGGCTCCCGTCAGGCACAAGAACAGGTTGCCGAATTGCGTAAGACGCTGTACGCCATCGCGTTTTCACCGGCTGTGGTGAAGAAAGCGCTGGCGATCATGGGTGAAGATGTCGGCGTCAGCCGCTATCCGATCCAGTTTTCCACACAGGATGAAGACAACATCCGCAACATCCTTAATCAATTCTCGCAGTAACAGAGAAATTACAATTTCCACTTAAGGCCGAGAAGATATGAACCATTTTAATTTTACCGACACCCTCATAATCATCGGGATGATTGTATTTTATATCGCATTCACCTCGTGGTTAACGCTCAAACTACGCAGTAAATCGAACACCGAATTCATGGAAGGATCGCGTGCGCTACCGGCATTTATCGTCGGTGTTCTACTGATGACCGAGTTTATCGGTGCCAAATCCACAGTAGGTACGGCGCAGTCCGCTTTTGAAAATGGTATCGCCGCCTCTTGGTCAGTGATCGGTGCCGCCATCGGCTTCCTGCTGTTCGGGATGATTCTGGTCAAAAAAATCTACAACACGGGCAAAGTTACCATTTCCGGTGCGATCGCTGAGAAATACGGTACATCGACCAAGAACATCATCTCAATCATCATGATCTATGCGTTGCTGCTGGTTAACGTGGGCAACTACGTCAGCGGCGCGGCAGCCATCTCAACCGTGTTGAAAATTTCTCTGCCCGTTGCAGCCCTGATCACCGCTATCGTCAGTACGTTCTACTTTTACTTTGGCGGCTTAAAAGGTGTTGCTTACGTGACGTTGATTCACAGCGCCGTGAAATATGTCGGCGTTATGATCATTCTGTACGTGGCACTGAAAATGACCGGTGGCATCACACCGATGATTGAAAAAATGCCGGATTACTACTGGACGTGGGACGGTAAAATTGGTGCCAGCACTATCTTTGCCTGGCTGATCGGCACCATTGGATCGATTTTCTGTACCCAATTCGTCATTCAAGCCATTTCAGCCACCAAGGATGCCACTTCCGCCAAACGCGCGACCTGGGTTGCCTTCTTCTTCTGTATGCCGATTGCAATTGCTATCGCGGTTATCGGCGTCGCGGCGAAGTTTGCTCACCCAGAAATCAACAGCCTGTACGCCATGCCAGTCTTCCTGCAAGATATGAACCCGTGGGTAGCAGGACTGGTGACAACCTCATTGGTCGCATCAATCTTCATCAGCGTGAGTACCGTAGCACTGGCGATCGCCTCACTGATCGTGAAAGACTTTTACGTCCCGTACTACAATCCGACGCCAGAAAAAGAGATGAAAATGACGCGTGTATTCTCGCTCATTATCGGATTCCTGCCGTTAGTTTTCGTCCTGCTGGTGCCTGAAGTTCTGAAGCTGTCGTTCTTTACCCGTGCCATTCGCCTGTCGATTTCCGTAGTTGCGGTGATTGCATTCTATCTGCCGTTCTTTAATAGCACCCGCGGCGCCAACGCCAGTCTGATCTCAGCCTGCGTGGCCACCTCCGTCTGGTACATACTCGGCAACCCATACGGTATCGACAACATGTACGTCGCACTGGTTACCCCGGCTATCGTCATGCTGCTCGATCGCATGATTCCGAATAAAGAACACAAAATCAAAATTTCTCAAACTGAAAATAAATCAGGAGCCTGAGTCATGAGTAGCGAAACCATTACCGTGGAACGTAGCGGAAAAGTTCATCACGCAGAAGGCGATGCCGCGCGTCTGGATGCCTACATTCCGTCGGAATGCCCGCAGAATCATGCAGCCAACCTGCTCCATCTGCCAAACGGCGATGTGCTGTGCGTCTGGTTCGGCGGTACACAAGAAGGGATTGCAGATATCTCTATCTACCTGTCCCGTCTGGTGAAAGGCAGCGATAGTTGGAGTAAAGCCGTTAAGCTGTCTGAGGATGCGACGCGTTCTGAACAGAATCCCGTGCTGTTCCTCGCGCCGGATAACGTGCTGTGGCTGCTGTACACCGCACAGAAATCCGGTAATCAGGACACCGCAATTGTGCGTTATCGCCAGTCCACCGATTTGGGTGCCACCTGGGGTGAGATCGGCACGTTGCTCGATCAGCCGGGCACCTTTATCCGCCAACCCATCACCGTGTTGGAAAACGGTGACTGGCTGCTGCCGGTGTTCTACTGCCGCGTTCAGCCTGGCGAGAAGTGGGTCGGTAACGATGATGATAGCGCCGTGAAAATTTCCAGCGATCGGGGTAAAACCTGGCGGGAATATCCGGTGCCAAACAGCACGGGCTGTGTACACATGAACATCACCCCGTTGCAGGACGGCACGCTGCTGGCGCTGTACCGCAGCCGCTGGGCCGATTTTATCTATCAGAGCCGTTCAACCGACGGCGGTAAAACCTGGTCAGAGCCCGTACCGACCGATTTACCGAATAACAACTCGTCTATTCAGGTGACTACGCTGAAAAACGGCCATCTGGCACTGGTGTTCAACCACATGAGCGCCGCCGATGCTACCGAGCGCCGTCTGTCACTGTACGATGAAATCGAGGATGAAGAAGACAAAGCCAGCAATGCAAAAATGCCGGAAGTGCAAGCCGGTGGTCGTAGCGCCTTCTGGGGCGCACCGCGCGCACCGATGACGCTCGCTATTTCGGAAGACGGCGGTAAAAGCTGGCCGTGGCAGCGCAATGTCGAAGTGGGTGACGGTTACTGCATGACCAATAACTCAACGGAGAAGCTGAACCGCGAGTTCTCTTACCCCAGCGTCAAGCAAGCGCAGGACGGTAAGCTACATCTTGCTTTCACCTACTTCCGTCAGGCGATCAAGCATGTCGTGGTAAGCGAGGAGTGGGTCAAGGCGGGTTAAGGCTGTCTCGCCTTTAGAGCCTGAGATACACGGAGCGACCACGGGGCGAGGCTTCCCTACGGGAACCTCATCCCCGTGTTTCTCCTAAAAATAGGCTTAGGTTAAACCACGCTGCTTTTTTCTCTTTTCCAGCGGGGGCTCTCCCCCGCTATCTTCCTTCAGGACACGATAATGATTGCAGGAAACCTCAACGCCCTCAAACTCGCCACGCTGCCCGATGCACTGTGGACCATTCTCTCCGCACCGGGCATGTCGTTAGCTGAACTGAATGCGCTGCCAGAAGGCCGCTATCAGCCAGAAGGTGCCGACTGGTTCTACAACATCGGCACCGTGAACACCGCACCGCGCGCGACGAGACATACCGAATTTCACAGCAACTATCTCGATATTCAACTGATTCTGGAAGGCGAGGAGATTATCGGTTACGGTCTGAATGATGTGCATGGTCAGCCTGCAACCGAGCGTAAACCGGATCTTTATATTCTGGATAACCCGCAGGTGCCGCATCAGATCCATCTGCGGGCAGGCGATTTCGTCACGTTTTATCCGGGAGAAGCCCACCAGGCGCTGTGTGCCATCAACGACAGTCCAGCCCCCGTCAAAAAAGCCGTGTTTAAAATCCCCGTTACGTTGTTGTAATTAAGAATGGTGCATCAAAGCCGTTAAGTTTGATTAAGGAGACACATGTCAGCTACAGCCCCTAAACATGCCCTGATTACCGGCAGCAGCTCAGGGATCGGTGCCGCCATCGCACAAAAATTACTGGCGGAAGGCTGGCGAGTAACGGGCCTGTCACGCAAACCGGGTGACTATTCACATCCACACTTTACCCACCGTGCAGTAGATATCATGGATACGCACGCGCTGACTGCAATTCTGGACGAGATTGCACAGGTTGATGCCGTTATCCATGCTGCTGGCATTATGAAATCGGCCCCGCTCGGCCATCTGTCGTTAGAAGACGGAGAAACGCTGTGGCGCTTGCACATCCAGGCAGCGCAAGTACTTGCCGATCGGCTGGTTGATAAGCTGCCACAAGGCGGCAGGATTGTGTTGCTGGGCAGTCGTACCTCCAGCGGTGCTGCGGGACGCAGCCAGTACGTCACCACAAAATCTGCGATGATTGGTATGGCGAGAAGCTGGGCGGCGGAGCTGGCACCACGTGGCATTACGGTGAACATTGTTGCGCCGGGCGCAACGGAAACGCCAATGCTGACGATGCCGGGGCGCCAGAGCTCTCCACCAAAGCTACCGCCGATTGGCCGTTTCATTCAGCCACAGGAAGTAGCCGATTTGGTAGGCTATCTGCTCTCCCCTTCTGCGGCAGCTATTACCGGCCAACAGTTGGTGATGTGCGGCGGTGCCTCGCTGTAAGCTAGCAGACGCTGACTTTCCCTAATCGGCCTGCTGGTCGGTCTCCACCATTCGACCAGCAGTTCCCACATCATGCAACCGCTCTGCATGCTGCTGCATCCGTTCCAGCGCTTCTTCATAACGCGGCATCGCGTGCGCGGCACCTTCGCGCTCAACGCAAAGTGAGGCATAAGCGGAGGAAAAGAGCGCCGCCTGTTCCAGGGTGTCGCCCGCCGCCAGCCTCGCGGCCAACGCCCCATTAAATGCATCGCCCGCGCCCGTGGTGTCCTTGGGTTGCGTAGGAAACGCAGGGATATGCGCCTGAGTCTCACCGGTGGATAAAAACGCGCCCTGCATACCGAGCGTGATCACCAGTTGTCGCACTCCTTTTTGATGCAGCACCGCTGCGGCACGCCGGGCGCTATCGATATCGGTGACTGAAATGCCCGTCAACAGCGTTGCTTCGGTGCTATTCGGCGTAAGCAGATCGATCTTACTGAGCAAAGCGTCGCTCACTTTCTGCCAGGGAGCAGGATTCATAATGATGAAGGTATTCGCCGCCTGCGCGCTATCCACAATGCGCTGAATCGCACTCAGATTATTTTCTAACTGAATCAATAAAATATCCGCCGCGGCGACCGTCGGCTGGCAGCGCGCGATCTCCGCCGCCGTCACCATCAAATTGGCACCAGGATAAACGGAGATCATATTTTCCGCATCATTGCCGGCCACATAGATCAGCGCATTCCCCGTCGGTTTTTCCTTACAGGTAAACAGCGTAATGGCATCAAAGCCGGTCTTTTCGAGATGACGCCGAGCAAACAGGCCAAAGTCATCATTACCAATTTTACCGATGTAGTGTACGCGCGCGCCCGCACGCAACGCCGCCGTCGCCTGATTCGCTCCTTTTCCGCCCGGCCCCATCATGCTGCGATGAGCAATCAGCGACTCTCCCGGCTGCGGAAAACGGGACATGCCCGCCACAATATCCAGATTGAACGAGCCAAATACGCAAACCTTGCCTTTCATGCCTTTCTCCCGAATTGACGCTCCGCTGCCAGACAAGCCCCGCGACAGCCGGTATAGTCTGTCGCCTCACTGAACACCATGTTTAGCTTCTCTCGTGTCATTGGCGGGCGTAAATGCTGCCAAATCCCGTCGCGTAGCGCCGCATGCGGAAAATCGACCATCGACAGCACGCCGCCGCCAAGGACCAGATAGTCGGGATCGAAAATATTCATTTCCATCGCAACGACCTTCGCCAGTCGATCGATAAACGCCTGTAAATCCGGGTGCGTTCCCCAGCGCGTAAACAGTGACGACATGGCTGAGTCCCCCTGCTGGATTGCCCAGTTTTTCAACCAGTGCCCCGACGTCAGGGTTTCCACACAGCCAAGGTTACCGCAGGGGCAAGGCTGTTGATTATCCGGCCAGGGTATATGCCCCAGCTCACCCGCACCGCCGTGCTCACCGTGATAAAAACGGCCATTGAGCCACAGGCTATTGCCAATCCCTGTACCAAGGTAAATACCAATTGCCGTGTCCGGCAGCGTTTTCAACTGCATTAAATCCCACAGCATCAGATGGTTGACGTCTTTATCCATCGCCACGGGGATACCCAGACGTTCGCTGATCTTCTGGGCAACCGGCTGACCATCCAACGCCGGAATAAACGGCAGCGACAGCACAGATTGGCGGTCGCGGCTCAAAATCCCCGGCAGCCCCAGCATCACGCCATTCACCGTCTGCGGTTCCAGCGTCTGCGCGATCACCTCCGTCAAGGCGGCCAGCGCATCAGGCTGCTGTGCCCAGCTCTCCGTTGCTATCTTGCGAAACCCCGACCACTGGTGCTGTGCATCCATCAGCATTAACCGTGTACTGGTGCCGCCAATATCGATCCCCAGCCAGCATTCGGTCATGCCGACTCCTGTATCAGGCGCTGAGCCTGCGCGATGTGTCCCGTCATGGTTTCCCATGATACTGCCAGATCGTCATGCAGGTTGAAGAGGCCCGATGTCCCCACAATCAGGACTTCCGCCCCCGCCGCCAGAAGCGTACTGTAGGTTTTCTGATTACAAGAACCATCGATCTCGATCAGGTAAGAATAGTCATGCTGCTGTTTTAACGCTTTCAGCTTCCCAATCTTTTGCAGCATTTCTGGGATGAACGGCTGACCGGCATAGCCTGGGTCGACCGTCATCACCGTAATCTTATCCAAGAGATGTATATAGTGCTGGATAAATTCGACTGGCGTTGCAGGGTTAAGCACCACACCCACTTTTTTGCCTAGTGCGCGGATCTGATTGATCACGCGAAACGCATCTCGGTTGATGGTTTCAGCGTGAGGGCAAATGTAGTCTGCCCCCGCCTTCGCAATCGCATCGATAAAATCCGTAGGCGTTTCCACCATCAGATGTACATCTATCACCAGCGGCGTATGTGGCCGAATCTGTTCAATGAAGAACGGTGACAGCGTGATATTTTTCACGTAATGCCCGTCCATGATATCGACATGTAAAAAATCCGCACGCGAGTTTAAGACCGCCAACTGCTGCTTGATCTCCATCAGATTCATGCACATCAGCGAGGGAGAAATTTTAGTACGCATCAGACTTCCTTTTTTTCAGTTAAATGATCGGTGCGGGCGCGTAAGGCACTAAGGCGCACCGCACGGTAATCGGAGTAGCGAGCTTTAAAGAATTTCAGCGCCAGAACGACAATCAACACGGCTCCCCACATCGCCAGACTGAAGTGCTGGCTGATATTCATCAGGTTAAAGCCCGTGGAGAGGATCTGGAGCACGATGAGCGACAGCACCACACCGGTCACCCGACCAAATCCACCGTTCGGATCGGTGCCGCCAAGAATGATCGCCAACACCGTGAGCAGCAGGTAAGAATCGCCGTATCCCATGCGGGCCGAGTTAAAACGCGCCATCATCACCAGCCCGGCCAACACGCACATCAGGCTGGAAATGACGTACACCAGCATCAGCATTCGGTGCGTATTGATGCCGCTGAACCAGGTAGCATTAATGTTGCTGCCGCCCATATAAATGCACTTTCCTGCCCGCGTTTTGCCGAGGAATAGAGCCAGTGCGCCCGCGGCGGCCATAAACAACCAGAGCGGCAACGGAATGCCAAGCCACGTGCCGGACCCCAGCGTGCGCAAAACATCCGGCATTCCACTAACGGCCGCACCTTTGGTTAACCAGATGCCGATTCCGTTAACCGTCATCATGCTCGCCAGCGTCACCAGAATGGGGTGCGCCCCCACTTTCGTGACCATAAAGCCCGTTAACGCACCAATCACCACGGCAATAACCGATGCCCCCAGCAGACCAACTCCTAGCCACAGCAGTTGCATCGCCGTTCCTGCCCCTTCAGGCAGAAAGTGCAGCAACACCCAAGCGATAAACAAGCTGGTCAGGTTCGCCGTCGCAATAATGCACAGGTTGAGTCCACCGCTGAGAATGGCAATAAACATACCCAGCGTCAGCAGCCCCAGTTCGGGAAGCTGAAACGCCATACTCATGAACGTCGAGGTGGTAAAAAAACGGCCGGGCAGCATCACGCTAAACAGTGCACAACACAGTGCGATGAGGAACAATAGCCCTACGTCAGCGCCGCTCGGTTTGAAGATGTGTCGTTTCATCAGGACCCTCCGGTCGGTCACACAAAGCTGACGTCGGTTTCTTTGCGTTTTTTGTAATGTGTGACGGCGATGGCCAGCATAATCACCACGCCGATAACGATATTCATGAAGTAACTCGACACACCGATCAGATTCAGACCGTTTTTCAAGATGGCAATGAGAAAGACCCCCATCAGCGTCCCCAGAACCGTCCCTTTACCGCCCATCAGGCTGGCACCGCCGAGTACGGTAGCGGCCAGCACGTCGAGTTCACCGCCCACGAGCGCATTGGGCACCACCTCGCCCATACGATAGGTCTGCACTAATCCACCTATCGCGGCCATTGCCCCTAAATAGCCATAGGCGAAGAGATGGATTAGCCCCACCCGAATACCAATGCGGCGAGCGGATTCCTGATCGCCACCAACCGCATAGAGTTGACGCCCCAGATGCGTTTTATTCAGGAGAACCCAGGTCAGCCCGGTAATCACCAGCAGCGTGACCAGCGGTAGCCCCACCTGAAAAGGCAGGCCGCCCAGCGTGAACGGCAAGACTTGCCGTAGCGTGACCCACCATTCGGGCAGCGTGTAAAGGCTACGCCCGTCGGTCAACCACATCAGGAGGCCGAACAGCAGCGACTGCATACTGATCGTGATAATGATCGAGACGATTCTCAGCGAATAGATCAGCACCGCGTTGACCATGCCAAACACGATGCCGCAGGCAATCGCCAGCACAATGCTGAGCGCGGCGTTATCAAATTGAAACTGAATGAACAGCGTGGCGATCAGGTACTGCACGACCGACGCCACCGCAGCAAACGAAATATCGATCCCCCCGGTCACCAGCACCACGAACAACCCCAGCGCGAAGATCCCTGTCACCGCATAGCTTTCCGCCAGATCGAGCAGATTTTGCATCGACAAAAATTGATCGCTGGTCAGTGAGAAAAATACGATAGCGACAAGCAGCACCCAGGCCAGCCATCCTTGGCTACTCTTAGGTTTGAAAAAGGAGAAATCAGGCATTGATCACCTCGGCAAGTTGCTGTTGTTCCAGCTGTTCTGGCTGATACTCCGCATGAATAGCACCATTGCGAAAGTGTAAAATCCGGTCGCAGTTGTAATACACTTCCGGCACCTCGTCAGAGATCAGAATGATGGCAAGCCCTTCCTGCGCAAGTTGGTGGATCAACGCGTAAATACTGGCTTTCGCCCCCACATCTACCCCCACCGTGGGCGAATCCAGAATGAGGATTTTCGGCTGAGTCAGCACCCATTTCGCCAGCACGATTTTCTGTTGATTACCCCCAGACAAGGTAGAAATCGCCTGCTGCGGATCGGCCATCCGCACCCCTAGCTGCTCGATCCAGCTCATGATCAGTTTATTTTTACGATACTCATCAATCAGGTGGAATCGGTTGCGAAGCTGATCGAGGATGGTCAACACCATGTTGTCTGCAACCGACTGCTGCTGCACTAGCCCCAGCGTTAGACGATCCTCAGAAACGTAGCCAATACCCGCCTTAATCGCGTCTTCGTGGTTACGGAAGGTCACCGGCTTACTATCCAGCCAGATTTTTCCGCTGTCGGGACGCGTCATACCGAATAAAGAAAGCGCCAGTTCTGTTCGCCCGGAGCCCAACAGCCCACACAGCCCCAGCACTTCCCCCTCGCGCAGAGTGAAATTGATATCGTGGTACTGACCTGCACGGGTCAGACCAGCCACCTCCAGTAGCGTACGATCTGGATTTAGCGTTGGCGTTTTACGCTGATAATCCAGCGTTAACCCCGTCATCAGTTCAGTCAGACGATGACCATCCATCTCGCTGGCAGGCCAGGTTCCAATCTTCCGCCCGTCACGGATTACAGTGACGCGATCGGAGATCTCCAGCACCTCATCCAGACGGTGGCTGACAAACACCACACAGATACGTTTCTCTTTCAGGTAACGCACGGTACGTAGCAGTTGGTTCACTTCAGTCCGCGTCAACGATGCCGTCGGTTCATCCATGATCACCAGTCGGGCATCCGCGACTAGCGCGCGACAGATGGCAACCTGCTGGCGCTGGGCGATGGATAGCGCCGACACCTTTTCATCCAGATCCAGATCAAAATTCAGTTCACCAATGACTCGCTGCGCCGTTTCTCTCAGCGTTCCTGCGCGATACCAGCCAAGCAACCCCTTCAGGTTGTGTTCAAACGCGATGTTTTCCGCCACGCTGAGATTGGGAAACAGCGACAGATCCTGATAGATCACCTGAATCCCAAATTCGCGTGCCTGCTTGGGCGTCAGGCGGGGAAATTGCACTTCCGCCGCCGTCTCACCGTTAAAGAGCGAAATCTGGCTACCGGCATCCGGCGCGTACACGCCGGAAATCACCTTTATCAACGTACTTTTGCCGCAGCCATTAGTACCAGCAAGGCAGTGAACCTCCCCGACAGCCAATGACAGATCGACCTCGTGCAATGCGCGGTTGCCGCCAAACGTCTTGGAGACAGAGCCGAGCGCAATCAACGTCTGTGGTTCGGTCAGCGTCATTGGTCTACAGCCCCATTTCGATCAGTTTTGGCAGATTGGCTTTATCAAGGCTTTCGGTATTGTTGCCAAGAATGGTACGCGCCTGTGCATCCACATTGACCTTACCCAATCCCTCAATCGTCATACCGTCTGTAATCGGCTGATTCTTCTGCATCATGTCGGCCAACCGAACAAACACCTCGCCCGCCGTTTTCGGGTTCCAGATATAGCCGCCTTTGATGGCACCCCGGTTTACCAACGTGGCACCTTGTCCAGGGCTAAACGCACCAATCACGCAGATCTGATCGGTTTTATTACGGTTCATCACCGCACGTCCTGCTCCAATTGGCCCTTGTGAACCAAAGGCCATGATGCCTTTAAGATCGGGGTATTTAGACATCAGCTCGTTACTGGTACGGATAGACCCATCCAGCGATTCACCGACGCCAAACTTATCGGTTACCAACTGCATTTTTGGATAGTGTGTTTTTTGATATTCCAGCGCGGCATCGGTCCATTCCTGATGTAAAGGCACCGTCAGGCTCCCTACATACATGGCGTATTTGCCTTCCTCTTTCATGCAGGCAGCCAAGGCTTTCATATGGTTAATACCGTGGGTCGGCGCATCCACCAGCTCAAAGTCCCAGTCTGCATATTTCTGACCAGGAGATTCATGCACCAGAACCTTAATGCCCGCCTCTTGTGCACGTTTAAGAACCGGTTCCAGCACTTTCGGGTCATTCGGCACGACGCCAATGATGTCCACTTTCTGTGCGATTAAGTCTTCAATGGCACGAACCTGTAGAGCGGGGTCAGCCGCAGTAGGGCCAACCTGCCAGGCATCAATACCGAGTTTGGCCGCTTCGCTTTTAATGCCCGCTTCCATTGCATTAAACCAGGGAATACCACCAATTTTGACGACGACGCCCATACGTAATTTCTCGGCGGCATCGGCGTGGGCTGAACTCAATAAGGCAAAGAGGGTACAGGCGAGGAATGTTTTTTTCATAATCTCTCCAGGGTGATGATCTTGTTAGTTATTAATTAACTGCATGGACTGGGGACGTTGCGAACAATCAATAATATTGACGCCGTTCCAGGCCAATTCCTGTGTTAGATCTTTGTCGTCCATTTTGTCGGTAATAAGAAAATCCACATCACGGTAATGGCAAATACGTGCAAAAGAAGGATGCAAAAATTTACTCGCATCCATCAGCAAATATTTCCTTTCTGAAGCCAATAACATCTGCTGTTTCAGGTGTGCTTTATTTTCATTTCCTTCACGTAAATAACCATCATTACCCAAACTGCTACAGGAAAAGAAAATTTTATTAATCAAAAACTCTTTTAACGGCTGTTCTGCCACTACACCATTAAAATCTTCATCACGATCGGAATATTCTCCACCCAGACAGATTGTGCGAATATTCCCTTTCGGTGCCAACGTCTGTACCGTTCGTAGTGAATTAGTGATTACCGTTAATTCTATATCGGGTAATTGTCGAGCGAGAAACCAGCATGTGGTACTACTGTCGAGTAATAAGCAGTCTCCCACACTAATAAAATCCAGCGCACGTTTAGCTATCTGCATTTTTTGCGAAATATTTTCATTCGTGCGCTGGTGAAAAGTTAATTCATACTCATTATTCTTATTTATATTATTTATTATATTTCCCTGGTGCTTTTGCGCTAATACTGCACCGCCGTGACTCCGCAATAACATACCTTTCTTTTCTAAACTGGCTAAATCACGGCGAATCGTTTCCTGAGAAACCTGTAACAAACTCACTAATTCTGCCACCAGCACGCGGCTATTCAGGGTTAATATTTCCATTATCCGCCGCTGACGTTCAATCGGTAGCATGATGACCTCCTGTGTTAATAAAGTAATGGATAGAGGGATCGAAAAATGTGCACTGCGCGAGAGTAACAAGGGGTAAAATTGGCAGTTTTAATTAAGTGACATGAATCAAATAAAAATGAAACCAGATAAAAACAACCATTAACTATTGTGATTAAATTCACATTTAATGCCGTTATACGCCATTTTTTTTACCGACATCCGAATCAAGAAAAAATAGCGACAGCGCACCACAATGACCGAATATGACCGAGTTTGTGTATTTGACCGTTTCATCTTGTTTCAGTTCTGTTAACAAATTATTTTCCAATCTCAGTTTTCTCACCGGAGAAAGCGGTACGTGCAGGAGGCCAGGAAAGGGGAACATGAGATCGCGGAACTTAATCATTGGTAATAAGACAGGAAAGCGTGCCCGCCAGTCACCCCGACAGAACGTGTCGCTTTATAAGCAGGGGGAAAAACACCACTCGTCTGGCGGGTGGTGTTATAAACGTTCGATTTATCAATAATATCGTCTTACAAAAACGATCATGTGACCAAACGATCTCGTAGCTAAAACCATCAATGCAGGACAAACTCGCGGTACTTTTCCACCAGCGTCAAAAAGTCATCCAAGCCGCATAGCGACAGGCTCTCTTCGTCGTAATAACTCATGCCTTCTTCCAGCTCATCCGTGGTGAAAGACAGCTGATTCGCCTGCACCATCACTTCTTCTTCATCCAGCAACAGCGTGTATTCGTGACCCACGCGCCGCCACTGCCGTTCGCTGCCAGCAACAGAACGCGCCGCTTCTTCAACGTCAGTTAATACCGTTAGCTGGCCTTTCACTTCTTCATTGAACCAATGCCCGATCGCCTCATGTCCCATCGACATACGAACGATGACCTGGCCCGTCACATCCCGCAAAAATTCATAGTCCATGATGCCATCCTCACTGTGATGTTTCTTCTGTTCAGTTTAGTCGCCTATATCAATCAACGTTTATTTCAGATAACGACCCACAACATAAATGCAGCCAACACATCTCAAATTTGTAGCATGGCGGATATAGCATAGTGATCCTACCCACGTAATGTGGACACAGCCCTAAGTGAGGTTCTGGTTTTCAAACTGTTCCGGGCTGAGTCCGCCACAGGCACTGTGGCGACGCCAGCGATTGTAATCGCACTCGATATAATTAAACACCGCTGTTCGCATTATTTCCCCGCTGGCAAAGTGCTCACCGTGGATACATTCCACTTTCAGCGAGTGGAAAAAGCTTTCAGCACAGGCATTGTCGTAACACCATCCCTTTGCGCTCATACTGCCTCGTAGATTATGGCCTTTCAGCATGGCCTGATAGTTTGCTGAACAACAATACTGACCGCCACTGTGAACAATGAGGTTTTGAGGACGTTTTCATCGCCACAGTGCCATGTGTAGTGCATTACATGCCAGCGTCGCCGCCATTCTCGATGACATCGACCAACCGACAACGGCACGCCACCACAGGTCAATCACCACCGCCAGATACAGCAACCTTCACCTATACGTAAGCACTTGATATTTAATGACAATTTTTGATTCGGACCGCTGGCGATAACATCTTGCTTTAGCAGATTTTCAGACACTGGCAGGCCGTGGTCCCAGTAGCTGACCGGGCTGTACTTCCGGGTGGCTTTTGCCCGTAGCCCCTGACGGCGCAGGCTGGCAGCAATGGTTTTCACATTATATTCCGGTAGTTCATCAGCCAGTCGTGGTGCATCGTACCGCTGTTTGGCGTTATTGAATGCCTTGCTGACGGCATCATCGCAGACCAGCCGGAATCGCTGACGCGAGTTAACCTGATGGGTGAACACATCGCGCCAGGGATTGTATCCATTATTCATACGCCAGGTACGACATCAAAACCTAAAGGCGTGATGATTCGTGATGAAGCCGTCGGACTACTTGTCGATAACGTCATGAAACGTTTGCCGCAAATAATTCGAGTTTCAGGACAAAAAAGCCAAGGCGTTTTTGAACAGCGCTGCCGACGCACACAACTTGACGTATGACGTGACGGGTATATGAAAAGTAATAAACTCTACGGGAGTGAGGCTGTCCATAATTCTGCATAACTGTGATCGTATTAAAGATGATCGCTCAGGCGACCACCTAACTCGATACTAAAACGACTTATACAAGCCGACAGTTCTTGCTTCTTGCTCCATTTTTTCTAGGCTATTGGTGTCACCAGATAAACAGCCTTTTCGCATCGGCTTCCCCGTCGGGAACACCTTGCGTTTTTTATAGTGGCTCGGAACACAGGGTTAAGTGACTTCTACAGCATTCGTTGTGTCTACTTAGTTAACCTCAAAGCTCAGGTTTCGCAACATCTGAAAGAGATCGTGAATTCGGGGCATCAGAAAATCCGCTATTTCTGGTAGGCGTGTTGAGAGAAAAATTGAAAACCACAGGTAGTTTCAAAATAGCGATCAAACCTATCTGATATTCATAATAGTTATTTATTCCATAACAATATATACAATTCATTGACAATGGGATAAAAAACAAACCATTCATGCTTACATAAAATTTACTTTGTGTATTTTGTGTAAGAAAAATTAAAATCTCATTAACAATTTAATTTAAGTGATTTATACTGGATTTCTCAGGACTACTTGATAAGCCTTAAATCTATAAGGTATAAATTATCGCGTATATCTCTGTACGAATGCGAATATTATTTATATATCGATCCGAACATGGGATATTCTGTACATGTTATTTTTATGTACACTAAGGAAGCATAGCGATAGTTTAATGGAAGAGTTAATACGGATAATAATATGAGAAATGGACCTATACTCTCAAGAGCTGACAAAATTCGCAATGTACTACCTATACCTCCTGATGAATTTAGGAAACAGCTGAATGAAAAGTGTTATGTTATATGGAAATTACCATATTTCAATGTAGGAAATATTACTGAAACTCCCATGACTCCATCTGATGTAGATTATATAGAGTCAAAAAATATAGATTTATATGCCGCCTATCTCTCTGCGCATTTTGAAGCTGGTTTATGGCCTGTGGTTTATCAGGGTGAAAATGATGGACATTTAATTCGTCACGTTTGCCCAATGATATCATCAGGAAATAAGATTAGCTCACAGGGAGCAAAATATGACTTTTACCCACATGTAGACAATCCAGATCTTTCCATAACTGGAGAAAAGTCATCTAAAAGACTAGGTAATTGCCCAGATACTTTAACCTTGCTGTGTTTACGTAAAGAACATGGCGTCAATACAAGTTTACTCAAACTCGACCAAATTCTTTCTATACTTCCCCCTGATATCAGAGATATTTTAGCCAAACCGCTTTTTAAAGTCAGGAGACCAGAAAGTTTTTCAAAATCTTCTTCGGTCGAAGGCGTTCCTATCACTGTAAATGAAAAAGGAGTCTGGTATTCACGCTTCGATTGGCATAATACTATAGGTATGACACTGGAAGCTGAAGCTGCTTTGGAAAAGCTACGATTTATTACACTTGAGCGCGATCTCTGGTTTGATGTCCCACTAGAACCTGGTGATGCTGTTACCTTCTTAAACCAAAGAACTATGCATACACGAAATGCTTTTGAGCCACGTTTTGACGGTACAGATCGATGGCTTCTTAGAATATTTGGCATGAAAACGCGTCCACCAGAAACACAACTACTTAATCCCACTAATTGCCTTCATCATTTACGCACTCTATAATGGTATATATATGTTTGATTTAGCTAACACCTCAATGTTTATTGAGGGAAGCGTGATTGCAAAATATCTTATTCTTGGAGTATTCCTGTTAGTTGTCGCCTCATTTATTGCTGGATATATCGATGCAATAGCAGGCGGGGCTGGATTAATTCTGATACCTGCTTTTATTCTCACAGGCTTGCCACCCCAGCTTGCATTAGGTCAAGAAAAACTTGTGAGTACAATTGGAACAATCGCCGCTATTAAAAATTTCGTAAAGAACAAATCTGTTATCTGGTCAGTCGTTCCTGCAGGGCTACTCTCAGGATTGGCAGGAGCGTATGTTGGTGCGAAGGTAATTCTATTACTTCCTGCAGAAACTCTTTCTCTAATAATTGTTGCTTTATTACCAGTTGGATTAATAGCAGCAACAATTAAAGGGAGAATAAAAGAATCAACAGAAAGAAAAGCTAAAACCAATTTTTTGGCAATTTTTTCCATCTGTTTTATTGTTGGTTTCTATGATGGTTTTTTTGGGCCAGGTACAGGTAGCCTTTTTATCATTTCCCTAACTGTGGTAAATAAATTCGGATTACTACAAGCTTCAGCAACAAGTAAAATTTTCAATTTCTCATCAAATATTGGGGCGTTTGTTGCTTTTGCTATTGCAGGGAAAATGGCTTATCTAATTGGTATTCCGATGATTCTAGCCAGCCTTCTTGGTAACCACCTCGGTAGTATGCATGCTATCAAGACAAATGGAGAAATAGTACGTAAGGTTCTTTTTGTCACTGTTGGAGCAATGATGCTGACACTTTCAGCAAAATATTTTATAGGTATTTAACTATGACTATTAAAATTGAAAATATAAATATTCATCTTGCAAAAGAATCCGATATTCCGGAAGTAAAAGAACTACTTGAACGCTATCACGCCAAAAACCTTGAAGGTAAGCAACGGGAAAATGGTTTCGTAACGACAGATATGACAGAGCAACAACTGAGCAAACTGTGCGAAACTGAGCAAGGTGTTGTTATTGCGACAGATAAGACTAACAAAAAAGTTGTTGGACTCCTCTTAGGAGCATCATGGCAATTCCTGAAACCGTGGCCTATGTTCGATTTTATGGCTAGTATACTGAATGACTTTACTTTTCAGGGGAAAAAGCTAGATGCTGAAATCTCATATCAGTATGGTCCAATTTGCATTACTGAAGAATATCGTAGTTGTGGTATTGGTGAGTTGCTCTTAGCTTATCAACGACAAATTTTTGCAGATCGGTATTCTGTTATTGTTACATTTGTAAACGTACTCAACCCTCGTTCTTATGCCTTCCATGTACGTAATAAATTTGAAGATATTGGATTTTTCGAATTTAATGGTAATAAGTACCATATGATGGCATTACCTACCCTAGCGTAATATTTAGGCTCCGAGATATTTGGACTGCATCTTGCCAAGTTGGACACCCAGCCTAGTAACGTGCAGTTTTTTATAGAAAAACGTAAATATTCTTCTGAAACCAGACTAAGTGTAGTCAATCACTATCTTGTGCAACACAACGTACTACTGAATGTTTTGGGGTTAGCAGACAACGCCTATCAAGGTGCAGCACCACAAAAAAAGGAGGCACAAGGCCTCCTTCGGTGTAGAGATGCGAACTATAGCGAGTTAGACAGTCGTCTGGAAGATCACGCCATCTGCTTTCTCGGTATATTGACCTAACTGGTCAAAATTCAGATAGCGATAGGTGTCCTGCGCGGTTTTATCCACCTGCGACATGTAGGTCTGATACTCTTCTGACGTCGGCAAGCGACCCAGCAGGGAAGCAACCGCAGCCAGTTCAGCAGAGGCCAGATACACGTTGGCACCGGTTCCCAAACGGTTCGGGAAGTTACGGGTCGAGGTAGAAACCACGGTAGAACCGTCAGCCACACGCGCCTGGTTACCCATACACAGCGAACAACCTGGGATCTCAATACGCGCCCCGCTCTTACCAAACACGCTGTAGTAACCTTCTTCTGTCAGCTGCGCGGCATCCATTTTGGTCGGCGGCGCAACCCACAGGCGGGTCGGCAACTGGCCTTTGTGACTATCCAGCAGTTTACCTGCCGCACGGAAGTGTCCGATGTTGGTCATACAGGAACCGATAAAGACTTCATCGATCTTCTCGCCCTGCACGTCAGACAGCCAGCGCGCATCGTCTGGATCGTTCGGCGCACACAGGATCGGCTCTTTGATGTCAGCCAGATCGATGTCGATCACCGCCGCATACTCAGCATCGGCATCCGCTTCCAGCAGTTGCGGATCGGCCAGCCATTTTTCCATGCCCTGAATACGGCGCTCCAGCGTACGGCGATCGCCGTAACCTTCAGAGATCATCCACTTCAGCAGCACGATGTTGGAGTTCAGATACTCGATGATCGGCGCTTTATCCAGCTTGATCGTACAACCAGCCGCAGAACGTTCCGCGGAGGCATCGGTCAATTCGAACGCCTGCTCGACTTTCAGATCCGGCAGACCTTCGATTTCCAGAATACGACCAGAGAAAATGTTCTTCTTACCTTTCTTCTCAACGGTCAGCAGACCCTGCTTGATCGCGTACAGCGGAATCGCGTGAACCAGATCGCGCAGAGTAATGCCCGGCTGCATTTTGCCTTTGAAACGCACCAGAACGGATTCAGGCATATCCAGCGGCATCACGCCCGTCGCGGCAGCAAACGCCACCAGACCGGAGCCCGCAGGGAAAGAAATACCGATTGGGAAACGAGTATGGGAGTCACCACCCGTACCGACGGTATCCGGCAGCAACATACGGTTCAGCCAGGAGTGGATAACACCATCGCCCGGACGCAGCGATACGCCGCCACGGTTCATGATGAAATCAGGCAGCGTGTGGTGCGTGGTCACGTCAACCGGCTTCGGATAGGCGGCAGTGTGACAGAACGACTGCATCACCAGATCGGCGGAGAAACCGAGACAAGCCAAATCTTTCAGCTCATCACGAGTCATCGGCCCAGTGGTATCCTGTGAACCCACAGAGGTCATTTTCGGCTCGCAGTATTCGTCAGGACGAATGCCCGCGACACCACAGGCACGACCCACCATTTTCTGCGCCAGTGAGAAGCCTTTTTTGCTGGCTTCAACCGCTTTGGAAATACGGAAAACATCGCTGTGCGGCAAGCCCAGTGACTCACGCGCTTTAGACGTCAGCCCACGTCCGATGATCAGCGGGATACGACCCCCCGCGCGCACTTCATCCAGCAGTACATCGGTTTTCAACGCAAACGTTGCCAGTACTTCATTGGTATCATGACGGCGTACTTCACCTTCATACGGATAGATGTCAATCACATCACCCATATTCAGATCGTTAACGTCGACTTCGATCGGCAACGCACCTGCATCTTCCATGGTGTTGAAGAAGATTGGCGCGATCTTGCCGCCCAGCACCACACCACCACCGCGCTTGTTTGGAACATGAGGAATGTCTTCACCCATGAACCACAGCACGGAGTTGGTCGCCGATTTACGCGACGATCCTGTACCGACAACGTCACCGACGTACGCCAGCGGGAAGCCTTTCTTGTTCAGTTCTTCGATCTGTTTGATCGGGCCTACTGCACCAGGCTGATCGGGATCAATACCTTCACGGGCGTTTTTCAGCATCGCCAACGCGTGCAGCGGAATATCAGGGCGCGACCAGGCATCAGGTGCCGGAGACAGGTCATCAGTATTAGTTTCACCAGTGACTTTAAAGACGGTAACGGTAATTTTTTCCGCCAGTTTCGGGCGGGACAGGAACCACTCGGCATCAGCCCAGGATTGAATGACTTTCTTGGCGTGCGCATTGCCTGCTTTCGCTTTTTCTTCCACATCATAGAAGTTATCAAACATCAGCAGCGTGTGGGACAACGCTTCAGCGGCAATCGGAGCCAGCTTGTCGCTATCCAACGCATCAATCAGCGGATGGATGTTATAACCACCCTGCATGGTACCCAGCAGCTCGATCGCTTTTTCCTGGCTAACCAAGGGGGAAGTGGCTTCGCCTTTCGCGACGGCAGCCAAAAAACCGGCCTTCACATAGGCGGCTTCATCAACACCGGGGGGGACACGGTTAATCAGCAGATCAAGCAATGCTTCTTCTTCGCCTGCCGGGGGATTCTTGAGTGACTCAACCAGCGCGGCCATCTGCGTGGCATCTAACGGTTTAGGAACAATCCCCTGCGCAGCCCGCTCGGCTACGTGCTTACGATATTCTTCTAGCACGACGTTCTCCTCGCTCTCATTGTCTTCATTATGCCGGCGCTCTTGTTCCCAATTGTGGTGTCCATGCCTGGGTGTCAGCGTGTGGATGTAAGGTAGTAGAGTGTCCGGTCCAGCCTCGTCAGCATATCAGGATTTGAATTGATTGTTAATTCGTTCACATAATAGCAACATTAATTTTTATTCAACTGCGCTATGTGCCAAATATCACTATCGCTGAAAAATACCGACATCAGCAGAATAGCATGTCCCTGACGGCGCACACTAACTATGCTGATTTAACCATAAAATATCTGGGCTTTTAACAACATAACGTGATTAAGCATCGTCTAAAAACGCCGCGATAATCAGAATGTTCGCAATAGAGTCTGAATAAGTGTTAACAGATGATAGGAGCTCCCACGGCAACGATGCTGGATTGCTTCATTGATAATAGGAAGGACGCCATGAGGGTGAAACGGTATCTACGCGTGGTTTCTGCCACACTTTTGGCGTTAAGCGCATCGGTCTATGCCGCCCCTATCGAATTGGCGGGTCTCGCTTTAACGCGCGATATTCCTTGTAATGGCAATGATGTCACTATTTCGGGCAATGGCAACCGCATCGTGCTGACAGGGAAATGTGCCAATATCTACATCAATGGTTCCGAGCACAATGTCACATTTGATACCGCCACATCCCTTACCGTGACTGGCTCCGAGATAGCCGTTACAGGCCAGTCAACCGGTGACCTGACCGTCGCCGCATATAAGAACGCCATTCACACTCATATCATTACTGAAGATAAGCCAGTAAAGGTGACGGTGACGGGTACGGAACATCATCTCGATTTGGATTTTAACGGACCTGCGGTTGTCTCTTTCAATGGCATTAGTAACCACCTCACATGGGGCGGAACAGAACCCCGACTCTCCTCTAGCGGTGCCAATAACGTCATCAAACAAAAACCCTAGCGTGCATTTTTTCTCTGATGTTATCAGTCAAGTCGGGGGAGGAATGCGGCAATGATATGGTAGACTCAATACATTAGGCATCACTAAATTAGCCAGTAACGCAGGGTGGAGTGAAGATGACGTTGAGCAATTCAGATCGGGAATTCATGCGGGACGGCGCGGTAAAAGCCGCAGCGCTACTGCGCGCGATTGGCAACGAAAACCGGCTGCTGGTGCTTTGCCTGCTTATCGAACACGGTGAAATGTCAGTGGGTGCGCTGCTTGAGCATATCCCGCTTAGCCAGTCCGCTCTCTCGCAACATCTGGCGAAAATGCGTGAGGAAGGGTTGATTAGCTATCGTCGTGAATCTCAAACGCTGTACTACCGCATCGAGAATCATGACGTGGAGAAAATCGTCGCCACCTTAAAAGGCATTTTCTGTCCTTGATAGCGGCAACGGCACGCAGGTGGCGGCCAGTGATGGCACGCAATAAAAAACGCCACGGCACAATGGCACCGTGGCGCTCGCGATTCAGTATGACGGAGATAAAACTTAGAACGACGTATTCACGCTGACAAAGAAAGTCCGTCCCGGTTCGTTATAGGTTGCCGCACCGGCACCCGCGATGGTGACGGTATTATTGGTCGTGTTCACCACATCCTGCGCGTTACCCGCGCGGAACAGGCGTTTATCAAACAGGTTATCGACACCACCGGTCACGCTCAGGTTCTTGTTAAACTTATAGGTACTGCTTAACCCGAACAGTGCATAAGGGCTTAACTCATTGGTTGCGCTACCCGTTACGCGCTCACCTTTGTAGTTATATTTCTTCGGCTTCTGGCGACCATACCAAGTCACATCGGCCAGGAAGGAAAGGTTCTCCGTTGCCTGCCAGTCCACTGATGAGTTCAGGGTAAACTCCGGCGTAATCGACAGATAATCGCCTGTGGTTTTATTTTTCGATTCCAGCATCCAGGTCAGGTTGTTACGCCAGTTGATGGTCTCCGTAACAGGAACGGTCAGGTTACCTTCCAGCCCCTGAATAACGGCCTTAGGTACATTGCCCCACTGGAAGATATTGGCGTTGGCATATCTTAAATCGCTCCCGCCCACCGCTTTACCGATAACATTGTTGCCTGCTTCAATTTTGTTACGGTAATCGTTATGGAAGTAGGTGACGCCCGCGATCAACCCATCGCGGTGAAACTCCAGACCAATCTCTTTATTCAGGCTGGTTTCCGCTTTCAGATCTTCATTGCCAATCAGGTAGCAAGGAGTACCGCCGGAACAGCCCTGACCACGACTATAGAGGATATAGTTCTCATTCGTTTGGTACAGGTTCGGTGCTTTATAAGCGCGGGCGATGCCTAACTTCAGCGTATAGTCGTCGCCCAGCTCCTCGCCAGATTGAGCGACGGGCTCCAGTTGGTTCCCGCGGTGCTGTGATGATCGACACGCAGTGCAGGCGTCAGCATGGTGCTGTCCGTCAATTGGACGTTATCTTCCACAAAGGCAGAAGCCAGACGGGCGGAAGATCGCTCGCTACGACCACGGCTACTTAACGAACCGATACTCCCTGCTTCATCCGTATCCTGCGCATTTGAAACTGGGTCCTTCATCTTCTGTTCGTTCCACTCAACCCCAAACGTGAGTACCTGATCGACCCAGACATTCAGAGGAATATTCACTTCGTTGTGCGCAGTGAAGTTATCCAGTTTTATCGTGCCATATTGGTTTGGATTGGCCGTATCAAAAATCCCTTCTAAACCGCCAGACAGTCCCTCAAGGATACGGGTGTTGTGCGTACGTTCGTATTGCAGATACGACGTAGAGCTAACGCCGCTGTCCCAATAGCCGCGATGTGTGACCGCAAAATTCTGGCGGTACATGCGGTTGGTTTCCTTGCCATAATTGCTGACGACAAGCGGGTTAGTGTTGGTATTTTGCGAATCGCCCGCATAGATATTGCCTTGACGGCTGGAACCAGCCTCAAACTCCAGCGACTGTTGCTGCGTCATATCCCAACGCAGGAGGCCGTTGATATCCTTGTTGCGTACCCCTTCACGCCCGGAAGGCAGTGAAGCTGACTGATTGCCCGCACGCGCGGACTGATGCCCTTGGTTAATATCACGTGCATCAGCCTCGGTTTTATTCACATTACCAAACAGGCGGAAGCTCAGGCTGTCGGTCAGACCGCCCATCAGGCTGAAATCGGTACGCTTGGTTGCACCTTCCGAGCTATGTTCCGGCGCGTTCAGATAAGTATTCCAGGTACCGTGCCATTCTTGCGTCGGCTGTTTGGTGATGATGTTGACCACACCGCCTGCGGCACCGTTACCATAGCGCGCTGCCGCAGGACCGCGCAGCACTTCAATGCGCTCAACCATGTCGGCAGGTACCCAGTTGGTATCGCCGCGGGTATCACGCTCACCGCGCCAACCGTAACGTACTGCCGTACGGCTTGACACTGGCTTACCATCCACCAGAATCAGCGTGTTTTCCGGCCCCATGCCGCGGATATCGATCTGACGATTGTTGCCACGCTGGCCGCTAGTTGAGTTACCGGACAGATTAACGCCTGGCATGGTGCGAATCAGTTCTGACAGATCGTTAGCGGGCGGACGTTTGCTGATATCCTCAGCCGTGATTACCGACACACCCGGAGCCTGACGCGTTTGCTCCGCAGCCGTCACCACCATCGTATCGCCCGATGGACTATTTTCGGCCTGATTCTGCACCTGAGAGGCAGGTTCTGTTGAAGGAATGGTCGAGGTCTGCGCCGCACTCAGAAACGACGTCATCCCGCAGCTAACGCCAATGAGCGTCGCCAGATAACGGCGCGATTGTGGTAGTTTCATCAAAATTATCCTGCCCTGTAAGAAATGAATAAGTAGCCTGAAAAAGGATCAACATCGCAGCCGGTACAGCGACACCTAATGACAATCAGCAACAGTGCTGAATAACGGCGGAGATAAAACGCGCAGACGTACGGTTATCAGGAGAGAAGCGTCATGCAAACGGGGGCATCACGTCGCATTGTTATGAAATACTGTTTGTCATCAATCAGCCCTCTTTCTCCGCATTGCCGGAAATGGAAAATGCATTTATCGTGCAATGTGACCTCCTCAACGAAAAATGCTATTGAGAAGTATTTGCATTACCATTTTGGCGCGGTCATTGTTACATTTGTCATTCAGGACGGGGTTTGCTCTAGCAGCAAAATGTTTTGCCAAAGCATCAAAATGGAAGGCGCAGGTCGAAGGGTTTAATCAGGTAGGTAATCACGTGCGCAGCTTCACTCAGTCATCAAAGCCGATCTATAAAGATCACATCGTTCAGCAATCGAGTCTGGTCGCGAATAATTACCGTTTTATCGGCCCTCGGCTGATCGATAACACAGCCGTGTTATTCGGTTCGTTCACCGTCGTGCAGCTCAATCCGCATCTGATCCTGCATACCGCTGATGTGATTAATCGTCACAACATGAAAACCCAAAACCTGCTGGATGGCGCGATCAAGCTCGCCATCGTAGTGAGCGGCAATGCGCATATTTCATTTGCCCATCAGGAACTGCATCTGGGAGAGAGCCAGCCAGCCTCGCTGATTTCGCTGACGGAACCGACGATGTTTACCCGCATCGGCAAGCGTGATGAATATGAACGAACCATTACGCTGACGTTCGACAGAGAATGGCTGTACGGCAATATGATGGACACCGTCGGTGACTGGCAGGCCATCCACGATTTCACGCAGACCCATCTTGCAACACACTTATGGACACCGTCCCGACAGGCGCTGGCGATTGCTTTACAAACGCTGGATGCTAAACCTTGCCAAACGCCGCTCCAGCGCCTTTATCTGGAAACGCAGTGCATGAGCCTGATTATCGAGGCGTTTACGTCACTAACCGCCAGCGTGGCGCAAGAGAAAAACAGCGGTGTCACCCTGCGCGGCTACCATCGTATTCAACAAATCAGAGATATGCTGGAAAGCGGCAGCGCTGACCATCTTTCGATGAGCGAAATCGCCAAAAGCGTCAACATGAGTGAAAGCACGCTACAACGCCATTTTCGTCAGACGTTCAATATGAGCGTTTTTGAATACCTGCGTAACTGTCGCTTGCAGCGCGCCATGCTGGCTTTGCAGAAGGACGGCATCGGTATCGCTCAGGCAGCCAGCATTGCTGGCTACAACAGTCCCGCTAACTTTGCCACCGCGCTGCGACGAGCATTCGGGATTACGCCAGGGCAGCTAAAAGACCGCTTCTGATCTCCACCATTAATAACCAAATGGAATTTGTTATTCTGTTTGGTTATTAATCGCTCTTCAGCGATGCACAGTAAATTAGTGTTTTATCTGCCAGCACACATGACTACCCATGACCAATCAGACTGATATCACCGCAACGCTTGCCCACCACATCATCCATAGCGAACCCAATCGGGAAGCGATTGATGCCGCCCGTGAAGGGGTGACTGACTTCATCTCTACCGCGCTCCCGATCGCACAGGGTGCGATTGTTGATAGCGGGCTCGCGCCGTTAAAGCAGGTATTCAGCGGTGCGGACAGCCTGACGCGTAGCCTGATTTTGGGTTACTCCGGTCACGTACTGGACTTTGACGATTATCATCCGGCGTTTCGCGGCCACCCCAGCACCGTCATCCTGCCTGCACTGTTTGCCCTTGCCGCAGAAGAGCCATCCGTTACAGAAGAGGCATTTTTGACGGCCTATGTGATCGGCGTAGAAGCCGCAGGCAGAATCGGGCTGGCATGCGGCCCGCGTCATTACAGCCTCGGCTATCACAACACGGCTACGCTCGGCGCTATCGCTGCTGCTGCGGCGGCGGCACGTCTGGCTGGAGCCTCGGTGGAGCAAACGCAAACTATTCTTGGCCTGGCCGCTACACAGGCCGCAGGGCTACGGGCGCAGTTTGGTTCCGCGGTCAAACCGCTACATGCAGGGCTTTCTGCCAGAGCGGGATTAACCGCCGTCAAGCTGGGGTTAGCGGGCTTCGAGGGCAACCCACAACGGGTAATTGATGCCTTTCTTGCCGCGCATGGCGATCAAAAACAGCAACCAGCGCTGCTGGTAGAAAACTGGGGAGCCCCGTGGCGCATGCTTTCTCCCGGTCTGGAGTTCAAGCGCTATCCAACCTGTGGCGGAACCCACAGCGCCGCCGAGGCTGCGTTTGCGTTGCGGGAACGGTGGCATGAGCAAAATGGGGCGGATGCCGATCTGGCTGACGCCATCGAGCATATCACGGTGACCTTCCCGCCGGGCGGTGACGTTGCTCCTTTCATCCGTAACGCGACCAACGGCGTAGAGGCACGCTTCAGTCTGGAATATGTCATTGCGGCCGCGCTGATTGAAGGGGAACTGAAGCTGGCGCATTTTTCGGAAGCACCGGTTGAAACCACGATCGCCGCGCTAGCGAGTCGAGTCATACGCCGCGCCGATGAAACCGCGCCACCTGATGAGCTTGACCCAGAGGCACGTTTTCATGAGGTTACCCTGCATTTGCGTAACGGCAGCATGCTGATCCAGCGTACCACACGTCAGGAAACCTCAGCACGTCCCACCGATCTGCGCGCCAAATTGCAGCAAACCATCGGTTCTCTGGCGCATCTCGACAGTAACCAGATCGCCGATCGTTGCGCATTACGGCAGGACGGCGATCTACGCTATTTACTTGGGCTGTTATTTTAACAATGCTGGTTTTAACGGGATACGAAGCGCTGTCGATAGCCATCATTATCGACAGCGCTATTCCCCACAATACCATTACCGACAACCACCACGCCGTCAGCTCCGATTAGTCTTTCTGATGGGAAATCAATTTTCCTTTTTCATCAAAGACCATCACACCCGGTACTCTGGAATAATTCCCTTCCCCCTCTGATTTATAACGGGTCGCCAAGATATGGGGTGAGTTGTATTTAAACTCAAAATAGCCATCAGTAGGGCTAGCAATAATCAAGTTGCCCACGCTGTCGATGAGACCTTCTTTCACATTGAAATAACGATCGCCAAGGTTAGATCCGAAAAGTGGCGCACGCTCATACTTAGATAGATTTTTTCCTTCCTGCTCAGAAATCATGGGGAAATGTGTCATATCAAGCTGCCGTAATACATGCAGAAACATTAACCGTTCCAGCGGTGTTCCTGAATCCTTCGGCACCAAGAATTGCAATATGAGCCCATTTCCGACATGAGCGTCATATTCATAGCCGGCAAACGCGCTATCACCATAAATAAAGACGTCATCCACCTGTTTACCTTCAGGAACAATTTCCTTAGTTTCAGCCATAAGTTCAGGGATTGACTGGGGAGAGACCTGAAAATAAATGTCATACATAAAGACTTCTGACGGGAATCTTATCCGTATACGTTTCATTCCCCGATCGATAAAACGTTCGGGCTTTTCCAGATTTTTATTTATGTCCTTCCATATCTGCTGATGCATTTCTGCGATATTAAATGTATCAGCAATCTTTACACCATACTTCGCTTCCAACGCCTGTGGAGATAATGCCAGATCGTACATCGACAGTGCCTGCTTACCACGATAGCGTTCATCCATCGTACGCAGTACGGTAAATGCCTTGGCTAGCGATTCGGTGTCTTCAGCATTCGCTAACCCAATAAAATAGCGCTGCTTAGCCTCATCATATTGAAAATAGACCGCTTCCAATGTGCCCTGTCGATTATCGTATGCCGCGCCGTTTTCCGACTGGAACAACACGCCCTTTTGCCCTTCCAGCCACGATGCGAGATTAAAATCCTCTTTTGCCGCGCTCACGGTAAACAGGTCAAAGTCAGTTTTATTCTGCTTATCTCGATAGGAATAGATCTGCGTGTCTTTATTTTCCCGGTCGATAAGCAGGCGTCCCATCCTGCGAATATAAGTCCCGTGCTCCCACAAACTCAGCTTGTCGAACATGGCAAACGGCAGCTTAATCGTAAAGTCGTCTTCAGGATAAAAAGGGATACCAGGGAAATCGTCCATCGGCGTACGGTTAAATATTTCTTTCTCTTCAAGAAGCCACGCCTGATAGGCTTTTTTGCTATCGTCAAAACGCTGCTGGATTTTGAGTAAATCGGGGGACTGCGTTTCCGTCTTTTTCAAGACCATGGTGATCTCACAGTAATAAAACCCGCAGGCAGCGCTTTTATCCGATACGAACTGAACCGTATTTTTCCCGGTAATTTTTAGCGTATGCCACGAACCGTTTACCTGTACTCGGTTCTCTTTTATGTCCTCGGTATGTTCGCCATCCACACTGTAGTAACTCACCTGCGTTGGTGTCAGGTTAAAATAGATGTCGTTTTTAATGTGTTTAAGACTTTGCGTAATATGTTCCTGAAGATCATCTCTGTTTTTATTGGCTTCAGGATTTTTACTGTTATCAAACACAAAGCGAACGTCCTCAACCAGATATTTCCCCTCGCTAAGTGTTTCTTCGCCATTACAACCCGACAGCCATAGCACCATCATGACAATGCCCAGATATTTCTTCATCGCCTCATCCCTGTAAAATTAAAAAGCCCCTGAATGCTACAGCACGCAGAGGCGAATAATGCATCAGTAAGCTGATGTTATCAAAAAACATATTACAATTCAGGCACTGACGGCTAGGGTTTCAGCCATTGTTCCAGAAAGCTAAAGACTTCTTCCTGCTGTTCCTGATAGAAAACATGCCCTAACTCAGGCCAGATCTTGGTTTGCAGCTTGTTGTCCGCTCGTTGGGATTGCCACACCTCATGCATTTTGGCATAAGCATCTTCGACCGATTTCGTCGGGAACAGCTTGTCTTGGCCGCCGTTAAATAACAGCATCGGCTTTGGCGCGGCGACACTCGCTACATCGGGGAAATCAAAGCGTGTCGGTTGCCCCGGATGCAACATATAGAATGCTGACTGGCCTCTCAACACGTTATTGCCCGGCGTCATCAGACCGTCATACGTACCAATCCAAGACACCGCTGCCGTTGCCGCTACCTTGTCGGATAGCGCAGCGAGCTGCCAGGCACGATAGGCCCCCATCGAAAAGCCAACGACACCAATACGCTGCTTATCGACCTGCTCAAGCGATGCCAGAAAATCCGTCGCCCGCATATCTTCGTAGGCCATCAGACCCGCGAGCGAGCGTCCCAGATTAAAGAAATTACTCGCCAGCGCCTGCTGCTGTTCATATTTGATCGGCCCACGCGATCCCCAACCTAACGCATCTACGGCCAGCACCACATAGCCTCGCTTCGCCAGCTCATCGCCGACAAAGCGCCCTGTGAAGAACTTATCGGCCCACGCCTGTGCGGAAGCAAGCTGTTCGTCATTGCCCCACGGCTTGATCATCTTCTCTTTGCCGATATCAAACTTCGCGCCGTGATCGTGCAGCAGGATGACCGCTGGATGCGGCCCCGCGCTTTTTGGCGTCAGAAGCAACGCGTCTACGCGACTTTCATCGGTGAGATTAAAAGCGACCTTTTCTGCCGTGTAGCTGCCACGATCCTGTTTTTCAATCGCCTGCGGCGCAAAGTCTTTAGTCGAGTCTGGCGTCAGAAGCAGCGAACGCAGCGTTTTTCTCGACTGGGATTGCCACTGACTAAAATCCGTAAAGTTTCCAGATAGCCAGGAATCAGAGTAGGTCATCTGCTGCTTAAGCTGCGGATAAAATGAAGGCAGACCTTCATCCGTCACCGCCTGATCCGCCGCTATTTGAGGAGAAGGGTTCATATCGTTCGCCATCAGTGAAGGGCTGGCTAGCAACGCCGCCAATAACCAGACAGAGGAGCGTAAGGTATTCAGATTCATCATAACCTCAAAAACAAAACATCGTTTCTTTTTTGAGGTTTGATTGTAATTGACGCGGCTAAAAATAAACGGACGGAACGCGCATTCTGCGAAGCGCCCGGCAAAAAAATCCGACACCTTTACGGTGCCGGATTATGATTCATCGTAGCAGTAGGCGCAAAATGACATCAGGCTACGGATTCACCTCGTTTACGTTCAGCCACCAGCACAACCCCTTTTCGCGATTCATTCGGTGCAAGGCTCCAGATATCGCCTTCGGGAATACTGCGACCATCATATCGGATTCGTTCTCCGTCATACGGCCAAAACGCACGCTGTTCTGAGTCGAATACAAATACCTGAATACCCACTTCTTTACGCGCCATACGTGCCCACAACGCTTTCCCACCTGGGAATTGAACGTTATCACTCACCAGCACAATGCCGTCATTAATGAGCGCCTTATACATGGCGCTCGCGACATTGGCGTTTCGTTCACGTTTAGTGACAATCACACCTTCAACCTGAGCAAGACTGTCACCTACCAGTTGCAGATTTTCGTAATAACCGATAACCGCCAAAATAGTTTCGGTTTCATCATTGCTGTGACGAGATTTTAGGTCAATCTTTGCGACGACAACATGCCGTAAATCTCCGTTAACGTCATCAGGTTCTCCGTATATAGCAACGGCATGATGCCGCTCGTTATGGATATAAATATCCACCGCGCGACCGTTCACACTCGTTTCGCCAATTTTCCGATATTCCCGCGCCATAGTGGCGGGACTATATGACATTGGAAGAATCGCCATATCAAAACTCCCGCTATCGTTGAGTACTGGTGACATTGTAAGCATAGCCTGTTGCTCGTCGTTGGTGACTATCATACCAAACATCATGCACATTTTAGCCAATTTACGCCGTGGCGCTCCCCATAAACATTGCAGCCAGACGAAACAGGAAAATAGGTTGATTCATCGCAGGCTCACGTGAACAAAAAATCCGGCACCTTACCGCCGTGCCGCAGGGAAACCGTGTGGTCTGGCGAACCACACCACAATCAGTGTCACTAGTAACAAGACGAACATTGCTGGAGAAAATGCGGCAACACCGATGTGCTCCAGCAAAACACCGCCGATGATACCGCCCCCGGCGATCGCCATATTCCAGGCGGTGACCAGCATAGACTGCGCGACATCGGCTTCCTTCTCCGCGGTGTTGACCATGGCCGTTTGGAACAAGGTTGGCACGCCACCAAAAGCAAGTCCCCAGACTGCCACAGCGACATAAACAACCACTGGCACATCCCCCGCTACGCCAAGCACCACGACGGACAGGCAGAACAGTGCCGAACAGCCAAGCGTCAAGGCTCGCAAATAGCCGTCGATCAGTACACCGACGATCCAGATGCCCAGCAATGAGGTAACACCGAACACCAACAGTACCAGATCGGTCTGTGCGACCATACCCACCGCCGCGAGAAACGGCGCGATATAGGTGTAGAGAATGTTATGCGCCAGCACGAAGGCCAACACGACGACGAGTACCGATCGCACGCCTGCGAGGGTGAAAACCTGCCCCAGCGAAAGCCGTTTACCTGCTGGCTGCCCGGCAAAATCGGGTACTTGAATGCGCACCCACACCATGAGTATGACGGCCAAAACACTAATCATGCCGAAACACATGCGCCAGCTGAGTAAGTTACCAAGAAAGGTGCCAGCGGGTACGCCAAGCGATAACGCCAATGGGGTGCCCACCATCGCTATCGCAATAGCGCGTCCCTTCTGATGTTCAGGCACCATACGCGCCGCGTAGCCTGCCAGTAGCGCCCATAGCAGCCCGGCTGAAACGCCCGCCAGAAAACGCGCCGCCATCGTCAGCAGATAACTGCCGGAAAACGCCGTAATCGTATTGGCGATAACAAAACCTCCGATGGCCGCCAATAGCAACTGACGGCGACATACACCTTGCGTCGCTGCGGTCAACGGGATCGCAGCCACCAGAGACCCCACGGCATAGATCGTGACGGTTTGCCCAACCCAAGCTTCGGACACCGCCAGACCTTGCGCCATTTGTGGCAACAGGCCCGCAGGCAGCGCTTCGGTCAGGATGGTGATGAAGGCCGCAGTAGCTAACGCCAAGAGTGAGGCAATCGGTAAGCTGTCACGACGTGTAGCCCTCATTGAGGCTGTCATTGCACTGCCTCCAAGGCGCCATACACGGCATCACGCAGATCGGTAACAAAGCGCCCTGACATCCCCTCGTACATCGTGTTGGTGAACGCCACCACGCTCAAACCTTGCGTTCGATCGACAAACCATGAATGGCCGTAGGCACCGCCCCAGCGCCAGGTGCCAGACGATTCCGGTGACTCGGCTAACTGTGGATCGCGCAAGACGGAAAAACCAAGGCCGAAACCGCAGCCCGGTGCGTTGGGCAATTCCAGACCCTGCGTCTGATCGCGTCCCATCTCCTCAATCAGCGCATCAGGCAGTGGTACCCCCTCTCCTTTGCGCAACGCTTCCAGCAGGCGTAGCAGATCCCACGCGCTCCCCACCATGCCTGCACCACCTGACGGAAAGGCCTGTGCATCAAAGATACGAGCGGGGCTATACGCAATACCGATTGCCCCCTCGAAGGGAGAAACCATCTCGCCTTCAGTCAGGCGATGCGGTTCTGGGGTGTCGTTCACATAAGCGGTGGTCAGGCGCAAAGGAGCACGAACAACGAATCCAGTATCATGCATACCCAGCGGGTCGGTCACCAATTGGCGAATCGCCTCATCCAGTGACGAACCGTGGATGCGTTCAATCAAGGCTCCCAGTACGTCTGTTGCCAGCGAATAACCCCAGGCCGTTCCCGGCACATACAACAACGGCACGCTGGCGATGCGACTCAGGTTCTCATCCAGAGTAATGCCAGAGGCATCCATACCGTCTGAAACTCCCGCTCGCGCGTAGGGGCCATCCGCATGATCCTCGAAAAAGCGATAGCCCAAACCTGCTGTGTGGCTGAGCAGCTGTCGCACCGTGATACGCGAGGGGCAACCATCGGGCAGCCGGGGCTGGAACGTTGGCATCCAGCGAGTAATATCCTCATCCAGATCGAGCCGACCTTGCGCCACCAGCACCAGCACTGCCACGGACACGATGGGTTTGCTTACCGAAGCCAACCGGAAGATGGCGTCCAGCGTCATCGGGCGAGCCTTCTCCCGGTCAGCCCATCCGGCAGCCTGCTGATGAATCAATGCGCCGTTATGCGCGACCAGCACGACAGTACCAACCAAACGCCGCTCGTCCAATGCTTGTTGAACGACTGTCTGAATTCGAGCAGAGAGATGCGTTGTCGGCGAATCGGTACGCGGGGGAAATAAGGGAGTTATCACGACATGTTCCTTTCATTAATGAGCGTTCCCGGTACGATAGAAAATCGACAATTAAAGAAAAAGTAGGCTACAGTTCCTAGATATACGGAAAAAAACATCCGTAATGGAGGAGTAATATGGACAGCCTGAATGGCTTTGTGGTGTTTGTACAGGTGGCCGAAACGCGCAGCTTCGTTGCGGCAGGCCGGTTACTTGGCGTGTCAGCCTCTGCGGTGGGGAAAAGCATTGCACGGCTCGAAGAAAAGCTGGGCGTGAGACTGTTTCACCGCAGTACGCGCAGCATCACACTGACGGCTGAAGGCTCACTATTTCTAGCGCGTAGCCGACGTATTCTGGCCGAAATTGAGGCCGCAGAGCGGGAACTGTCTCAGGGCAAAGCCGTACCACGCGGACGTCTACGAGTCAGCCTGCCGCTGGTTAGCCCGCTGATGCTGCCCATACTCGGCGATTTCATGCGCGACTATCCTGAAATCGAACTGGACTTGGACTTCTCCGATCGCATGGTAGATGTGATTGAGGAAGGTTTTGATGCCGTTGTGCGGACGGGCGAGCCGGTTGATTCACGCCTCACGGCACGCAAGCTGGGTATTTTCCGTTTTCTGCTGGTCGCCGCGCCAGACTATCTTGCCCAACACGGCACACCCCAGCAGCCTGCTGATCTGCTGCAACACACTTGCCTGCACTACCGCTTTCCCAGCAGTGGCAAGCTGGAACCTTGGGCGTTGCGGCTTGATCCCGATGAACCCGAATTGCCGTTGCCCACGTCGATGATCTGCAACAACATCGAAACGCGCCTCTGTTTTGCATTACAAGGACTGGGGATCGCCTATCTGCCGGATTTCTCTATCCGCGAACCGCTGGCCAAGGGACTGCTACAGCCGATCCTAAGCAACTATGTGGAACGCAGCGGCGTCTTCCATGTGCTGTGGCCTGCCAGCAAACATCCGTCACCAAAAGTACGGGCACTGGTGGATTTCCTCTGCGCGCGGGTGTTTCCCTCTTCTGACGGACAAAAAAAATCCGGCGCCTAAGCACCGGATTCTGATTCATCGAACGCGAGTAAACTTACTTCTTCTTCGCTTTCGGGTTTGGCAGGTCAGTAATGCTACCTTCAAAGATTTCAGCCGCCAGACCAACAGACTCATGCAGCGTTGGGTGCGCATGGATGGTCAGTGCGATATCTTCTGCATCACAGCCCATTTCAATCGCCAGACCGATTTCGCCTAACAGTTCACCACCGTTAGTCCCGACAATCGCACCACCAATAACACGGTGAGTTTCTTTGTCGAAAATCAGTTTGGTCATACCGTCAGCGCAGTCAGACGCAATAGCACGGCCAGACGCCGCCCATGGGAAGGTCGCGGTTTCGTAGCTGATGCCTTTCTCTTTGGCTTCTTTCTCGGTCAGACCCACCCAGGCAACTTCTGGTTCGGTATAGGCGATAGAAGGAATCACTTTCGGATCGAAGTAGTGTTTCTTACCGGAGATCACTTCAGCAGCAACGTGGCCTTCATGCACGCCTTTGTGCGCCAGCATCGGCTGACCGACGATGTCGCCGATAGCGTAGATGTGTGGCACGTTGGTGCGCATTTGCTTATCAACGTGGATGAAACCGCGATCGTCAACTTCCACGCCCGCTTTGCCAGCATCCAGGTTTTTGCCGTTCGGTACACGACCGATAGCCACCAGAACCGCATCGTAACGCTGTGGCTCGGCTGGCGCTTTTTTGCCTTCCATCGTCACATAGATGCCGTCTTCTTTGGCTTCTACTGCCGTCACTTTGGTTTCCAGCATCAGATTGAACTGCTTGCTGATACGTTTGGTGAAGACTTTGACGACATCTTTGTCAGCGGCTGGAATCACCTGATCGAACATTTCAACAACGTCGATCTGTGAACCCAGAGCATGGTAAACGGTACCCATTTCCAGACCGATGATACCGCCGCCCATCACCAACAGACGACCTGGGACGCTTTTCAGCTCCAGTGCATCGGTAGAATCCCATACGCGCGGGTCATTATGAGGAATGAAAGGCAGTTGGATAGGACGTGAACCCGCAGCAATAATCGCATTATCGAAGTTGATCGTCGTTTTGCCGTTTTCACCGTCAACTTCCAGCGTGTTGGCACCCGTGAATTTGCCCAGACCGTTAACGACTTTAACTTTACGGCCTTTAGCCATACCCGCCAGACCACCGGTCAGCTGGGTGATAACTTTTTCTTTCCACAGGCGGATCTTATCAATGTCGGTTTTAGGTTCACCGAACACGATACCGTGTTCTGCCAGTGCTTTGGCCTCTTCGATAACTTTGGCAACGTGCAGCAGGGCTTTGGAAGGAATACAGCCCACATTCAGACACACCCCACCCAGCGTGGAGTAGCGCTCTACCAGTACGGTTTCCAGACCCAAATCCGCCGCGCGGAATGCAGCAGAATAGCCTGCGGGGCCGGCACCAAGTACCACTACCTGAGCTTTAATTTCAGTACTCATCATGACCTCTTAATTGATTTCCGGCGGGTCTGTGACGTCACACCCGTCATCATTCTGATTGAGGGTGCATTTTTAATAACGCCCTCTTCCACCGGGACGTGTCTTTGCCGCAGTAGTTTACAAAATCGTTAACAATTTTGAAACAACAAGCGACTAACGATTTGTCCTTGATCACTGACCGCTGTAACAAATTACAGCTTATCAGAAAAAAGCCGGCCGTCAGGCCGGCTTTTCGATTACATCACCAGACGGCGGATGTCAGACAACGTGTTGTTAATGATGGTAATGAAGCGAGCACCATCAGCACCGTCAATGACACGGTGGTCGAAGGACAGAGACATCGGCATCATCAGACGCGGAGTGAACTCTTTACCATTCCAGACCGGTTCCATCGCGGACTTAGACACACCAAGAATAGCGACTTCCGGCGCGTTGACGATCGGCGCAAAGTGCGTAGTCCCGATACCGCCCAGGCTGGAGATAGTGAAGCAACCACCCTGCATTTCGCCTGCGGTCAGCTTACCGTCACGGGCTTTCTTGGAAATCGCCATCAGTTCGCGAGACAGCTCAGTGATGCTCTTCTTGTTCACGTCTTTAAAGACCGGAACCACCAGACCGTTCGGGGTATCAACCGCAACACCGATGTTGATGTATTTCTTCAGCGTCAGACGTTGCGCGTCTTCAGACAGGGAACTGTTGAAGCGTGGCATCTGCTCAAGCGCAGCGGCAACGGCTTTCATGATGAAGACAACTGGGGTGAATTTCACATCCAGTTTGCGCTTCTCAGCTTCGGCGTTCTGCTGTTTACGGAACGCTTCCAGATCGGTGATGTCCGTTTTATCGAAGTGCGTAACATGCGGGATCATCACCCAGTTACGGCTCAGGTTAGCACCAGAAATTTTCTGGATGCGACCCAGTTCCACTTCTTCAACTTCACCAAACTTGCTGAAGTCAACTTTCGGCCATGGCAGCATGCCTGGCAGACCGCCGCCAGCGGCAGCAGCTGGCGCAGACTCAGCGCGTTTCACGGCATCTTTCACGTAAGTCTGAACGTCTTCGCGCAGGATACGGCCTTTACGACCAGAACCTTTCACTTTCGCCAGATTCACGCCGAATTCACGTGCCAGACGGCGGATAACCGGCGTCGCGTGAACGTAAGCGTCATTCTCGGCGAAATCGCTCTTGCCTTCCGCTTTCGCAGCCGGTGCAGCAGCAGGTTTTGCCGCCGGAGCTGGTGCAGCAGCCGCTTCTTGCTTGGCAGCCGGAGCCGCAGCAGGTGCAGCGCCTTCTACTTCGAAGACCATGATCAGTGAACCGGTTTTCACTTTGTCGCCGGTGCTGATTTTGATTTCTTTAACCGTACCCGCGAACGGCGCAGGGACTTCCATCGAAGCCTTGTCACCTTCAACGGTGATCAGTGATTGCTCAGCCGCGATTTTATCGCCAACTTTAACCATCACTTCAGTCACTTCGACTTCGTCACCGCCGATATCCGGTACGTTAACTTCTTTAGCGGCAGAGGCCGCTGGCGCAGTTGCTGCTGGAGCAGCGGCTTGTGCCGGAGCGGCAGCAGGTGCAGCACCCGCCACTTCGAATACCATGATCAGAGAACCGGTAGAGACTTTATCGCCGGTGCTGATTTTGATCTCTTTAACCGTACCTGCGAAAGGTGCCGGGACTTCCATAGACGCTTTGTCGCCTTCTACGGTGATCAGAGACTGTTCAGCAGCAACGGTGTCGCCCACTTTAACCAGTACTTCGGTCACTTCAACTTCGTCACCGCCGATATCCGGTACGTTGACGTCTTTCGCCGCAGAGGCTGCTGGTGCAGCAGCCGGAGCCGCTTCTTTCTTCTCTTCTGCCTTAGCAGGTGCAGCATCAGCTGCACCGTCGGCGGAATCGAAAATCATGATCAGTTTGCCGGTTTCAACTTTGTCACCGACAGAGACTTTGATCTCTTTAATGACACCAGCCTGCGGAGAAGGGACTTCCATAGAAGCCTTATCACCTTCAACCGTGATCAGCGACTGTTCAGCTTCAACCTTGTCGCCCACCTTCACCAGCACTTCGGTGACTTCAACTTCATCTGCACCGATGTCCGGTACGTTGATTTCGATAGCCATGTAATCTTTACCTCTTATGCCAGACGCGGGTTAACTTTATCTGCATCGATGTTGAATTTAGTGATGGCATCAGCAACCACTTTCTTATCGATTTCACCGCGTTTAGCCAGTTCACCCAGAGCCGCAACCACGACGTAAGACGCATCCACTTCGAAGTGGTGACGCAGGTTCTCACGGCTGTCAGAACGACCGAAACCGTCAGTACCCAGTACGCGGTAATCGCTAGCCGGGATGAAGTTACGGATTTGCTCAGCAAACAGCTTCATGTAGTCAGTAGATGCAACCGCTGGCGCATCGCTCAGTACCTGAGCCACGTAAGGTACGCGCGGCGTTTCGGTCGGATGCAGCATGTTCCAACGCTCACAATCCTGACCTTCGCGAGCCAGTTCAGTGAAGGAGGTTACGCTGAATACGTCAGAACCGATGCCGTAGTCTTTAGCCAGAATCTGAGACGCTTCACGTACGTGACGCAGGATAGAACCAGAGCCCAGCAGCTGAACTTTACCTTTGCTACCTTCAACCGTTTCCAGCTTGTAGATACCCTTACGGATACCTTCTTCCGCACCCTGCGGCATCGCAGGCATGTGGTAGTTTTCGTTCAGCGTGGTGATGTAGTAGTAAATGTTCTCTTGCGCTTCGCCGTACATACGGTGCAGACCATCATGCATGATCACCGCAACTTCATAGGCGAATGCCGGATCGTAGGAGAGACAGTTCGGGATAGTCAGCGACTGAATGTGGCTGTGGCCATCTTCGTGTTGCAGACCTTCACCGTTCAGCGTTGTACGTCCTGAAGTACCACCGATCAGGAATCCACGCGCCTGTTGGTCACCCGCAGCCCAGCACAGGTCGCCGATACGTTGGAAACCGAACATAGAGTAGTAGATGTAGAACGGGATCATTGGCAGATTGTTGGTGCTGTAAGACGTTGCCGCCGCCAGCCAAGAAGAACCTGCACCCAGCTCGTTGATACCTTCCTGCAGAATCTGACCTTTCTGGTCTTCTTTGTAGTAAGCAACTTGCTCACGGTCCTGCGGGGTGTACTGCTGGCCTTTCGGGCTATAAATACCGATTTGGCGGAACAGACCTTCCATACCGAAGGTACGCGCTTCGTCAGCGATGATCGGAACCAGACGATCTTTGATAGATTGGTTCTTCAGCATCACGTTCAGGGCACGTACAAACGCGATAGTGGTAGAGATTTCTTTGTTCTGCTCTTCCAGCAGCGTGCGGAAATCTTCCAGCGTTGGCAGCTCAAGCTTCTCATCAAAGTTCGGCTGACGAGATGGCAGGTAACCGCCCAGTGCCTGACGACGTTCGTGCAGGTACTTGTACTCTTCGGAATCTTTATCGAAGGTGATGTACGGCAGGCTTTCGATGTTTTCATCGCTCACTGGCACGTTGAAGCGGTCACGGAAGTAACGTACGCCGTCCATGTTAACTTTCTTAACCTGGTGAGCGATGTTCTTACCTTCCGCCGCGTCGCCCATACCATAACCTTTAATGGTATGCGCCAGAATAACGGTTGGTTTGCCTTTGGTGTCCTGCGCTTTTTTCAGTGCAGCGTAGACTTTCTTCGGATCGTGACCACCACGGTTCAGTGACCAAATCTGATCGTCGCTCCAGTCTTTAACCAGTGCAGCCGTCTCCGGGTATTTACCGAAGAAGTGCTCACGCACGTAGGCACCATTTTTGGATTTGAAGGTCTGGTAGTCACCGTCGACGGTTTCTTCCATCAGTTGGATCAGTTTACCGCTGGTGTCTTTACGCAGCAGTTCGTCCCAACGATCGCCCCACATCACTTTAATCACATCCCAGCCAGCGCCGCTGAAGATGCCTTCCAGTTCATTGATGATCTTACCATTACCCGTAACCGGACCATCCAGACGTTGCAGGTTACAGTTGATAACGAATACCAGGTTGTCCAGTTTTTCACGGGTCGCGATGGTGATCGCACCTTTGGATTCTGGCTCATCCATTTCGCCGTCGCCCAGGAAGGCATAAACGGTTTGCTTAGAGGTATCTTTCAGACCACGGTTTTCCAGATACTTCAGGAATTTAGCCTGGTAGATAGCACCAATCGGGCCCAGACCCATAGAAACGGTCGGGAACTGCCAGAAGTCAGGCATCAATTTAGGGTGCGGATAAGAAGACAGACCGTTACCGTGAACTTCCTGGCGGAAGTTGTTCATCTGGTCTTCTGTCAGACGGCCTTCAAGGAAGGCACGAGCGTAAACGCCCGGAGAAATGTGGCCCTGGAAGTAGACCAGGTCGCCGCCGTCCTGCGCAGTGCGAGCACGGAAGAAGTGGTTAAAGCACACTTCATAGAAAGTAGCGGAAGACTGGAAAGAAGCCATGTGGCCACCCAGATCCAGATCTTTTTTCGAAGCACGCAGCACTGTCATGATCGCGTTCCAGCGGATTGCTGAGCGAATACGACGTTCCAGATCCAGATTACCAGGGTACTCCGGTTCGTCTTCCACTGCGATGGTGTTGATATATTGGCGTGCAGCCGTACCAGCAGCAACGCTGACACCGCCTTTACGCGCTTCACCCAGAACCTGATCTATCAGGAACTGAGCGCGCTCAACACCCTCTTCACGGATGACCGATTCGATCGCCTGCAGCCAGTCGCGGGTTTCGATCGGATCCACGTCATTATTTAAACGATCTGACATGGTTATTCCTTATCTTCTCTAATAAGTTGGTTTGTTGGAGCCTGTCTTCATGCATTCTGGCTTATATTTGATCATAAGCAAAACGCATGAAGACAGGCTCATCGTCGTCATTGCCGCATTCAGAGCACCAAAAATATGGGTACTCAGTCCTTGCGTTGCTGGAGCCGACGCAGCGATCTCTCGCGCCGACTATGTTCCCGGTTAAGATCCAGCAATACTTCCTCAATAAACGCCAGATGGCGGTGTGATGCTTCGCGCGCCTTCTCTGGCTCACGGGCAACAATCGCCTCAAAAATGCTGGCGCGATGAATGCTAACCTGAGCCAACACTTCACGGCTCAAATAAAGCAATTCAAAATTCTGCCTCACGTTCTGTTCGAGCATCGGCCCCATACAACGTACCAAATGCAACAAAACCACATTATGCGTGGCTTCTGTTACAGCAACCTGATACTGCATAACGGCTTCTGACTCGGCGTCTAGATCGCCCGCTTCCCTCGCCTTCTCAATCACGGCATGACAATCCCGGATACGCTGCAAATCAGACTCTGTGCCACGCAACGCCGCATAGTAGGCAGCAATGCCTTCCAGCGCATGACGCGTTTCCAGAAGATCGAACTGTGATTCGGGATGTGTGCTCAGTAATTCTGCCAGCGGATCGCTGACGCTTTGCCATAGATTGGCTTGAACGAAGGTACCACCACCCTGACGGCGCAAAAGTAAACCTTTGGCTTCCAGGCGTTGAATGGCTTCTCTCAGAGAAGGGCGGGAAACATCGAACTGTTTTGCCAGTTCGCGCTCCGGTGGGAGCTTCTCGCCGGGGCGCAAGGTTCCCTCAAGGATCAGAAACTCCAACTGCTTTTCAATCACATCTGACAGTTTGGGCTGACGGATCTTGCTGTATGCCATGGTGAATTCTTCTCTGCGAATGGCGCGGAGTCAATTGGTAATACCAATTTCAAAAACGTGACGCTAAAGTAACAAAGTATTCACCTTCTGTCCATAAGGACCTTGAGCTAAATCACCAATCCCACCAGATTTTAACAAATGCACGAGAAACATGCGGCAAAGTGATAGCCCGCCTGTGGTATTACCATTAATCCCCCCTGTCTATATTTTAACTTTTTTGAAACGTAAAGCAGGCGGTGCTGAACCGTTTAAATGCACAAATAATGAATTTTTATTCAAAAAATAAGGATTTTTATTCTTATAAAGATAGCGTGATTACCAGTAGCCCTCTATCGGGGTAAACACTATTTTTACAGCGGGGATAAACAGGCAATAAAAGGGAGTAAGCCCAAAGAGGTATCACCTTTCAAATTCCCCACCTATTTCTCATCATCAGGAGTTCAATCGAAGAGAGATAAAAATTTTGATGTGACGATAGTTTTTAATTATCAGGCTATAAGAAATCAGTGCAATCTTGCGCACTTACCACTATTCTTTGGCAAACGGTAGAGAGTTTCTTAATTTAAGAAAAATCAATCCGTAAAAATAAAATTACACAAACGTACAGTCAATAATACGCAGCGTATTTTTTACTTGCACAGGCAGAGGGTTAAATTTGATGGATAATCAACAAACGGACGGCACGCTAAAGCGTGGTTTGAAAAACCGTCATATTCAGTTGATTGCCTTGGGTGGCGCGGTAGGTACTGGCCTCTTTCTTGGTATTGCACAAACAATCAAAATGGCCGGACCATCAGTCCTGTTAGGCTATGCGATTGGCGGACTGATCGCGTTTCTCATTATGCGCCAACTGGGCGAGATGGTGGTTGAAGAACCGGTAGCCGGATCGTTCAGCCACTTTGCTTATAAATATTGGGGCGACTTCGCGGGCTTTGCATCTGGATGGAACTACTGGGTACTGTATGTTCTGGTCGCCATGGCTGAACTTAGTGCTGTAGGGATTTACGTCCAGTACTGGTGGCCAGATATTCCGACCTGGGTATCCGCCGCGGTGTTCTTCCTACTGATTAACGCTATCAATCTGGCGAACGTCAAAGTCTACGGTGAGATGGAGTTCTGGTTTGCCATCATCAAAGTCGCTGCGATTATTGGCATGATCGTCTTCGGCGGCTGGCTGTTGCTCAGCGGTACAGGTGGGCCGGAAGCCACCGTGACCAACCTGTGGGCGCAGGGCGGATTCTTCCCGAATGGCGGGCTTGGTCTGGTGATGGCGATGGCCGTAATCATGTTCTCATTTGGCGGGCTGGAACTGGTGGGGATTACCGCGGCAGAAGCAGATGACCCAGAGAAAAGTATTCCACGCGCGACCAATCAGGTGATCTACCGTATTCTGATTTTCTATATCGGTTCACTTGCTATCCTGCTGTCGCTTTATCCGTGGGGAAAAGTTGTAGAAGGCGGTAGCCCGTTCGTCATGATCTTCCATGAACTGAACAGCAACGTCGTAGCTACGGTACTGAACATCGTGGTATTGACCGCAGCACTGTCGGTTTACAACAGCTGTGTTTATTGCAACAGCCGCATGCTGTTCGGGTTAGCAAAACAGGGTAATGGCCCGAAAGTGCTGGAGACCGTCGATAGCCGTGGCGTACCCGTTGTCGCAATCGGTATTTCCGCACTGGCGACAGCACTCTGCGTGCTGATTAACTACCTTATTCCCGGCAAAGCATTCGAGCTATTAATGGCGTTGGTCGTGTCTGCTCTCGTGATTAACTGGGCGATGATCAGTCTGGCGCACCTGAAGTTCCGTGCACAGAAGGACAAAGAAGGTACGGTGACCAAGTTTAAAGCGTTGCTGTATCCGCTGGGTAACTACCTCTGCCTGCTGTTCCTGGCGGGGATATTGGTCATCATGTTCCTGACGCCGGGCATTCAGATTTCCGTCATGCTGATCCCGGTCTGGCTGGTTATTCTGGGCGTGGGCTACTTCATCAAAAAGAAAAATCAGCTTAAGTAAACCTCTGCCTTAACCACATTTTCTCGATTCAATGGCCGACCTTGTCGGCCATTATTTTTCCTACCAACGCCCAAAAAACATCAGACCAGCGCACCGTATATCGTCAGAAGCGCGACAACCACCACCAGCACCAGCGTCACTTTTTTCGCCAGCGTCACGGCGGCTTTGGGCGTTTCTACGGGCTCGCTATGGGATTCACGCGCCAGAGAAAATTGAGCCAACTGAGTTAACACCCAATATTGCGAACTGCGAGAGTCCCCTAGCGATGCGAACCAGGCAGGCAACGCTTTTTCACCATGTCCCAGCAACGCGTAAGCCGCACCAGCCAAACGAGCGGGAATCCAGTCGAGCCAATGCAACAAACGATCGACACCAGACTGCGCACGTTCCAGCGGCGTGTTATGCCGAGCAAGCCAGGTTTGTCTGGCGCGCAAAAACGCATACCCCACGAGAGCAACCGGCCCGTATGGTCCTGCGGCAACGAACCAAAACAGCGGAGCCAGATAAAACCGGAAATTTATCCATAGCAATGCATTTTGCAGCTCTTTTAGCTGCTCGCTTTCACCAGCACCAACGGGTAAACCGTGAATCAACGCCAGTTCCGCCGCCATTTCCCGGCTGGCATCCGCCTCGCCGCGCTGTGCAGCCTGCAAATAACGTCGATAGTGTTGGCGAATCTCACCCGCACCAATGCACATCAGGCTGATAACAATCCACAGCAAAAGAGAAATCAGGCCAAACAGAATGCCACTCGTTAGCCACAGCAGTCCCACCACAATTCCCATGCTGCATAACGTCAGGAACAGCGTTTGAAATAAAGAGGGAGAGGGAGAGGGAACGTGTCGGAATACAACGTCAAGCCGATGATCGATCTGCCAATGCTCCCCCTGTTTGAACAACCGTTCCCATGCCAGCGTAAGCAACAGTGTAAACAGCGTCATTGATCGAGACTCCCTTTGTTTTCTTTCCAGTTTTCTTGTAGCAGACGATGATAGCCGTCCCAGTCAAATGCCGGACCGGGATCGGTTTTACGGCCCGGAGCAATGTCGCTATGTCCGGTAATTCGAGACGGTGTAATAGGATAAGCCCGCATTAATAGGCGTGTAATCATAACCAGTGAGTGATACTGCTCCATGGTAAAAGGCAGCGTATCCGTACCTTCCAATTCAATACCAATAGAGAAATCATTACAGCGTTCACGACCTTCAAACACCGAAACACCGGCATGCCAAGCGCGCTGATCGAAAGACACATACTGCGTGGTTTGCCCATCGCGACGAATAAGGCAATGTGCAGCGACGCGTAAATGGGAAATATCGGCGAAATAAGGATGCGCAGTGGGGTCCAATGTCGCCGTAAACAGCTGGTCAATGTACGGACCGCCAAACTCACCGGGCGGTAGGCTGATATTGTGAATCACCAGTAAGGAAGGCACCTCGTTATTCGGGCGACCATCATAATGCGGCGAAGGCGTGTGTGTAATGTCGGATAACCAGCCATTTTCCAAAAGCATCGGCGATAACCTCGCATCGTATCGTTTGCCGGCTGAATCAAGCGAAAAATCAATTGGAGCTAAAAGTCCTCGGCTCCAAGATACCATGTTTCACGTCATCCTATCTATCCAACTGGATATCAATAGATTTTACCGTTCGTTTTGTAATGTTTTAGCCATTTTCCTGCCTTTTTCGACTTTCACATCTTTTTTAGCAAGATAAAATCCCAACCTCATTGTGTGATTAAAGTCACATTACAAATGTAATAACACAATAAAAAGCAATCGTTTTCGTGCATTGCGTCTATTTTTACTTAAAATGCATGGCAAAATTATCTCCTGATTTTTTTTGATATTACCAAAATTTATTTTGCGGTCTTACGCTCGGCGTAAATAACGTCTAACACTATGGTACTTAACATGAAAAACACTTTCGCCGCAGGCACCTTGCTCGCACTGTCATGCTCAATGCCAGCTCTTGCCGACAGCAATAAAGCTGAATACCTCTCCGACTGGTGGCACCAAAGCGTTAACGTCGTCGGCAGCGCCCATACGCGTTTCGGACCGCAACTGAACAGCACGACCTACCTGGAATATGAAGCATTTGCGCGTAAAGACTGGTTCGATTTCTACGGTTACGCCGATGCGCCTAAATTTTTTGGTGGCGATCCCGACAGCCGTGGCATTTGGGACAAAGGCTCCCCACTGTTTGTCGAGATCGAACCACGCTTCTCGATTGATAAACTGACGGGAGCTGACCTGAGCTTTGGTCCGTTTAAAGAGTGGTACATCGCCAATAACGTTATTTACGATCAGGGGCGCAACAGCGGTTCACGCCAAAGCACCTGGTACATGGGGTTAGGTACCGATATTGATACCGGTACCGACCTGTCGCTATCACTGAACGGCTATGCCAAATACCAATGGCAGAACTACGGTGCAGCAAACGAAAATGAGTGGGACGGCTACCGCGTAAAAGTGAAATACTCCTACCCGCTTGGCTCTCTGATGGGCGGTAACGTCTCGTATATCAGCTTCACCAATTTTGATTTCGGTTCAGAACTACGTGATAAATCGAATTCAAGCCGCACTAACAACTCCATTGCCTCCAGCCATATTCTGGCACTGGGTTACGACCACTGGCACTACTCTTTCGTCGCACGCTATTTCCACAACGGCGGCCAATGGGCTGATGGCACAGAGCTCAATTTCGGCAAAGGTCCGTTTGAAGTGAAATCTACCGGTTGGGGCTATTACCTGGTCGTCGGTTACAACTTCTAAGATGACATCTCCTTTCCGGCGACCACGCATGTTCGCCGGAAAGTTAAAGAAAGTAATACATTGAATTACAAAGACTATTCATTCTGGATGTCCTGATATAAACAAGGTAGCATAGACCTCCGAATCCCCCTTCGGAGTTTTGTCATGTCAACGCGTCGCTACAGTCAGGAACAACGCCAACAAGCCTTGCTCGCCCGTATTGCACAAGATATCCCCGCCAGCGTGCAACTGGCCTTGCGTGAAGATTTAGGTGGCATCGTCGATGCTAATCAAGACATTACCGCGCTTCTGCTCCCCGACAACGAGACCGTCAGCGCACGCATTATCACGCGTGAAGCAGGTGTATTCTGCGGCACGCGCTGGCTTGAGGAAGTCTTTTCTCAATTAGGCAACACGACCACGATCGTCTGGCACGTTGCCGATGGCGAGGCTATCACGCCCAACCAAACGCTGTGTGACATCACGGGGCCAGCCAAACAGCTCCTGACGGGCGAACGTACTGCGCTGAATTTCCTGCAAACGCTGTCCGGTGTCGCCACTGAAGTCAGCCGCTATGTTGCCGTATTGCAGGGAACGCGTACTCGACTGCTGGATACGCGCAAGACGCTGCCGGGGCTGAGAACCGCGCTGAAATACGCCGTATCCTGCGGTGGCGGAGACAACCACCGACTCGGTTTATCCGACGCCTTCCTGATCAAGGAAAACCACATCATCGCCGCGGGCTCAATCAAAAATGCGGTAGAAAAAGCACAGTCTTTACGCAGCGATGTTCCGGTAGAAGTTGAAGTCGAATCACTGAATGAGTTGCAGCAGGCGCTAGAGGCTGGTGCCGATATCATTATGCTGGATAATTTTAGTCTGGATAATATTCGGGAAGCGGTTGGCTTGGCACAAGGCCGTGCGCTACTGGAAATATCCGGCAATGTCACGCTCGACACGCTACGTGGCTATGCAGAAACTGGCGTGGACTATATCTCCGTGGGTGCATTAACCAAACATGTACAGGCACTGGATTTATCCATGCGCTTCATCTAATCGCTCCTCTATTTCTATCGGCGAGGTGCTATTTCGCACCTCGTTCACCTCTCGACATATCATTCTCTCGTACACCATCGTAACAACACAAACTACGAATCCCGCGCGGACTTCCTGTCCCAACAGCGTGAAAATTGCGTCTCTGCTCGCAAAAAACTTTCAATCCTCTGCAAGTCGCTAAAAACATGTCGTAGCGCCTTCCTGTTTCACATTTTCCTGCTCGTCAGCCTTCGCTCCCTTTCCTATGCTGCCGCCATCCGTATGGATTTATGTACCGCAATATTTATGTGCCACAAAATTTATATGCAACAACAGGGAAATCAACATGACAACACAACAAGGATTCACACTGATTGAGCTGATGATCGTGATTGCGATCATTGCTATCCTCAGCGCCATTGGCGTCCCCGCCTATCAAGGTTATCTGCAAAAGGCGGCGCTCACAGACATGCTACAAACGATGGTGTCTTATAAAACGCCAGTCGATCTCTGCGGCCTGGAAAATGCGGCGTTTACGGCCTGCAACGCAGGTAATCAGGGAATTCCTGGTAGCAAATCTTCACGCTATGTCAGCGCCGTTAGCGTCACACAAGGAGTAATTACGCTCACTGGGCAATCTACTCTGCAAGGGCTACGCGTTATTCTGACGCCAACGTGGGATACCGAAACTGGTGCTTCACGCTGGACGAAAAATTGTGCCACAGATAACGGCGCAGAGAGCCTGCAATCTGCCTGTCAGGACGTTTTCCGTTTTGATAATACGGCGGGTTAATCATGACAGACTCGTCCTTCTCCTCCGAGCATACGCTCAGCGAGTTACAGACGTTGTGCCGGCGTTATCAGGCATTATTGCTCAGCATTGATGAACAAACGCTGTCGGTAGCCGTCACGACCTCCCCTTCGGCGGAAATGATTTCCGCACTGCGTTTTGCCAGCAATCGCCGCATTATGGTGGAACAGTGGCCGCAGGCCAAAATGGAACAACAGCTTAACCCCGTGAACGCCGTTGCCGAGCCAGTAGAAACCTATCATGCCAGTATTCATCACGCCAACGTAGGGCAGCAGGATCATGATGACGATTCCCCTGTTGCGCAATTTATCCATCAAACGCTACGCCTCGCCGTTCAGCGGCGCGCTTCTGATATCCACTTTGAGCCGCAACCAGACAGCTACCGTGTGCGGCTACGCATTGATGGTGTATTACAGGTCATATCCGCGCCACCTCCAGAGCTGATAAGCCGAATTACCGCACGGCTAAAAATCATGGGTAAGTTGAATATCGCCGAACGACGGTTGCCGCAGGATGGTCAATTCAGCCTAACGTTGGATCAACAGTCCTACTCGTTACGTATCGCCACCCTCCCCGTGCAGCAGGGAGAAAAAGTCGTATTACGTATTTTACAAACGCACCAACAGGAGTTGGCGCTGGACAAACTCGGTCTTGGCGAAAAAGCATTACAGCAGGTTATCAGTGTGCTGAACGCCTCACAGGGAATGCTGCTAGTCACCGGTCCTACAGGGAGTGGTAAAACCGTGACGCTTTACAGCGCAATACGCTGGCTTAACGAGTGCAGTCGCAATATCTGTAGCGTGGAAGATCCGGTCGAAATTCCCTTACAGGGAATCAATCAAACGGCAATCAATCCCAAAGCGGAACTAGGCTTTGGGAGAATTTTACGTGCGCTGCTGCGACAAGATCCAGACGTCATTATGATTGGTGAAATCCGCGATGCTGAAACCGCTGAAATTGCGGTAAAAGCCGCACAAACGGGCCATCTGGTCATGTCCACGTTGCATACCAACTCTGCGGTCGAAACGCTAACTCGTCTCAATCACTTGGGCATTCCTGGATATCTGTTAGCTTCGGCGCTTAAGCTCATCATCGCACAGCGGCTTGTGCGTCGACTATGCCCACACTGTAAAACCCAAGGAGAACCGCTACTCTCACTGCCAAAAAATATATGGCAAGGACCACTGAACCATTGGCAGGCCAGCGGTTGCAGCCACTGCTTCTCTGGTTACTATGGTCGTGTCGCGCTCTATGAATTACTCCCCATCACGCCAGATTTTCAGGCTGCATTAGCAGGCAACGCCAGCATTGGGGAATTATCTGCCCTATCGCAAGGCTCTGGTTTTCCGACACTGCTGACCGCGGGGCTCGAACGGGCCAACGACGGCCTAACCTCACTTGTTGAAGTCTATCGTGTTGTCGGCGATGAGTGGTCGATGAATCAGGAGATACAATGAAGTTAGCGCGCTTATATCATTGGCAGGCAATCACATCCGAGGGCGAATTTGCTGACGGCACACTGATTAGCACGCACCGCCAGCACGCCTATGCCAACTTGATTGCCCAAGGCTACCAGCCGCTCATCGTAAAGGCTGGCCATTATCTGTCACCCCGCTACTGGAAACGCGAACAGCTAGGTGAGTTAATCAAACAGCTTGCGGCTCTACTACAAGCTGGATTGCCTCTGCTGGAAGCATTAAAATTGGTGTCAGAGCAGCATGAGCGCCCCGGTTGGCGCTGCATATTACGCGACGTTCGCACTCATGTTGCTCAGGGAAATTCGCTGTCTGAGGCATTGCACGGCTACCCTCATATTTTTCCCGTCCTGTATCGATCCCTCATTGCCGTCGGTGAATTGACGGGAAAACTAGATATATGCTGCCTACAGCTAGCTCAACAACAAGAGAAGCAGTCCAGACTGCAACAAAAAGTCATCAAGGCGCTACGCTATCCCTGTTTTGTTTTGCTCATTGCAATGCTGGTCAGCATGATGATGTTACTGCTGGTTCTCCCCGAATTCGCAACACTCTACTCCTCGTTCAATACGCCATTGCCGTGGTTTACCCGGCAGTTACTTCATCTAGCCGATCTCCTCGCTGGCTACGGGTTCCTTGGGCTATTGCTTATTAGCTGCCTAATATTGGGATATGCCCGACTGAGACAGCAAAGACCATTATGGAAAACCAGAGAACAAGAATGGCTGCTGAGGCTCCCTGTGGTATCCAGTTTGCTACGTGGTAAATCACTGAACCAGATATTCAATATTCTGGCCATGACTCAGCATGCCGGTTTAACGCTTCCTGAGGGGCTGGATGCGGCCGCCACGATCCGTCATCCGCTTTATCAGGCCGCGATTCAACAGATACAAGAGCAGCTGCATCAGGGCACGTCGCTATACCATGCCACACAGCATCACACCACGTTGTTCCCCGCACCGTGTCCGCAGTTGATTCGGGTTGGTGAAGAAACCGGGGCACTGGATGCAATCTTTATACAGTTAGCAGAATGGCATGAAAGGCGGGTACAACAACAGGCCGACATGCTGACACAAACGCTGGAGCCGTTATTGATGATGGTCGTCGGGGGAATGGTCGGGGCGCTAGTGATTGGCATGTATTTGCCTATCTTCCAGTTGGGGAATGTATTGGCCGGTGCCTGAACCAGCCAATACATGCACGACAACGTCTACAAATCAAACCACATAACCACTATTAAGAGCGGAAAGACGGAATGTGAAAACGTATCACTATCCGTTAAAAATACGATTTTCCTGCTCGGCCACGCGGATAAACGTTGTACGTTTCGTCAGTTCCTTCAAGCGGGATGCGCCAACATAGGTACAGGCCGAACGCAATCCGCCAAGAATATCGCGGACGGTATTATCTACCGGACCGCGTAATGGCAGCTTCACGGTTTTTCCTTCTGCGGCACGGTACTCAGCCACACCACCGACGTGACGCTCCATCGCAGATGCGGAACTCATACCGTAGAACAACATCATCTTCTCACCGTTTTCTTCAACGATAGTACCTTCACATTCATCATGCCCTGCCAACATGCCGCCCAGCATGACAAAATCGGCACCGCCGCCAAAGGCTTTCGCGACATCGCCGGGCATAGCGCAGCCACCATCGCTCACAATTTGCCCGCCGAGGCCATGTGCCGCATCGGCACATTCAATCACGGCGGAAAGCTGAGGGTAGCCAACGCCCGTTTTAACACGCGTTGTGCAGACAGAACCGGGGCCAATACCGACTTTCACGATGTCCGCCCCAGAGAGAATAAGTTCTTCCACCATTTCACCCGTTACCACATTTCCAGCACAGATAACCTTGTCTGGACAGGCCTCACGCGCTTTTTGCAGGAACGTCACAAAGTGCTCAGAATAGCCATTTGCTACATCGATACAGATAAATTTCAGCTCTGGCGACAGCGCCAAAATCTGTTTTAACTTGATGAAGTCAGCGTCAGATGTTCCGGTCGAGACCATGACGTGGCGTAATACCGATTCTGGTGCTCGCTGCACAAACTGGGACCATTGCTCGACAGAATAGTGTTTATGGACGGCTGTCAGAACATCAAAAGAGGCCAAGACTTCCGCCATACTAAACGTACCCACGGTATCCATATTAGCGGCGATAATCGGAACACCAGACCAGTTGCCACCAGCGTGGAGGAAGGTGAATTGACGTTCTAGTTCAACGTCAGAGCGGCTTTTCAGCGTCGAACGCTTTGGCCGGATGAGAACGTCTTTAAAGCCTAACTTTAAATCTTCTTCAATACGCATGAGGTTCGAGTTCCTGGTGAGTGACGGCGGAATGCTCAGTATCGTTACTGGGCATAATCATTTCTAAAAAAATAATGCCCTTTACCAGTGACGTTATCATACGCAGGAATAATCCTGCGGCAAGACTGCGATTTTCACTTTATTTGGGATAAAATCAGAAAAATTTACCTATCGCCTAGCAGGGTGATAGTGTGGAGCAAACTGCGGTTTATGCTTGATTGGGTTCAGGGGACGGGAATGAATTCCTCGCCCTTGAAGATAGTAAAAATGTTAACTTTTCAACACAGGTGCAATGACATACATCGTAGCCTTAACGGGCGGTATTGGCAGCGGAAAAAGCACCGTAGCCGATGAATTTGCCAAATTAGGGGTCACTATCGTTGATGCGGATATCCTCGCACGACAGGTAGTCGAACCTGGGAAACCCGCACTGGATGCCATTAAGCACCGGTTTGGCGATGCCGTGCTCAATGCCGATGGTTCATTAAACCGTACCGCACTACGTCACCGAATTTTTTCCTCACCAGACGAGAAACAGTGGCTGAATAATTTGCTCCATCCGTTGATCCATCAGGAAACACAGGCCCAGTTTCACGCCATATCTACACCGTACATTCTGTGGGTCGTCCCTTTACTGGTAGAAAATGGGTTACAGCAGCGAGCACAGCGTATTCTGGTCGTTGATGTAGATAGAGACACACAGCTTGAACGCACACTGGCCCGTGATGGCATCAGTCGGCAGCAAGCGGAAAACATACTGGCAGCACAGGCAACCCGAGAACAGCGCCTGGCTTATGCCGATGATATTATTGATAACAGTCGTTGCCCAAGCGAGTTGGCTCCACAGGTTGCGGAATTACACCGCCATTACCTGGAGCTAGCCGCTTCCGCAGCCGACAGGATGACTAAGAATGAGTGACGCTTCCTCAACGATTTTATTTGAATATCCGCTCAACGAGAAAACGCGTACCTGGTTGCGTATCGAATCATTATTGCAGCAGCTGCATCAAAACCATTCTCTGACTGACATGGGGAGCGCTCTGACATTTTTTCGCGCCGTCGCCGAGCTGCTTGATGTGCTGGAACGCGGAGATGTGCGTACCGAGTTGCTGAAAGAACTGGAGCGCCAACAGCAAAAATTGCTGCAATGGAGTGATGTACCAGGTGTAGACATGGAACGCATCCACACGTTGCGGCGTCAGTTGAAAGATCTGGCCAGTACGCTGATGGCAGCACCGCGGATGGGGCAGTTCTTACGAGAAGATCGTCTGATTAGCATGGTTCGTCAGCGACTAGGTATTCCCGGCGGGTGTTGCAGTTTCGACTTACCAACGCTACATAGCTGGTTGCATCAACCTCAGGCGCTACGTGAGAAACTGGTTTATGGCTGGCTTAGCTCTTTATCACCACTTAAACAAGCGCTGGACATGATCCTGGAATTGATCCGTCACTCCGGCACGTTCCGCCCGCAAACCAGTTTGAATGGCTTCTTTCAGGACAATGCCTCAGATGCAGACCTGCTACGCTTGCGTCTTGAACAGGCACATCAACTCTATCCACAAATATCCGGTCATAAGACACGCTACGCCATCCGTTTCCTGCCATTAGATAGCGAAAACGGCCATATTCCGCCTCGTTTAACGTTTGAACTGGCCTGTTGCTAGACTCAGCACAGATAAACGAAAACGTGTTAAGTACCAAATAGAGTGAAAAGAACGTTATGACAACAGAGATTACGACGGTGAAGTGCCCAACCTGCAAACGAGCGGTTATCTGGAATGAAGCCAGCATCTATCGCCCCTTTTGCAGCAAACGCTGTCAGCTCATCGATTTAGGCGAATGGGCTGATGAAGAAAAACGCATTCCAAGCGATGATATGGTTTCAGACAGTGAAGACTGGAGCGAAACGCGCTAACAGCAACGTTTCGCGATAATGAGTTCAAACAGAAAATCGTAGATTAAAGCGATTTCAGCCAGCGGATCATCTCCGCATTCGCTGGCGGAAACTCTTCCTCGCGCAGCGCCTCCACGCTCACCCAGCGAGATTCCTGACCTTCCCGCCCATAGGGCTCACCCTGCCACGTTTCAACCAGAAAGAAATGAAGTGTGATGATTCTCTCCGGCGTAGAAAACGTTTTGCTGTTTAGCGGCTGCGGTGCGCTCGCTTCGATGCCCGTTTCTTCACGCAGTTCACGAATCAGCCCCTGCTCTGGCGTTTCTCCCTCTTCAATTTTACCGCCGGGAAACTCCCACATCCCTGCCATATGAACGCCATCGGGACGACGAGCAATGAAGTATTGCTGATCCGCATTGCGGATGATGCCCACTGCGACGGATAACTGTTTTTGCGTCATGACAATTCCTATCAGATTCTTACCAAGTAAAAGGCGGTCAATGACCGCCTTTACACTTATCACCAATTAATCACTGGATTCAGCAGTCAATTATTTCTGTAAGCGACCGTGGCACTGCTTATATTTCTTACCTGAACCACATGGGCAAGGATCGTTACGCCCAATCTTACGGTCTGCCTGCGCCGGTGAACCTGTATTCAGGCTATCTTCTTCCTGATGGCTCAGTTGCTGCTGCCTAGCCAAACGTTCAGCTTCTTCGCGACGTTGCTGCTCCAGCGCTTCGATCTCTTCCGGCATTCTCACCTGGACTTTGCTCAGCGTACTGATCACTTCATATTTCAGTGATTCCAACATCGCGGCAAACATAGAGAACGACTCACGCTTATATTCTTGCTTAGGATCTTTCTGCGCATAGCCACGTAAGTGGATACCCTGACGCAGGTAATCCATTGCCGCCAAATGCTCTTTCCACAAGGAATCCAGCGTCTGCAACATCACGCCTTTCTCGAAGTTGCGCATGACTTCATTGCCAACCACTTCTTCTTTGCGATGATAAACTTCAAGCGCCTGCTGGAAAATACGCTCACGCAGCGTTTCTTCATGCAATTCAGGCTCTTTATCCAGCCACGCCTTGACTGGCATATCCAGATCGAAATCGTTCTTCAGGCGCTGTTCCAGGCCTTCCGTATCCCACATTTCTTCCAGAGATTCCGGTGGAATATAGCTGTCGATCGTCGCTTTGAATACATCTTCACGAATGCTGGTGATGGTTTCGCTGATATCAGACACATCCAGCAGTTCGTTGCGCTGTGTGTAGATCGCGCGACGTTGGTCGTTCGCCACATCATCGTATTCCAGCAATTGTTTACGAATATCGAAGTTACGGCTTTCCACTTTACGCTGTGCGTTCGCAATCGCCTTAGTGACCCACGGGTGCTCAATCGCTTCGCCCGGTTTCATCCCCAGCTTGCGCATCATGTTGGAAACACGATCGGAGGCAAAGATACGCATCAGCGCATCTTCCATCGACAGATAGAAGCGTGATGAACCCGCATCCCCCTGACGACCGGAACGGCCGCGTAGCTGATTATCAATACGGCGAGATTCATGGCGCTCAGTACCGATAATATGCAAACCGCCCGCAGCTAATACGGCATCGTGGCGCACTTTCCAGGCCGCTTTAATTTCTGCAATTTGCTCGTCACTTGGGTTTTCCAGATGAGCAACTTCTGCCTGCCAGCTACCGCCCAATACGATGTCCGTACCACGACCGGCCATGTTGGTAGCAATAGTAACCGCACCAGCCTGACCCGCCTGAGCAACGATGTCCGCTTCCATGGCATGGAATTTCGCATTCAGCACGTTGTGTTTAATGCCCGCTTTTTCCAGCGCATGAGAAACCACTTCTGATTTCTCAATCGAGATCGTACCGACCAGAATCGGTTGACCTTTTACGGAACGATCTTTGATATCTTCAATGATGGCATCGATTTTTTCCTGCTCGGTCATGTAGACCAGATCGGGCAAGTCTTTACGAATCATCGGACGGTTAGTCGGTACTACAATCGTATCCAGCTTATAGATAGAGCTGAATTCAAACGCTTCGGTATCTGCCGTACCGGTCATACCCGCCAATTTTTCATACAAGCGGAAGTAGTTCTGGAAGGTAATGGAAGCCAGAGTCTGGTTTTCATTCTGAATAGCCACTTTCTCTTTCGCTTCCACAGCCTGATGCAGGCCATCTGACCAGCGACGCCCCTGCATGGTACGGCCAGTGTGCTCGTCGACGATGATCACTTCACCGTCTTTCACAATGTAGTCCACATCGCGGGTAAACAGCACGTGCGCACGCAGCGCGGCGGTCACATGGTGCATCAGCATAATGTTCGTCGGAGAGTACAGCGATTCTCCCTCTTCCATAATGCCTTCTTTCACCAGCAGTTCTTCTACCAGAACCAGACCACGCTCGGTGAGGTTAACCTGACGTGCTTTTTCATCAACAGAGAAATGACCTTCGCCTTGGAAAGTATCGGAATCTTCTTTCTCCTGACGGATCAGGTGAGGGATAATTTTATTGACGCTAATATAAAGCTCAGAGCTATCTTCAGCCGGACCGGAAATGATAAGCGGCGTACGTGCTTCATCGATCAGGATGGAGTCAACCTCATCCACCAGTGCGTAGTAAAGTTTACGTTGTACACGCTCTTCTGGGCTAAATGCCATGTTGTCACGCAGATAGTCAAAGCCGTATTCGTTATTGGTTCCGTAGGTAATATCGGCGGCGTAGGCTTCACGCTTCGCTGGCGCAGGCATCCCCGGCAGGTTAATACCGACGCTCAGGCCAAGGAACTCAAACAGCGGGCGGTTATTTTCGGCATCACGCTGTGCCAAATAATCGTTCACGGTAACTACGTGTACGCCACGGCCAGTCAATGCATTCAGGTACGCAGGTAAGGTTGCCGTCAGCGTTTTACCTTCACCGGTACGCATCTCCGCAATACACCGCTCATTCAGAACCATACCGCCAAGAAGCTGTACGTCGAAGTGACGCATGCCAAATACACGTTTACTGGATTCACGCACTACAGCGAAAGCTTCCGGCAGCAGGCTCTCCAGCGTTTCGCCTTTCTCCAGACGAGCACGGAACTCCAGCGTTTTCGCCTGTAGTTCCTCATCGGAAAGTTTTTCCATTCCTGGCTCTAACCGACTAATAACATCAACATTTTTACGCATACGACGCAGCGTACGATCGTTACGGCTACCAAAAATTTTGGTTAAGATATTCATGACCATAATAGTTTTAATCTCACAAGTGCCACGTATCCAGTGGCAATACAATATCGAAAACCTGAGAAACTCAGCAAAAAACGAGAGAAATTTCTTCAGCTAATTATCATTACACGTTCAGCTGATGAGGTATGGTCCTGCGCGGATGCCACGGATTTGGGCAAGCCAGATACCGATTTGATGATATGCCTGAGGATAAAAAGTGACTCGTCCAGCATGGGGAGAGATCACGAAGGGATACTGGGAATCCTGCGTCAACAGCGCATTTAGCGTATCCAACAAAACCAGAGAATGAGGCTCTAGCTCGTCAGCCTGTTGGGCATTGGCCGTCTGTGGCGTCGTCAATGCAAAAGAAAGGTGACGAATGACAGTGCGTATCGCATGCTGATGCCAATAATCAACGCTGTAGGACGAGCGTCGATGCGCTTCTTTTAGCGCCACCAGATCGGTAAGGCTCAGCGATACGTTATTCTGCCGACTAACGCTGGAGCTTGAATTAGGAAGTGAGGCGATGTCCTGTGAGTCGTTCAGGCTTGTCGGCAGACCAAGACTCGCCGCGACCATCCCTAATAAGAGATGCGGCCAGAAATAACGTCTGCCAAATTGTCGCCAACGATTTAGAATACCAATCACGAGTAACATCCACCGGAGCCAGGTCTATGCGTGATAGCCGCCCACAATCACTGGAATTTCTGTTTGATAGCGCATCCATGTCGGGTAAAGGCCCGCTACAAGATGTGCAACAGCGCGCTATCGCCTTATTAAAACTCAACCGTGCCGTGCGCGGATTACTGCCTGCACCGTTGCACCCATGGTGCCGCGTCGCTAATTACCGGCAAGGTTTACTAATACTGGAAACCGCCAACGCCAGTTGGCTGATGCGGTTACGTTACGAACAACCTGCGTTGCTCTCTGCATTACGCGCACAAATACTACCATCATTGGCTTCAATCGACATCAGGATTAATCCAACGCTTGCCGCAAAAGGGCATGAAATCGTGAAAAATAGTGACATTGCAGCGCAAGAAATTACCGGGGATAAACCGTTGCGTCAGTTGAGTGAGCAAAGCGCGGAGACATTGAGGACGTTAGCAGGCAACAGCCCGGAAAAACTCAGAAAGATATTAGAACGACTGGCTTCACTGGCCGGAGAGGGTACCAGTAAAACCAGTCGTAATAAGAAGTGACAACGTCAGGCGTTACGCCAACACAATAGATGGCGCTTTAAACGCCAGCGGCATTTCAGCTTCATCTTCAAAGGTCACGTATTCCCACGCTTCCTGATTCGCCAGCACAGCCTGCAACAGTTTGTTGTTCAGAGCATGACCGGATTTAAACGCAGAAAACGCACCGATGATGTTATGACCACACATAAACAAGTCACCAATGGCATCCAGCATTTTATGACGGACAAACTCATCTTCAAAACGCAGGCCGTCTTCGTTCAGTACGCGATAATCGTCAACAACGATGGCACAATCCATACTGCCGCCCAGGCACAACCCACGAGACTGCAAGTATTCGATATCGCGCATGAAGCCGAAGGTACGCGCACGACTGATCTGGCGAACAAACGCATCGGCAGAGAAATCCAAACGATAGCGCTGGTTGCCCGCATCGATCGCTGGGTGGTTGAAGTCGATAGTGAAATCCAAGCTAAAACCGTTAAACGGTTTCATTTCGGCCCACTTGTCGCCGTCTTCAACGCGAACGGGCTGTTTGATACGTACGAATTTCTTGGCGCAGTTCAGCTCTTCGATACCCGCATCTAGCAACAGGTAAACGAACGGGCTGGCGCTGCCATCCATAATTGGAATTTCTGGTGCATCAACATCGATGACAATATTGTCAATGCCCAACCCTGCAAGCGCAGCGTTAAGATGCTCCACCGTAGAAATACGCACGTCATGCTCATTAACCAGGCAAGTACAGAGCATGGTATCACGCACGGATTTTGCATCAGCCGGGAAATCAACCGGGGGATTCAAGTCTGTGCGGCGATAGATGACCCCGGTATTTGCCGGTGCAGGACGCATGGTCAAGGTGACCTTCTTGCCGGTATGTAACCCGACACCAGTCGCCTGAACAATACGTTTTAATGTACGTTGTTTGATCATCATTTTATCTCGCATGTTACTGAACCTACCGACCTAGTATAGACCAGGCTCGGTGGCACAGTTTAGCACAAAGAGCGGAGATTCCAACGTTATCTGGCAGCAAATTAGTCTGCCTGCTTACGCAGAAACGCTGGGATATCCAGATAGTCTGGCTCTTTATTTGTCTGCGGATTCTGGTCGTTAACCACTTTAGCAGCCGGTTTTTCCTGCGCCAGCGGCGTCATGCCGTGTTGCTGGTAACGATGATCCATCACAGGCTGGCTGGCCTGCTTATTTGTCACCAGAGTAATCTCAGGACGTTTGTCCATACCAATACCCGTCGCAACAACCGTTACACGCAGTTCATCATTCATTTCTGGGTCAAGCGACGTACCGATTACTACGGTCGCATTGTCGGACGCGAATGCACGGATGGTGTTACCTACCGTCTCGAACTCATCCAGGCGCAGGTCAAAGCCCGCCGTGATGTTGACCAGCACGCCACGTGCACCAGACAGATCGATATCTTCCAACAGTGGGCTGGAGATTGCCATTTCAGCCGCTTCTTCTGCACGGTCTTCACCGCGTGCAACGCCGGAGCCCATCATGGCATAACCCATTTCGGACATCACGGTACGCACGTCCGCAAAGTCGACGTTCATCAGACCTGGACGCGTGATCAGCTCGGCGATACCCTGCACCGCGCCTTTCAGTACGTCATTTGCCGCACCAAACGCATCCAGCAGGGAGATCCCGCGCCCGAGTACTTTCAACAGCTTGTCGTTCGGAATGGTGATCAGCGAGTCGACGTGCTTAGACAGCTCGGCGATACCCTGCTCCGCAAACGCCATACGCTTTTTGCCTTCAAAGTTGAAAGGCTTGGTCACTACAGCGACGGTCAGAATGCCCAGATCTTTGGCAACTTCGGCCACAACGGGTGCAGCACCTGTACCTGTACCACCGCCCATACCGGCGGCGATAAACACCATATCCGCACCTTCCAGTGCTGAACGCAACGCTTCGCGATCTTCTTCAGCCGAGTTACGGCCGACTTCTGGATTAGCGCCTGCACCCAAACCTTTTGTGATGCCGCTACCGATCTGAATTGTCTGGCCAACCGCTGTTTTACGTAATGCCTGCGCATCCGTGTTGACTGCAAAAAACTCGACGCCTTCGATGCGCTCACGCACCATGTGTTCGACGGCATTACCACCGCCGCCACCGACGCCGATGACTTTAATCACCGCGTCGTTGGTTAATTCCATTGGTTCAAACATAATTTCTCTCCGTTTGTGCCTGTAACTGCGAGATCATAAAACTGTGCCAGGTGATCTCTTTGATAAAATTAGAATTCTTTCCTCAACCAGCTGTTGATTCGTTTGAACCAGTTGCTCACTGAGGCACGTTTTTCGACTTCATGCTCACCACCCAGATGAGATTCTTTCCCGTAATGCAGCAACCCAACCGCCGTTGAGTAATAAGGCTCTTGGGCATAATCCGTCAGCCCTGTTATATTCATTGGTTGTCCAATACGCACCTGTGTATGGAACACACGCTGCGCACAAGCCGCCAGACCGTCTATTTGCGCGGCACCGCCCGTCAGCACAATCCCTGCTGCCAGATGGTGTTTTACGCCCTGTTGACGCAACTGCTCCTGCAACTGTAAAAGTTCATCGTTCACCAAGTTCAACAGCTCGGTGTAACGTGGTTCAATCACTTCCGCCAGTGTCTGTCTTTGCAAACTGCGGGGTGGACGTCCTCCAACGCTCGGGACCTCCACATTCTCATCTTTGCCAACGATCGCGCCTAATGCACAACCATGACGCACTTTGATCGCTTCAGCATCCGTCGGCGGCGTGCCAAACGCGTAGGCAATGTCGCTCGTAACCACGTTGCCTGCATAAGGAATCACTTTCGTGTGTCGCAATGCACCACCGGTGTAGACCGCGATATCCATTGTGCCGCCGCCGATATCAACAACGCACACGCCCAGCTCACGTTCGTCTTCTGTCAAAACCGCATAGCTGGAAGCCAATCCTGCGAAAATCAGTTGGTCGACCTTTAAACCACAGCGTTCAACGGCTTTAACAATATTCTTCGCCATATCGTTATGGCAGGTTATCAGGTGGACTTTCGCCTGCATACGCACGCCAGATAAGCCAACTGGGTTTTTAATCCCTTCCTGATAATCGATCGCATACTCCTGTGGGATCACATGGAGAACACGGTGTTCATCGCGCACACGCACGGACTTGGCGGTATGCACCACACTTTCTACGTCGTCCTGCGTCACCTCTTCTTCTGAAATAGGCACCATCCCTATTTCATTCTGGCAACTGATGTGTTTTCCCGATAGCGCCAGATACACGGAAGAGATCTGACAGTCTGCCATTAACTCCGCCTGATCAATCGCGCGTTGAACACACTTAACGACTGATTCCAGATCGTTTACGCCGCCTTTATCCATTCCACGTGACGGGCAACTACCTACGCCAATAATATTGACCATGCCATCGGGCAGGACTTCCCCTACCAGCGCAGCCACTTTCGCTGTACCGATTTCCAGCCCAACTACCAGTTTTCTGTCCGTCGACTTGATCATTGTTGTTTAGCCTGTGTCTGTTTCTGGTTACTGTTCTGTTGCTGATCAATGTCTTGTTGCTGACCAACTCGCTGCCGATCAACATGTTGTTGATCAAGCAAGGCTGGAGCCCAACCTATCGCGGCCCCGCTGTCGTATCGCAAATCTACATGGCTAATACGTTTGTTTTCGCTCTGAGCCTGCCGCTGCAACAGCGGATAAAGTTCAATAAAGCGTTGCAGACGTTTAGCCCTATCGTCCCGCCCCAATTCGAGGCGAGTATCATCGTCTAATCCCAGTTGCCATGAATGCCGTGCACTCATCGCAACCGTTTTTAACGTAAACTTTCCGGCGGCTAGCGTCTGACTCATGATGCGATAGCCTTCCAATACTTCGGTTTCACTGCCTTCCGGGCCATACAGCAACGGCATCTTACGGTTACCAACACGTTCAGCGGGTACACTGAACGAATTTCCTTCCGCATCAACCATTAGCTGATCATTCCAACGCGCTACCGGTACATATTCAACCAGATGAATCTTTAATTCGTCCGGCCACTGCTTACGTACGCTGGCCTGTTTTATCCATGATAGACGTTCGATCTGCTGCTGGATCACGTTCACATCCTGTGTCATGAACGTTCCCGGCGACCCCAACGACAAAATTGCCTGACGAATATCGTCATTGGTGGTGTACTGCCTTTCCCCTGTTACTGCCATACGAGAGAGCGGCAGGCGGCTGGCGTCTTTCATCCACCCCACCACCATCCAGCTTCCCCAGACGATCGTCCCTATCACCATCAGCAGGAAAACAATTCCTGCCAATTGGCCTCCATTACTGCGACGTGTTCCTTTCGGTTCAGGCTCTCGTCCGCGTGTATTCAGCGCTGCCTGCGACATATCAGCCAGCAAGCTCCAGAATTTTCACGACCAGTTGCGAGAAAGTCAGGCCACGTTGACGCGCCGCCATAGGAACCAGGCTGTGGCTCGTCATCCCTGGAGACGTATTCACCTCAAGCAAGTAGAAAGCACCATCGCTATCCAACATAAAATCGACGCGTCCCCATCCGCTACAATCCACCGCACGATAAGCTGCCATCGCCAGTACCGCTAATGCCTGCTCTTGATCGTCAGGCAAACCACTTGGGCAGAAATACTGGGTATCATCTGACAAATACTTCGCTTCATAGTCGTAAAACGTACCCGCAGGCTGAATGCGAATAGCAGGTAATACCTCATCACCCAGGATAGCGACGGTATATTCTGGGCCACTCAGCCATTTCTCGACCAGAACATCGTCATCATGACGGAATGCTTCTTCCAATGCCGCAGGCAAATCACTAAGCGCGTTCACTTTGCTCATGCCGACGCTGGAACCTTCACGGCTTGGTTTGACAATCAGTGGCAATCCAAGATGAGTGAATTTCGCCAGCAATTCATTTGCCGCCGTCTCTGAATACTGGCGCCGAGCCAATGCCACGTAAGGCGATACCGGTAATCCGACCGCCTGCCACACCTGTTTGGTGCGGAGCTTATCCATCGTCAGTGCGGATGCCATGACGCCGCTACCGGTATAAGGCAGTTCCAGAAATTCCAAAACACCCTGCAATGTGCCATCTTCACCACCGCGACCATGTAAGGCGATGAAAACGCGGGTAAAGCCTTCTTCCTTCAATTTCGTCACAGGGAAGTCACGGGTATCAACCGCATGGGCATTGATGCCAGCTTCCTTCAGGCCAGCCAAGACCGCCTGACCGGAAAGTAACGACACTTCACGTTCAGCAGAGGTTCCACCAAGCAATACAGCAACTTTCTCAGTCATGATGTTCCTCATTCACTTATCTGCGGCTGTAATCTGGAATCAGCCAGTTTACGCGCCAGTTTACCGATGTTGCCGGCTCCCTGAACCAAAATCAGGTCTTCGCCTCGCAGCGCCTGTGACAACAGTTCCGGTAAAGTATCCACATCTGTTACCAGAATCGGATCAATCTTACCTCTTCCGCGAATGGTACGGCACAGTGAACGGCTGTCTGCGCCCGGAATCGGCGATTCTCCTGCGGAATACACATCCAGCATCAGCAGCACGTCAACCTGCGATAACACATGCGCGAAGTCGTCATATAAATCGCGGGTTCGCGTATAGCGATGCGGCTGAAAAATCATAACCAACCGCTTATCTGGCCAGCCAGCGCGTGCGGCTTTAATCGTAGCATCAACCTCTGTCGGATGATGACCGTAATCATCCACCAACATCGCTGTTCCACTGTGCCCATTTACCAATTCGAGAGGATATTCACCGAGAAAATCAAAACGACGCCCAGTCCCCTGAAAACGTTCTAGCGCGCGTAGAATTGCCTCGTCATCGATGCCTTCATCGGTCGCTACAGCAACCGCCGCCGCCGCATTCAGCGCATTGTGACGCCCCGGCGCATTCAGCGTAACGTTCAGCAACGGTTTATCTTTCCGCTCCAGCGTAAAGTGTCCTTGTGCGCCAATCTGACGATACCCAGCAACGCGCACATCAGCATCGTCGCTAAAACCATAGGTAATGATATGGCGGCCAACGCGTGGCAACAGTTCGCGGATGACCGCATCATCAACACACATCACAGCCTGACCATAAAACGGCAGGTTGTGCAGGAAATTAATGAACGTCTGCTTCAGGTTCTCAAAATCCCCCTGATAAGTGTCCATATGGTCAGCTTCAATGTTAGTTACAATCGCCACCATCGGCTGCAAATGCAGGAAGGACGCATCGCTTTCATCCGCTTCCGCAATCAAGTAACGGCTTGACCCCAGACGTGCATGCGTTCCCGCCGCTTTCACCAAACCACCGTTCACAAACGTTGGGTCCAATCCCGCTTCTGCGTAAATACTGGTGACCATCGCCGTTGTCGTCGTCTTGCCATGCGTACCCGCGACCGCAATACCGTGACGAAACCGCATCAGTTCCGCCAACATTTCAGCACGACGGATCACGGGAATACGAGCGTCATGCGCAGCGACAATCTCCGGGTTATCCGCCGTAATCGCACTCGATACCACCACCACGCTGGCATTCAGCACGTTCTCTGCACGGTGGTGGAAATAAATCTGTGCACCAAGATCGGTCAACTGCTGCGTTACCGCATTCGGTGCCAGATCGGAGCCGCTAATTTCATAACCTTCGTTGGCCAACACTTCGGCGATACCACCCATGCCAGCACCGCCGATGCCAACAAAGTGTATGTGCCGGACGCGATGCATCTCGGGCACGATTGAACGTAGTTTCGCCAGTTGTTGAGTATTCACGTTATTCTATCGCTACCTTGTAGCGTCACCGGACAGTCTCCTACCCGACAACGCTGTATTAATTAACCATGAGCCACGTGTGTGGCCCGACTGCCTGCCGCTGTACTGACCTCCGCCGCAACCCGTTCGGTTGCATCTGGAATCGCCACTGCGCGGGCTTTTTGCGCCATCGCCAGCAAAGTTGTGCGATCCCAAGCAGACAGCACCTCGCTAACAGATGCCACGCTAAACTGTGGCTGCTCAATAATTTTTGCCGCGCCAGCCTTTTCCAACGGCAGCGCATTCCAGTACTGCTGCCGATCTTTATGCTGAAACGGCACAAACAGAGCTGGTAGCCCTGCCGCTGCAATTTCACTGACGGTCAAGGCACCAGAGCGGCATACCACCACGTCTGCCCAAGCGTAAGCTGCCGCCATATCATCAATAAACTCGGTAATCTTGTGCTGAGTCTGCCCAACATCCTGATAAGCCAGTTGAACAGTTGATAGCGCACCTTTACCGACCTGATGCCAAATCGTAATACGCTCACCCAACTGCTCTGCCACACCGGGAAGCGTTTGGTTCAGCACTCTCGCTCCCTGACTACCACCGACAACCAGCACCCTCACAGGGCCTGAGCGATCGGCTAATCGTGTTTCCGGCGCAGGCAGTGCCAACACATCAGTTCTTACCGGGTTCCCCACAACATCTGCCTTAGGAAACGCCCCCGGGAATGCCTGCAATACCTTTTTGGCGATATGGGATAACCAGCGATTGGTTAGCCCTGCAATACCGTTCTGCTCATGTAGGACAACCGGAATGCCGCACAGCCAGGCAGCCAAGCCACCGGGACCGGAAACATAACCGCCCATCCCCAGCACGACATCAGGCTGGTAACGGCGCATAATCGCCCGCGCCTGACGCACTGCCTGAAAAATACGAATCGGTGCGCTTAGCTGCGCCCGAATGCCTTTACCGCGTAACCCAGAAATGCGGATAAAATCAATTTCGATACCATGCTTAGGCACCAAATCGGCTTCCATACGATCCGCTGTACCTAACCAGCGAACCTGCCAGCCCTGCGCCATCAGATGATGTGCAACCGCCAGCCCAGGGAAGACATGTCCACCTGTGCCGCCAGCCATCACCATCAAACGCTTGCCTTCGCCACTCATCGGGCACCTCTCGTAAACGCCTGCGCTTTTGTCAGACGCGTTTCAAAATCAATGCGTAACAACAAAACAATCGCCGTCGACATAATCAGCAAACTGGAACCACCATAACTGATCAGCGGTAGCGTTAACCCTTTCGTCGGCAGCATCCCCGCCGCTGCGCCTACGTTCACCAGCGTTTGAAAGCTAAACCAAACACCAATTGAACATGCCAGAAAGCCTGAAAAACGCTGATCGATCTCCAACGCCCGCTTTCCAATAGACATCGCGCGAAAAGCGACGAAGAATATCATTAACAACGCCAAAACCACACCGATATACCCCAGTTCCTCACCTAAAATAGAGAAAATGAAATCGGTATGTGCCTCCGGCAAATATTCCAGTTTCTGTACTGAATTCCCCAGGCCTTGCCCCCAGAACTCGCCGCGTCCAAACGCCATCAGAGATTGTGTTAACTGATAGCCATCGCCGAACGGATCATCCCACGGATTCCAGAAAGACGTTACGCGCCGCATACGATAAGGTTCAGCCACAATCAGCAGCCCAACGGCAAAGGCACCGGAACCAATGATCGCCAGAAACTGCCACATCTTAGCGCCGGCCAGAAACAACATCGCCAACGTCGTAATGAACAGCACAACCACCGTACCGAGGTCAGGCTGGGCCAGCAATAGCACTGCCAACACCACCATCACGCCCATTGGTTTGCAAAAGCCCCAGAAGTTGTTTCGTACTTCTTCAACTTTGCGCACCATATAGCTGGACAGGTAGCAAAACAACGCCAGCTTGGATAACTCCGCGGGCTGGATGCGTAACGGCCCCAGAGAAATCCAGCGCGACGCACCGTTGACCGAACTGCCTACCGCGAGTACAACCAGCAGCATGACCATGGCGAGCAATAACAGCACTGGACTATAGCGTTGCCATATTTCCATCGGGACACGCAGCGTAATTAACGACAAACCAAATGCTAACCCCAGATAAATCGCATCACGCTTCGCGAACAAAAACGGGTCGTTGGCAAGACGCTGCCCGACAGGCATGGATGCCGAGGTCACCATCACAAAACCAATCACAGCCAGGCCAAGCGTTAACCACACGAGCGTTCTATCGTACAGAACGATGCTCAGCGTATCGCTTTCGCGCGTCCCCATGACCCAGCTTTTGATGCGTTCAATAAACGCCAGCCCAAAGAACCGCATCAACCTAATTCCTTCGCCAGGCGAGCAAACTCATCGCCTCGCTGTTCAAAACTGCGAAACTGATCCAAGCTTGCACAAGCTGGCGACAGCAACACCATGTCACCGGGCTTAACGTGTTCGGCGATGATACGCATTGCCTGTTCCATCGTGTCTGTCTGCTCGGCAATTTCCGGGCGCAACGCAGCCAGTTGTTCACCATCACGTCCAAAACAATACAAGCGAATACGCTCACCCTGTAAATACGGCACCAGCGGCGAGAAGTCAGCAGATTTTCCATCACCCCCTAACAGCAGGTGCAACGTGCCGTCGACGGTCAAACCGCTTAATGCGGCCTCAGTGCTGCCCACATTGGTGGCTTTAGAATCATTGATCCACCGTACGCCATTGTGCTCGAAGGCCATTTGAAAACGGTGCGGCAGCCCGGTAAATGACGTCAATGCCGCCAGTGCAGAAGCCCGCGGAATCTTCACGGCATCAGCCAGTGCCAGTGCTGCTAATGCGTTCGTATAGTTGTGCTGTCCAACAAGCTTGATTTCGCGGGTGTTGAGTACACGTTCACCGTTCACCCGCAGCCAGGTTTCGCCCTGCTGGCGGTTAAGATGATAATCACCGACATCAACACCAAAACTGCGACAGCGCACATCTGCACCGCGAACCGGCATGGTCAACGCATCGTCTGCATTCACCACGCACAAATCTGCATTTTCATAGATACGCAATTTCGCTGCACGATACTGCTGTAGGCCAAACGGGTAACGGTTGGTGTGATCTTCCGTTACGTTCAGAATGGTAGCCGCTGCGGCATGCAGACTACTCGTCGTTTCCAGTTGGAAGCTCGACAGTTCCAGTACATACAGTTGAGCGGGCTGTTCCAGCAGTTGCAGCGCAGGAAGGCCAATGTTGCCACCGACGCCCACCTGCCAGCCTGCCGCGCGCGCCATTTCACCGACCAGCGTTGTCACCGTACTTTTACCGTTCGAACCGGTAATCGCCACAATCGGGGCCTGCGCTTCACGGCAGAACAGTTCGATATCGCCAACGATCTCAATACCAGCATCAGCGGCGTCACACAGAATCGGCGTCGCCAACGCCACACCGGGGCTGGCGACAATCAAATCTGCATTCATCAGCCAGTCTTCATTCAAGCTACCAAGATGTCGTTCCACCTGTTCTGGCAGCTTATCCAGACCCGGTGGACTGATACGGGTATCCACCACGCTCGGTACCACACCACGCGCGAGAAAGAAATCAACACAGGAAAGCCCGGTCAGACCCAACCCGATAATGACGACTTTTTTACCCTGATAGTCCACCATGTCTTATCGTACCTTCAGCGTTGCCAGGCCAATCAGCACCAGCATCAACGAAATAATCCAGAAGCGCACAATCACGCGCGGTTCCGGCCAGCCCTTAAGTTCATAATGATGATGAATGGGCGCCATGCGGAAAATCCGCTGCCCGCGCAACTTAAAGGACCCGACTTGCAGAATCACCGACAGCGTTTCGACGACGAAAACGCCGCCCATAATCACTAACAAAAACTCCTGACGTAACAGTACCGCGATAGTACCCAGTGCGCCGCCCAGTGCCAGTGAACCTACGTCTCCCATGAAGACCTGCGCCGGATAGGTGTTAAACCACAGGAAGCCGAGCCCAGCCCCCACAATCGCAGTACAGACAATCACCAGCTCGCTGGCATGACGGATATACGGAATATGCAAATAGCCGGCAAAATTCATGTTCCCTGTCGCCCATGCCACCAGTGCAAAACCTGCAGCAACAAACACGGTCGGCATGATTGCCAATCCATCCAGGCCGTCAGTCAGGTTTACGGCATTACTGGTGCCGACAATGACAAAATAGGCCAGCGCAACATACAGCAGACCCAATTGCGGCATCACGTCCTTGAAAAATGGCACAACCAGCTGCGTTGCCGGTGTATCTTTACCGATGGAGTACATAGTGAAAGCCACCACGAGCGCAATCACGGACTGCCAGAAGTATTTCCAGCGTGCAATCAACCCTTTAGTATCCTTACGTACCACTTTGCGATAATCATCAACAAAACCGACGGCGCCATAGCCCGCTAACACAAGCAGCACGCACCAGACATAAGGGTTAGACAGATTCGCCCACATCAAAACGGAAACGATAATCGCGACCAGAATCATCACGCCCCCCATTGTCGGGGTTCCACGTTTGCTAAAATGCGATTCTGGCCCTTCGTTACGCACAACCTGCCCAATCTGCAAACGTTGCAGCCAGGCGATCATATGCGGCCCCATCCATAGAGAGATAACCAATGCGGTCAGCAGGCTGACAATGGCGCGGAACGTCAAATAAGAAAAGACGTTAAAACCGGTATAAAGTTTGGCCAAATGTTCGGCCAGCCATACTAACATTGCGCATTCTCCTGTAATGCATGTACAACCTGCTCCATCGCAGCACTGCGTGAGCCTTTGACCAATACGCTGATGACGTTATGTTCTGACATCAGCACCTTCAAACGTGAAACCAGCGCGGCCTTATCATGAAAATGTTCACCATTGCCGCTGGCAGCGCCGATCAATTCACTCAACGTTCCCACACTCAATACGCAATCAATACCCGCAACACGTGCGGCTTCGCCTACTTGACGATGACACTCGGGGGCTTCCTCTCCCAGCTCTCCCATATCGCCGACAACCATCACACGGTAGCCCGGCATCTCCGCCAGTACCTGTGCTGCCGCCGTCATGGAACCCACATTGGCGTTATAGCTGTCATCCAACAGCAGCTTGCCTTCGGACAAGGCAATCGGAAACAATCGCCCTGGCACCGCTTGAAGTTGAGATAATCCTGTTTTAACGGCCTCTAGCGTCGCCCCGACGGACATCGCCAGCGCAGCCGCCGCCAGTGCGTTCGACACATTATGTCGACCAGGTAAAGGCAGCAAAACCTGCGTTTCGCCAAACGGCGTGTGCAGAGTAAAGCGCGTACCTTGTGCCAAAACGGCTACGTCGCTGGCAAAAAAATCGATATCGCAAGCAGCCTGCGGCGAGAACCGCCAAACGGTTTTATGATTCAGTGTGGCCTGCCAGTGCGGGAAATCGTTACTGTCCGCATTCACGATCGCAACGCCGTCTGCTGGCAAACCAGAAAAAATCTCACCTTTCGCCTGCGCCACGCCGGCCAGCGAACCAAAGCCTTCCAGATGCGCAGCAGCCAGATTATTGACCAGCGCACTTTCCGGCCGCACCAGATCGGTGGTATAGGCAATCTCACCAATGTGATTCGCCCCTAGTTCAATCACTGCAAACTGGTGTTCCGCCGTCAAACGAAGCAGCGTTAACGGCACGCCGATGTCGTTATTGAAGTTACCCGCGGTATACAGAACCGAACCGCACTGACGCAGAATCGCCGCGGTCATCTCTTTAACCGAGGTTTTGCCGGAAGAACCGGTCAGTGCAACAACGCGCGCCGTTGACTGCTGGCGAACCCAGGCCGCCACTTGACCTAATGCTAAACGTGTATCGCTTACCAACAGTTGGGGAACATCAAGAGGTAAGTGCTTACTGACTAACAGAGCCGCCGCACCGCCTTTTACCGCGTCTGCGGCATAATCATGCGCATCAAATTTCTCGCCTTTCAGCGCAACAAACAAACAGCCGGACGTCAGCTTACGCGTATCCGTTGAAACATCGTCAATATCAATGTTTTCACCAATGAGCTGCGCATTCAGCACCGTGGCAAGCTGCTGTAGGGAAACGCGAATCATGCGATCACCCCCAGCAGACGAGCAACAGTGATGCGATCGGAATAATCAAGACGCTGATTGCCAACCAGTTGATAATCTTCGTGTCCTTTGCCCGCAACCAGCACCACGTCATTTTCCTGCGCCTGCATGATCGCGCTAGTGACAGCTTCAGCACGTCCGTGAATCACCTGAACCCGCCCGGCATCCAGCAGCCCGGAGAGAATATCGGCAACAATTGCCTGAGGCTCTTCACTGCGCGGGTTATCATCAGTCACTACAACACGATCGGCCAGTTGTTCTGCGATGCCGCCCATAAGTGGGCGCTTACCTTTATCGCGATCGCCGCCGCAGCCAAACACACACCAGAGTTTACCCAGACAGTGCAAACGCGCCGCTTCAAGCGCTTTTTCCAGCGCATCCGGCGAGTGAGCATAATCAACAACGACCGTTGGTTTGCCTTCAGCATGGAAAACTTCCATGCGCCCACATACGGGTTGTAGTTGCGATCCGGCGATGACGAGCTTGTCGAGCGGATAACCTAGAGACAGCAATGTTGCCAGCGCCAACAGCATATTGCTGACGTTAAACGCGCCCATCAGGCGACTTTCAATTTCGCCATGTCCCCAGCTTGAATCAAACGCAATCGTGGCGCCGTTATCGTGATAATCAATCTGTGTCGCTTTCAGCCAGCGCCCACGGCAGCCGGGGACCAAATTGTTTTCCATCGTCACAGCAACCGCATCCGGCAGCTTCGCCAGCCAACGCAGCCCAACCTCATCATCAGCATTGATAATCATCTGACCAACGCGATGCTCAGCGAACAACGCCCACTTGGCCGCTTCATAGCTTTCCATATCGCCGTGGTAATCAAGATGGTCGCGGCTCAAGTTGGTGAACACGGCCGCCGCAAACGGCAGCGCGGCCACACGGTTTTGTACCAGCCCATGGGAAGACACTTCCATTGCGGCAAAGGTCGCGCCTTGCTCTACCAGTTGGCTCAGCACCTGCTGAACATCTACAGCAGACCCTGTTGTATTCTCTGTCGGAATGGCACGCCCCAATAGGCCATTGCCTACGGTGCCCATCACGGCACTCGTTTCGCCTAACGCCTGGCTCCACTGAGCAAGAAGCTGAGTCGTTGTCGTTTTTCCATTGGTTCCCGTTACACCAACCAGCTGTAACCTTTCCGCAGGCTGACGATAAAAACGGCCTGCCAGCGCGGAAAGCCGCTGGTTCAGATTACTGAGATAGACCACTGGCACACCGTGCATTTCGCGAATCGTACCGTCAGCAGCTTCACCTTCTGCTTCGGCAACAATCGCTGCTACGCCTTGCGCAATTGCCTGCGGAATATAGCGCCGTCCATCTGCTTTGTGCCCGACAATCGCGACAAACAGATCCCCGGCAGCCGCAACGCGGCTGTCTAATGTCATTTCCCGCAGCGCACACGCCGGGGTGTCTTGCACCCACGGAGCAAGTAAATCGCGCAAATTACGATCTGCCACCTGATCCCTCTTCTCTATTAATTACAAACTCGTTTTTGTCGCCCGCAGGTAACGCATCCGGTTCGATATTCATCGTACGCAGAACGCCCCCCATGATGGCGCCAAAGATTGGCGCAGAAACCGCGCCGCCGTAGTACTTCCCTGCCTGCGGATCGTTGATCACGACAACCAGAGCAAAACGTGGGTTACTGGCTGGCGCCACACCCGCCGTATAGGCAATGTATTTATTGATGTATTTACCATCTGGACCGACTTTCTTGGCCGTACCGGTTTTAATCGCGATACGGTAGCCTTTGATCGCAGCCTTGGTGCCGCCACCGCCGGGCAGTGCCACGCTTTCCATCATGTGCACCACGGAACGCACGAGCGCTTCTGGGAAGACGCGCTCGCCAGGCACAGGGGGATCAACTTTGGTAATCGACAGCGGACGGTAAATACCGAAACTGCCGATCGTGGCATAGACTCGCGCTAACTGTAACGGGGTTACCATCAGCCCATAGCCGAAAGAAAAGGTGGCCCGCTCTACGTCAGACCACCGTTGTTTTTGAGGATATAAGCCACTGCTTTCTCCGACCAACCCCAAATTGGTCGCTTTTCCTAATCCAAAGCGGGCGTAAGTGTCGACCAGCGCAGAGGAAGGCATCGCTAACGCCAGCTTAGACACGCCAACGTTACTCGATTTTTGAAGAATACCGGCTAGCGTTAATTCGCTGTAGCGCGCCACATCTTTGATTTCATGACCGTTGACGTAGTAAGGCAGCGTGTTGAGTACGCTATTTTCTTTCACCACGCCGCGCTGCAAGGCCGTCATTACCACCATCGGTTTAACGGTAGACCCTGGTTCGAAGATATCGGTGATCGCGCGATTACGCATGATGTCTTTCGGCGTACCCGCCAGATTGTTCGGGTTATAAGACGGGCTATTCGCCATTGCCAATACTTCACCGGTATTCACATCGACCAGTACGGCCGTTCCCGATTCAGCTTTGTTAAAGGCCACTGCGTTATTAAGTTCACGGTACACCAGCGCCTGCAAACGCTCATCAATACTGAGCGCCAAATTATGTGCTGCCTGGCTGTCAACGGAGGAGATATCTTCAATCACGCGGCCAAATCGGTCTTTTCGCACGGTGCGTTCACCGGGTTGCCCGGTCAGCCAGCGGTCAAAACTTTTCTCTACCCCTTCGATGCCTTGCCCATCGATATTGGTGAAACCGATGAGATGAGAGGTAACTTGCCCAGAAGGATAGTACCGGCGAGACTCCTGCCGCAGATTAATTCCTGGCAATTTCAGCTTATGAACGTATTCGCCAATAGCCGGATTCACCTGACGCGCCAGATAAACGAAGCGCCCTTTCGGGTTAGCATTGATTTTGGTTGCCAACTGATCTAACGGAATATCGAGCGCGTCAGAAAGTGCTTTCCAGCGCGTATCCAGCGTGATGCCACCACGATCGTTCACTTCTTTCGGATCTGCCCATACAGCATTTACTGGCACACTAACGGCCAAAGGACGGCCAGCGCGATCGCTGATCATACCGCGCGCTGTCGGCACTTCCTGAACACGTAGGGAACGCATATCGCCTTCGCGCACCAGTTTGTCTGGATTGATCACCTGAAGATAAGCCGCGCGAGCCATCAAGCCAACCATCGCAAGCAGGATACAGCCGCAAAGCAACGCAAAACGCCAGCTAACAAAGCTGGCTTGTTCTTCTTGGCGCTTTAACTTTCCTGTACGGGCTGCTTTCATGCTTGGTTGATTGCCTATTTAGTTCATTACTTAACCACAATGTTTTCCTGTGACGGATCAACATGCCCCATTTGCAGCTTTTCCGTCGCGATCCGCTCAACGCGGCTATGATCCCCTAATGAGTTTTCCTCCAGGATCAGATTTCGCCATTCGATATCCAGCGCATCACGCTCCAGTAGAAGCCGTTCGCGCTCCGCTGTCAGCAAGCGCGTCCGGTGCGCCGTCGTTACGACAAAAACGGCTGAAATCAACACGGCAACCATCAGCAGCACCGGGAGTTTTGCATTGCGTAGCAGATCCTCGCCGATGACGCCGACCAGAGTATGCCGCTCATTACCGATCATGCCGGCAGTCTCTCAGCAAACCGCAGCACGGAACTACGCGCACGCGGGTTTTCTGCAATTTCTTCTTCCGAAGGCATCAGTTTCTTTCCAACAGGCTTTAATGTCTGTCCACCTTGGCTGCGCAGTTGCGCTTCCGTTAGTGGCAGGCCGGCAGGAACCTGTGGTCCACGACTTTGATGACGGATAAACCGTTTTACAATCCGATCTTCTAACGAATGGAAGCTGATCACCGACAGACGTCCCTGCGGAGCCAGTACGCTCAGCGCACCTTCTAACGCACGTTCGATCTCTTCCAGTTCACTATTGATATAAATGCGGATCGCCTGAAAGCTGCGCGTTGCAGGATGTTTATGCTTTTCCCGAACCGGGCTAGCAGCAGCAATCAATTCCGCCAGTTCTTTTGTCCGCGTCATCGGCTCAGTACGATTACGTTCCACAATGGCGCGGGCAATACGCTTGGCAAAACGCTCTTCACCGAACGTTTTCAATACCCAGACAATGTCGTCAGCTTCCGCTTTCATCAGCCACTCGGCAGCAGACAAACCGCGCGTCGGGTCCATACGCATATCCAGCGGGCCATCGCGCATAAATGAGAACCCACGCTCAGGGTCATCAAGTTGTGGGGAAGAAACGCCGAGATCGAGCAAAACACCATCGATTTGCCCGGTAAGCCCAAGCTCCTCGACATAATCCGCCATTGCAGAGAACGGCCCATGAATAATGGAGAAACGCGGATCGTTAATCGCCTTGGCTGCTTCAATGGCCTGAGGATCGCGGTCAATAGCTAACAGACGCCCTTCCGGCCCGAGTTGGGAAAGAATGAGACGAGAGTGACCACCACGGCCAAATGTGCCGTCGATGTATGTGCCGCCGCTGCGAATATTCAGGCCATTTACGGCCTCATCCAGCAGGACGGTGGTATGTTTATAATTTTCCAGCATGGCTATAGCGATAGGTCCTGCAACCGCTCAGACAAAGGCTCCTGAGTCGATTGTTCAGCGTCAATATCATCCTTGACCTGTTGATACCAAGTCTGTTCATCCCACAGCTCAAACTTGTTGAACTGCCCGACTAGCATCACTTCTTTTTTAAGGTCCGCATGCTGCCTTAACGTATTCGCAATCAACAAACGCCCTGCACTATCCATTTGACACTCGCTGGCATGCCCCAATAACAAACGCTGCACACGGCGCTCAACGGGGTTCATGCTCGACAAGCGAGACAATTTTTGTTCAATGATTTCCCATTCAGGTAAGGGATAAAGCAGCAGGCATGGCTGATGCAGGTCAATGGTACAAACCATTTGACCTTGCGATTCCTCATTCAGCATTTCCCGGTATCGGGTAGGCACAGCAAGACGCCCTTTACTGTCGAGGTTAACCAGAGTAGCCCCACGAAACATACCTGAGTTACCCCTCCATCACCTTTTTCACCACTTTACCCCACAAAATCCCACCTTTAAGAGTGTACGGAGGGTATGAAAACCTTGTCAAGCCAGAGCGGACGCGCTTTGGGATTATTCCTGAATGAATTTGGGCCAGCATAGAGGTAAAAAGAATAAGGAGTCGGAATTAACAGTGATTAACATCATGATAATTTGAGGAAAATTTGCAGTAAAAAGGGTTCATTGCAAACATATCGCCGCCAACTTCAACATATCGATTATTTTTATTGTCACAACCTGATACCAAAGATAAAAGCTTTCAGAATTGTCTCATTAAGCCGAACACCTTGAATGTCAAGGCTTACCGAATCACGCGGGATCATACCGTGGGTGCAAACATTTGCTCAATGTCACATTTTTAACATCAACGCCATCGATTCTGCATTAATCCGTCGATTTACGCTCATTTACGTCTCTCTACGATGAATACAGGTTCCCACTGAAAGAACAACAGACTCAGGAATCACGTCGAATAAAATGAACACCAGTACATCCTAAGAAGCCTTAAACAACGGCGTCAAAAGTAACCTTTGTTTATCGGTCATTCCCTCACTTCCTTTAAGGCTTCCACATAATTAACGCGTTGCAGAAACCCCATGGCTCAAAAATAAATTAATGCATTGTTTTTAAATGATTTTAAATTTCATCTCGCGATAAAAAAACGGGAAAATTATTGGATAGACATAAAGTAGCGGAAAAGTATAAAAAACGAACACAAATAAAAACTTTTCACTAATACCAAGCCAATCATTCAGTGATGTAAACTACGCAAATAAAATAAGTCACAACAAAAAACCACACAAATAGACTTAAGCAGTTTATCCGCCCTAACAATGGAGCACCTAGGTATGTTTTCCCCGACATCACGATTGCGAAGCGTCACCGCTGATACCTTTGCACTCGTTGTCTATTGTTTCATCATCGGCATGGCAATTGAAATTATGCTTTCCGGGATGAGCTTCGAGCAGTCGCTGTCTTCACGTCTGCTATCTATCCCCGTCAATATTGCTATTGCCTGGCCGTACGGGCTTTACCGCGATCGCGTGTTGAATATGGCCAAACGTCACGGTGGCAACCATTTCCTGGTGCGCAGCGTTGCTGACCTGTTTGCGTATGTTAGCTTTCAATCTCCTGTTTATGCTGCGATTCTCTGGGTTATCGGGGCAAGCCCGGCGCAAATTTTGACCGCAGTCACCAGTAATCTGGTGATATCAATGGTGATGGGTGTAACGTACGGCTACTTTCTGGAATATTGTCGTCGGCTATTCCGGGTCGCACTGCCATAAAAATGGATTGAGATCGGATAAAGAAGAGGCGCCATAGCAGTCTATGGCGCAGAAAAGCAGAGGGATATTATGCGCGGCTCAATGAGCCACGGCGGTACAGATTACGTCGAATACGATTCAAGCCAGGCTTCGGCCTTTTCGGTTCATCCAGACTGGCCAACACCAACTCCAGCACACGCTCAGCAACTTCACGATGACGCTGGGCGACAGACAATACTGGGCATTCCAGATAATCCAACAGCTCATTATCCCCAAAGGTCGCGATAGCCAGATTATTCGGCAAACGCCCATTAACCTTCAGGTTAACGTCCATCACCCCCTGCAATAGTGGGAATGAAGTGGTGAACAACGCATCAGGCATAGGATTATTATTCAAATAATCCATAAACGCAGCAGCAGCAGCCACCCGCTCATAGCTATTGGAATAAAGATAATTCACTTCACGCGGATCGCCCGACCATGCCTGACGGAACCCCTGTTCACGCAGGAAACTGACGGAAAGTTCAGGTAACGCCCCAAGGTAGAGTACCGATTTAGCAGGCACCTTCCTCAATTCCTGCGCCAACATTTCGGCATCTTCAAGGTCGGCCCCGACCACGCTGGTAAAGTGCTCGCGATCTAATGCTCGGTCTAATGCAATAATCGGCAGGCCGCCGTTTATCCAGCGCTGATAAAACGGGTGCTCGGGTGGCAGCGCGGTAGAAACGATAATCGCATCAACTTGCCGCTGTAATAGATGCTCAATACACCGCATCTCGTTATCCGGCTGATCTTCGGAACATGCGATTAATAACTGATATCCGCGCTGTCTGGCCTGACGTTCCAAATAATTGGCAATGCGCGTATAGCTGGTATTTTCCAGATCGGGAATAACCAGACCAATTGAACGTGTGCGTCCGGCACGTAATCCAGCCGCGACGGCGTTGGGATGATAATTGTGCTCCCTGACGACAGCCATGACTTTCTCAACGGTCTTATCGCTTACGCGATATTGTTTGGCTTTCCCGTTAATGACATAGCTGGCTGTCGTGCGTGAAACACCCGCAAGACGCGCGATTTCATCCAGTTTCACGGTAACCCCTTAGTAGGCCGGAAAATAAATAGGCCGGCTAAATAAATAGTGTGATGACCATAAAATCATCATGGATATGGCGTAGATCTAACAGCAGAAGCTTTTGTACGGCAACTGCTTTTATCACGTTACCCACATATTTCAAGCTGCCATATCAATAATGGACACCTTTTAACCTAAAATATATTGCGCCTATACCCTAAATAATTCGAGTTTCAGGAAGGCGGCAAGAGAAGGAATCCCGATGAGCTTACTCAGGTAAGTGATTCGGGTGAGTGAACGCAGCCAACGCACATGCAACTTGAAGTATGACGGGTATATATAAGATAAGGGAAATAAAAAGGCCCGATACGATAATATCGGGCCTCTTAAAGGAAAAAGCTGCGAAGTTGATTAACGCATTATCTTATCGCCGCGCGATACGCCGACAACTCCTGAACGTGCCACTTCAACAATTTCGGCAACTTCACGCACAGCGCTGAGGAATGCATCCAATTTATCGCTGGTGCCAGCAAGCTGTACGGTATACAGCGAGGCGGTGACATCCACGATCTGCCCGCGGAAAATATCGGCGCAGCGTTTCACTTCTTCACGGCCATAACCTGTAGCCTGTAACTTCACCAGCATGATTTCACGCTCAACGTGCGCGCCCTGCCCCAATTCGCTGACGCGCAGGACATCTACCAGCTTGTGCAGTTGCTTTTCGATCTGTTCCAACACCTTCTCATCGCCTACCGTCTGGATAGTCATACGGGACAGCGTAGGGTCTTCGGTTGGTGCCACCGTCAGACTTTCGATGTTGTAACCACGCTGTGAAAACAGACCGACGACACGTGATAAAGCGCCTGATTCATTCTCAAGTAATACTGATAAAATCCGCCGCATGATCAGGTTCTCTCCGTTTTGCTCAACCACATTTCATCCATCGCCCCGCCGCGAATCTGCATGGGGTAAACATGCTCGCTGCTATCGATGTTGATATCAACAAACACCAGACGATCTTTCTGTGCCAATGCTTGCGACAGCTTACTTTCCAGTTCATCCGGCGTATCGATAGAAATCCCGACGTGACCGTACGCTTCAGCCAGCTTGACGAAATCCGGTAACGATTCCATATAAGAACTGGAATGGCGGCCAGAGTAAATCATGTCCTGCCACTGCTTCACCATACCAAGGAAACGGTTGTTCAGGTTGATCACCACGACCGGCAGATCATATTGCAGTGCCGTAGAAAGCTCCTGAATATTCATCTGAATACTGCCATCGCCCGTCACACAAATGACCGTTTCTTCCGGCAGCGCAAGCTTAATGCCCAACGCAGCAGGCAGGCCAAAGCCCATCGTCCCCAGTCCACCTGAGTTCACCCAGCGACGTGGTAAATCGAAAGGATAATACAGCGCAGCAAACATCTGGTGCTGGCCGACATCCGATGCCACATAGGCTTTACCTTCAGTCAGCCGATGCAGCGTTTCAATCACTGCCTGCGGTTTAATTTTGTCGCTTTCAGTGTCGTATTTCAGACAGTGACGTCCACGCCACTGCTCGACACCCTGCCACCAGTCGCGCAGCGCATCGAACTGCTGCGGTGCGCCATCCTGTTCCAACAACTCCAACATCAGGCTTAGCACTTGTTTGGCATCGCCCACGATAGGGATATCTGCGTTTACCGTTTTAGAAATCGACGCGGGATCGATATCAATATGCAATACCGTCGCATTCGGGCAATATTTCGCCAGATTGTTGGTCGTACGGTCATCGAAACGCACCCCAACGGCAAAAATCACATCGGCGTTATGCATAGCCATGTTGGCTTCGTACGTCCCGTGCATTCCCAGCATGCCGAGGCATTGACGATGCGTTCCCGGGAAGCCGCCCAGCCCCATCAGAGACGTTGTCACGGGCAAATTAAGCTTTTCCGCCAGCGTCAGCAGCTCTTCATGGCACTCCGCGTTAATCACGCCGCCACCGCTGTAGATAATCGGCTTTTCTGCCGCCAGCAGGGTTTGCAACGCACGGCGAATCTGACCTTTGTGCCCTTGAACCGTTGGGCTATAGGAGCGCATGCTGACGCTTTCGGGATAAACATACGGCAGTTTATTTGCCGGATTCATGATGTCTTTGGGTAGATCGACGACTACCGGCCCCGGACGTCCGGTTGATGCCAGATAAAACGCTTTTTTCAGGATCGTCGGAACATCTTCAACTTTCTTGACCAGAAAGCTGTGCTTCACGATAGGGCGGGAAATGCCCACCGTGTCACATTCCTGAAAGGAATCATAGCCAATCAGCGAGGTAGCAACCTGACCGGATAACACCACCATAGGAATGGAGTCCATATACGCCGTCGCAATACCGGTAATGGCATTTGTCGCACCGGGACCGGAGGTAACCAGCACCACACCGACCTCACCCGTCGCGCGCGCATAGCCATCGGCCATATGTACCGCACCTTGCTCATGCCGCACCAAAATATGCTCGATACCGCCAACCGTGTGTAGGGCATCATAAATATCCAACACCGCACCGCCCGGATAACCGAACACATGTTTTACGCCCTGATCGATCAACGATCGGACCACCATTTCGGCGCCTGACAACATCTCCATGGATCTGCCTCTTTTGTTCAGAAAACGGAGCCCGTTTCTGTATTGACCGGGGGAAATCCCCGCGCTCACGTTGTGTTAATACTGTTAACTTTTAGTACAAGAATACGAAATATTATAGGGATTACTGATAACCCATTAACATAACGCCAGATTATGACGCAGACAAACGGCAAAAAACCACCGCTCTTAATCAGGCCTAGGGGAAATCGAACGTGAGTGAAAAAAGAACTGAGATAAAATACTAATCAGAGACCTGTAGACCTGAGAGATCGTCCATGAAGACGGTAAATTACAGAGTGAAATCTTGAGGCCGAAAAACCACATTTCTTTTCAGGAAACGCATTTTTCGGCCGACGACATCATCAAGACTCGGCGTACATCGCATCAATTTCCAGCTGGTAACGCTGATTGATGATCTTCCTGCGCAGCTTGAGCGTTGGCGTCAGTTCCCCTTCAGCCATCGAAAACGGCACAGGCAATAGCGTGAATTTCTTCACCTGCTCAACGCGAGAAAGCTCTTTCTGCATCTCTCGCAGGCGCTGTTCGAACAGCTCAATAATATGGCTGTGACGCAACAGCTCCAGACGATCGTGGTACTTCAGATTAATAGAGTGAGCGTATTCTTCCAGCGCCTCGAAACAGGGAACAATCAGCGCAGACACGTACTTACGCGTGTCTGCGATAATCGCAACCTGTTCGATAAAACGATCCTGCCCCAGCGTCCCTTCCAGATGCTGCGGTGCGATATATTTACCGCCCGAGGTTTTCATCAGATCTTTCAATCGCTCGGTAATAAACAGGTTACCGTTGGCATCCAGCTCTCCCGCATCGCCCGTTTTCAGCCAGCCGTCTTCGGTAAAAGCGTCCGCGGTTTCTTGCGGACGATGGAAATACCCCCGCATGATGGTCGCCCCGCGCACTTGGATCTCTTTTTCCTCGCCAATACGGACATCAATGCCCGGTAGCGGCGTGCCAATAGAGCCTAAGCGGAAACGGTTTTCTTCCCAGCAGGAAACCGTCGCGCAGGTTTCGGTCATACCATAACCATAAATAATGCGAATCCCGATCGACCGGAAAAACAGAATGATATTGTCATCCAGCCGTGCGCCTGCTGCCGGCATAAAGCGAATTTCGCCGCCCAGAAGCTGGCGCAGTTTCCCTAACACCAGACGGTCGGCATAGTGGTGCATCACGCGACGGAAAAGACCGCCCTTCTTCGCGGTTTGGCTCGCCAGAAAAGCGTGTTGCCCCTGCGTAACAGCCCAGTTGAAGAGCCGCTGGCGATACCACGGTGCCTGCGCCACTTTTTCATGGATGGCGCTATACACTTTTTCATAAAAACGGGGAACGGCACACATCACCGTCGGCTTCACCGCCTGCATTGCCTCACGCACCAGATTTGTGTTGCTGAGATACACGTTCTGCGCGCCGCGGTGCATAATGACAAAGCTCCAGGCGCGCTCAAATACGTGGGAAAGCGGTAAGAAACAGAGCGATACGTCATTTTCTGACATATCCAGACGATCGTCATGCAGCTTAAGCTGCATCGCCATGTTGGTGTAATCCAGCATGACGCCTTTCGGCTCGCCGGTAGTGCCAGAGGTATAAATCAGCGTAAATAGATCGTTGAGATCGCGGCTGTCGATGCGCGTTTGCCATTCATCACGCCAGAAATCGTCTACGGCCTGCGCTTCAAATTCATGCAGGGATTGTGCGATGTCGCTACCGCGCAGGTTAACGCCGTTATCCATCACGATAATGTTTCGCAACTGTGGACAGGTATCGCGCAGCGCCAGCAGCGCATCCAATTGCTCCTGACCACCGACGAATATCGTACGAATATCCGCGTCATTGATAATGAACGCCGCCTGTGCCGCCGTATTCGTGGCATAAATTGGCACACTGATTGCGCGCAGGTGCAACAGTGCCAGGTCGGCTAGCGACCAATTCATCGAATTGTGAGAGAAAATCGCAACCCGTTCCTGAACATCCACGCCCTGCGCTAAGAGCGCGCTGGCAATGCGCTGAATGCGCTGTCCGGCCTGTGTCCAGGTGAGTTGCTGCTCGCCCGTAGGCGTCCACTCGCGCAGCGCAATACGACCTGCGCAGTGATTGATCCGATCTTGAACCCGGTGCACCACATGGTATGGCTGTAAATGATTAGTCATCTGTAAAAGAATTTATAAGGGAAATGAATGTGACAGCGTTTCAGCGTACAGCTGTATATTATTTGGCGTGCAGTCTACCGCCATTGTTCAAAACCGCAACGATCTTTCGTTCATTCGCCGTGGGCTATCGCTGGTTTACTTGACGCACGTCACATCAATCAAAAGTTGACATAACCCTGATAATCGCGTACCAATAATGCAACACCGAATTTTAGATGACGAGATCCCATGTTCAACTTTGCTGTCCTACTAGGCCTACTACTAAACGCATCCTTCTTGCGCGGTAGGTTTGTGGGCAGAGTTAAGAACTAAGTTTCTCGCCACACGATACAAAAACCCGCGCTGATGCGCGGGTTTTTTTTTACTCGCCGAGCGCCAAGTACAAAGTAGACACGACAAGGAACTAAACCGATGAGCGAGCAAGTCATTATTTTTGATACCACATTACGCGATGGTGAACAGGCTTTACAGGCGAGTTTGAGCGTAAAAGAAAAGCTGCAAATTGCCTTTGCCCTGGAGCGTATGGGCGTTGATGTCATGGAAGTCGGCTTTCCCGTGTCATCTCCCGGCGACTTTGAATCCGTTCAGACCATTGCCCGCAACATCAAGAATAGTCGTGTGTGCGGTCTGACCCGCTGTGTCGAAAAGGATATCGATGTCGCCGCAGAAGCACTGCGCGTCGCAGAGGCCTTCCGTATCCACACCTTCATCGCTACCTCACCGATGCACATCGCCACCAAGCTGCGCAGCACGCTGGATGAAGTCATTGAACGCGCTATTTACATGATCAAACGCGCGCGTAACTACACAGACGATGTTGAATTCTCCTGTGAAGATGCAGGCCGTACGCCAATCCCCGATCTGTGTCGCGTGGTCGAAGCTGCAATTAACGCGGGCGCTCGCACCATTAATATCCCGGACACCGTCGGCTACACCATGCCGCATGAGTTCGGCAATATCATCGCTTCACTGTATCAACGTGTCCCCAATATCGATAAAGCCATCATTTCTGTTCACACTCACGACGATCTGGGCTTGGCCGTCGGCAATGCCATGGCGGCGGTTCATGCAGGTGCTCGTCAGGTAGAAGGCACGTTGAACGGTATCGGTGAACGTGCGGGTAACTGCTCACTGGAAGAAGTGATCATGGCGATAAAAACTCGCCATAACCTCCTGAATGTCCACACCAACATCAATCATCAGGAAATCTACCGCACCAGCCAACTGGTCAGCCAGATTTGCAACATGCCTATTCCTGCCAACAAAGCGGTCGTCGGTGCCAACGCCTTCGCCCACTCTTCAGGCATTCATCAGGATGGCGTGCTGAAGAATCGTGAAAACTACGAAATCATGACGCCGGAATCCATCGGGCTGAAAGAAGTGCAGTTGAACCTGACTTCTCGCTCTGGCCGTGCCGCCGTGAAACACCGTATGGAAGAAATGGGCTACCAGGACAGCGATTACAATCTGGACGACTTGTACTCCGCTTTCCTGAAACTGGCAGATAAAAAAGGTCAGGTATTTGATTACGATCTGGAAGCGCTGGCCTTTATCAGCCGTCAGCAGGAAGAACCTGAATTCTACAGTTTGGACTATTTCAGCGTTCAGTCTGGCTCCAGCGTAATGGCAACCGCTTCAGTCAAGCTGATCTGTGGTGAAGAAACCCAGTCAGAAGCCGCAACGGGTAATGGTCCGGTAGATGCCGTTTATCAGGCGATCAACCGCATTACGGGTTATCAGGTTTCGCTGGTTAAATACCAACTGACGGCCAAAGGTCAGGGACGTGATGCGCTGGGTCAGGTTGATATCGTCGCGGATTATCAGGGCCGTCGTTTCCACGGCGTCGGTTTGGCGACGGATATCGTTGAATCTTCCGCGCAGGCAATGGTAAATGTATTAAACAACATCAAACGTGCCCAGCAGGTAGAAAAAGAAATTCAACGTCTGCAACAGCACAATAACCAACAACAAAACGATAGCAAACAACAAAACAGTCAGGAAACAGTGTGATGACAAAGAGCTACCATATCGCCGTTTTACCCGGAGACGGCATTGGCCCAGAAGTAATGGCGCAGGCCCACAAAGTACTGGATGCGGTGCGTCAGCGTTTTGGTATCCGCATTACCACCAGTGAATACGACGTTGGCGGTATCGCCATTGACCGTCAGGGCACACCGTTGCCGCAGGCGACCGTCACGGGCTGCGAGCAGGCCGATGCGATTCTGTTTGGTTCCGTGGGCGGTCCGAAATGGGAACATTTGCCACCCGCAGAGCAACCGGAACGCGGTGCATTATTGCCTTTGCGTAAGCACTTCAAACTGTTCAGCAACCTGCGTCCCGCACGTCTGTATCAAGGACTGGAAGCATTTTGTCCACTGCGTAGCGACATCGCCGCAAAAGGCTTTGATATCCTGTGCGTCCGTGAACTGACGGGTGGGATCTACTTTGGTCAGCCGAAAGGACGCGAAGGTAGCGGTCAGTATGAGCGCGCATTCGATACTGAGGTGTATCACCGTTTCGAGATTGAGCGCATCGCACATATCGCGTTTGAATCCGCCCGTAAACGCCGCAGTATCGTGACTTCCATCGATAAAGCCAACGTGCTGCAAAGCTCTATTTTGTGGCGCGAGATCGTCACAGAAGTCGCTAAAGCCTATCCAGACGTGAAGCTGTCCCATCTGTATATCGATAACGCGACAATGCAGTTAATTAAAGATCCCTCTCAGTTTGACGTGATGCTGTGTTCTAACCTGTTCGGAGACATTCTGTCCGACGAGTGCGCCATGATTACTGGCTCCATGGGTATGCTGCCTTCCGCGAGCTTGAACGAACAAGGCTTTGGTCTGTACGAGCCTGCTGGCGGTTCCGCACCGGATATCGCCGGTAAAGACATTGCTAACCCGATCGCACAGATTCTGTCGTTGGCGCTGCTGCTGCGTTACAGTCTGGGTGCAGATGATGCCGCAGAGGCGATCGAAAAAGCCGTCAATACTGCGCTGGCTGAGGGCTACCGCACCGCCGATCTGGCAAGCGCCAGCAACGCGATCGGTACCAGTGAAATGGGCGACGTTATTGCGCGTTTCGTGGCGCAAGGGGCATAACCATGGGTAAGACGTTATATCAAAAACTGTACGACGCACACATCGTTCATGAAGCGCCGAACGAAACACCGCTGCTGTATATCGACAGGCATCTGGTACACGAAGTGACTTCCCCACAGGCATTCGACGGCCTGCGCGCGATGGGCCGCAAGGTTCGTCAGCCGGGGAAAACCTTTGCAACCATGGACCACAACGTATCCACACAGACCAAAGACATCAATGCCAGCGGTGAGATGGCTCGCATTCAGATGCAAGAGTTAATCAAGAACTGTGCGGAATTCGGCGTTCAGCTGTATGACCTGAACCACCCGAATCAGGGTATCGTTCACGTTATCGGCCCAGAACAAGGGATGACGCTGCCGGGTATGACCATCGTCTGCGGTGATTCACACACCGCAACGCACGGCGCGTTTGGCTCACTGGCCTTCGGTATCGGTACATCAGAAGTAGAACATGTGCTGGCGACGCAAACCCTGAAACAGGGCCGTGCCAAAACCATGAAGATTGAAGTCACCGGTGATGCTGCACACGGCATCACCGCGAAAGATATTGTGCTGGCGATCATCGGTAAAACGGGTAGCGCAGGTGGCACCGGCCATGTGGTTGAATTCTGTGGCAAAGCCATTCGGGCGCTGAGCATGGAAGGCCGTATGACGCTGTGCAACATGGCCATTGAGATGGGGGCGAAGGCGGGTCTGGTTGCACCGGATGAAACCACCTTCAACTATCTGAAAGGCCGCCAATTTGCACCGAAAGACGTCAACTGGGACGCCGCCGTTGCGTACTGGAGCACGCTGAAATCCGATGATGACGCGCAGTTCGACACGATCGTCACACTGGACGCCGCGCAGATTGCACCGCAGGTCACCTGGGGCACCAACCCCGGTCAGGTTATCGCCGTCAATCAGGAAATCCCTAACCCTGATTCTTTCAGCGATCCGGTAGAGCGCGCCTCTGCCGCTAAAGCGCTGGCGTATATGGATCTGCAACCCGGCATTAAATTGACCGACGTGAAGATCGATAAAGTCTTCATTGGTTCTTGCACCAACTCGCGTATCGAAGATTTACGCGCAGCGGCAGAAATCGCCAAAGGGCGTAAAGTCGCGGCTGGCGTTCAGGCCATCGTCGTACCCGGCTCCGGCCCGGTAAAAACCATGGCTGAGCTGGAAGGGCTGGATAAAGTGTTCATCGAAGCAGGTTTTGAGTGGCGCTTACCGGGCTGTTCCATGTGCCTGGCGATGAACAATGACCGCCTGAACCCTGGCGAGCGTTGTGCATCAACCAGCAACCGTAACTTTGAAGGCCGTCAGGGCCGCGCGGGTCGTACCCATTTGGTCAGCCCGGCAATGGCTGCTGCTGCTGCGGTGACGGGTCGCTTTGCCGACGTCCGCGAGTTGAATTAAGAGAGAAACCGACATGGCTAAATTTACTCAACACACAGGTCTGGTGGTTCCTCTGGATGCCGCTAACGTCGATACCGACGCCATTATCCCCAAGCAGTTTCTGCAAAAGGTGACGCGTACCGGTTTCGGCCAACATCTGTTCCACGACTGGCGTTTTCTGGACGACGCTGGCCAACAGCCCAACCCTGAGTTTGTGCTGAACAAGCCACAATACAAAGGGGCAAGCATCCTGCTGGCGCGCGAAAACTTCGGCTGCGGCTCTTCCCGTGAGCACGCGCCGTGGGCGCTGACCGATTACGGCTTCAAAGTCGTTATCGCCCCAAGCTTTGCCGATATCTTCTACGGCAACTCGTTTAACAACCAACTGCTGCCAGTGAAGTTGAGCGACGAAGAAGTAGACGAACTGTTCAAACTGGTTGATGGTCAAGAAGGCATTAACTTCACCGTCGATCTGGAAAATCAGGTCGTTCAGGCAGGCAGCAAAAGCTATCCGTTTGAAATCGACAGCTTTCGTCGTCACTGCATGATCAACGGATTAGACAGTATCGGCCTGACGCTGCAACACGAAGCATCGATTACCGAGTATGAAAAGAATCAGCCTGCATTTTTGAACTGATTTGGCATCGTAGATAACACAAAGCCCGCACGTTTTATTGCGGGCTTTTTCTTTTTTAAATTAAGCGCTAAAGCAAGGCGGCAATCATATAGAAAGCCAGCATACTCAAGAGCACCGCGACTACTATATTTCTGATAAAGAATGAAATCACGATACTCACTATCGCGCCGAGAAAATACGGGTTATCAGGAAAGGCGCGAATCACGCCGTGTTCCATTAAAATAATCGGCCCACAAATCGCGGTGAGTAAACATGGCGCAGAATACTTTAATGCACGATGCAGTAAAACGGGGATTTTTACCGGCACGGCGGGTTCGAGGAAAATATAGCGATTAAAAAACACGATCCCCGCCAGAACGAATATCAATAACCAACTCATTTTTCTTCCTTAAGCACGGACGCAATGAAAACAGAGAAAAACATACCACCGACACCAGCAATAGCGATGGCACCTTCTATCTTGAAATAGGTCAATAGCATTGAAAGAGATAGAGAGAACAGAACACCAGAAAAGGTACTGATCTTTTTTATCATCGGTACAACGATGGTAATGAACGTAGCCACGATAGAGTAATCAAGGTGATACTTATCCAAGTCAGGCACTGACGAGGCCATAACCACACCGAGGATGCTAAAAATATTCCAAAAGATATAAAAGGTGAGGCCCGCACCAATTAAATAACTGGCGCTGACATTGTTCTTTCTATCTTTCTTTTCACTCAGCGCAAAAAGCTCATCTGACAATAAAAAACCGATAGGCAGCCGTTTTCTTAATCTCAAGGTTGAAACGTATTCGCGTAGCGTCAGGCCATATATCAGGTGCTGTGCGGTGATAAAGAAAACGGAGATTAATAGCGTCGCGACATTCGCCCCAGACATGAGCAATCCTAACGAGACTAATTGCGCTGCTCCCGCAAAAATAATCGCGGACATCCCGATACTTTGCCCGACAGATAATCCCGATTGGATAGCCATAGAACCTGCGAGAATTCCCCATGGCACCACGGACAAACAGAGCGGAAGCATTTCAACCACGCCGGTCATAAAATGCTTCCACGGGCTAACCGTGTCTTTTGATTCCGACGATGAACGGGCTACGGTGTTTTCCATATAACATTGCGCTACCATAAATAAATCGATAGCGGAAAACTAACAGAACGGTTTTTAACAGTATTGGATAAATTTGCTGTGACTCGGAATAGAGAACGAGCCTATTAATACCCTAAATAATTCGAGTTTCAGGACAAAACGTTAACGTTTTGAACAACGCACAGGCAACTTGAAGTATGGCGGGTTATACGTTGCCTTTAGCAAACTCGCCCGGCGTCAGCCCCAACGAATTTTTGAAATGACGGTGGAAGTGGCTCTGATCGGTAAAACCACACTGTACCGAAACATCAAGAATCGTGTTGCCTTTACGCAGTAGATCTTTCGCCTTACGCAAACGCGCTTGAATCAAATAAGCGTGGGGGGTGATACCGACAACGGCCTTAAACTGCCGTAAGAAGTGCCATACGCTAAGCTCGGCAAGTTCTGCCAGTTCAACAAGGGCGAGTTCTCTCTCAGGATAGCCGTCCATAAACGCTTTAACATTCAATATATTTTGGGTCGAAACAGGTAGCGTCTGTGGCGTAAGACGAGTCTTGCTATAGCGCATCGTCAGCCAGGTTAATGACGACAACAGCAGCGTTTCTTTCAATAGCATATTGCCCGGCTGAGCAAGCATATTGAAGGTCATGAGCAGTTGTTCCGCCAATCCTGGATCGTGCACAACAGCGTCAGGAAACCACGGAATGGAATCCTTTTCGCGTTGAAGATCCTGATTAATGGAGCGAAAAAGGTCAGGATGCGGATAAATGGCGCGATAGGCCCAGCCGGTTTCTACCTCGGAACTTCCCGTATGCACATCGTCTGCATTCACCAAAATGATGTCACCTTTAGGCGCAACGTGCTCCGCACCAGAGCGATAAAAGCGCTGAGCGCCCTGCTCAATCACGCTGATGCAATAGGTATCATGAACATGACGAGGAAAGCGTTGCTGGTAGTACTGCGCCTGCAACATATCCAGACCACCGAGTGCCTCCAGGTGTCTGAAATTTGTCTGCTCTTGCGCAACCAGCTTTTTATGCACGCGTTAACCCTCTTGTCATTTGTACAAAATTGCTCAGGCAGAGAAGAAAAATAAGCGATCTTCATCATCCAGAAACGGTGTACCTGTTTCACTGATTCTATCAGAAACGGATTAACATCCCCATGCTGGAAAAAACAGCGAAAAAAAGCCAGCGACAACGTCGCTGGCCATCAATGGTACTTTCTTTTTTTACCGTCAGGGGGCTACATCAGGTGAAAACGGGACACGCCAAGATTTAACCGCTCAGCCTGCTGCTCCAGAGATGCGGCTGATGAGGAGGCCTCCAACACCAGCGTCGCATTTTGTTGCGTGACCCGATCCATTTCTGATATCGCTAACGACACCTGATTGATACCGCTGCTTTGCTCATCGGAAGCCAGCGCGATCTCATTCATGATTCGGGTAACGTTATTAATTTCAGCGACAATCTCAGCCATCGCTTTACCCGCTTCAGATGCCAGCGTCGTACCTTCTGTTACTCTGGTTTCGGATTCTTTAATCAACGCGGCAATTTCCGTTGCGGCGTTAGCCGAACGCTGTGCCAGGCTACGCACTTCTCCTGCCACCACCGCGAATCCTTTGCCCTGCTCGCCTGCTCTGGCTGCTTCAACTGCCGCATTCAGCGCTAGAATATTAGTCTGGAATGCAATCCCATTAATGAGCGCGATAATCTCAGAGATTTTGTCTGAACTCTTGGCAATACCAGCCATAGAATCCACCACCTGTTCAACAATATTGCCACCGTTTACGGCCTTGGAAGACGTCTCCGTCGCTACCTCACTGGCATGATGCGCATTATCGGTATTCTGCTTCACCGCTGCGGTAAGTTGCTCCATGCTGGCTGCTGTTTCCGCCAGTGCCGCAGCCTGCTGTTCCGTTCGAGCGGATAAGTCTGTGTTACCAACGGCGATTTTCGTCGAACTACTATGGATCGACTCCGCACTATCACGCACCGATCCAACCGTTTCGGAGAGTGAATCCTGCATTTGCTGGATATTTCCCCCCAAAATGCCGATTTCATTTCTTCCCACATCCACGCTCGTGCGCGTCAAATCCCCCTGCGCGATAGCCTGTATGCGCGACACCCAATACTGCACTGGATTAATAATGACCCGACGAATTAATAAGAACGTCATACCAGTTAGCACAATGGCAAGAATAAACGCCCCTGTCATCAGCGTATATCCCAACGTTGAATGTCTTTCGGCCGTCACATTAATATTTTTTGCCATCTCAACCCGATAAAGATAAGACGCTTTCAGCGGTACGTCATACTCATCGTCCAGCTTAGACAGGGTTGTCGACTCAAACGCATTGAGTTCGTCAACATTGCCCCGTTTCGCGATATCAAACATGGGCTTGATACCCCGCTCAACATAATCGCTATAACGCGCTTTCAATTCATTATCACGTGCTTGTTCAACGTCAGCGCGAACCGCTCTATTTTGATATCCGTTAAACATTTGCTGCGACATCATCAGCCGTTCTTCGGCGGCTTTCATACTGGCGTTGTAGTTGTTCGTAAGGCCATTATGTAAGTGGTTCACGGCATGCAACAGATTCATACGTGCCGCACGCATATGATTCGCGCTATCAACTAACTCCATCCGAACGTTCAATTCCAGCGTTGATTCATTTAATGACAATTCCGCTTGCTTCAAAAAATAGGATGACGTCGCCACAGCCAGAGCGAAGAGCAATAAAACACCAGAAAAAACAACAACAAAGAGAGGCGTCAGCTTAATGTTATGTACCCCAGGGGTGGACTGCCAGGATTCTGGCTTTTCGTAAAGCGCTATTGACTGATACGGTACATCGCTCATTTTTACATCCGTCGAGTTATTCAGAAGGTTGCTGTGAAGTAAATTTCAGGTAAGCAAGAAAAAATAAAACGCCACTACATGTTACATATTAATTAAAGATTGTGACAATCTGCGTTAAATGCAAGAAAAAAAATAGTAACCCATGAAAAATAATTTTATCAATAAGATCACCATCACGAAAAAACGTCATTTTAACGATAATTTCTTCAATTAAAAATCATTCATAACATTAACTATTACATAGAGTTAGTGAATAATCCGAATTAAGACTTTTGCGTTACAGCATCTTGTTAGTATAGAAACACATTCATAGAATTGTTTAATTTTAATGACAATAGATTTCACCCTAACATTCAATATTGGGTATTAAACGTTACGTTAGTAATATCTGAATACGGTTCTCTGAAATGTATTCTTCCTCTTCCTTTCAACCTGCTTTTGCGAAGCCACACGCAGGCTCGCCACGCCATTCAATAGCCAGTGAAATAAGCGGGTATATTTCATTCTTGATCAACACCAATGTTGACGCTCGTCAACAAACAAACATACCATGACCGTATATAGATGAAAAAACACCCAAACAAGCATATTCAGGCAGCCATTGAATACGCATTAGCGCAGGGCTGGCGTTTTTATCCTAGCAACGGGCATGCATTTGGCAGGCTTATCTGCGGCACGCCGGACCACAGCACTCATATGATGAGCATTTGGTCCACGCCATCAGTCCCGGAAAATCATGCAAAGCAGATCCGCCGTAACGTCGATAACTGCCTGACAATACTGAAACAATAAAAGATATATACGGCTTACCGAGGAATTTATGACAACGTATCACTTTTCTCTCACGCTAGCGGGCGTTTGCGCAGATACGGCTGGGCTGGAAGATGCACTTTTTGCCAGCGGCTGCGACGACGCGTTGATCTGCTTCTATGGCAGCGCCGTCTATCTCGAATTTGATCGAGAAAGCCCTCGTTTTTCTACCGCGGTCATCAGCGCTATTCATGACATCGAGTCAGCAGGCATCCAGGCCAGAGTCCACTCCGTTGATGCAGTCTGGGTTGGGATCAGTGATATCGCAGCCTTGTCTACGATGTCGCGTCAGGCGATTGCGCTTCTCAAAGATGGAAAACGTGGCGCAGGCGATTTCCCCTCCCCAGTCCAACGTTTACGCGGCACATCACCGCTGTGGGAGTGGAGCGATGTCGCAGACTGGCTGGCCAAACAAAAAAAAATCCCACAATCGTTAGCCGACAACGCTCGGGAGCTTGCCACGATTAATCTGGCCTTACAGATACGAAATGCCCGCCAACAGGATGAATTAGCACGCTATTGTGCACTGCTCAGCGAAGGTAAGCCATTACGTGAACAAATCATTACGTGAACCGCGCCGCTGATGCCACTTCGTCACGCAAGCTCTCCGCAATAGCCAAAAAATGACGCGACGATCCGTAGTAGGGTGGCAGGTAAACGCCATAAAAAAAGCCAGCGAGAAAACTCGCTGGCTGGTGAAACATCACCATTACTCAGAATACATTGTTTTACTCAGAATACGTTTCCTCACACCACCTAGAGCCAATGACGATACTCTTCATCAGACATTTCGTTTAGGTGCCACTGCGTCGCCTGCTGCAATAAGGCAACGCGCTGCTGGGTAGACATCCATCGCAACCACTTCGCTTTACACGTCGATAGATAGGTTCGATAGAACTGGGACAAACGGGAAATTGTCATGATCCACCTCCTCTCTTTCCTTGCTAGAAAGTATCGACGTAATATAGGGAAAGATAAATTGATGACTTTAGTGTAGGGAGTTCCTCTTTTATGTCTTCCCCTCGATTGCAACAACAGTTCATCCGCCTGTGGCAACACTTTCAGGGGCAAACCACCGATACCACGCTGCAAGAGCTAACCGGGGTGTTGAACTGCTCACGCCGCCACATCCGTTCGTTATTGAACGCAATGCAACAAGAAGGCTGGCTCATCTGGCAGGCAGAGGCCGGGCGAGGAAAACGTTCGCAGCTCTCCTTTGTCTATACCGGATTAGCGCTACAGCAGCAGCGTGCCGAAGATTTACTGGAACAGGATCGTATTGAGCAGCTGGTGCAGTTGGTAGGTGATAAAGAAGCGGTGCGCCAGATGCTACTCGCCCACCTTGGGCGAAGTTTCCGGCAAGGGAAGCATATTCTGCGCATCCTCTATTACCGCCCGTTACGCAATTTATTACCCAGTTCAGCACTACGACGCTCAGAAATGCACATTGCGCGGCAAATATTCAGCGGACTGACCAATATAAATGAGGAAAATGGGGAACTGAAACCCGATCTAGCTCATCACTGGCAGAGCCTATCTCCTCTGCACTGGCGCTTTTATCTGCGTCCAGCCATCCGCTTCCATCACGGTCGTGAACTCACAATGGATGACATCACCCTATCGTTATCGCGCCTCGCGCCGCTTCCGCTCTTCTCACATATCGAAGCCGTGACCTCACCGATGCCGTTTGTGATTGATATCCGCTTGCGCAGCCCAGATAAGTGGTTGCCGTGGCTTTTGGCCAGCGTGCATGCCATGATCCTGCCGCAAGAGTGGCAAACGCTGCCGAATTTCGCCCAACACCCGATTGGCACCGGCCCTTACGCCGTGGTGCGCAATAACAGCAGCCAATTGAAGATCCGCGCTTTCGATGACTATTTTGGCTATCGAGCGCTGATTGATGAGGTCAACATCTGGGTCTTGCCGGACGAACCGGAGGAAATGCCCGTCTCCGTCCAATTCCAGTCAGACAATTCTCGTCACGAACAGTTGGAAAGCCGGATGGAAGAAGGCGGCTATTTTCTGTTGTTCGACAAACGTTCACCGCTGAACAAGCGCCCAGAGGCTCAGCAATGGCTCAGGCAGGTATTTAATCCTATTTCGCTGCTCAACCACGCCAATATCAGCAACCAACGCGATTGGTCGCCAGCCTATAGCCTGCTGCCGCGCTGGCATCACCATCACCCTGACACGCCACAGTCGATGCCAAAAGGGCTGACCGACGTCACGCTCACGTTCTATCAGGAGCACCCAGAGTACCGGATATTAAGCGAGATTATGCGCACGCTGCTGGCGCAACAGGGTGTCACTCTACATGTTCAGACCATCAGCTACGAAGATTGGTATCAGGGCAATGCCGAAAGCGATATCTGGTTTGGTAGCCTGAATTGTTATCTGCCGCTCGAATTCTCTCTGTTCGCCATGCTCTATGAGCTGCCGCTGGTGCAACATTGTCTGAACGACGACCTGGATACCGACGCACAACAGTGGCGTAATCACTCGCTCCCAATGGCAGAATGGAGTGAAAAACTCATCAAAAGCGGGCAACTGCATCCGTTATTGCATCACTGGCTGCAACTTCAAGGGCAGCGCAGCATGCGCGGCGTCAGAATGAATATGCTGGGCTGGTTTGATTTTAAATCCGCGTGGTTTGCGCCGCCGGAACGCTGAGAGCCTTTCACTGCCGGACTTAACCCTTTACAATGAGCCGTTCTCAACGGGGTGCGGAAAATTTTTCGCTGAGAAGATACCCGTCGAACCTGATCCGGTTAATACCGGCGAAGGGATTTGAGAGTGCGGCTTATGCTGCCTCGAAGTCCTTTGCCACCCTATGATTCTCAGGAGTGCAAAGTGTTAAATCAATTCTTACACCGTTCAGCCACCGTGCTGAAAACCAGCCTACCTTGTTTGTTACTGCTCTCAGCATCCGCTTTCGCCAAGCCCGCGCTTACCGTTTATACCTATGACTCATTCGCTTCCGAATGGGGCCCGGGACCCGTCATCAAGACCGCGTTTGAAAAAGAGTGCGCGTGCGAGCTGAATTTCGTCGCGCTGGAAGATGGTGCATCGTTGCTAAATCGCCTGCGTATGGAAGGAAAAAACAGTAAAGCGGACATCATTCTGGGGCTGGATAACAATCTGTTGCAAGCCGCAGAGCAAACCGGTCTGTTTGCGCCACACGGTCAGGACACCAACACCGTCACGGTGCCGGGCGGCTGGAACAATAAAACGTTCGTTCCTTACGACTACGGCTATTTCGCCTTTGTGTACAACAAAGACACGCTGAAGAACCCGCCGAAAAGCCTGCATGAGTTGGTGGACAGCAACACGCCGTGGAAAGTGATCTATCAAGACCCGCGCACCAGCACACCGGGGCTGGGCCTGCTACTGTGGATGCAGAAAGTTTACGGCGACGATGCGCCGCAAGCCTGGCAGAAGCTAGCGAAAAAAACCGTTACCGTCACCAAAGGCTGGAGCGAAGCCTATGGTTTGTTCCTGAAAGGGGAAGCCGATCTGGTGTTGAGCTACACGACATCGCCGGCCTACCACATCATCGAAGAGAAGAAAGACAGCTACGCAGCGGCGACCTTTAGCGAAGGACATTATCTGCAAATTGAAATCGCCGGGCAGTTGGCTTCCAGCAAAAACCCCGAGCTGGCAAAACGCTTTATGCAGTTCATCCTGAGCCCAACCTTCCAGCAGGCTATCCCTACGACAAACTGGATGTATCCGGCGGTGAAAACCGAACTGCCTGCGGGCTTCGCAACGCTCGCCGTGCCTGAGAAAGCGATGCAGTTCAGCGCACAAGACGTTGCCGACCAAAGGACGCAGTGGATTCAGGCATGGCAACGCGCCGTCAGCCACTAATCGGCGGACGTCTGTGGCCAGGGCTACTGGCCACCACGTTGTTAATTTCCGTTGCCGTACTGGCTTTCGGCGCGCTGTGGATACAGGCACCAGAAAGCCAGTGGCGCACGCTATGGCATGACAGCTATCTCTGGCATGTCATTCGGTTTACCTTCTGGCAGGCCTTTCTCTCTGCGCTGTTTTCTACCGTTCCCGCGATTTGCCTCGCCAGAGCGCTGTACCGACGGCGCTTCCCCGGCCATCGCTGGTTGCTGCGCCTGTGCGCGATGACGCTGGTGTTGCCCGTACTGGTGGCCGTTTTTGGCCTGCTCAGCGTTTATGGCCGACAAGGCTGGCTGGCCTCTGCATTGGGCTGGTTCGACCTAAAATACACGTTTTCGCCCTACGGACTGAAAGGTATTTTGCTGGCACACGTCTTCTTCAACCTGCCGCTGGCAACCCGACTGCTATTGCAATCCTTAGAAGGCATCGCCACCGAGCAGCGCCAGTTAGCCGCCAATCTGGGCATGAATAGCTGGCAACATTTCCGTCTGTTGGAGTGGCCCGCCCTGCGCAGGCAAATTTTACCCACTGGCGCGCTAATTTTTATGCTCTGCTTTGCCAGCTTTGCCACAGTTCTGTCACTGGGCGGTGGCCCGCAGGCGACCACGATTGAGCTGGCTATCTATCAGGCATTGAGCTTTGATTACGATCCGGCACGCGCGGCACTGCTGGCGATAATTCAGATGGTTTGCTGTCTCGGTTTGGTGCTGCTGAGCCAGCGATTGGGTCGTATTCTGCCTGTCGGCAGTACGCAGCAGCTTTCATGGCGCAACCCGCAAGATAGCGCCTTAAGCCGCCTCACCGATGGCCTGATGATTGGCGCGCTGTTGCTGCTGGTCATTCCCCCTTTGCTAGCCGTGGTGGTTGATGGCGTGAACCGCTCGCTGGTTACCGTGCTGCAACAGCCCGTACTCTGGCAAACGCTGTTTACTTCGCTGCGCATTGCCCTAGGCGCTGGGCTCCTGTGTCTGGTGTTAACCATGATGCTGCTCTGGAGCAGCCGCGAACTCAAGTTACGCCAGAAGCCACTCTACGGGCAGTTGATGAACCTGAGCGGTATGCTCATCCTCGCCATGCCCGGTATTGTGCTGGCAACTGGCTTTTTTCTGCTGCTGAATAACAGCATCGGGCTGCCACAATCCCCCTATGCGCTGGTTGTGTTCACGAATGCGCTGATGGCAATTCCATATGCCATTAAGGTGTTGGAAAACCCGATGCTGGATGTTGCCGAACGCTACAATCGGCTCTGTACATCGCTGGATATTCGCGGCTGGCAAAGGCTGAAGCTAATCGAACTTGCCGCCCTGAAGCAGCCGTTAGCGCAGGCGTTGGCCTTTGCCTGCGTATTGTCTATCGGCGACTTCGGCGTCATCGCACTGTTCGGCAATGAGCAGTTCCGTACGTTGCCGTTCTATCTGTATCAGCAAATTGGTTCCTATCGCAGCGCCGACGGTGCGGTCACGGCACTGTTGTTGATGCTGCTGTGCTTTATGTTATTTACCCTGATTGAGAAACTGGCAGGCCGTCATGATCGCGCTTGAGAAATTGACCTACTTCTATCAGCACTTGCCTATGCGCTTTGATTTTCACGTCAAACCGGGTGAGCGCATCGCCATCCTCGGCCCCAGCGGCGCAGGGAAAAGCACGCTGCTGAATCTGATTGCCGGTTTCCTGATGGCAGACAGCGGCGAATTACGGCTTAACGGCGCTCCCCACCGCGAAACTCCCCCCGCTAAACGACCGGTTTCTATTCTATTTCAGGAAAACAACCTGTTTCCTCACCTGACGATTGGGCAGAACATCGCGCTGGGGTTGCACCCCGGTCTACGGCTCAGTACCGCACAGCGTGAAACGCTACGGCAGATCGCCGATCGGGTTGGTCTGGCAGATCTTCTGGATCGGTTACCGTCGCAGGTTTCCGGCGGGCAACGTCAGCGCGCGGCATTGGCACGCTGTCTGGTACGTCATCAACCGATTCTGCTGTTGGATGAACCGTTTTCAGCACTCGATCCGGCACTGCGTCAGGAGATGCTCGATCTGGTTGAAAGCGTATGTCAGGAGCGTCAGTTCACGCTGCTGATGGTGTCTCACAATCTGGATGATGCCATGCGGATCGCAAAACGTACGGTGCTGATCGTGGACGGGCAGATTTATTATGATGGATCGACTCAGGCGCTACAGGATGGCAGCGCCGAAGCCGCCACCATCCTGGGCATTTCACGCTCGTCTTAAGACCGGGGAATCAAGGCAAAGCCTGATAGCGCAGGTTACTGAACGTCACGTCACCCTCGCCCGATGCGTAAAGAGCAGGCCGCAGACTGAGGAAGTCATACGCGACGTTGTGATGGTAGCCGGACACTTCCATCTGCACCGGATACTTTTTCCACGGCTCCTGATCCGAGGTTCGGGTGTAAAACGTCACGATATGGCGATCGTTTTTCATCCGAATCTGCACCTCATTGCCTGTGATGTGCGGCAGTTTCTTCTCCGCCCTTTCCAGCCCATAGCGGTGCATGACGGTGCCATCCTGATTAAACGACAACCCGACATACAGCTTCGCGTTGTAGAACAGCAGTAAACCAGCCTGTGCGCCGGGGGCGAAATTCGCCGTAACCTCAATTTGGTAAGCCTGATCGCCAGGGATCATCGTCAGCGGTGCGCTGTCTTTCGGCGACGTTCCTTTTGCCTTCAGGTGCAGCTTGCCGTCGCTGAGCGTAACCCGTTTCAGCTCTTCCGCATTGGCGCGGTAGAAATGCCAGCGGGCTGGAAATTTCTCGTCGGTAAAGCTATCAGACCAGCCGATGCCATGCGGCACCGCTTCGCCTCCAGCCGGTTTGCGAATCGGTTTACCGGTATCAAAGCCAGCAGACGTAAACCAGCCATCGTCTCCCCAGACGATCGGCTCCAGCATCGCCTGCCGTCCCAGCGTCATAAAGCCATTTTCATAACCGTGATACACCATGTACCAATTTTTATCCGGTCCTTCGATCAGCGTTGCGTGGCCGCGTGACCACCACTTTTCAGAACGATCTTGCGTGCGGATAATCGGGTTATGTGGTGAGTTCTCCCACGGCCCGTTGATCGATTTCGATCGCGCGGCAATCACCATATGTCCCGTTGGTGGCCCCGCCGTGCCGCCTTCCGCCAGCACCATGTAGAAATAGTCACCGTGGCGCAGCATCTTCGGCCCTTCCTGCGAGAAGCTTTCCACATCCCACTCTTCTGGGTATTGCCATCCCTGATAAACCACTTCCATGTCACCGACCGTCGACAGCCCGTCATCGGTTAACTGCACGCGATTGCCGCCAGACATAAAGATGTAACGTTTACCGTCCTCTCCCACCACATGACCGGGATCGCTGGCCGGATTTTTCAAGCCCGTATCCTTCGGCGGCGTCCACGGGCCGTGAATATCATCGGCAGTAATCACATACAGCGTTTTCTTTTTCGTTCCTTTGGCGTCGATAATCCGGTTTGTGGTGAAGTAGATATAATATTTGCCGTCGTGTTTCACCAAATCCGGCGCCCAGATCGCGTCAACGGGCGTCGTGATCGCCGGGCCAATCGGCTGCCAGTTAACTAAATCGCGCGAGTGCCAAATCAGCAGTCCGGGGATATCGTCAAAGGACGAGAACGTCATGTAGTAATCGGCACCATCCTTGATAATCGTGGGATCTGGATGATCGCCCGCAATAATCGGATTGAGATAACAGCCGTTGCCCAAATCCGCCTGACGCTGCTGTTCAATACCCCGTTTCCACTCGTTAGCAGGGCCAGCCTGACAGGACATTGCCTGACCGATACCCATTGCCATCAGTAAGATACCGCTCAATACCCCTTTCCCTACCACTCGGGACACGCCCATTTATCACCACCCACTATCCCAATGATTATTTTATAATTTATAACATTGAAACCCTGTTCCAATTGTGAAAACAGTCACGCTTCTCTGGTTTTTCGGCGAAAAATCAGGCGGTAATCGTGCGGTGAAATACCAATATATACCCTAAATAATTCGAGTTTCAGGACAAAACGTAGCGTTTTGAACAGCGCTTGCGCTGACCCCGAAGGGGTGAGGCCATAGGCCGAATAACGCGGCAAGTGAGGGAATCCCGATGAGCTTACTCAGGTAAGTGATTCGGGTGACAAATCTGCCGGGAGCAGATTTGAACGCTGCTTGCAGCGGCCCTTCAGGGCAAGGCCCACGACGGGCCGAGTATTTGAGCGCAGCCAACGCACATGCAACTCGAAGTATGACGGGTATACTGTGACCAATTCGACATATTCAGTTTTTATCCCTTGTAGGTATTGTGTCTTTTTGTACTGCTGTGCTTATATGAGTTGGCGAGTGAATAACTCATTCGAACACAACATTCGGCCATAAATAATTCACTAGAACATAAATAGGATTCCCGTGACGCACTACTCTTCTTCCACTTCAGCACTACTAAGCACCGCGCATGTTGACGCGGTCGTCGTCGTGCGCGTGGTGGTCGTGGTCGTCGTCGGCAGCGCGCCGTAACGGGTTCCGAATCGAAGATTCTCAAACCCCGCCGGCGCCAGCCGAGCGGGGTTTCTTGTTTCTACCCTCCCCGCTCCGACACCGCACCGGCCCTGATGAAGGATGTAAACATGCGTTATACAGGCGCTCAGTTGATTGTTCGGCTGCTCGAACAGCAGGGCATCACCACCGTAGCGGGTATTCCAGGCGGCGCAGCTCTGCCGTTATATGATGCACTGGGTCAAAGTAAGACGATTCACCACGTTCTGGCTCGCCATGAACAAGGGGCGGGATTTATGGCACAAGGCATGGCGCGCGCCAGTGGGCAAGCCGCCGTTTGTATGGCCTCCAGCGGCCCAGGAGCAACCAACCTGCTCACTGCCATTGCCGATGCAAAGCTGGATTCCATCCCGCTGGTGTGCATCACCGGTCAGGTGCCTTCCGGCATGATCGGCACCGATGCGTTTCAGGAAGTCGACACCTACGGCATCTCAATCCCCGTCACTAAGCATAATTATCTGGTGCGTGACATCAGCGAACTGCCGCGCGTGATCCCAGAAGCGTTTCGCATCGCGCAGTCGGGCCGTCCCGGACCGGTGTGGATCGATATTCCAAAAGATATTCAGAACGCAACCATTGAACTGAGCGAATTGCCGGGCGTCTTTCCTCTCGATACGCCCCCCGCTATCGCCCAGCAGGACATCGAGCGAGCGGCGGCTATGATTAACGCGGCGCAGCGTCCGGTTCTCTATCTGGGCGGTGGGATCATTAGCAGCGCTGCGCACGAGCAGGCAGTTCAACTGGCAGAACGTTCCAGCCTGCCAACCACCATGACGCTGATGGCCCTGGGCTCAATGCCTGTCGATCATCCTCTGTCGCTGGGTATGCTCGGCATGCACGCCGCACGATCAACCAATCTGATCTTACAGCAGGCGGATTTGTTAATTGTGCTGGGTGCGCGTTTTGACGATCGCGCGATTGGTAAAGCAGAGCAGTTTTGCCCGCAGGCCAGCATCATCCACATCGACATCGATCCAGCCGAACTGGGCAAGATCCGCCAGCCACATGTGGCGATCAATGCCGACGTTGCACAGGCACTGGAGCAGTTGCTTCCGCATATTACGCCGCAGCAGCGTGACGTGTGGCGTGCAACCGTTAGCAGTCTGCAACAGGAATTCCCGTTCAGCATGCCGAATGCTGACGATCCGTTAAGCCATTATGGTCTGGTGCAGGCCACGGCGCAGGCGCTGACGGATGATGCCATCATCACCACCGATGTCGGCCAACATCAAATGTGGGTGGCTCAGTCCTATCCACTGCGTCGTCCACGTCAGTGGCTGACATCTGGTGGATTTGGCACGATGGGCTTTGGCCTGCCTGCGGCGATTGGTGCCGCGCTGGCCGAACCGGAACGCACCGTAGTGTGCTTCTCGGGTGATGGCAGCCTGATGATGAATATTCAGGAAATGGCGACCGCGGCAGAAGAAGGGCTCAACGTAAAAATCGTCCTGATGAACAACCAGTCACTGGGTCTGGTTCACCAGCAGCAGGATATGTTTTTCCAGCAGCGCATCTTCGCGGCCGATTACCGTTACAGTACCAATTTCCTCGCGATTGCCGCAGGTTTCGGCTTTGCAACCTGCGATCTAAACGCCGCAGCCGATCCACAGGCTGCTCTGCAAGAGGCGCTTAATCAGCCGGGTCCTGCGCTGATCCACGTACTTATTGACGCCAATGAAAAAGTGTTACCCATCGTGCCACCGGGCGCAGCGAACATCGATATGATCGGAGATTAATGACTATGTCAACTCAACTAACTTCGTCAACTCAGCCAACTTCAAATCAGGTCACGCTAGAACTCTCTGTGCGCAACCACCCCGGCGTGATGTCACACGTTTGCGGACTGTTTGCCCGCCGGGCATTTAACGTAGAAGGCATTCTGTGTATGCCGCTGGCAAACGGTGAAGAAAGCCGAATCTGGCTACTGGTTAAAGATGACCAGCGGCTACAGCAAATGATCAGTCAGGTAGAAAAGCTGGAGGATGTCCTTCAGGTTCGTCGTCACGGTGAAGAAATGCGTATTTTTGAGCAGGTCGCCGAGTTTTACTGCTAAATGGCGTGGCCGGGTCTTTCCCGGCCTGCCCAATCTCACCCGTTCAACACCTGCCATAGCAGGTGCCGGTAAACCGGCATCAGCGGGTGCTGAACCAGCACGACCAACGATGCAGCCGCCGCTACAGATATCGCTGGAGCGACCCAACGCAGGCGTCTGAGCGGTATCTTTCTGCTAAACCAATCATGATGTTTACGCTTATCGCTGCGCCACCAGCGCCAGTTTAACCAGCCTGCGACCCATACCACGATGGCCGTTGCCAGTAATAACCACTTAAAGCCCGCGCTGTTCGTCCCTGCGGGAATATCAATCGCCACCCCAGCCAGAATACCAGGTAAGAAATAGGCCGGTGGCCACAGCAGGCAGCCGATGATATTCGGCACCGCGAATTTATAAGGTGGTAACCCCAGCATCCCCGCCACCATTGGGATAAGCGGCCGCGTCGGGCCGACAAAACGCCCGATCAATATCGTCGGCATCGGGTGCTGATACAGGGCGTATTCAGTTTTATTCAGCAACGCCTGATACTTTTTCAGGAAAGACCAGTTATGTAGTGGTGCCTTAAAACGTATGCCAATAAAATAGGAAATCCAGTCTCCTAGCAGGCAACCGATAATTCCAGCCGCCCACGCCGGGTACAGCCCCATTTGTCCACTGCCGATCAGCGCCCCCAGCGTTGCCATCATGACCGTGCCCGGCAACAACAGCCCCACCAGAGCCAGAGATTCCAGAAAAGCAACCAGCATGACGGCGATCAGTGAATACGCGAGTGATTGAGTAACCAGATGATCCAGCCACGCTTCCATAAAACCTACCCGTACTGTATAAAAACAAAGATTGTCTGGATCATAGCAGAAGCCGTCAACTCCTGATTGTTGGTCAATTATTTTGCACCGACAGGCAGCAACACTTATGATAGCGGTCATTTTTTGCCACTGTGCCGCTCTGCCACTATGTTTTTTAAACTACTCAATCATTTCGGGCTACGACGCCTCATCCTATTACTGGCAGTGGCAAGCGCATTAGTGACGCTGGCAAACAGCTTTTACGCCAGCTATCGCGTCCAGCGAGAGCTTCTGATTGATAACACACTTGAAGCCAATCGCGTCTACGCCGCCAAACTTGCGGCAATGACCCATTCTTTCTTTAAAGAATCTCAGCAGCAGTTAGCCTACAGCGCAAACATCGTCGCTTCCCAAATGGATGACAAGGTTAGTCTGCTAAAAGAAGCTGACCGCCTGCGGTTACAGACCAGCAACTTCAACTCTGTCGTCATTGCAGATGAAAAAGGTATCGTCAGAGCCACGTCACCCGATACGTTCCAATTAATCGGGAGAAACCTGACAACAGACGGCGCACTCGACGCCTTGAAAGAAAAGCGGCCTCTCATCAGCCAGCCCTACATGTCTGCCGCCAATAACTTTATCGTGCTGATATCGTCGCCGATCTTTACACGGGATGGCCGTTACAAAGGGTTTATCGGCGGATCGATCTATCTTAAGCAGCCCAGCGTTCTTAATACGCTACTAGATAAACACTATTACCGCGACGGCTCTTATATTTATGTCACCGATAGAAACAGAAGAATGCTGTATCACCGCGATATGGAGCGTATTGGTAAAGTAGAAACCAACGATCTGAAGATCGATGCACAGCGCGAAGATAATGGTAGCCAGCATATGGTGAACTATCTGGGTGAACAAATGTTAGCGGGTTACGCCGTGGAATCTACCTCACAATGGGAGATTGTGGCGCTTCGCCCAACAGACACCACGCTGAAACCACTGGATGGGCTGATGCTAAACGTTCTGCGTCATACGCTCCCGCTCGCGCTACTCACGATCTTGTGCGTCTGGCTACTTGCCCGGCTCATCGCACAGCCCCTCTGGCTGTTGGCTCGCAGTGCCAATAAGATGGATGCGACGGACGTTTCCGACGATATCAGAAACATCCACTCTTGGTATTTTGAAGCCTCTCAGCTCAAGCAGGCCATGTTGCTAGGCATCGATTTATTGCAACGCAAAATTGGTAAATTACGCTCTGAGGCACACTCAGACCCGATGACCGAACTACTCAATCGCCGCGGGTTGGATAGCGTTCTCCGCTACTGGCAGATGGGGCAAAAAAGCTTTGCGGTCATCGCGCTCGATATCGACCGCTTCAAACGCATCAATGACACCCACGGTCACGACGTAGGGGATACCGTCATTCGCTATCTATCACAGCTTATTCGCACCAGCTCGCGCGATGCTGACATTCTGTGCCGCAGCGGCGGTGAAGAGTTTCTGATATTGTTGCCAGAAACCAGCCTGAATGAGGCTCTCAACATTGCTGAACGATTACGCCAACGCACGCAGGAATCCACGATACCTGTCGTGGGCAATATCACCATCTCATTAGGTGTTGCCCTATGGGAACCGGGTACCAGCGATATGTCGATCGAGCGAACCTTCAAGCTCGCGGATGAGGCTCTGTATCAAGCCAAACAGGAAGGCCGCAACCGCGTGGCTTCAGCTTTACGCGACGAGCATTAATTCTCGTTCCTACTTCTTTTATGATTCACACGCAATCGTGTGAATCATTTAACCAAATAGATCGTAACGTCACGATTCAGAACGCCATTGTAATCAATGAAACAGGCAGTATTGCGTGATGGCAATACTGCCTGTTTTGGTTTATCTATGCACATTTTGTGTAAAAAATGTAAGTAATTACTCTGTCGCGAGAAAATCGTCGCCACATTTAGTTTAACACTATTAAAATAGACACTCTCAATTGGTTATTTATTTTATATATCCAGTATTAAGGGAAAATTTGGCTTAAGGAAAATAGAACTTAAGCGATATATAAATCAACAGGGAGCACTCCTTCACAGAGATACCCAGCTCTGACGAATAACGCGCAGACCGAAATCTAATCTTTCCTTACTCTGAATTGCCCTAGTTTTTGTGTTGTTCTTCAACGTACGTGCTATTAGGTAAAAACCCGTCATTCTTTGTGATGATTAGGATTATGAATCAATAACGTGTCTTTCAGACGCTGAAGCCAGAAGCAATTGCCTGCATGCTACTGGAAGATATTGGGATTGCAGGCGATCTCTTTTGCTATTTGTCATATTATGTTTGCCGTGGTTTACCTATAAAAGTGATATCGTAGACTTTAATGCAGGTGCCACTTGTTGGTTTCCGGTATTCGAATTTACGATTCAGAAGCGAAAAACTTCCGATGGAATGTTGGGTGTATCTGTTTTAAGAATAACATTGAGGTTTATTTTAAATTGCAAAAATTTGCTGTTCTTGGGCACAAGTAAGATTCTTGAAAAGATATAATTGCGCCATTGATTTAATTCCAGTGGCGCAGCAGGTTAGGCTGTTAACCTTGCATTATTAGATAGTGATATGCTAGCAAAAATTATAGATTGATCAGATAATCATTCTACCTCAGGGTTATTTTAGTATATTATCACAATATTTGCAGATAATTGCTTCCTTCACTATTTCCCCTCCGCAGAATTGGCACTCTTTTGTAATCCTAGGAACTCCATTATTAAGGTCAGCACCTTCATTTGATCTCATTAAGATGGCCTGTAAAATCTGCTGATGCCTTCTTTCCTCATCATCTTTTTCTTCTTGCCAGCGAGCACGTGCTCTCTGTTGGTAAAGCATCTGTTCCTCTTCTTCTTTAATATTTTTTATTACAAGCAAGATAATAAAAGAAATAATTGGGCTCACTATACATGCCAATAAGAACCATCCAATAGCGCTTCGGCCTCTATTACCAGCTAAAACCCCAACACATATAGATAATACAAACCAAACAATGAAAACCATCACTTGACCTCATTTAGGATAGACATTAGATAGAAACAACAATTCGAAAATTAATTTTCATAAGTAAAATATGATCTATAAAATAAAAAATATCAGATGCAGGAGAATCAACGTTAGCCTTGACTATCTTTCCTTAGTTCTTCAGTACAACATTAAAATCAGGTGTAATAAATTCCTCTCTGATTGAAGGGATTATAGGTTAAGTTGTTTCTTCTTTCGACTGGAAAAGTTCAGGCGCGTTGGTGCGAAAGTGCGTTTCAGAGAATGGCGGCAATGGGTGCTCTGACCTTATCCAGCAACACTGGACATTACCTGTATAAATAACCATACTTATCTCTACCATCCTTCCTTATCTCGCTTGCTATAAAAGGCCGCTTAGTGACTCAGGTTCGTCAGGGGTTTCTACTGACCCGCCACTGGAACGATACGCCAGCAGGCACGCAGGTTGAATTTTGGCTGGCCACCGATGAAGGTCCGCTGCTTGCACGGCTGCCGCCACAAGAGGCCGTTGCCTTTATTCCCGCACAGCAGGAAGCCCGCGCAAGAATACTGTTACAGCAGGAAAAACGCTGGCAGTTAAAGCCGCTCGCTATGCAAGATTTCCACCATCAACCGCTATTGGGGCTGTATTGCCCGCAATACCGTCAGTTGCTGCGGCTGGAAAAGTTACTGCGTGAAGGTGGCGTTCAGGTCTACGAAGCGGATATTCGCCCGACGGAACGTTTTCTGATGGAACGCTTTATCACCGCCCCCGTGTGGCTGAGCGGTACCCCCATGTCAGATAACCTGCTAACACAAGCCCGCATGAAGCCGAATCCCGATTACCGTCCGACACTCAGGCTAGTGTCGCTGGATATCGAAACCAACCGCCACGGTGAGCTTTACTGCATCGGGCTCGAAGGCTGCGGGCAGCGCCAGGTTTACATGCTCGGCCCGCCAAACGGCACACCTGCCGAACGCGATGATTTTAATCTTGAGTACGTTGCCAGCCGCCCGCTACTGTTAGAAAAGCTGAACACCTGGATGCAGCAACACGATCCTGATGCCATCATCGGCTGGAATCTGGTGCAGTTTGACCTGCGTGTTTTGCAGAAACATGCAGAGCGCTACAACATTCCTCTCAAGCTGGGGCGTAATGGGCAGGCGTTGGAATGGCGAGAACACGGCTTTAAACAGGGGCATTTCTTTGCCAGCGCCACTGGCCGTCTGATTATTGACGGCATTGAAGCGCTCAAATCCGCGACGTGGAATTTTGCCTCGTTCAGTCTGGAGTTTGTCGCACAGTCACTGCTGGGGGAAGGTAAAGCCATCGACACGCCCTATCAACGGATGGATGAAATTGACCGTCGCTTTGCCGAAGATAAGCCCGCACTCGCTCGCTATAACCTACAGGACTGCGAACTCGTCACGCGTATTTTTGAAAAAACCGAACTCCTGCCTTTTTTACTGGAACGCGCCAGCGTCACCGGGCTGGCGGCAGACCGCAGCGGTGGTTCCGTCGCGGCATTTTCCCACCTTTATCTACCGCGCATGCATCGCATGGGTTACGTCGCGCCCAATCTGGGCGAGGTCGCACTGGAAGCCAGCCCCGGTGGGTTTGTGATGGATTCACGTCCCGGCCTGTATGACTCCGTGCTCGTGCTGGATTACAAGAGCCTCTATCCTTCGATTATCCGCACCTTTCTGATCGACCCCGTCGGGCTGGCGGTGGGAACGCAGAATCCAGACGCTCAGCATGCCGTCTCCGGCTTTCGCGGGGCATGGTTCTCACGTGATCAACACTGCTTGCCAGCCATTGTTGAACACATTTGGCAAGGACGTGAAGCGGCGAAACGCACCAATAATAAGCCGCTATCGCAGGCATTGAAGATTATCATGAATGCCTTTTACGGCGTGCTAGGTGCGACTGGCTGCCGCTTCTTTGACCCGCGACTCGCCTCCTCTATCACTCTGCGCGGTCATGAAATTATGCGTAAAACGCGCGAACTGATCGAAGAGCAAGGCTATCAGGTGATTTATGGCGATACCGACTCCACGTTCGTCTGGCTTAAGCATGCGCACAGTGAAGAGGAAGCCGCAAAAATTGGTAAAACGCTGGTACAGCACGTTAATCAGTGGTGGACACAGCACCTGCAAGACACTCAGCAGTTAACCAGCGCGCTAGAACTAGAGTTCGAAACCCATTTTCGCCGTTTCCTGATGCCAACGATACGCGGCGCAGAACAAGGTAGTAAAAAACGCTACGCCGGAATGATCGACACGCCACAAGGCGAAAAGATGGTGTTCAAAGGGCTGGAAACCGTGCGTACCGATTGGACGCCGCTGGCACAGCAGTTTCAGCAGCAGCTTTATCTGTTGATTTTTCAGCAACAGCCTTATCAGGACTGGCTGCGGGATTATGTTGACCGTACTCTGAACGGGGATTTTGACGATCTGCTGATCTACCGTAAACGGCTGCGTCGCAAGCTGGACGATTACCAGCGCAACGTGCCGCCACACGCCAGAGCCGCGAAAGTCGCCGATGATTATAACCGTCAGCAAGGTCGACCGCTGCAATACCAAAACGGTGGCTGGATCAGCTATGTGATGACCGTCAATGGCCCTGAACCGCTGGAAACCCGACATTCACCGTTAGATTATCAGCATTATGTAGAACGCCAGCTTCAGCCCGTCGCGGACGCCATTCTTCCTTTCCTTCATGACGACTTTGCTACACTGGTGACAGGTCAGATGGGATTATTTTAAATAGAAACGGTTAATTCACAGCACAGCAAGTTTGAGAGGTGACGAACGCGCCGTCATCCATTACCATAACGCCCTTTCTGAATTTGCATCAGCAGCATTATCCGCAACCGATAATGTAATCAGACATTCCCCCGACACAAACGACATCGAGCTAAGAATTTATGCCTTTTACACTTGGTCAGCGCTGGATCAGCGATACAGAAAGCGAACTTGGACTGGGAACGGTTGTTGCCGTCGATACGCGTATGATAACGCTGCTTTTCCCTGCCAGCGGTGAAAACCGACTTTATTCCCGCAGCGACGCCCCCATCACCCGCGTGATGTTCAATCCCGGCGATACCGTTACCAGCCATGAAGGTTGGCAGCTTAAGGTTGATGACGTGCGGGAAGAAAAAGGGTTACTGGTGTATTGCGGCCAACGCCTGGACGATGAAACACAGGCAGAACTGCGTGAAGTCTTTCTGGACAGCAAGCTCACGTTCAACAAACCACAAGATCGCCTGTTCGCCGGACAGATAGATCGTATGGATCGCTTTGCTCTGCGCTATCGCGCCCGCAAGCACCAGAACGAGCAGGCGCTGCAACAATGGGGCGGTTTGCGCGGCATGCGTGCCAGCCTCATCCCCCATCAGCTTCACATCGCTCATGAAGTCGGCCAACGCCATGCGCCACGTGTTTTGCTGGCGGACGAAGTCGGTCTGGGGAAAACGATTGAAGCCGGTATGATTATCCACCAGCAGTTGTTGGCGGGTCGTGCCAGCCGCGTGTTAATTATCGTACCGGAAACCCTGCAACATCAGTGGCTGGTCGAAATGCTGCGCCGCTTTAATCTGCTGTTCTCACTGTTTGACGATGAGCGCTATGCCGAAGCCAAGCTGGACAGCAGCAATCCGTTTGAAACCGAACAGTTGGTGATCTGCTCACTGGGATTTGTTCAGCGCAACGCCCAGCGTTTTGCACAGTTAGTTAACGCCGACTGGGATCTGCTGGTAGTGGATGAAGCCCACCATCTGGTCTGGAGCGAAGAAAGCCCCAGCGCGGAATATCAGGCTATTGAAACGCTGGCACGCGCCACCCCTGCCGTTCTGCTATTAACCGCAACGCCGGAACAGCTTGGCCAGCAAAGCCACTTTGCGCGTTTACGCCTGCTCGATCCCAACCGTTTCCACGACTATCAAGAATTCGTTGCCGAACAGCAGCAGTACCGTCCGGTTGCCGATGCCGTCACACTACTATTAGCAGGCGAAAAAGCCCAAACGACTGAACTGAATGCGCTAAGCGATCTGCTGGGTGAGCAGGACATCGAGCCGTTACTAAAAGCCATCAACAGCGACAGCGATGACAATCAAAAGGCGCGTCAGGAACTGATCACTATGCTGATGGATCGCCACGGCACCAGCCGTGTGTTGTTCCGCAATACGCGTCAGGGGGTTAAAGGTTTTCCGCAGCGTATTCTGCATCAAATTCGTCTGCCGCTGCCGGCACAGTACCAAACAGCCATTAAAGTTTCCGGCATTATGAACGCGAATAAGCCGTTGGAAACCCGCGCCCGCGACATGCTGTATCCAGAACAAATTTATCAACAGCTTGAAGGGGACGACGCCACCTGGTGGAACTTCGACCCACGTGTGGAATGGTTGCTGAACTACCTGACTGCTAACCGCGATGAAAAGGTGCTGGTGATCTGTGCACAGGCCGCCACAGCGCTACAGTTGGAGCAAGTGCTACGCACGCGTGAGGCGATTCGCGCCGCCGTCTTCCATGAGGGATTGTCTATTCTGGAACGTGACCGCGCCGCCGCCTATTTTGCTTCCGAAGAAGAAGGCGCACAGGTGCTGATCTGTTCAGAGATTGGCTCTGAAGGCCGTAACTTCCAGTTTGCCAGCCATTTAGTGATGTTCGATCTGCCGTTCAACCCCGACCTGCTGGAACAGCGTATTGGTCGTCTGGACCGAATCGGACAGGCAAAAGAGATTCAGGTTCTGGTGCCCTATCTGGAAAATACCGCACAGGCCATGCTGGTACGCTGGTATCACGAAGGATTGGATGCGTTTGAGCACACCTGTCCAACAGGTCGCACTATCTATGATGCACACCATACGCAGTTGATTGAGCGGCTGACGACCGTCGGTGAACAGCAGGGATTAGATGAATTTATCCATACCTGCCGTCAGCAGCACGACAGCCTGAAGCAGCAGCTTGAACAGGGTCGCGATCGCCTGCTGGAAATGCATTCTAACGGTGGCGAGCAGGCTCAGCTATTGGCGCAGGCCATTGCTGAACAGGATAATGACGTCAATCTGGTGACATTCGCCCTGAACCTGTTTGATATTGTTGGCATCAATCAGGAAGATCGCAGCGATAACCTGATCATTCTGACGCCATCCGATCATATGCTGGTGCCGGATTTCCCAGGGTTGCCGCAGGACGGCTGTACGATCACCTTCGATCGCGATCAGGCACTCTCTCGTGAAGATGCGCAGTTTATCAGTTGGGAACACCCACTTATCCGCAACGGGCTCGATCTGGTGCTGTCCGGCGATACCGGAAGCTGCGCGGTGTCGCTGCTGAAAAATAAAGCGCTGCCGGTCGGTACACTGCTGGCAGAGCTGGTTTACGTTGTCGAAGCACAGGCACCAAAACACCTGCAACTGACCCGCTTCCTGCCACCTACACCGGTTCGCCTGCTGATGGATCGTAAAGGTACGAATTTGGCGGCACAGGTTGAATTTGAGAGCTTCAACCGCCAGCTCAATGCAGTAAACCGTCATACCTCCAGCAAACTGGTGAATGCGGTGCAATCCGATGTTCATGCGATGCTACAGCAGGCGGAAGCGTTGGTGGAAACGCAGGCGCGCCAGCTTATCACTGAATCGCAACAGCAGGCTGACCTGCAACTGCGCCGTGAGCTGGAACGTCTGGAAGCGCTGAAAGCCGTCAACCCTAACATTCGTGAGGATGAGCTGACTGCACTGGAAAATCAGCGTGAACAGGTGTTGAGCAACCTGCACGAGGCCAACTGGCGTCTGGATGCGATCCGCCTGGTCGTAGTAACGCATCAGTAAATGTTGCTTGCAGCGGTATAGGCACAACGCATTACCGCTGCCATAACAACATGTTGTTTGTAAAATCGAGATACACGGGCCTACCACGAGGCGAGGTCTCCCTACGGGAACCTCATCCACGTGTTCTCCCTAATATCACACATTATACGTTGCCTGAAAGGTGCTCCGATGGAACCCTATAATCCGCCTACCGATCCCTGGTTGCATATTCTGTATCAGGATCAGCACATTATGGTGGTGAATAAACCCAGCGGCCTGCTGTCGGTTCCTGGCCGTGCGCCAGAACACAAAGATAGCGTCATGAACCGCATTCAGGCTGACTACCCGACGGCAGAATCCGTTCATCGTCTGGATATGGCAACCAGCGGTGTGATTGCCGTTGCGCTCACAAAAGACGCAGAACGCGAATTAAAGCGCCAATTTCGCGAACGTGAGCCCAAGAAATCCTACCTTGCCCGCGTCTGGGGTCATATGGCACAGGATGAAGGCGTCATCGATCTGCCTCTGATCTGTGACTGGCCGAACCGCCCGAAACAGAAAGTCTGCTTTGAAACAGGAAAATCAGCGCAGACAGAGTATCAGGTACTCTCGCGTGACGATGATGGTACAACACGCGTCAAGCTGATGCCGATTACCGGCCGTTCTCATCAACTGCGCGTCCATCTGCTCGCACTGGGTCACCCTATCCTCGGCGATGGCTTTTATGCACATCCCGATGCTAAAGCGATGGCTCCACGCCTTTTACTGCACGCACAAGAGTTGGCTATCACACACCCCGCGTTCAATACTCCGATGCACTTTCGTTGCGAAGCAGATTTTTGAGCCAAATGTGCTGACGGTATTGTTAAATCGGGTGTGGTAGAGCGGTGAGACAGAGAAGACATTAAAAAAGGGAAGAATACGGATTATTTTGCCTGATTCGCACTTTTCAACAGTTCATAGGCAGCCTGAATATCCTGCGCTTTGCGCTTGGCCATCTCCATCATCCTTGGTGAAAGCTTCTTCGCGACCAGCTTGTCGGGATGATGTTCACTCATGAGTTTACGGTAGGCACGTTTAATCGTAGCGGCATCATCGCTACTGCGCACCCCCAATGTACGACAGGCACTTTCAACCGTTGGCCCGCGCGGTGCCGAAGGCGGGCGTTGACCACCATAAGAATGCCCGTTGGAGTTGGAATAACTGCTGTTGCGCCGCTGATGTGATTTACCATTCTGTCGTGACTGATTTTGCCGAGACTGCTGCCCTGTGGCGCTTTCCATATTCCGCAAAAAGAACTCAAACTGTTCACGCGTCACCCCCAGTTCATCAGCAATCACGTACAGCACACGACGCTCATTTGGGTGCAGAACCCCATCGACAAACGCGACCTGAAGCTGAATTTCCAGAAACATCTTAATTAAATCAAAACGTCCCAGACAGGCATCGCGCAGCTTGCGCAGTTTTATTCGCAGCGGGAAATGACCGGCCTTTCCCTCGCGGAAAGCTCGCTGGGCAGCCGCTCTGGCCTCACCAAACAGCTCAAGGCGATCCATCATTTTGGTCGCGATCTTGATGTCAGCTTCCGTCACCCGACCTTTAGATTTGGTCAGATGCCCCATGGCCTGAAAGGTGGTGAGAAAGAACAATGACTGACGGGTAGACTGGGCGGAGAAATAATCACGGCGACGCGATGCCCGGGCTCTGTCAATCCAGTGCCCCATCAGTAAGCCCATGATCATTCCCCAGATGCCAGCGCTTGAAACAATTCCCAGCGCCAACCCCAGCAACTTTCCCCAATACCGCATATACTCCTCAAATCCTCATGCCGTCAGCTAAAAATTGCTTTATCATACCTGTCATTTATCTTTGCACCTAACGGCGGTGCGTATATAGCGGTGGGGATTTAACACTGGCGCGACGCCAACGAGTGATATAGTCTCTGACCGTTTGCCGACATGATGCCCCTGATGACGGAACACCTGATAACACGTATGAAAAAAAGTTTCCCAACTCTGCTGGCCACTCTGGTTTGGTCCGCGCTTTACAGCCAGCACGCGCTGGCCGATCTCGCTGAACAGTGCATGCTGGGCGTACCCACGTACAACAGGCCGCTGGTAACAGGCGATCCTAATCAGCTGCCGGTTAATATTCAGGCCGACAAAACCGAAGCCAATTATCCCGACAATGCCAAATTCATCGGCAATGTTAACATCCAGCAGGGTAACAGCGTCATGACTGCCGAGCAGGTGGAGCTGAACCAACTGGACCCGGCAACGCAGGGCAGCACACCTACGCGCACTATTACCGCGACGGGGAATGTCCACTACGACGACAATCAAGTCATCCTAAAAGGCCCTAAAGCCTGGGCCAACTTGAACACCAAAGATACCGACGTCTATGAAGGCGACTATCAGATGGTAGGCCGTCAAGGGCGTGGTTCCGCCGACAAAATGAAAATGCGTGACAGCAATCGCTACACCATTCTGGAAAACGGCTCTTTCACATCCTGCCTGCCGGGAGATAATAGCTGGAGTGTCGTCGGTTCGGAAGTGATTCAAGACAGAGAAGAGCAGGTTGCTGAAATCTGGAACGCACGTTTCAAGATCGGCGGCGTGCCTGTGTTCTACAGCCCGTATTTACAACTTCCTATCGGCGATAAACGACGCTCTGGCTTCCTGATCCCCAATGCGAAATATGGTAGTAGCAATGGCTTTGAACTACTGACGCCCTATTACTGGAATATCGCCCCTAATTTCGACGCCACGATCACACCGCATTTGCAAACCAAACGCGGCATGCAGTGGCAGAACGAATTCCGCTATCTAACCACACCGGGCCTTGGCGTTATTCAGTTCGACTGGCTACCTAGCGATCGCGAATACGCCAAAACCTCACCGCAGGACGATAATGATACCCGCTGGCTGCTCCACTGGGGTCACAGCGGCGTGATGGATCAGGTATGGCGTTTTAACGCAGACTATACAAAAGTCAGCGACGATCGCTACTTTACCGATCTAGACTCGCATTACGGTTCAACCACTGACGGCTACGTTACCCAAAAACTCAGTGCAGGTTATGCGAACCAAAATTGGAACACCACGCTGTCTACCAAACAGTTCCAGGTTTTTTCCAATGCGACCAGTCGCGATGTCTACCGCGCAGAACCACAGCTTGATATCAATTACTACCAGAATGATATCGGCCCGGTTGACATGCACCTTTACGGTCAGGCGGTAAAATTTACCAACGTCAACGACAACAGGCCAGAAGCAACGCGTCTGCACGTTGAGCCAACGCTAAATCTCCCGCTGGCAAACCGCTGGGCCAGCCTGAATACCGAAGCTAAGCTGTTAGCGACGCACTACCAGCAGGATAATCTGGATCGTTACCGTGCTTCCTCGACGCCAAATATTGACCAAAGTACAAAAGATGCACTGAAAGATTCGGTGAACCGAGTCATGCCGCAATATAAAGTCGACGGCAAGATGGTCTTTGAACGCGAAATGGACTGGTCGCAGGCTTATACCCAAACGCTGGAACCTCGCGCGCAATATCTGTACGTGCCTTACCGCGATCAGAGCAGCATCCACAGCTATGACTCCACACTCATGCAGACCGACTATTCCGGCCTGTTCCGCGATCGCAGCTACAGCGGTCTGGATCGTATCGCCTCCGCGAATCAGCTTGTGACCGGTATCACCACGCGTATTTATGATGATGCGCTGGTTGAACGTTTTAACGCTTCTATTGGTCAAATCTATTACTTCGATCGTCCACGCACCGGTGACCGCAACACGTCACTCGATAAAAGTGATAACAACGGCAGCCAGGTGTGGGCAGGTGACTCCTTCCTGAAAATCGATGACAGCTGGGGTGTTCGTGGTGGTCTACAGTATGACAATCGTCTGAACGAAGTCGCTCTGGGCGACGCCGTGTTAGAATACCGTCGTGATGCAGAACGTCTGGTGCAGTTAAACTACCGTTACGCCAGCCCTGAATATATTCGCGACATGATCCCTAATGTCACGAACCCTGGCTTCCAGCAAGGTATCTCACAGGTTGGTGTCACCGCGAGCTGGCCGATCGTCGAACGTTGGGCTGTCGTGGGCGCTTATTATTACGACACCAAAGCCAATCAGCCGGCAAACCAGCTTATTGGCTTACAGTACAACACCTGCTGTTGGGCTGTGAGCGTCGGTTATGAACGTAAAATTACCGACTGGAATAGCGCCAGCCGCAGTAGTGTATACGACAACAAAGTGTCATTTAATATCGAGTTACGTGGTTTAAGCAGTAATTACAGTCTGGGTTCCGACAAAATGCTGCGTTCAGGCATTTTGCCTTACCAGCGCGCATTCTGATGCAATATGGAGTGTTAGTAGCAAACAGGCTGTCTCACTGAAACGTTGGAACTTTTAACCCGCCTTGCGGATGAAATAATGGGAAAGGTATGAAGAACTGGAGAACGCTTATTCTCGGATTGGCACTGAGTGCCTCTACCGCGTTCGCAGCACCACAGGTGGTTGATAAAGTCGCAGCAGTCGTCGATAACAGCGTCGTACTGGAAAGTGATGTAAACAGTCTTTTGCAATCGGTCAAACTGAACGCCCAGCAGGCCGGGCAACAGTTACCCGATGATGCCACGTTACGTCATCAGATAACCGACCGCCTGATCATGGATAACATCATCCTGCAAATGGCGCAAAAAATGGGTATTCAGGTGACGGATGAGCAGTTGGATCAGGCCATCACTAATATTGCCGCTCAGAACCGGATGTCTCTGGACCAGTTAAAGAGTCAGTTGGCTTATGAAGGTCTGAACTACAACACCTACCGCAACCAGATTCGTAAAGAGATGCTGATTTCGGAAGTGCGTAACAACGAAGTTCGCCGTCGCGTTACCGTCCTGCCACAGGAAGTCGATACGCTTGCGAAGCAGATTGCTAACCAGACCGGCGAGAATGATGAGCTGAATCTGAGCCACATCCTGATTCCATTACCGGAAAACCCGACTCAGCAGCAGGTTGATGAAGCGGAAAATCTGGCCACATCGCTGGTGAAGCAAATCAGTGAAGGGGCGGATTTCGGTAAGCTGGCCATCACCTATTCATCTGATTCTCAGGCGCTGAAAGGCGGTCAAATGGGCTGGGGCAAGTTGCAGGAGATCCCAACGCTGTTTGCTGAACGCTTAACACAGGCGCAGAAAGGCCAAGTCGTCGGTCCGATCCGTTCTGGTGTCGGCTTCCACATTCTGAAGGTGAACGACATCCGCGGTGGTAACAAAAGCGTGTCGGTAACCGAAACCCATGCTCGCCATATTTTGATCAAGCCATCTGTCGTGATGACGGACAGCCAGGCGCAAGCCAAGCTGGCCGACGTTGCGCAACAGATCAAAAACGGCAGCACAGATTTTGCTGCTCAGGCCAAACTGCTTTCTCAGGACCCAGGATCGGCGAATCAAGGCGGCGACCTTGGCTGGGCCTCTCCAGATATGTACGATCCAGCCTTCCGCGATGCGTTGCTGAAACTGAAGAAAGGCGAAATCAGTCAGCCGATTCATTCCTCTTTTGGCTGGCACCTGATTCAATTACTGGACACCCGTCAGGTTGATAAAACCGACGCGGCGCAAAAAGAGCAGGCATACCGTATGATCTTTAATCGTAAATTCGCTGAAGAAGCACAAACCTGGATGCAAGAACAGCGTGCAGCGGCCTATGTCAAAGTGATTAATGGTGCCACTAACTAATGCAGACTGAGAGCAATACGCCACGCGTTGTGATCACCCCCGGCGAACCCGCTGGGATTGGCCCCGATCTGGTTATTGCTCTGGCACAGCAGGCTTGGCCTGTAGAGCTCGTTTGCTGTGCCGATCCTGAGCTGTTATTAACTCGCGCATTACAGTTGTCTATGCCGCTGACGCTGCGTGACTATCAATCCGACCAGCCCGCACAGCCACAGCAGGCAGGTAGCCTCACCGTCCTGCCGATCGCCGCACCAGCAACCGTCATTGCAGGACAACTGAATGTTGCCAACAGTGCTTATGTCGTTGAGACGTTAGCCCGCGCGTGTGATGGTTGTCTGAACGGTGAATTCGCGGCGCTGATTACCGGCCCGGTGCATAAAGGCATTATCAACGATGCCGGTGTCCCCTTCAGCGGGCACACTGAATTTTTCGCCGATCGCAGCCACTGTGAGCGCGTCGTCATGATGCTGGCGACGGAAGCGTTGCGCGTCGCCTTAGCGACCACACACTTACCGCTCGCTGCCGTTTCTGCGGCCATTACTCGCCAGAGTCTGCATGAAGTCATCACGATCTTACATCATGATTTGCAGACAAAATTCGGTATCTCTCAACCGCAGATTTATGTCTGCGGACTGAATCCTCATGCGGGTGAAGGCGGTCATATGGGCCGTGAAGAGCTGGATGTCATTAATCCTGCACTGGACGAGCTACGGCAACAAGGCATCACGCTGGTTGGGCCGCTGCCTGCCGATACGCTTTTCCAACCAAAGTATCTGCAACACGCCGATGCCGTTTTGGCGATGTATCACGATCAAGGGCTCCCGGTCCTGAAATATCAGGGCTTCGGGCGCGCTGTTAATATCACACTGGGGCTACCGTTTATCCGCACATCGGTCGATCACGGTACAGCGCTAGAGCTGGCCGCAACCGGTAGCGCTGAGCCTGGTAGCTTCATCACGGCATTAAATCTTGCCATTAAAATGATAAAGAATAGTAATGAATAATCGCGTACACCAAGGTCACTTCGCCCGTAAACGTTTTGGGCAAAACTTTTTAAACGATCATTTCGTGATCGATAGCATCGTTTCGGCGATTCATCCTCAGCCAGGTCAGGCCGTGGTAGAAATCGGTCCGGGGCTTGGCGCGTTGACGGCCCCGGTCGGCGACAGAATGGATCGTTTTACCGTGATTGAGCTGGACAGGGATCTGGCGGCACGGTTGGAAAGGCACCCGACGCTGAAAGATAAGCTGACAATTATTCAGCAAGACGCCATGACGATCGATTTCGCCGCGCTGGCTGAACAGGCTGGGCAGCCTCTGCGTGTTTTTGGCAACCTGCCGTATAATATTTCTACACCGCTGATGTTCCATCTATTCACCTATACTCAATCTATCCGCGACATGCACTTTATGTTGCAGAAAGAGGTGGTTAACCGCTTAGTGGCAGGGCCAAATAGTAAGGCGTTTGGACGTCTGAGCGTTATGGCACAGTATTATTGTCAGGTGATTCCGGTGCTTGAAGTGCCACCGGAGGCATTCACGCCTGCGCCTAAAGTCGATTCCGCTGTAGTGCGACTCGTGCCTCATGCCGTGATCCCTTATCCGGTTAGTGATATTCGCGTGCTGAGCCGCATCACAACGGAAGCATTTAATCAGCGCCGCAAAACGCTACGTAACAGTCTCGGTAACCTGTTCACCCCAGAAACGCTCACCGAGCTGGGTATCAATGTTACCAGTCGCGCAGAGAATGTGACCGTTGAGCAATATTGCCGATTGGCGAACTGGTTAAGCGAGCATCCGGCAAAACAGGAATAACTGGAGTTCATCATGATTAATGCGCCCCGTGTTTGTGTACAAGTTCAGAGCTTCTACGTGGAATCACAATCGGAGCCTGATGAAGAACGTTTCGTGTTTGCTTATACGATTACGGTTCGCAATCTGGGGCGTCATGAAGTCCAGCTTTTAGGGCGTTATTGGCTGATCACCAACGGTAATGGCCGGCAGACTGAGGTTCAGGGGGAAGGCGTAGTCGGCGAACAGCCGATTATCCAGCCCGGTGGCGAGTTCCAATATACCAGTGGTGCCGTCATAGAAACGCCCCTCGGCACAATGGAAGGCCACTACCATATGATTGACCATCAGGGTAAGGCATTTCAGGTTCCAATCTCCGTCTTCCGTCTGGCTATCCCTTCACTGATACATTAATTATGTCTACCTATTTAGTTGGCGATGTTCACGGCTGTTTAGTTGAACTCAAAGCGCTATTAACGCAAGTTTCCTTTAATCCTGAGCAGGATACGCTCTGGCTAACCGGCGATTTAGTCGCACGTGGGCCGGACTCGCTTCAGGTTCTGCGCTTCGTTCGCTCTCTCGGTTCTGCTGTCCGTATGGTACTTGGCAATCACGATCTGCACCTGCTGGCCGTTTATGCCGGTATCAGCCGCAACAAACCGAAAGATCGTCTCAACGATCTTCTCACCGCACCGGATTCGGACGAGCTAATTAACTGGCTACGTCGTCAGCCGATCTTACAGGTCGATGACGATCTTAAGCTGGTCATGGCGCACGCAGGCATCACACCACAGTGGGATCTGCCGACGGCACTCATGTGCGCGCGCGAAGTTGAAGCGATCCTGAGCAGCGACAGTTACCCGCTTTTCCTTGATGCCATGTACGGCGATATGCCGAACCACTGGAGCCCAGAGCTCAGCGGCTTGGCACGTCTACGCTTTAGTACCAATGTTTTTACCCGCATGCGTTACTGTTTCTCTGGCGGACAGTTGGATATGCTCTGCAAAGAACCACCGGGTCAGGCACCTTCCCTGCTAAAACCATGGTTTGATCTACCCAGTCAAATCGCTGGAGAATACGCCATTGTGTTCGGCCATTGGGCATCACTGGAAGGGAAAGGCACGCCGGAAAACATTTATGCGCTGGATACCGGGTGCTGTTGGGGGGGAGAAATGACGATGCTGCGTTGGGATGATAAGCGCTACTTTACACAACCGTCACTCTCATCAGCTACCGAACTCTCTGGCGATATCACGCTCTGAAATGGGTGAATAATACACCGGTATCTCCATTCCATCGCTAGCCGTGCCATTGTCATAGAAAGGGGAAGGTCGTATCAGACTGCACCTGCCTGGATGGCGGCACGGCCAACGCCTCAGCGGGAATCGACCAGATACCGCCACCAAGAAACCCAGCCAGACCAACGGCTTCTACACCATCTGACGGTAATTCGCGGCGGCGTGGATCGCTTAAGCGATCAGTATTCAGATTGCTGCTTCTATTCGTCATGTGTACTGTCTCCTACCTATCAAACACAGCGGCTTAACGACATCTTGATTTAACGACAAAAGCCGCAACCCGTTGTCATACTAGCGATAATAGATGACGAAAATGTGACCCATTTCTGCTAAAAAATAGAGAGATCGCCGCTCATTGTGGTTGCTTATCGGTTTCAACGGCAGGTTTTGTCAGCGGTTGAGAAACCGCAGAATATTGCACCACCAGCATCCCCATGACGATGAGCGCTACACCCGCTATACGCCCTAACGTCGCTGGCCTCACCGCCAACCCCATCAAGCCAAAGTGGTCAATAATCAGCGATGCCACAACCTGACCGACAATTACGCAGACAATAAATCCTGAAGCGCCGAGCTTTGGCGTCAGTAATAACGCGGCGGTGATATAAGCCACACCCGCTATCCCACCCAGCCAGATCCACCACGATCCCTGTAAGGTATGACCAACCGTTAGAGCGGGTACTCGGGCAGCAAACAGGATCGGCAACAACACACAGATACTTACCAGCAGTGATGCCAACGTTGCCCAAAGCGGATGGCCTAACGAGCGCCCCAACGCCGCGTTGCTGGCTGCTTGAAAAGGCACAATGCTACCAGCAAGTACAGCAACACCTAACGGCAGCAGCAATGAGAGAGAAAAAGAAGAGAATAACGACATGGAACCCCCTGGCTCACAATATAAAATTCACAACGTCATTGGGATGTTCCAATACTCATCCATCCATTAAACTAATGGAAATTCGTAATTTTCACATGAGACATGCATAGAATGGATGATTTGCGTCGTATCGACATGAATTTACTGCTAACACTTCATGCTCTGCTGACGGAAAAACACGTTACGCGGGCTGCGCTACGTCTGCACCGCAGCCAGCCTGCCGTCAGCCATTCACTATCACAGCTGCGTCAGATTTTTAACGATCCATTGTTAGTCCGGCGTGAGGCTGGTTTGACACTAACAACCCGCGCTCAGGCACTACTCGATCCGCTGGAACAGGCGCTTGATCAACTAAACGGACTTATTCAAGCACCACAGTTCGATCCGCGTCATAGCACACGACATTTCCGTTTAGTCCTCTCTGATTACGGTACGAATGCCGTCCTGCCAATGCTCATGCGGCATCTCCGTACACAGGCTCCTGGTATTTCGCTGTCCGTCGGCCATGCTGGTCGCGAAATGATGCTGGCACAGTTGATCGATGGAGAAATTGACTTAGCCCTCGGCGTATTCCCTGAACGCCCGTCGGAGGTACACGCAGAACTTCTCTTTGAAGAGCATTTTTCCTGTCTGGCCGACCGCGCCACGCTGCCGGAAAACGGCACACTGTCGTTTAGCGAATGGCTGGAAAGGCCGCATATTCTGATCACGATGCATCCTGATTCTGCCAATGAAATTGACAGTACGCTGGCAGCCAGTGGCCAATCGCGTAATGTCGTGCTGGCACTGCCCCACTGGCATGCTGCCATCAACCTCATTGCCGGTACTGACCTGATTTTGACGGCTGCGCGACGCAGCATGTCACAAATCAATTCGCCTGATTTGCACGTTTTTCCACCGCCGTTCACGATCCCCAATTTCGCATTCCAGCAGGTGTGGCATACGCGACGCGAGAGCGATCCTGCGCATCGCTGGCTGAGAAAAGCCATTTGGGAAAGCTGTCAGGCGGGGAAGTAAAATAGCGGGTAAGAAAACGAAAAAACCCGCAACAAAGGCGGGTTTGGGTATTCATCGTATTACCGACAGCGCGTTATCGCAGGAAAGGTGCTTAGCGGCGTTCCAGAATTTCAAAGCAGTAACTGTGTGAGTTACGCTCATCAGCATCATGGAATTCGCTGAAAACAGACTGCCATTCGTCCGGCTCATAGTCAGGGAAATGCGTGTCGCCTTCCACTTCAGCATCAATATGCGTCAGGTAGAGACGATTAGCCTGCGCCAGCATTTGCTGATAAATACTGCCGCCGCCAATCACCATCACTTCTTCAACCTCGCCCGCCGCCGCCAGCGCAGCATCTAACGAAGAGACCCAGGTCACACGATCGTCATCACCGGGATGATTACTAACAACAATGTTCAGTCTGCCGGGCAGCGGCTGACCGATAGAGCGGAAGGTGTTACGCCCCATAATAATCGGCTTATTAAGCGTATTACGCTTAAACCATGCCAGATCGGCTGGCAAATGCCACGGCATCGCGTTTTCCATGCCAATCACGCGATCCACTGCCAGTGCAGCAATCAAACTAATAACCATGGTGAAAAAACCCTGTAGGTCAGAAAATTGCTGACACTATACGGAAAGCCCCTTCACTCGTCGACATGGAGACGAGACCGAAACGTAATATAAGAGAGCTCCGACGCTATTTATACTCCTGGCCGTTTACGGTAGAGCCAGATTCCCGGTAAAGACAGGCCGATAGAGAGCGCACCGACAATAAAACTGGCCTTTAGGAAATTGGTCATCATGACGCTCATCAGCGCCTCGCTGTAGCCAAGGTGCGAAATCTCCACCACCGAAATCATCGCCGTGTAGGCAGAAATACCGGGAAACATCGGAATGACGGCTGCCACAGTGAAGACTTTCGGATGCGCCAGCAGCCAGCGTGACCAGCGAATACCCGTGATGCCAATCAGGATTGCCGCCAGAAACGATGCCCATTCGATATTCATACCAAAATGTATCGCCAGAAACCGTACGCCATGCCCGACGCCTCCCAACAGCGCGCAGTAAGGCAGCACTTTCAGTGGCACATTGAAGACCATAGCAAACCCCAACGCAGGGACCGCGGCCAGCACCATATCCTGCAAGAGCGCCCAGAGTAAACTTAAGCCCATCCGCGTAATCCCCACAACGACATCGCCATCACCACACCAATACAGGTTGCCAGCGTCAATAAACTCGCTACCGTCCAGCGCGCCAGACCGGTATTCACGTGCCCTTTAAACATATCCGCCACAGCGTTAATTAGCGGGAAACCGGGAACCAGCAGCAGCACACTCGCCGCCATCGCCACCGTCGAGGTTTGAGAAAAAGCAGGCAGGCGCATCAACAACCCGGATGCCGACGTCGCGACAAACGCGGTAATACAGAAATTGATTAGCGGATTCAGGTGCCGTCCGGTAAAAACCTGTCGGACGTACATCGCCAGGCCGCTGGCAATCAGCGTGACAATAAACGCATCCCACCCGCCGCCGTTCAAACGGCTGAAGCAGCCGCAGGAGAGCGCCACGACGGAAACCATCAGCCAACGCGGGTAGCGCAGTGGCTTAATATTTCCCAGACGCTTCTCCACGCCCGCCACATCCAGCAGTTTATGCTCGGCCATGATCACCGCATGCTGCACCTCAATAACGACGTGCATATTAATGCCGCGATCCACATTCTTCCGCGTTGACGTCAGGCAATGCCCCTGCATGATGGTGGTTAGGACAATCGAATTTGCCGAAATTGAACTCTCAACGCTATCGGCCCCCAGTGCCATACCCAACCTTGAAGACAGCTGCTCCACGACCATACTTTCTGCACCATGCTGTAACAGCAGCAGCGCACACTGAATACACAGTCGGGTTATCTCCCGCTGCTGTGGTGCTTCACCCATCCGTTTTGCGCCACTGGCTTGTTTTTCACCACTAAATGGTTTTTCACCACTAAATGGTTTTTCACCACTGAATGGTTCACGGTTCTCACGTTCACTGACCATGTTGTTCTCTCAACCCGCCCCTGAAATTAACCACAAAAAATGAAAGGATAATTGTTAACATATCGCCGCCGAATAACCAATAAGTGTGATGCGAATTCATTATTCTGGCGTTATGATTCCCCTCGCCCCTCTCTTTTTTACTGTCTGGAATGATCATGCTAGAAACATCGCTGTTTGTCGCGACCATCGCCACGTTAGGGATGATCTCCCCCGGCCCCGACTTTTTCCTCGTCATCAGGAATGCCGCGCGCTACCCACGCGTCGCCGCACTGATGACCGCATTTGGCGTAATCTGCGGTGTAGCAACCCATATGGCGTACTGCGTCGCCGGGCTCGCCGTCGTCATCACCACCACGCCGTGGCTGTTTAATGTACTGAAATATGCCGGTGCCGCCTATCTAATCTGGATCGGTGTTCAGGCACTATTCACGCGCGGTGGCAGCAAGCTGGATGTATCACATCTGGCACAGCAAAGCGTCAGCCTGAAGAAAGCCTTCCTGCAAGGTTATCTCTGCAACCTGCTTAACCCGAAAGCCACACTATTCTTTCTGGCAATGTTCACTCAGGTTCTAAATATTCACTCCGGTATTGGTGAAAAACTGTGGTATGCCATGATTATCTGGGGACTATCTGTCGTCTGGTGGCCGCTGTTGGTGGTGCTTTTCCAAAGCGAACCGGTACGGCGCGGATTAGCTAAAGTACAGAAATTGGTAGATAAGCTGCTGGGAACGGTGTTGATCGCGTTAGGTATCAAAGTGGCGCTAGGTTGATCGCCGTCTGGAGCGATATACCCCCTCCGATTTTCACCGAAGGGGGTTATGGCCTTATCCTGAAGTGAGCTTAGTAACTGGCATAATAAACACGTAATCGATGTTGATCGGGATCGAGTGCCACGAACGTCAGGCCAAAATCCATCTGGGTGATGCCCTGAGCGATAGTTATATTCCGTGCCTTCCAGCTTTCATACATCGCATTCAATGCAGCCTCACTCTCGACACGAATGGCTAATTCGCTACCACCGCCCACTAATTGCGCTACCGGTTTAACCTCATGCTTAGACCACAACCCCAATAACAACCCAGAGTCAAAGGCAAACATGGCAAAGTTTTCCGACTTCTCAATAGGCTGAAAATCAAACAGTTCACGATAGAAACGTTCACTGGCAACAGCATCTTCCACATATAAAATAATAAAATTTGGTGCGTTCATCAGAGACTCCCTGTAATCAGGTGAGATATAAGCAGAAGGATTCTGCTTGCCTGAATGCATCGTAGTACGCCCTGATGTCAATTTTTGTCAGTAGCCATTACTGCTGAGGAATGCCCTCTTTTTCATACCACTCTTTTAATAACTGCTGCCGACGACGAGGATAGCGCTGTTCCAACACCGACATGCTACGGATACGTTCAGCTCTGAAATGACGAAACTGCTGACGACGTTCGCACCAGGCGGCAATCACGTGCGTTTGATCGAAAAACCCCAATGCAAACGGCCAGATAACACGGTGGGATTCATCCCCCTGAAGGTCACAATAAGCAATCTCCGTACGACGTTCTGCACGAATAGCATGACGCAAGACAGATAAATCGATAACAGCAGCGGGAGTAACTTCTGCCTTACCCACTAATAATCCTGAGGAATCGAGTGCATTGCGCAACTCTGGCGGTAATACCGCCGCAATCTTCATCAACGCATTACGGGCTGCCCCCGCCAAACGCTCATCTGTTCTTCGGACGACCCAGCGCGATCCCAATACCAATGCTTCAATTTCCTCTTCTGAAAACATCAGAGGAGGGAGAATGAACCCCGGGCGCAGGATATAACCTAATCCCGCCTCGCCCTCAATATGCGCTCCCTGCAACTGTAGCGTAGCAATATCACGATAGACGGTTCTCTGGCTCACATTTAACTTTTCCGCCAAATACGCCCCTGTTACGGGAAACCGGTGATGGCGTAATATCTGTAAAAGCTCAAGTAAACGCTGCGTTCTGGACATCATCTCACCCTGATTTCAGGCATAGAAAACCTGTTCAATACCGGCCTTAAAACAGAGTGGCTGGAAAGAGGATTTCAGGCTAAATAAAAATACAAAAAAGCCAGCGCTGTTACCAACGCTGGCTTTCATCATCGGTTTATTGCCTACCGAAGCCGGTCAATCAACCTTTAATCATCGCATGCATTTCCTGCACGGAAGTCACCTTCTCCGTCGGATCTGCCGTCAACGACATCGCGGTAGCGAAACCACCGTTCAGCGTCGTGTCGTAATGCACCTTGTATTGCAGCGCACTGCGGCGAATCAGCTTGGAATCCTCAATCGCCTGACGTCCTGCCGTGGTGTTGACGATGTAAGTATACTCGCCGTTCTTGATGCGGTCCTGAATGTGCGGACGACCTTCGTGCACCTTGTTCACCAGACGTGGATTAATGCCCGCTTCACCCAGCTCAATCGCCGTACCGTGTGTCGCATCCAGCTCAAAGCCGTGTTTCAGCAGTTTGGCCGCCAGATCCACCACACGGGCTTTATCGCCCTCACGTACCGACAGCAGCGCACGTCCGGTTTTCTTCATGTGCGAATTGCTGCCCAGCATCGCCTTGGCAAACGCTTCAGCAAACGTGCGGCCAACGCCCATCACTTCACCGGTTGAACGCATTTCTGGCCCCAGAATCGGGTCAACGCCAGGGAATTTGTTGAACGGCAGCACCACTTCTTTCACTGAGTAGTAAGGCGGGATGATTTCTTTGGTGACGCCCTGCTCAGCCAGCGTGTTGCCTGCCATCACGCGTGCCGCGACTTTCGCCAACGGAACGCCCGTCGCTTTCGAGACGAATGGTACCGTACGCGCAGCACGTGGGTTCACTTCAATCAGATAAACTTCGTTATCCTTCACCGCGAACTGCACGTTCATCAGACCGCGAACACAAAGTTCAAACGCCAGTTTCTCAACCTGCTGACGCATCACGTCCTGAATCTCTTTGCTTAACGTGTAAGCCGGCAGTGAACAAGCCGAGTCACCGGAGTGAACCCCTGCCTGCTCGATGTGTTCCATAATGCCGCCAATCAGTACACGTTCGCCGTCGCAAATGGCATCGACGTCCACTTCGATAGCATCGTCAAGGAAGCGGTCTAACAGAACCGGCGCATCATTGGATACGCTCACCGCGTTTTGGAAGTAGCGACGCAGGTCGATTTCGTCATACACGATTTCCATCGCACGGCCGCCCAGAACATAAGAAGGACGAACAACCAGCGGGTAGCCGATACCACGCGCTTTTTCTACCGCCTGCTCAATGGTCGCGACCGTGGCGTTAGCAGGTTGCTTCAACCCAAGACGATTAACGGCCTGTTGGAAACGTTCACGGTCTTCTGCACGGTCAATCGCGTCCGGGCTGGTGCCGATAACCGGCACACCAGCGGCTTCTAGCGCACGTGCCAGTTTCAGCGGCGTCTGGCCACCGTATTGCACGATAACGCCTTTTGGCTTCTCGATACGGACGATTTCCAGCACATCTTCAAACGTTACCGGCTCGAAGTACAAGCGGTCAGACGTATCGTAGTCTGTTGAAACGGTTTCAGGGTTACAGTTGACCATGATGGTTTCATAACCATCTTCACGCAGCGCCAGAGAAGCGTGGACGCAGCAGTAGTCAAATTCAATTCCCTGACCGATACGGTTAGGCCCGCCACCCAGTACCATGATTTTGTCACGATCCTGAGTCGGGTTGGCTTCACACTCTTCTTCGTACGTGGAGTACATGTACGCCGTATCAGTGGCGAATTCTGCCGCACAGGTATCGACACGCTTATAGACCGGATGCAGGTCGAATTTATCGCGCAGCTTGCGAATTTCGCTTTCTGCCACGCCAGCCAGCTTCGCCAGACGCGCATCGGCAAAGCCTTTACGCTTCAGCGTGCGCAGGAATTCTGCATCCAGCGCGGTAGCGCCTTTCTCTGCAACCTGCTCTTCCAAACGAACCAGCTCTTCAATCTGCACCAGGAACCAGCGATCGACGTTGGTCAGGTTAAACACGCCATCGACGGACATCCCCGCGCGGAAGGCATCGGCGATGTACCAGATACGCTCGGCACCGGCATCTTTCAGCTCGCGGCGGATTTTGGTCAGCGCTTCTGGATCGTCCAGATCCACTTTCGGATCGAAGCCCGTTGCGCCCACTTCCAGGCCACGCAGCGCTTTCTGCAAGGATTCCTGCTGCGTGCGACCAATCGCCATCACTTCACCCACAGATTTCATCTGCGTGGTCAGACGATCGTTGGCACCCGCGAATTTTTCGAAGTTGAAGCGCGGAATCTTGGTCACAACGTAGTCGATAGCCGGTTCGAAGGACGCTGGCGTACGACCACCCGTGATGTCATTCATCAGCTCATCGAGCGTGTAGCCTACAGCCAACTTGGCCGCAATTTTCGCAATCGGGAAGCCCGTTGCTTTAGACGCCAGCGCGGAAGAACGTGATACGCGTGGGTTCATTTCGATCACGATCAGACGACCCGTTTTCGGGTTTACCGAGAACTGAACGTTGGAGCCACCCGTTTCTACACCGATTTCACGCAGTACCGCCATCGAGGCGTTACGCATGATTTGATATTCTTTATCGGTCAGCGTTTGCGCTGGTGCAACGGTGATGGAGTCACCGGTGTGGATACCCATCGCATCAAAGTTTTCGATGGAGCAGACGATGATGCAGTTGTCGTTCTTATCACGCACCACTTCCATCTCATACTCTTTCCAACCAATCAGCGATTCATCGATCAGCAGCTCTTTGGTTGGCGAAAGATCCAGCCCACGTTCACAGATCTCTTCGAACTCTTCGCGGTTGTAAGCGATGCCGCCACCGGTGCCGCCCATCGTAAAGGAAGGACGAATAATACACGGGAAGCCGACGTCAGCCGCGACAGCCAGCGCTTCTTCCATATTATGTGCAATACCAGAACGCGCCGTGTCCAGACCGATTTTCTTCATCGCGACGTCGAAACGGCGGCGATCTTCTGCTTTATCAATCGCGTCTGCCGTTGCACCAATCATGGTGACGCCGAACTCGGCCAGCACACCCTGGCGTTCCAGCTCCAGCGCACAGTTCAGCGCGGTCTGGCCGCCCATCGTCGGCAGCACCGCGTCTGGACGCTCTTTTTCAATAATTTTACGCACCACTTCCCAGTGAATTGGCTCGATGTAAGTTGCATCGGCCATTTCAGGGTCGGTCATAATGGTTGCCGGGTTGGAGTTCACCAGAATAACGCGGTAACCCTCTTCACGCAGCGCTTTACACGCCTGTGCACCCGAGTAGTCAAACTCACACGCCTGGCCGATAACAATCGGGCCTGCGCCCAGAATCAGGATGCTTTTAATATCTGTACGTTTTGGCATTTTCTCGCTCCTGATTATTTAGCTGAAGAACGGTAAGTCTGAATCAAGTCAATAAAGTGGTCGAACAGCGGCGCGGCATCGTGCGGGCCAGGGCTGGCTTCTGGATGCCCCTGGAAGCTAAACGCCGGTTTGTCAGTACGGTGAATTCCCTGAACCGTGTGGTCAAACAAGGATTTATGCGTGACGCGCAGCGTGTCCGGCAGGTTATTTTCATCCACCGCAAAGCCGTGGTTCTGTGCGGTGATCATCACACAGTTGTTATCCAGATCTTTTACTGGATGGTTGCCGCCGTGGTGACCCAGCTTCATTTTGATGGTCTTCGCACCGCTCGCCAATGCCAGCAGTTGGTGACCAAGGCAGATACCGAACACCGGAATATCCGTTTCCAGGAAGGTTTTAATCGCGCGAATCGCATAGTCACACGGTTCCGGGTCGCCCGGGCCGTTAGAGAGGAAAATACCGTCTGGATTAAGCTTCAGTACGTCTTCAGCAGACGTTTGCGCCGGAACAACCGTCAGGCGACAACCGCGATCTACTAGCATACGTAAAATGTTGCGTTTCACGCCATAATCATAAGCCACTACGTGGTAAGGCAACTCACTCTCGTTTTTCGCCGCAGGCAATTCGCCTTCCAGCGTCCAGCTTCCCTGTAACCAGCTGTAGCTTTCCGTCGTCGTCACTTCTTTTGCCAGATCCATCCCCTTCAGCCCTGGAAAGGCTTTCGCTTTCTCCAGTGCGACGGCAGCATCCGGTGCATCGCCCGCGATGATGCAGCCATTCTGTGCGCCTTTTTCACGCAGCAGACGGGTCAGTTTACGGGTGTCGATGTCGGCGATGGCAACGATGTTGTTGCGTTTGAGGTATTCAGACAGGCTTTCTTCACTACGGTAGTTGCTGGCAATCAGAGGTAAATCGCGAATAACCAGACCTTGAGCCTGTACAGAGGGGGATTCTTCATCGTTGGCATTAGCGCCGACATTACCGATATGGGGATAAGTGAGAGTGACAATCTGGCGGGAATAGGAAGGATCAGTAAGGATTTCTTGATAACCGGTCATCGACGTATTGAAGACCACTTCCCCCACTGCCGATCCTTCTGCCCCAATAGCCCGACCGTGGAATTGGGTTCCGTCTTCCAGAACCAATAGCGCTGACTTAATCAAAACACCCTCCAAGGAATAAAAAATCACGTTATTTGCATATTAATTCAGATTCGAGCCACTAAATCAATGCAAAAACTACCTGTAAGGCCAATTTTTGGCAAATTGGGCGCATTTTAATGATGGTCTTCCCGATTGTCTACCCAAACTGCTTTTTTTCTCTTATTTTTATGCTTTCCGAAATAAATAACCGCCCACTGACGTAAAAAGCCGTATCAACTTAGACAGGTAAACGGTTGCGAGACAATTTTGTTAAAATCAGGGTAACAAATCACCAGCAAAGGACATTTAGGCAGTGAGGAAGGTAAACCATCACGAAAAAAGAGAATAAAACTCAAATAAAAATCGGTGATAACAACAAAAACAAACCAAAAACATGAAAGTAAAGGTGAGAACAAAAAAACCCACCTTTTTCATAAAGATATTTTTTTATAAAAAAAATAAAGTACTACAAATCATCCAAAGAAAGCACATCTCTCATATCAAAAAGACCAGATTTCTTCGCACCAATCCAAATAGCCGCTCTTACGGCACCATTAGCAAATGTCATACGGCTAGAAGCCTTGTGGGTAATCTCAACGCGCTCACCAATATCAGCAAACATCGCCGTATGCTCACCGACAATGTCACCCGCCCGCACGGTAGCAAAACCAATGCTTTTAGGATCGCGTTCTCCCGTATGACCTTCACGCGCGTAAACGGCGCAGGACTTCAGATCGCGTCCCAGCGCATCAGCAATCGCTTCGCCCATCGCCAACGCGGTGCCAGACGGCGCATCCACTTTGTGGCGGTGATGTGCTTCAATGATTTCGATGTCAGTATAGTCGCCCATGACCTTGGCTGCTTTTTCCAGCAGTTTCAGCATGACATTGACGCCAACGCTGAAGTTCGCCGCAAACACAATCCCGATATCCTGTGCAGCCAGCTTAATCGCCGCCTTACCTGCGTCATCAAAGCCGGTTGTCCCAATAATCATGCCCTTACGATGCTGACGGCAAAATGCCAGATGCGCGAGCGTCCCTTCTGGTCGGGTGAAGTCGATCAAAATATCGAAATCATTCTGCACGGCATCCAGGTTTTCATTCACGGTGATACCGTTTTTACCCAGCCCCGCCAGCTCACCAGCATCACTTCCGATCAGGGACGAGCCAGAACGTTCGAGTGCCGCGCCCAGTACCACACCGTCCATTTGCTCAACAGCCTGAATTAGCTGACGCCCCATACGGCCGCCCGCACCAACCACCGCAATACGGATGGATGAATCTTTCATAATGTCTCTCTCTTTTTGATCCTGACGACATAAAAATAACATCAGGTTAACGGGCGCTGCGCACTATCGCCAGCGGATTTACCGCCAGATTAGAAAATACTGTTTGAAGCCGCAGAAAATCAGCAAAACTGTCTAGCTACAGCCAGCAGAATCGCATCTGAAAGCGATGAAAAGCCTTAAAGCGTTTGAAGACAAGCAGAAACGCTCAGAAATAAACCATACGTGTTAATGCATAAAAATTCATTTTTATGCATTAACACTTTCATGAATGAATACAAGGAGAGATAGAGACTGGAATAACAGCGATAGAGCCGAAGCCCTATCGCAGAAACAGACTAATCGATCTGTTTAACTTCAACGCGCAGCTCTTTCGGTACTTCAAAGACGATGTTTTCTTCACGCCCTTGCATTTCAACCGCAACCTTGCCGCCTAATTCTTTCAGGCGCTGAATCACCTGTTGAACCAAAATATCCGGTGCCGATGCTCCTGCGGTGACGCCAACCTGCGCAACGCCCGTTACCCATGATTCCTGGATATCTTCGGCTGCATCAATCAGATAAGCCGCTTTCCCGGCTCTTTGAGCCAACTCAGCAAGGCGGTTGGAGTTTGAGGAGTTTTTAGACCCCACAACAAAAACAACATCCGCCTTATCCGACAAATGACGAACCGCTTCCTGACGATTGGTCGTTGCATAACAGATATCATCTTTACGCGGGCCCACAATCTGCGGGAAACGTTCGCGCAACGCATCAATTACCGCATAGGTATCATCAACAGAAAGCGTGGTTTGCGTCATAAAGCACAGATTAGTTTCATCTTTTACGCGTAACTGCCAGACATCCTCAGGGGACTCGACCAGATACATGCCACCATCCGCATTGCTGTACTGCCCCATCGTTCCCTCAACCTCGGGGTGCCCAGCATGCCCGATCAGAATGGCTTCTACGCCTTTCTTACTGGCCCTGGCAACTTCCATATGCACCTTGGTTACCAAAGGACAGGTCGCATCGAATACCGTCAGGTCGCGGTTTTTGGCTTCATTACGTACCGCTTGCGAAACACCATGTGCCGAAAAAATCAGAATCGCACCGTCCGGCACATCTTCGATCTGCTCAATAAAGATCGCACCGCGTTCGCGTAAGCCATTAACCACATAGCGATTATGTACCACTTCATGACGAACGTAGATCGGCGTACCAAAAAGCTCCAGCGCACGTTCCACTATGCTGATAGCCCGATCGACACCGGCACAGAAGCCGCGTGGATTAGCCAGCAGAATCTGCATGTGATGCCTCCTGTTGTACGGGATCAATGTCCAGTACTTCAAGATCGAAGGTAATCGCCTGACCGGATAAAGGATGGTTGAAATCCACCGTGACTGACTCTTCAGTCACATCACGGATAATCCCCGGCATATCATTCCCAGCGACGCCGCTGAACAGCATGATGGTGCCAACATCCGGCACGCCGGTCTGGGCAAAATCACGACGTAAGAAGAACTGGATCAGGTTCGGGTTGGTCGGTCCAAAGGCTGACTCCGGCGGCAGCGTAAACTTACGTTTATCACCACGCCTCAACCCCAACAGATGTTGTTCCAGCGCGTCAGACAGGCTACCGTCACCAAGGCGAAACAGCGCAGGCTTGCCGCGCTCACGCGTGGATTCAGCCGCAGAGCCATCCTCCAGCGTCAGAATAAAATGCACCAGCAGCGCGCTGCTGTGCTGCACAGTCTCAGACATCAGTGACCCTTTTGCTTAACGGTATCAGTATCATCATGCGTACTGAAAAACCCTTCCAGTACGATGAGCGCCGCACCAATACAGATGGCGGTATCGGCCAAATTAAACGTGGCAAAGTGCCAGTCACCGACATAGAAGTCGATAAAATCGACGACAAATCCGTGCCATGTCCGGTCAAACAGATTGCCCAATGCACCGCCGATAATCAGCGAATAGGCGATGTTATTTAGCTTCTGCTTGACGTTGCCACGATACATCATCACCAGCAGCGCAACCACGATAGCAATCGCGATACCCGCAAAGAACCAACGTTGCCAGCCGCCTTTATCCGCCAGGAAGCTGAATGCTGCGCCGTAGTTACGGGCGTAATGCAGATTCAGAGAAGGCATCACTGGTACCGTATCTCCCAGCGCAAAGTGGGCAAGAATCCACTGCTTGCTGCCAAGGTCGATAACTAAAACCAGTAGCGCCAGCCAGAGCCAGCGCAATCCGCTCGAACAGATTTTATTCATCAGACAAATTTACGCTCTTCGCCATTACCGCCCACGTTAGTCGCACAGCGACCACACACTTCAGGATGCTCGGCATTGCTACCAATATCCGTCTCGTAATGCCAGCAGCGTGGACACTTGTGCCCTTCTGCCTCACTTAAGGCAATTTTCAGTCCGGTGAGTTCCGTTGCCTGTGCGCTATCCGGCGCATTTTCATAACGTTCTACTCGCGCTTTTGACGTCAACAGCGCAAAGTGCAGTTCCTGCTGTAGCTGGTTCAGCTTGTCTGCCAGATTAGCATCGGCGTACAGCGTGACGGAAGCTTCCAGCGAGCCACCGATGCGCTTATCATTACGCGCCTGCTCAATGACTTTGTTCACTTCGCTACGTACTTTCAGGATATCCGCCCAGAACGTATCGTTCATCGTTTCAGAGGCATCCAGCGCAAACAGACCGTCATACCACTCTTCGGTAAACACGTACTGCGCACGTTCGCCCGGCAGGTAACTCCAAATTTCATCCGCAGTGAAGGACATAATCGGTGCCATCCAGCGTACCAGCGCTTCTGAGATATGGTATAGCGCAGTCTGGCAGCTACGACGTGCAACACTGTCGCTTTTTGCCGTGTACTGACGATCTTTAATGATGTCCAGATAGAACGAGCCCATTTCGATTGAGCAGAACTGCATCAGGCGCTGTACCACACGGTGGAAATCGTAGCTTTCATAGGCTTCGAGGATCTCGTCCTGCGCCGCTTTCGCACAGCCAACCGCCCAGCGATCCAGCACCACCATCTCTTCCGGTTTTACAATGTCTTTCTGCGGATCAAACCCATTCAGGTTCGCCAGCAAGAAACGCGCAGTGTTACGAATACGGCGGTAGGCATCGGCGGAACGTTTCAGGATCTCATCGGATACGGCGATTTCACCAGAGTAATCCGTTGAGCCGATCCACAGGCGCAGAATGTCAGCGCCCAACTTGTTCGTCACGTCCTGCGGGCTAACGGTATTCCCGATCGACTTGGACATCTTACGACCCTGACCATCAACGGTGAAACCGTGGGTCAACACCTGACGGTAAGGCGCTTTACCTTTAATCGCGGTGGAGATCATCAGAGAAGACATGAACCAGCCACGATGCTGGTCAGAGCCTTCCAGATACATATCTGCTGCGTGACCGCCGAATTCAGGGCGAGCCTCCACTACGGAGGCGTGCGTTGATCCAGAATCGAACCACACGTCCAGCGTATCTGGCACTTTGACGTAGTTATCCGCATCTGCGCCTAGCACATCGGCCGGATCGAGATCCCACCATGCCTGAATACCATCAGCTTCAACACGTTTCGCCACCGCTTCAATCAGCTCAGCGGTACGCGGATGCAGTTCTTCCGTCTCTTTATGAACGAAGAGTGACATCGGCACGCCCCAGGTACGCTGACGGGAGATACACCAGTCAGGACGGTTGGCGACCATCGATTCAATACGCGCCTGACCCCAATCCGGAATCCACTGCACCCCTTTGATTTCAGACAGCGACTGCTTACGCAGGCCTTTCTGATCCATGCTGACGAACCATTGTGGCGTTGCACGGAAAATGATCGGCGATTTATGACGCCAGCAGCACGGATAGCTATGCTGTAATTTCTCTACGTGCAGCAACATGCCTTTTTCACGCAGGATTTCAACGATCAGATCGTTAGCTTTGAAAACGAATTTGCCATCCAGCTCAGGATAAGTACCGCTCAGGTAGCAGCCGTTCGGCCCCACCGGGTTAGCGATTTCCAGATTGTATTTTTGGCTGATCACATAGTCGTCAGGACCGTGACCACCGGCAGTATGTACTGCACCCGTACCTGCATCCAGCGTCACGTGGTCGCCCAGAATGGCAGGGACATCGAAGCCCAGGAATGGATGTTTGAAACGCAGCAGCTCAAGATCCGCGCCTTTGCAGTCACCCAGCACTATCCACTGAGTCACACCCACGCGTTTCATGACGCTTTCAACCAGATCGGCCGCCAGAATCAGTACCTGGCCGTCAATCTGAACCAGTTGATAATCGAACTCTGCATTCAGCGAGATCGCACGGTTTGCTGGTAACGTCCACGGCGTCGTCGTCCAGATCACCAGCGAAACAGGGCCGTCTACGCGACTCACGCCAAACTTGGCTAATACCGCCGCCACATCAGTCGCGTTAAACGTCACATCAATGGATGGGGACGTTTTGTCGTAATACTCAACCTCTGCTTCCGCCAGCGAGGAACCGCAGTCCACACACCAGTGAACTGGCTTAGCCCCCTTATGCAGGTGACCGTTATCAATGATGCGGCCCAGCGCACGAATGATGTTCGCTTCGGTTTTGAAATCCATCGTCAGGTAAGGACGATCCCAATCGCCCAGTACGCCGAGACGAATAAAATCGGCTTTCTGCCCGACAATCTGCTCCGCAGCATATTTACGGCACTCAGCGCGAAATTCTGCCGCGCTGACTTTCTCGCCCGGTTTACCGATCAACTGTTCGACTTTCAGTTCGATCGGCAAACCATGGCAGTCCCAGCCCGGCACATAAGGAGAATCGTAGCCAGACAGACCTTTCGATTTAACAATAATATCTTTCAGAATCTTGTTAACTGAGTGACCAATGTGAATGCTGCCGTTCGCGTACGGAGGGCCATCGTGCAAAATGAAGGTCTTCTTTCCCTTTTTCGCATTACGAATAATCCCGTACAGATCCTGCTCATACCAACGTTTCAGCATGTCAGGTTCGCGCTTGGCCAGATCGCCACGCATCGGGAACCCTGTTTCCGGCAAGTTCAGGGTAGTCTTATAGTCACTCATTAGATTCTCGATTTCGTTTCGGCTAGAAAAATTAAACCGGTGTCTTTAACCCGAAGAACGTCCGGGCGGTCACCACATCATCGGCGATTTGCTGTTTTAACGCATCGAGCGAAGCAAAACGCTGTTCATTACGGATCTTTTTACGCAGTACGACTTCAATATGACGACCATAGAGGTTCATCGTCACGTCCAGCAAATGCACTTCAAGCTGCTGGCGTTTATCACCATTTACGGTCGGACGTGTACCAATATTGGCGACGCCCGGCAGAGGTTCTTCACCCAGACCATAAACGCTGACGGCATAGACCCCGCTGACAGGGGAAACCTGACGTTTCAACGGCAGGTTGGCAGTCGGGAACCCAATGGTTCTGCCCAGCTCTTTACCATGTTCTACGCGCCCGGAAATGCAGTAAGGGTGACCCAACAGGCTTTCTGCCAGTTCAAGCTCATCACGACTGAGCGCTTCACGTACTGCCGTGCTGCTGACACGTTTGCCACCATTGCAGAACGAATTGGTGCTGATGACATCAAACCCCGACTCACGCCCAGCCTTCTGTAATAACAGGAAATCACCCTGACGACCAGCCCCGAAGCGGAAGTCATCGCCCACAACCAGAAACTTCACGCCGAGTTTCTTCACCAACAGAGAAGAGACGAATGTTTGAGCATCATTGGCGGCAAAATACGCATCAAATTTGACGCACAGCAGATAGTCCACGCCAGCCTGCGCCAGATACTTCACCTTGTCACGCAGACGCGTCAGGCGTGCGGGGGCTTTGTCCGTAGCAAAAAGTTCCAGCGGCTGCGGTTCAAAAATCATGACCATCACCGGCAACCCACGAGTGCGACCTTCCTGCTTCAGTCGTTCAAGCAGCATTTGGTGTCCGAGGTGCACGCCGTCAAAATTACCAATAGTGAGCACACAGCCGTAATGGTGTGCCCGAAGATTGTGTATACCGCGAATTAGCTGCATGGCTGGCCCAGAACAAAGGGTTAAAATTATGGAAATCGGCGGATTATACCTTGTACAGCGAGTAAGGTTAACCCGCGATTCGCGCCTTTTGCAGCCACCCTATAAATCGTGCCAGTATTTGTACGTTTTTTAGCTGAATCATCGATGAATGAGGCGCATATGCAGAATATCCAGGTAGCGGATGTCCCATCCAATCCGACTTTACCGAGAGCAGACAGGGCTTTATCAAATTCAAGATGAAATTATGATGCGAAAGGCTGTATTCCACCGCGTGAAGCTGCTAAAATCCTGCGCCATCACAACGTAACAAGTGTCGACGTACAAACGACGCTTATTTGCACAAATCCATTGACAAACGAAGGCTAAACGAGCATATTCCACGGCCTTTGAATTGTCCTCGATTGAATATATTTGGGAGTTGGACCTTGGCTAATATCAAATCAGCTAAGAAACGCGCCGTACAATCTGAGAAGCGCCGTAAGCATAACGCAAGCCGTCGCTCAATGATGCGTACTTTCATCAAGAAAGTATACGCGGCGATCGCTACTGGCGATAAAGAAGTGGCACAGAAAGCGTTTAATGACATGCAACCGATCGTGGATCGCCAGGCTGGTAAAGGTCTGATTCACAAGAACAAAGCTGCACGTCATAAATCCAATCTGGTTGCGCGCATCAACGCCATGCAATAATCACGCATCTGCGTGTAGTTGCTAAAAAAACCGGCTTAGGCCGGTTTTTTTGTATCTGTTGTACGACAAGTGCTTATGCATCGTCCCGTTATAGACTTGCTGTTCTATCGCGGAAAAGCGCAGCGAAATCCGCGTTACAGACACGCTGTACTGCGGGGTGCTGGATCATTCTGGCCGCAAAAATCGCATAATACTCGTCCTGGATGTTCTCGATCCTACCAATCTCGACGATATCCCCCTGCTGGTAGATTTCATTGGCATACAGCGACGGCGCAACGAAAATTGCATCGTTATTAATGCCAAACGCCGTCATCAGCGCCGCATCATCAAACTCGCCCAAAATATCCGCCTGAATATTCTGCGCCGTAAACCAATTCAATAGCTTGCGTCCCAGCATGGTTCTACGTCCTGGAATCAGTAATTTACGTTGTTCAAGACAGGCAGGGAAAGCGTGCTCAGGCTGTGGGCGCTTACAATAAAAGCTCACACCACATTCACCTAACTTGAGTGAAAACAGCCCTTCCTGCTGCGTCGAATCCACCGGACAATCCGACAGAATCATATCCAGCTTATGCTGACTCAACTGCTCCAACAGCATCTCATGCGTCGACTCAAAACAACGCAAATGAATATGTTCCTGTTCCGTTACGACTGTTTCCAGCACCCTGCTTACCAGCCGTTTGGACAACGCATCGGCCACGCCAACGTCGAATAGCAGATTCGATTCTTTGCGGTAGTTCACAATATCCAACATTTCCTGGCTGAGCTGGAACATGCTATCCGCATAGCGAAAAACGAGCTGCCCCAGCTCTGTCGGTTCCAGCCCTCGCCCTTTACGCTTGAAAAGTTTGCCCTGCAAACGCTCTTCCAGACATTTAATTTGCCCGGTGATCGTCTGCGGGGTTAAAAACAGCGTTTCTGCCGCACCGGCAACGGAGCCAGACTTATAAACCTGCCAGAAATAATAGAGATGGTTAAAATTCAAATGAGACACACCCGCCCCCTCTTCACGCCTCTCGCATCGCATCAACCCTTACACGGCTGAACCACCTTGTCCAGCGCTGGCAACACCCCGCGTAATGCCAGATAACCCAGCAGCGCTGCCAGTCCCGATGCCAACAGAATTCCCAGCTTGGCATAGGTAATCAATTCCGCATCGCCGCCGGAGAAGGCCAGTAGCGTAATAAATATCGACATAGTAAAGCCGATACCACACAGCATAGAGACCGCCACAATCTGGTTAAAGAGCACACCAGCAGGCAGACGCGCATAGCCCAGCCGAATGGTTAGCCAACTGAACAAGGTAATGCCCAGTGGTTTGCCGATCAGCAGCCCAGCCGCAATACCGAGGCTCAACGGGGAAAGCAGTTTTTCCAACACAACCCCATGTAAAACAATGCCTGCGTTGGCGAAGGCAAACAGCGGAATAATCAGAAACGCGACCCACGCTTGTAAGCCATGTTCCAACGTGGTTGCCGGAGAAGGTTTCCCGTCGGATGTGCGCAGAGGAATAAAAAATCCGACAATAACTCCTGCCAGCGTCGCATGAACGCCACATTTCAGAATGCAAACCCATAAGACTATCCCTACCAGCAAATAGGCGGACGTCTTCCTAACCTGCTGTCGGTTCATATAAGCCAGAACAGCAATCGCCAACACCGCCCCCGCCAGAGCAGGCCAGAAAATCTGCTGCGTATAAAACAGAGCAATAATCAGGATCGCTCCCAGATCGTCAATGATCGCCAGCGCCAGCAGGAAGACTTTCAACCCTGCTGGAACGCGTTTGCCCAATAGTGTCAGTACCCCAATGGCAAACGCGATGTCTGTCGCAGCGGGAATCGCCCAGCCAGCGCGCGTTATCTCATCATTCGCATTAAAAAGCAGAAACAGCAAAGCGGGAAAAACCATTCCACCTACCGCAGCAGCCAATGGCAACATCGCCTGCTGACGACTGGCTAATGTGCCTTCGACTAACTCGCGTTTTACTTCCAGACCAATCAGCAGGAAAAAAATCGCCATCAAGCCATCATTAATCCACAGCAGCAGGTTCTTATTGATTTCCAGTGTGCCAAACCGCATTTCTACTGGCATCATCAGGAATTGTTGATAGCCCACAGCAGTAACAGACCAATTAGCAAGTACGATCGCCAACACCGTTACCACCATTAGCATCACGCCAGCGGCCACATCCAAGCGAATAAAGCGGCGAATCATTGTTATCATTGACTTAATCTCCCATCAGGCACAAACGTCACTACCGTACGTTCGCTTTATTGCAGGCAAGATTACGCAATCCAATCACTCGTTAAAAGTAGATTAAAACTGGCTTAACACTCGAAAAAAACGATCTATTGAATTGAGGGTATTGAGAAAAAAGCATAAACAACGTTGCGCAGCAACGGCCGCAGAGTGACAGACGAGGATACGGTCATAAAAAAACCGGCGGGCTTACCCCACCGGTTTTTCTGCCACGCGCTAACGAAAAGCGATTAACGGGTCAAATCGTCGAAAAACTTCTTCACGCCGTCGAAAAAGTTTTTCGAGCGTGGACTGTTTCTTTCGCCAGACGGGCCACCGAAACTCTCATCGAGCTCTTGCAGCAATTGTCTCTGCCGCTCGTTCAGATTAACTGGCGTTTCCACAACCACGCGGCACAGCAGATCGCCCTGTGCACCGCCGCGAACCGATTTCACACCTTTGCCGCGCATACGGAACAGTTTTCCGGTTTGCGTTTCCGCAGGCACTTTCAGCTTCACGCGGCCATCCAGCGTCGGGACTTCAATCTCGCCGCCTAATGCTGCCATTGCAAAGTTGATCGGCACTTCGCAGTACAGGTTGTTTTCTTCACGCTGGAAGATCGGATGCGCTTTAACCTGAACCTGAACGTACAAATCGCCTGACGGTGCGCCGTGCTCGCCTGCTTCACCCTCGCCAGATAAGCGGATACGGTCGCCCGTGTCCACACCCGCCGGAATTTTCACCGACAGCGTTTTGCTCTTCTCTACGCGACCATGGCCGTGACATTTGACGCACGGATCTTTAATGATCTTACCGCGACCATGACAGTGCGGACACGCCTGCTGCACGGTAAAGAACCCCTGGCGCATCTGTACCTGACCGTTACCATGACAGGTTGGACAGGTGACCGGCGAGCTACCCGGCTTCGCACCGTTGCCGTGGCACACATCACACTCTTCCAGCGCAGGAATACGGATCTCTTTGGTGACGCCACGTACCGCTTCTTCCAGCGTCAACTCCATGTTGTAGCGTAAATCGGAGCCACGGCTTGCGCGCTGACGACGGCCACCGCCAAAGATGTCTCCGAACACGTCGCCAAAAATATCACCAAAATCAGCACCGCCGCCGCCAAAGCCACCGCCGCCTCCACCCATACCGCCCTGCTCAAACGCCGCGTGACCGTACTGATCGTAAGCTGCGCGTTTTTGCGAATCGATAAGGATCTCGTAGGCTTCTTTGATCTCTTTAAACTTGGCTTCTGCCTCGCTATCACCAGGATTACGATCCGGGTGGTACTTCATCGCCAGACGCTTGTACGCTTTCTTTATTTCGCGCTCATCCGCGCTTTTAGCAACGCCCAGGCTTTCGTAATAATCTTGCTTCGCCATTTCTTTTCCTGCCCCTCAACATGCGTGCACGGGCGCAGAGTTTCCTCGACGCCCGTGCTGATTGCCAGCAATAGCCTTGTGGCTGCTACTGCGCCCGCTCAAGGGCGATTACTTTTTGTCTTTTACTTCTTCAAACTCAGCATCAACGACATCGTCGTCGCGACGAGCAGAGGCATCATCAGCGGCACCTTCAGCACCAGGCTGTGGCTGAGATGCTTCCAGCAGTTTGCCGGAAACCTGAACCAGTGCCTGAATCTTCGCTTCGATTTCTGCTTTGTCTTCGCCTTTCAGCGCGCTTTCCAGCGCTTTCAGTGCGTCGTCAATGGCAGTTTTGTCATCAGCGGCCAGTTTATCGCCCACTTCTTCCAGCTGCTTACGCGTGCTGTGCAGCAGGTGATCGCCCTGGTTACGTGCCTGAACCAGCTCTTCAAACTTACGGTCAGCTTCAGCATTCGCTTCTGCATCGCGTACCATTTTCTGAATTTCTTCTTCATTCAGACCAGAAGATGCCTTGATGGTGATCTTCTGCTCGCGACCGCTGTTTTTGTCTTTCGCAGAAACGTGCAGGATACCGTCAGCATCGATGTCGAAAGTGACTTCGATCTGCGGCATACCGCGCGGTGCAGCCTGAATACCATCCAGATTAAACTGACCCAGAGATTTGTTGTCGTGCGCGCGCTTACGCTCACCCTGCAGAACGTGAATCGTTACCGCAGACTGGTTGTCTTCCGCCGTCGAGAACACCTGACTGTGTTTCGTCGGGATCGTGGTGTTCTTAGCAATCAGCGCCGTCATCACGCCGCCCATGGTTTCGATACCCAGAGACAGCGGGCTTACGTCCAGCAGCAGAACGTCTTTCACGTCACCAGACAACACACCGCCCTGAACCGCAGCACCGATGGCAACCGCTTCGTCCGGGTTCACGTCTTTACGTGGCTCTTTACCGAAGAAGTCAGCGACTTTCTTCTGTACCAGAGGCATACGCGTCTGACCACCAACCAGAATCACGTCCTGAATTTCAGAAACAGACAGGCCAGCATCCTGCAATGCGACTTTCAGCGGCTCAAGAGAACGGTTCACCAGTTCTTCGACCAGAGATTCCAGTTTCGCACGAGTCACTTTGATGTTCAGGTGCTTAGGACCGGTCGCGTCAGCCGTGATGTACGGCAGGTTAACGTCGGTCTGCTGTGCAGAAGACAGCTCAATCTTGGCTTTTTCTGCTGCTTCTTTCAGACGCTGCATCGCCAGTGGATCGTTACGCAGGTCGAAACCTTGCTCTTTCTTAAATTCGTCAACCAGATAGTTAATCATGCGGCTATCGAAGTCTTCACCACCCAGGTGGGTATCACCGTTGGTCGCCAGCACTTCAAAGGTTTTTTCGCCATCAACTTCGTCGATTTCGATGATGGAAATATCGAACGTACCGCCGCCCAAGTCGTAAACCGCGATAGTACGGTTGCCAACTTCTTTATCCAGACCATACGCCAGCGCTGCCGCGGTTGGTTCGTTAATGATACGTTTGACTTCCAGACCCGCGATACGACCAGCATCTTTGGTTGCCTGACGCTGTGCATCGTTGAAGTAAGCCGGTACGGTGATAACCGCTTCGGAGATCGTCTCACCCAGATAATCTTCCGCCGTTTTCTTCATTTTTTTCAGCACTTCAGCTGAAATCTGCGGCGGAGCCATTTTCTGATCTTTCACTTCCAGCCATGCATCGCCATTATCCGCCGCGATGATTTTGTACGGCATGATGTTGGCATCGCGCTGAACTTCTTCGTCTTTAAAACGACGACCAATCAGACGCTTGATAGCAAACAGGGTATTTTTCGGGTTGGTCACTGCCTGACGTTTAGCCGGTTGGCCAACCAAAGTTTCACCGTCTTGCGTATAAGCAATGATTGAAGGCGTGGTGCGATCGCCTTCGCTATTTTCCAGTACTTTTACCTGAGTACCGTCAATAATCGCGACACAAGAGTTGGTTGTACCCAGGTCGATACCAATAATCTTACCCATCTAAACATCTCCACTAAAAAGTCATATTCGGTGTGGTGGTTAAACCTACTACCTACTGTGCGGGCGAAATGTCGTTTTTCAACAAGATTTCTCGTTTTATAGCGACACACCCTCGTTTTTCATCAGCAGCACACGTTTCATTTTCATGCTAACCACCGATGTAACGGCCCGACACACGCCTTTGCGGCAGGTCAAACTGTTTCGGTTGGAAATAAGATGGGGCCAACATTTCTATCATCAAGGGGGGAAGATGAAAAAAAATGGCCTTTATCCCTCTTACGATCAAACTATTCTGCCTTCCCGATGTTGTGTCCATTCCAAACGCCCGATATGATGCCGCGCTCGTCGCAAAAATGGGGACATATCCCTACACAATGGCGGGCAATAACACCTAAACGACACCTATCCCAACGTGATTGGCGCATTCGCTAACCTGAATGCCGCGCCCGACGCGAAGGGACTATTAATAATCTGTTATTGCAGAGGATTTATGAGCACGAACACGTTGGCAAATCCTGGTCCATTAGGACTGATGGGCTTCGGGATGACCACTATTCTGTTGAACCTGCACAACGCAGGCTTTTTCCCACTTTCTTCAATCATTCTCAGCATGGGTATCTTCTACGGCGGTATTGCCCAGATTCTGGCTGGCCTGTTGGAATATAAAAAAGGTAATACGTTTGGCGTGACAGCGTTTACGTCTTATGGCGCGTTCTGGCTGACGCTGGTTGCCATTCTCGTCCTGCCGAAAATGGGTCTGGCGGAAGCCAGCGATGCTCAGTTCCTTGGGGTATTCCTGGGTCTGTGGGGCGTCTTCACGCTGTTTATGTTCTTCGGTACATTCGGCACCAACCGTGCCCTGCAATTTGTATTCGGTAGCCTGACCGTGCTGTTTGCTCTACTGGCCGTAGGTAACTTTACTGGCAACCACGCACTGCTAACCTTCGCGGGTTACGAAGGTATCATCTGTGGCGCTAGCGCCATTTATCTGGCAATGGCTGAAGTGCTGAACGAGAAGTTTGGCCGCACCGTACTGCCAATTGGTGCTCGTGGTGCGTCTCACTGAGTTCTGGCGCAGCATAAATACCGACGCGATAGACGCTGTTTATAAGCACTAGCCCGCGTTAAATAGCAACGAGCCCTGTCAACCTGACAGGGCTCGTTTGTTTTTGATGAAGAGCTTGTTTGATAACGTGGGTTTAAACGTTGACAGGTGACCGATCGCCCGCGTCGCTATCTTCCGAAGAACGCGAATCAGCATCCAAATCGCGTTGCAAATAAACGCCTAGCAGTAATCCTACCGCAGCCAGCGTCAAGACATAGAATGCCGGAGCCATCGGTGTCGCCTTCATGATCAGCGTGACAAAGACGGGCGTCAGGCCACCAAAAATGGCATAGGACACGTTGTAGGAAAAAGAAAGTCCTGAGAATCGGACCGCAGCGGGAAATGCCCGCACCATGACATAAGGCACCCCACCCACGATGCCAACACTGAGCCCTACAATCGCATAGCTGACAAAGAGCAATGTTGTACTGCTTGCCGCCGAACTATAAAAGAACCAGCTACACACGGCTAACAGCAGGCTACCCACAATGAACAACCTGCTGGCACCGAAACGATCAACCAACAGCCCTGCTCCGACGCAGCCCACCATCAGCGCAATCGTTGCCAGACAGTTCGCCTGCAATGCCAGCGCGGCCGATATACCGTGGACTTTTTGCAGATAGGTTGGTGCCATCAGAATAACGACGACGATACACGCAGACAGCAGCCAGGTCAGCAGCATTGACACCACAACCGCACGTTTATGATTTAAGACAACCGATTTCAGCGGCAGCTCTTCCGCCAGCTTTTTCTGCGCCTGCATTTCCATAAAAATGGGCGTTTCTTGTAACCAGCGACGCAGATACATCGCCACAAGGCCAAATACCCCGCCGATGAAAAACGGCAGCCGCCAACCACCACCCGACATCTGCTCTGGCGTGAGCACCGTATTCAAGAGCGTTGCGATCAGCGAACCCAGCAGAATCCCCATCGTCAACCCGGCGGTCAACGTACCGCAGGCAAATCCAATGCGAGCACGAGGCACATGCTCTGCAACGAAGACCCATGCGCCGGGAACTTCACCACCAATTGCCGCACCTTGCAGCACGCGCATGAACAGCAGTAACAGCGGAGCCGCAATACCAATGGCTTCATAGGTCGGTAGCAGACCCATTGCCAGCGTTGGTAACGCCATCAATAATATGCTCAGGCTGAACATTTTCTTACGCCCACTCTTATCGCCAAAGTGAGCCATGATGATGCCCCCAAGCGGGCGAGCCAGATAGCCAGCAGCAAAGATACCGAACGTCTGTACCTGCCGCAGCCATTCTGGAATATCTGGCGGGAAGAAGAGATCGCCAATAACCGCAGCAAAAAAGACGAAAATAATAAAATCATAAAACTCTAGCGCGCCACCCAGCGCAGCCAGAGACAGCGTTTTATAGTCCTGCCGATTCAGCCGACGAGGATGGACGTGTTGATTCTGAGTCATAAATTACCGTGCATTGCCAGAGTGAAAAAGACGTCACCGCAGTGTGTAAAGTAGAAATTACTATAGCGGCAAAAATTTTATACACCAGCAAAGCTGAATCTTATGTTTCAAATCGCCTAACTTCAGTCTTTTATTTCGCGCACCGCATTTTTAGGGCGAAAAGCTGCTACTACATCCACACTGGTTTCAATATAAGGGCCTTCCAGCAGTTGGATACAATACGGTACGCTGGCAAAAATACCGGCCACAATCACCTTGCCATCGGCATCTTTTAAACCTTCCAACGTTTCCTTAATCGCCTTAGGTTGCCCTGGTAAATTGAGAATCAGCGCCTGTTTACGCAGCACGCCCACCTGACGAGAGAGGATCGCGGTAGGCACGAAACGCAGGCTGATCTGCCGCATTTGCTCGCCAAATCCAGGCATTTCTCGATCGGCAACGGCCAGCGTGGCATCCGGCGTGACATCACGACGTGCAGGCCCCGTGCCTCCCGTCGTTAACACCAAATGGCAGCCGCGTTCATCCACCAGCTCACACAGCGTTTGTTCAATCATCGACTGTTCATCCGGCACTAGCCGAGTTTCCACGTCAAAAGGCGTCGTCAGGGCAGTGCGGAGCCAGGATTCCAATTCTGGGATACCTTTATCCTGATAAATTCCGCTGGAAGCGCGATCGGATACGGAGACCAAACCAATACGTAGTACGTTCATAAGCACCTCAATTTAAACAAAAAATAAATTTTATCAGGATAGTGAACGCTTTTATCAAAGAATTAGCGCTTATAAAAAAATTCCTATCACACCCGTCATTTCGCACGCTGCGTGATACAGCACTTGATAATGGTTATTAATTGTCGTCTCAAAAAACCATGAAATTACTTAAATTAATAATACCGCCAAGAAATTAAAATTAAAAAATCGCAGGCGAATAAAAAAATCGCTTACCCATTAAGAGCCAAGGAAATAGGCCGATATATTAAAGAGAAAAAGGATGATATCCGCCATGACAGAACATCACGAAAAATCAAATCATATGATAAAATTAAAGCACTTCTTTAGTATCACAATAAGTAAAAAAGCCTTATCAAGGAAGTCGCCATGAACGACCTTAAGTATAAGATACTTAAACTTTTTGCCCATCCGACATACGCATTTTTCCTGTTCGGGGCGATTTCTTTTATCTTCACCATCGTTATTATGCATGAAGCCAACAAATCGACTTGGAAAGCAGAACGCACCAATCTCGATACCGCAATCAAAACCTATGGTTCCTACAGCAACAGCGGTGAAGTAACAGAAAGCGATATGACCCGGCAATCCGGCACTTATTTATCTTCACGAACCAGAACAGTAGCCTTTAACACTCGAAATTCACGTAGTGAATGCATAAACAAGCTTTCTTCTTCCGATCTCACTTTCAACGATATGGCCGTGATCCGAACCTGCCAAAATAAATTGCCGTCTATCGGTGACTATGCAGGTAAAGACACGCTGACAGTTATTTTCCCTATACTGTCTCCCACCGATGAACTACTGGGCATTTGGATAAGAACAACGTCGGAAAAACCACAACCATCATTTATCCAGACGCTGTTTTCTCTATCATCGACCCTTATTATTGTTGGTAGCGTAGTGCTTTTCGCTATTTTAGGCAGCCTGCTGTCACTTCTGGCAAAAAAATACCTGATAGAACTGCCGATCATTGCCAGATACGACGATCTGACTGGCTATTTACGGCGAGATGCGTTCTTTCTGGCAACGAATAAAGCCTTTAGTATCGCCAATCTGACCAAGCGGCCCGTTAGCGTCATGCTGATCGATATCGACCATTTTAAACGGGTGAATGACAGCTTCGGCCATAGCGTCGGCGATGACGCATTGAGATTCATTGCCGACACATTCAAGAAATCATTTCGCCGCGAAGATATTTTTGGCCGTATTGGCGGCGATGAATTCGCTATTGTTTTACCGAATACCGAATACCGGATTGGATGATGCTTACACGATCGTCGATCGAGCCAGAGAGCGTATTAGCGACACACCTTGTGATACAACCGCAGGAAAAATCAGGCTTACGGTGAGCATCGGACTGGTTGAATACCACACCGCAGAGGAAGATTTAAGCGAGGTCATGAAACGCGCCGATGACAATCTTTATATCGCGAAGAAAACGCGTAACGCGACGGCGAGATAGGTTTCGCCTCCCTCAGCAACGAACCGCAGACAAAAAAATAGCCGGGATTTCCCGGCTATTTTTATTTGCACAATGCTTACAGTAAATCTGCAATCATTTTTTCCAGTTTTTCCTGGTCAATCGCAAACTTACGAATACCGTCGGCCAGTTTATCAATCGCCATTGGGTCTTGGTTGTGCTGCCAGTAGAACTCAGCTTCTGTCATTTTCGCTGGACGAACTTTCACCTCACCGACATAAGACAGCTTGCGAACCACTTCACCTTCGCTTTCTGACAGTTCTTTCAGCAGGGCTGGTGCAATCGTCAGGCGGTCACACCCGGCCAGTTCCAGAATCTCACCGACATTACGGAAGCTCGCGCCCATCACGACGGTTTCATAGCCGTGCTCTTTGTAGTAATCATAGATTTCGCTAACAGAAACCACGCCCGGATCTTCATGCGGTGCGAAGTCTTTCTTGTCGCCATTGGCTTTGTACCAATCCAGAATACGGCCAACAAACGGTGAAATCAGGAACACGCCCGCTTCGGCACAAGCACGCGCCTGTGCAAAGGAGAACAGCAGCGTCAGGTTACAGTTGATGCCTTCTTTTTCCAGTTGCTCCGCCGCGCGGATGCCCTGCCAGGTTGAGGCCAACTTAATCAGGATACGCTCGTTGCTGATGCCTGCGTCGTTGTACAGTTTGATCAGGTGCTTAGCTTTCGCCACGCTAGCCTCGGTGTCATAAGACAAACGCGCATCGACTTCAGTAGAGATACGGCCGGGGATCAATTTTAAAATTTCGAGACCAATGTTGACCGCCAGTTTATCCGTGGCATCCACGACCTGCTGTTTACGATCGCTGCTCTGCTCGCGCGCCCAAGCAATAGCCTCGTCGATTAGCTTACGGTATTCAGGAATCTGCGCCGCGTTCAAAATCAGTGAAGGGTTGGTGGTCGCGTCTTGCGGTTGGTACAGTTTCATTGCCGCAATATCACCGGTATCAGCGACAACTGTGGTCAATTGGCGTAGGGAAGTCAGTTTATCCGTCATGTTGGCATGTCTCGTTGTTTATACGTGGTGCTCGTGAATGAAAATAGCTCGTATATGAATCGACTTGTTATGTAATCAGGTGGCCATCTGTTTTGCGCCGAAATCTGATAATAACACGCGCGTTTTACCGTGCAAGCCGACTGTTAATCCTCTCCACACAGCCTCACCTCTGACCACGCTAAAATCATCGCACCGGGAAAATGAAGCGTCTTAAAAGATGAAGCTATTTCTTAAAAGATGAAGCTATTGTAGCCATCGCCGTTTTCTTATCAGGTTCTTGCTATAGTAGGCGCATCAAAAATCAGACCGACAGGACATGGCGCATGCTTATTACTATTTCACCCGCAAAAACGCTCGACTACACCAGTCCGTTGGCAACAACGCGTTACACCCAGCCGGAACTCCTGAACTATTCCAGCCAGTTAATTAACGTGTGTAAAAAGCTGACGCCAGCGCAGATCGCCTCACTGATGAGCATCAGCGATAAATTGGCTGACCTGAACGCGGGTCGCTTTAACGAGTGGCACCCAGATTTCACGCCGGAGAATGCGCGTCAGGCGCTGTTAGCATTTAAGGGCGACGTCTACACCGGATTAGCCGCAGAGGATTTCAGCGAAGATGACTTTGATTTCGCCCAGCAGCATTTGCGTATGCTGTCAGGTCTCTACGGCGTGTTGCGCCCACTGGATTTGATGCAGCCGTATCGGCTGGAAATGGGCACCAAACTGGAAAATAAAACCGGTAAAGATCTCTACAGCTTCTGGGGCGATACCATTACAGAAAAGCTGAATCAGGCGCTACGCGATCAAGGCGACGACGTACTGATTAATCTGGCATCGGATGAGTATTTCAAAGCCGTTAAACCGAAAAAGCTCAATGCTCGTTTGATCAAGCCCGTCTTTTTGGATGAGAAAAATGGTAAATTCAAGGTGATCAGCTTCTACGCTAAGAAAGCGCGAGGCCTGATGAGTCGTTTCATTATTCAAAACCGTCTGACTCAACCGGAACAGTTGAAAGCGTTTAATCTGGAAGGTTACTTCTTCGAAGCTGCGGACTCTTCGGCTAACGAGCTGGTGTTCAAGCGCCACGAACAGTAAACAAGGTAGTACGATAGGTAAAGAAGAGAAGACGAAATTGCTGACAAAGGTCATCGAGCGGTAGTAACGGATAGATCGTAAAGACGCTGTAAATACATCCATGTACGCTCGGATTGCGCCATCCATGGCGCAAACGCTTTACTCTTCTATTCCGTTACTACCGTTTCCGCTTAGCGAATAGGTTCGTCAGCAACCTTATTTCGGCAGAGACATCAGGAACTCACGCAGCTTCGCGAAATCATCCGGGAAGTTGTGCGACAGCAGATCCAGATCGGCACGCTCAGCGAGCGCTTCTGGCAGATCCAGTTCTTTGCCAAGAATGTCTTCTACGCTTTCCTTGAATTTCGCTGGGTGCGCCGTACCCAGGAACAGGCCAAACTCACCGGCTTGCAGCTGATCGCGCAGCAGACGGTAAGCAATCGCCGCGTGCGGCTCAGAGAGATAGCCTAACGCATCCAGCTCATGCATGGTTTCTTTCGTGGTCTCATCGCTCACCGCACCAAAGCCCAGCGTTTTCAACTGCCAGTTCTTACGACGGAACAGTTCTTCCACGCGCGGCCAGTTGTTCGGCTGGCTTACGTCCATCGCGTTGGATAACGTTGCCACCGTTTTATGCGGTTCCCAGTTACCATTGCTCAGGAAGCGCGGCACGGTATCATTGGCGTTCGTCGCCGCGATGAAGCGCTTAATCGGCAGCCCCAGAGATTTCGCCAGCAGACCAGCGGTCAGATCGCCGAAGTTACCACTCGGTACAGAAACGACCAACTGGTTACGCGCTTCCTGCGGCAGTTGTGCAACGGCTTCAAAGTAGTAGCAAATTTGCGCCAGCAGACGGCTGATGTTGATGGAGTTCGCTGAATTCAGGCCAATCGCCTTTTTCAGTTCTTCATCATCAAACGCTTTTTTCACCAACGCCTGACAGGCATCGAAATCGCTGTCGATAGCGATGGTGTGAATATTACCACCCAGCGTACAGAACAGTTTTTCCTGCAATGGGCTGATCTTGCCCTGCGGATACAAAATCACAACGCGGACATTTTCCAGACCGTAAAAGGCGTGCGCCACAGCGGCACCGGTGTCGCCAGAGGTCGCCGTCAGAATGGTAATTTTCTCGTCGCCAGAGACTTCCGTCAGCATTTGCGCCATAAAGCGGCCGCCGAAGTCTTTAAAGGCCAGCGTCGGGCCGTGGAACAGCTCCAGCGCAGCAATGTCTTCCGCAACTGGCGCAACGGGTGCCGGGAACGCAAAGGCAGCTTTTACGCGCTCGAACACGGTTTCAGCCGCGATCTCATCGCCAATGTACGCAGACAGAATACGGCTGCTGCGAGTAACGAAATCCAGATCCAGCAGTGCATCGATTTCGGTGCGCTCAAATTCCGGCAGCTCCAGCGGGAAGAACAGCCCCTGCTGGCTGCCCAGCCCCTGCTTGATAGCCTGAGCAAAACTGACCTGCTCGTTATGATCTTTAAGGTTGTACAGTTTCATGCGTTATCCCAGTTGTCGTGCGCCAGTCGTATCAAGACGGCAAATATGAACAAAACCTTCATCGTTCTGCAAATAGTTATCCCGCAGCCAGTCGGCTAAGCGCTGTGCGCTCGCCATGTCGTTGCAGACGGAGAATAACGTTGGACCAGAACCGGAAATACCGCAGGCCAGCGCCCCGATATCTTCAGCAGCCTGGCGAGCTGCCGCAAATCCAGGCAGCAGTTTCGTACGATAAGGTTCCGCGATGACATCCTTCATCAGTTTCGCCGCCAGCGCAGCCTGTCCGGTATGGCAAGCGTGGATAAAGCCAGCCAGATAACGGCCGTGGCTAATGCAATCCTGACGACGATATTGCGCAGGCAGAATCGCGCGCGCTTCAGCGGTAGAGACTTTAATCCCCGGATACGCCATGACCCACAGCCAATCATCGAACGACGGCACAGGCTGGCTGATAATGCCGTTTTCTTCCAGCATCAGTTGGACACCACCGAGGAAACACGGGGCAACGTTATCGTAGTGAACGCTGCCGGAAATGCGCCCTTCCAGCTCGCCCATCAGCGTCAGCAGACGGGTATCATCCAGCGGTTTGCCGCAAAATTCGTTCATCGCCATCAGCCCGGCGACCACGGAACAGGCGCTGGAACCGAGCCCCGAACCAATCGGCATGTTCTTTTCGAGCGTCATCGCTACTGGCACGGTTTTGCCAATTTCCTGACAGAACAGTTCCCAACATTGATACACAATGTTTTCTTTCGGATTGTCCGGCAGTTTGCTAACAAAACGCCCTTCATTACGCAGGCTGAACAGATCGGCGGCTTCAACAGAGACGCAATCCCCCAGCAGTGAACCGTCTACCGGCGAAACGGCCGCACCCAGCACATCAAATCCAACGCTGACGTTACCGATTGATGCAGGTGCATACACCTTAACCATAATTATGCTCCCAACTTCCATGACAAGGTGCGCAGCAGATCGGCGAACACACCAGCAGCGGTAACATCGTTACCCGCGCCATAACCGCGCAACACGAGCGGCAGTGGCTGATAATAGCGGCTGTAGAATGCCAGCGCATTCTCACCATCTTTGACTTTAAACAGTGGATCGTTGCCGCCAACGGCGCTGATCTTGACCTTACAGCGGCCTTCTTCAATCACGCCAACATAGCGCAACACTTTACCTTCATCACGCGCTTGTGCAACACGGCTGGCAAACTCATCGTCTACCGCCGGCAGGCGTTGCATAAAACTGGCGACATCGCCGGCAGCATCGAAGCTGGCAGGCAGGACGGATTCCACCTCAATATCGCCCAATTCCAACTGACAACCCGCTTCACGAGCCAGAATCAGCAATTTACGCGCTACGTCCATACCAGACAGATCGTCACGTGGATCGGGTTCGGTATAGCCTTTTTCTTTCGCCTGCGTGGTCGCAGCCGACAGCGACATGCCTTCATCGAGTTTACCGAAAATAAAGGACAGCGAGCCAGAGAGAATACCGGTAAAGCGAATCAGTTCATCACCCGCATTCAGCAAATTTTGCAGATTCTCAATGACGGGTAGCCCCGCACCGACGTTGGTGTCATACAGGAACCGACGACGGGATTTCGCCGCAGCGCTACGCAGTTGGTGATAATAGTTCATCGACCCGGTATTGGCTTTCTTGTTTGGCGTCACCACGTGGAAACCATCGGCCAGAAAATCTACATACTGATCGGCCACCGCCTGATTCGACGTACAGTCGACAATGACGGGGTTCAGCAGGTGATATTCTTTAACCAGACGAATCAGACGGCCCAAATTGAACGGCTCACGGGCTTTCTCTAGCTCTTCACGCCAGTTGTCCATCGAAATGCCGTTAATGTTGGTCAACATAGCCTTGGAGTTAGCGATCCCACAGACACGCAGGTCGATATGTTTGTCTTTCAGCCACGGCTGTTGGCGGTGGATCTGCTCCAGCAATGCACCACCCACGCCGCCGACGCCGATAACAAATACGTCGATCACCTGATCGGTGTTAAACAACATTTGGTGAGCAACGCGAACCCCGGTGGTAGCGACATCGTTATTCACGACAACGGAGATGGAGCGCTCGGATGATCCCTGTGCGATAGCCACGATATTGATGTTTGCCGTCGCCAGTGCCGAGAACAGGCGGGCAGACAGGCCGCGCAGCGTGCGCATACCATCGCCCACCACAGAGAGGATGGCCAAACGTTCCATCACATCCAGCGGCTCCAGCACACCTTCTTTCAGTTCCAGATAGAATTCGTCTTCCAGCGTTTTTCTGGCGCGCGCCAACTCGTTTTGCGATACACAGAAGCTAATGCTGTATTCAGAAGAGGACTGCGTGATCAGCACGACCGAGATACCCGCACGTGACATCGCGGCAAACACACGTGCGGCCATGCCGACCATGCCTTTCATGCCGGGGCCAGATACGTTGATCATCGCCATGTTGTTCAGGTTGGTAATGCCTTTCACCGGATACTGGGTATCCGTGCTGTCCATGCCGATGAGCGTACCGGGAGCCTGAGGATTTTCGGTGTTTTTGATGAGGCAGGGAATCTGGAACTGGGCAATCGGAGCGATGGTGCGGGGGTGGAGGACTTTAGCGCCGAAATAGGACAGCTCCATTGCCTCCTGATAGGACATCGATTTCAATAATCGAGCGTCCGGCACCTGACGCGGATCGCAGGTATACACGCCGTCTACATCGGTCCAGATCTCACAACAGTCAGCACGCAAACACGCGGCCAGCACCGCAGCTGAATAGTCTGAACCGTTGCGGCCCAGCACCACCAGTTCGCCTTTATCGTTACCGGCAGTGAAGCCCGCCATCAGGATCACATGATCTTTCGGAATGGCACTTTCGGCGATACGGCGAGTTGATTCAGTAATGTCCACGGTAGATTCGAGATAGTGTCCCTGCGCCAGCAGTTTCTCGACGGGATTGATGACGGAAACGCCGTAGCCGCGTGCCTGAAAGACCGCTTCCATAATGGCGATAGACAGTTTTTCCCCCCGACAGATAATCGCAGCATTCACGCTGTCAGGACATTGCCCCAGCAGAGCGATACCGTGCAGAACGTGTTTCAGCTGTGCAAATTCCTGATCCACAAATGCCTTTAGACGGGCGTGTTCAAAGCCAGGTTGGGATGCGGCGAGACCTTGCAGCAGAGAAGAAAAGATCGTTTCGGCGTCATTTAAATGCGGCAGGATATCTTGTCCGGCGACGGTTTTCTCAATCATGGCAACCAGATGGTTGGTAATTTTCGCCGGCGCGGATAATACGGTAGCCACCTGTCCCTGGCGCGCGTTGTTTTCGATAATGTCAGCAACGCGGGCAAAGCGTTCCGCATTCGCTACTGAAGTCCCGCCAAATTTCAACACTCGCATTTTTATCTGTTCTCCTGAATTTCTGCCAACCAAACGCCGGAAGCGTTTTTTATATGCCGCTTACAAACGGCGTTGAGGGATAACCTGCCATAAAAAAAAAGCCCGCACTGTTCGGTGCGGGCTTTTTCTGGAATCTTGGTATGCGTCAGCCCGCACCGTTACTGGTTGTATCGGTGATGGTAATAATCGTGGTGATCAGGCTGATAGTGCGCATGCTAAAATCGAATCTCATTAAAAGTAGAGTTATCTGCCCTATTAGTTAGGCCAATCGCCCTTTGAAGTCAACGGATTTCTTTTTTTTCTTCTCGTCGAATGAAAAACGCCTACCGCTAAACCCACTACTGAAACAGAAATACGCCAGACAAACCATTGCAAAAATACGCGTTTCAATATGTTCGCCTGCCAGGAAAGTCATTCTTGCTATCTTATTTCGGCAACCTTTTTTCAATATCGTGTAGCAACCGATGGAGCATCGCCGTATCGCGTTGCTCTAAACGACCCAGCCGCTGATGCAGCCAGTCCCGTAGTTTTTCATCGTCCTCAACCGCCAAATTGACCAGTAGCCGATCCAAACGATCGTGTAACGCCGACAATTGTCCCGCCGCCGCTGGCTGCACAGCATCCGGTTTGACCTGCATGAGTGCGGCCAGTTGGTAACAAAACACCATCACGGCCTGACCAAGATTCAGCGAAGGATAGTCCGCTTTCATTGGCACGCCAGTTAATACATCCGCCAGCTCGAGCTCTTCATTCGTTAGGCCCGTATCTTCCCGGCCAAACACCAACGCCGCAGACGCCATCCATTGGATCTTTTCCTGCAATAGGTCTGTCAGTTCGGCTGGCGTGCAGTAATAGCGAAATTTAGCCCGACTGCGCGCGGTAGTCGCAACCGTAAAATCAACATCTGCCAGTGCATCGGCCAGCGTGGAAAAGACCTGTACGTTATCCAGAATCTCTCCCGAACCATGTGCCACCGAGCGTGCCGCAGGCTCTTGGTGTGCCGTACTGCCGACAATACGTAAACTGCTGAATCCCATCGTCTTCATCGCACGGGCCGCCGCCCCTACGTTCTCAGCCCGAGCGGGCTCAACCAAAATAATATGAAACTGCATAGACTCCCCAGTATGGGTTAGAACGCTCTGACACTATTTGCGCCAGCAGGTCAATAACACGGTCTTGTAATCGATAGCATCATTGGTAACGATTGATTGATCACCGCTCCTCGATAACGAGCTATCACTCGCGACAGGTAGAAAATTAACAATAAACCAACAGAGTTTCTGGCATCAACTCAGCCTGTGGCAGGAAACATCGGGATGTCCAAAAAGTGGGCGGGAATAAAAACCCTAAGGAAAACAAGGTAAATTATTTTATTTCAATAAGTTATAAAAACACCAACGACTGTGTAGCGTCAATTATGATTATTGGCATTTGCTATGCTAAATCGTTCATAAAAAGTGCTAAATTGTGACGTAAACTGGCAATCCTATAAGTGTTTATCACAAAATAGTTAACGTGCTAAAATGAAATTTGATATATGTCAACAGAACCGTAGATTTATCAGCAGGCAAAATCTGTGCTTACTGTTATGTTGCTGTTAATAAGGTTAAACTGTGCGCCACTTTGAGCGCAGTTAAATTAGCGCCACGCTCATCCGCTAGCAGTACCTCTAAGCGGGTAGAGAATGAACACCAGTAACGCATTTACGTACTTGAGTCTGACGTTGAGCGAGAGCGTAGTCTACCTCGATAAGCTCCAGGGAAATACCCGGAATAACTGGCGTTGTAGCCAGCGGGCCAGCAGGGTATGACAGCGACTTCTGTACTTCCGATTTCTATAATTTAAGTTGGCAATTTTAGGTAGCAAACATGCAGACGCCGCACATTCTTATTGTTGAAGACGAGCTAGTAACTCGTAATACCCTCAAAAGCATTTTTGAGGCGGAAGGATACGTTGTTCACGAAGCCACTGATGGCGCAGAAATGCACCACATTTTGTCCGAGAACGACATCAATCTGGTGATCATGGACATCAACCTGCCAGGAAAGAACGGCCTGTTGCTGGCACGTGAATTGCGCGAGCAAGCCACCGTTGCCTTGATGTTCCTTACCGGCCGCGACAATGAAGTCGATAAGATTCTCGGTCTGGAAATCGGTGCGGATGATTACATCACCAAACCATTCAACCCACGTGAATTGACGATCCGCGCACGTAACCTGCTGTCACGTACCATGAATCTGGGCAGTGGCACTGAAGAACGTCGTCTGGTGGAAAGCTACCGTTTCAACGGCTGGGAACTGGATATCAATAGCCGTTCTCTGATCAGCCCGGCTGGCGAGCAATACAAGCTGCCACGCAGTGAATTCCGCGCGATGCTGCACTTCTGCGAAAACCCAGGCAAGATTCAGTCTCGCGCAGAACTGCTGAAGAAAATGACCGGTCGCGAGCTTAAACCGCATGACCGTACCGTTGACGTCACCATCCGCCGCATCCGCAAGCACTTTGAATCAACCGCAGATACGCCGGAAATCATCGCGACGATCCACGGCGAAGGTTACCGCTTCTGCGGCGATCTGGATAATTAATCCTACTCAGCCGGAGCAGGCCTCTGTTCCGGCTGTTTTTCCTCTTCTTACCACACCTTATTCACTCTTTCCCCACGGCATCACCGGCACCGCGCTTAACGCGTTTTTTGGCGAACCATCAACCAGTCGATCAGAGTAAGCAAGATAGATCAGAGAATTGCGTTTCTGATCGTAGAACCGAACGACCTGCAATTTTTTGAAAACCAACGACGTTCGTTTTTGGAATACGACGGACCCGCGGTTGCCACCGTTTTTGATCTTATCGGACAGATCAATCGGCCCAACCTGCTGGCAGGAAATTGCCGCATCCGACGTGTCTTCCGCCAGTCCTAACCCTCCCTTGATTCCGCCTGTTTTGGCCCGGCTAATGTAGCAGGTCACGTTTGATACATCAGGATCATCAAACGCTTCCACCACGATCTTATGATCCGGCCCAAGTAGTTTAAAGACCGTATCGACCGATCCCACTTCTTCCGCATTGGCTACGCTAACGGCAGATAGCACCAGCAGCCCCGCTCCCATCATTCGCTTTATGTTCATATTTCAGACTCTGTGATAATTCATAACAAACGATTAATAACCACAATAAAAAAGAGGATGTACAAAATAAACCGCTATGATCATCCTCCTTATCCAAATTACCTGCGGGATATTTTCAAAAATCTTCAGCAGTACCAACGTGAAAATATTGCTATGATGCGGGATCTCAATACGCTCGCGCTCAATGTGTTTGATGAGGAAGATTATGGATCAAGCCGGTATCATACGTGACCTACTTAACTGGCTGGAAAGCCATCTCGACCAACCATTATCACTCGATAATGTGGCGGCGAAAGCAGGTTATTCCAAGTGGCATCTGCAAAGAATGTTCAAAGACGTAACAGGTAATGCCATTGGTTCCTATATCCGGGCGCGGAGATTGACCAAAGCGGCGGTTGCACTCTGCCTGACCAGCCGCCCTATTCTTGATATTGCCCTGCAATACCGCTTTGATTCACAACAGACTTTTACTCGCGCGTTCAAAAAGCAGTTTGCCCAAACGCCAGCGTCTTACCGTCGTTCCGATAACTGGAATACTTTTGGCATTCGTCCGCCGATCCGGCTCGGTGAATTTACCCTACCACAGCCGCAATTTGTAGCCCTCCCAGAAACGCAACTTCTTGGGCTAACGCAAACCTATAACTGTCGTCTTGAACAGATCTGTAACTTCCGTACAGAAATTCGTGTCCACTATTGGCGTCAATTTTTAGGCGAAACCTGTTCTGTCCCGCCAGTGCTTTACGGACTGCACCATTCGCGCCCAAGCAAAGAGAAAGACGACGAACACGAGGTGCTTTACACCACCGCGCTGGAACCACAATATCTGCCTGACGATGTTCACACGGGCGAACCCATTACGCTGCCGGGCGGCGACTACGCGATGTTTGTATTTGAAGGGCCGAAAGATGGGCTACAGGATTTTATTATCACACTGTATGACACCTGTCTGCCGACCTTTCAACTCACGCGCCGCAAAGGGTTCGATGCAGAACGTTTCCATCCAGACGGTACGGCACGTGACGAGGTGCCCGCTATCATTCGCTGCGAGTACCTCATCCCCATCCAGCACGCAGAACCCATCTCAGCGCTGTAGCTCATCCAGTGCCGGAATATCCAGATGAGAAATATCTCCGGCCGTTTCTACCACCCAACCCGGTGCCAGCCACGGGCTTTGCTGATAATCAATGCGTGACAAGGAACAGTTGCGCAGACGCAGGCGGCGCTCAGCCGACGCGGGCAGCCCGAGTACCGTACTTAGCAAGCACCCTAACGCCATCCCGTGGCTCACCAATAACGGGCGGCTTCCTGCTGGCAACGCCAGGCAGCGTTCCAGAACGCCATGCATGCGTAATGCCACATCAACCATCGATTCACCTTCTGGGATGCGGCCATTGGGCGTACCATCCACCAGCCCTTTACGCCATCCTTCCTCTTCCGTGGTCAGCGAATCCAGATCGCGAGCTTCTAATACGCCCATGTTCAATTCACGTAGCCCTGGCTCCAGGATTATCTGGCAATTACCACTAGATTTAGCGATGATTTCTGTTGTCTGACGCGTTCTTCCGAGATCGCTGGTAAAAATGTGCGTAATCCCTAGCGTTCTGATTCGTTCAGCAACCTGCTGTGCCTGTTGCTCACCTCTTGGCGTCAGTGCACTGTCCGATTGACCCTGAATACGTCGAGCCACATTCCATTCTGTTTCGCCGTGGCGAACAAGATATACCTGTAACATGGTTATTTTCCGTTATACTGCGTCAAATTAACTAAAGGTACGAAACTGTTATGTATCACGTTGTTGCTGCAACTACCAACCCGGCAAAAATTAAGGCTATTAGTCTGGCATTCACCGATGTCTTTGGTGCAGAAAATTGCCGCATCGAAGGCGTTGACGTCGATAGCGGCGTCCCACGCCAGCCTCTCGGCTCTATTGAAACCCGTACCGGAGCCAGAAACCGCGTTATGATGGCACGTCAGGTACGGCCAGAAGCCGATTTTTGGGTCGGTGTAGAAGCAGGCATTGAAGAAAGTATGACTTTCGCCTGGATGGTGATCGAAAATGCTCACCTGCGTGGCGAATCACGTTCTGCAAGCCTGGTCCTTCCAGAAAGTATATTACATGGTATCCGTGAAGGGCGGGAATTAGGTGATGAAATGGAACGTTTGACGGGCGTTCAGAACATTAAACATAAAGGCGGTGCCATCGGCGTCTTCACCGACGGCAAATTATCGCGCACTAGCGTGTACCATCAAGCGCTGCTGCTGGCGCTGGTGCCATTCCATAATCCAATCTATCAGATTCCCGTTCAGGCCGCGAAACCGTAACGGTTACGCGTCTTCATCCAACGGTTTATCTGCCGACAGCAACTGCGCTTCCAGCCAGCTTTTTAACGCAGGGGGCGCGGCTTTCAGACTATTTGAACCGCGCGTAATCGTAGCGATTCCCGCTCCTAGCTCACTTTTCAGTTCGCGCTGGCTCATTTCACCCCGCATTAACTCTTGCACAATTCGCACCCGCGTTCCCAACGCTGTACGCTCATCTGGCGTCAACAGCAGTTGCAGCAGTGGCAGTTGGAGATCTTTCTCAATTGACTGCTGTAATAGCGCGACAAAGCGTAACCAATGCTCATTGTCTTGTTCAGAAAGTGCTGGGTCGATTAGCGATAACGGAGTCATAATTGGCTGCCATACTATTTAACTAGTACGGCAGCATAGCACAGTTCCGGGTAACGATCGCAACGCCGCGTCTCAGTAACGCCGTTGCCATTCTCCATCCGTCAGCACATTGGCTGGCTGGTTGAGGAAATAACGATAGAAGACGTCATAGGCCAGCACATTTTTCACGTAACCGCGTGTTTCCGAGAACGGGATACTTTCGATAAACGCAACGGGATCGATACGCCCCGCGCTGTTCCTCAGCCAGGTATTCACGCGCGACGGCCCGGCATTGTAAGCCGCAGAAGACAGAATGCGGTTACGGCCAAATGTCTGGTACACGTACTCCAGGTAGCTCGTTCCCAACAGAATGTTCGTCTCAGGATCAAGCAGTTGGCTGCTGTTCGTGTAGAACGTGATATTGCTCATTTTAGCGGTATGCTGCGCCGTCGCAGGCATCAACTGCATCAGACCCGATGCGCCGACGGGCGACCGCGCTTTCGGATTCCAGGCGCTCTCCTGACGGGCAATCGCCATCGCATAGCTCTGGCTGATCCCCTTGCCCTGCGTTTCACGGCGGAATTCATCATTCCAGGCCAGCGGGAAGCGCTCTTCAAGATGATCCCATAATTTTGCAACAATCGTCGCCTGAACGCTTAAATCTGCCCAACGCTGTTCAAACGCATAGCGAGCCAGTGCTTCCTGCTGCGGCTTACTACGATTCGCCACCAGCCCGACCCACTCGCTACGCGCCAGATTATCCATCTGCCAGAACATCAATTCCCGCACGCGGGTGATTTCGGGTAATTGGGACAAAGAAGGGTCCGGCTTCACTGCCGCCATGATAGTAATAGCATAGCGCTCGTTCAGTTTCTGCGCCGCCGCCATTGGGTAGAACCCACGCTCCTGCATCAGGCTGCGTAATAGCGTCTCGCCTTCCTGACGTTTGCCCTGATCCAACAGCACGACGGCACGCCAGTAGCGCCATTCATCTTTCTGCAACGCCTCCGCCGGTAAACGCGCCATCCAGCTCGTCAAGCCCTGACGATCGCCTGCACCCAACGCCATACGCACGCGACGTTCCAGCAAGGTGGTCGATGTGCTGCGCCGCACCACGCTATCCCGCCACTGTGCTTGCTCTGGTGTGGCATCATTCCCCATTAAACGCCAGGCGATGGTTTCTTCCATATCCTGACGTTCTGCGGCGCTCATCTTTTGCAAACGGGCAATAACCGGCAGCATCGAACGGGCATTGTCCGTATCCTGACGCGCCGTACGCGTAAAGGCCGACAGCGTGACTTTACGGGTGAAATCCGTTGGCCCGACGGTGCGAGCAAAGCTCTCCAGCGAATTGGGATCATTCTGGAGTTTCAGCAGCGCATCACCCATCGTTTTATAATCGTCGGGCAATTGCTTAATGAGATAGCTCACCAGACTACCGCTGCCTTCATCCATGGCAAGACGCGCACGTTCCAACGTCGTCAGCGGCGTTTGTTCACCCGCTTGCTGCCACACGGAGAAGAGTTTATCGCACACGGTAGGGAGCGAACGCCCGGTTAGCCAGATATCACGCGTGGCTTCCCAGACGCCTTGGCGCTGGCCAGTTGCCCATTGGGCGTAATAAAAATTACAGCGGGCGCTGACCGGCTTCGGCGGCTGCGGGCTAAATGCCAGTAGCCCGATCCAGTCCTGACGGCGTGCCAGTTCATTCACAAAGCTGGTGGTCAGATTACGGGCAGGCGGCAGCGTTGGGTGCGTTGCCATAAACTGCCTCACCTGCGTTGCGCTTATCTGACTCAGATCCTGCGTAAGCGAGCGATATTCAAGATAAGGATAAAGCGGGTAGCTGCGCAGCGTCGGCATCAATTGCGCTACCGTGTCCATTTGGTTGCTGTCCCACGCCTGCTTCACCTGCTGATAACGCTGGCGCTGTTCGTCCAGAGAATCCGCCAGCACATGACCGGAAGCCCCAGCCAGACATATCGCCGCAACGGCGTACCACCAATGACCTGCTTTTATCACCTGCATTAACCTCATCCGTTATCGAACCTGCTATCGGCATCCTTCATCGTATCGATACCCAATCCTATCGGGCAGATCCAGTGTGGCACATCATGCCAGACAACGATACGCCGATCCGCAAACCGATTCTGAAATTCACCGGACGGGTCTACGTCTCAGATCGACAATGGCAAATCGCCGGATAGCTGGGATCGCGGGCTGAAACCCGCTACACTCAACGGTTAGGATAATCGAGCGTTGCCGAGGTGTTTTCTCAGCGGCGCTATTCGTATTCAGTAGCACAGTGCTACACATCGTCACCCGCTTAAGGTGACAAATCATAGAGATAAGAGAGAGGCGAAGTCGCAACGTGGCTCAATATGTTTATACCATGCATCGCGTCGGCAAGGTCGTTCCGCCGAAGCGTCACATTCTGAAAAACATCTCCCTCAGTTTTTTCCCCGGAGCCAAGATCGGCGTACTGGGTCTGAACGGAGCCGGTAAATCAACGCTGTTGCGTATTATGGCTGGCATTGATACGGACATCGAGGGTGAAGCTCGCCCACAACCAGGAATCAAAATCGGCTATTTGCCGCAGGAACCGCAGTTAAACACGGAACACACCGTACGTGAATCCGTGGAAGAAGCGGTGTCTGAAGTCGTGACTGCGCTGAAACGTCTTGATGAAGTCTATGCGTTGTATGCCGATCCAGATGCAGACTTCGATAAGTTGGCCGCCGAACAAGGTCGGTTGGAAGAAGTCATTCAGGCGCACGACGGCCACAACCTGAATAACCAGTTAGAGCGCGCGGCAGATGCCCTGCGTCTGCCTGAATGGGATGCAAAAATCGCCAACCTGTCCGGGGGGGAGCGCCGCCGCGTTGCACTATGCCGTCTGCTGCTGGAAAAACCAGACATGCTGCTGCTCGACGAACCGACCAACCACCTGGATGCCGAATCAGTCGCCTGGCTGGAACGCTTCCTACACGATTTCGAGGGTACCGTGGTGGCGATTACCCACGACCGTTACTTCCTCGATAACGTCGCAGGCTGGATTCTGGAGCTGGACCGCGGTGAAGGCATTCCGTGGGAAGGTAACTACTCTTCTTGGCTGGAGCAGAAAGATCAGCGTCTGGCACAGGAAGCCTCTCAGGAAGCGGCACGTCGTAAATCGATTGAGAAAGAGCTGGAGTGGGTGCGTCAAGGCGCTAAAGGCCGCCAGTCGAAAGGTAAGGCGCGTCTGGCACGCTTTGAAGAGCTGAACAACACGGAATACCAGAAACGTAACGAAACCAACGAACTGTTTATTCCACCTGGTGCCCGCCTCGGCGATAAAGTGGTGGAAGTCACCAACCTGAGTAAGTCTTACGGCGAGCGTCAACTCATCGACGGGCTTTCTTTCTCCGTACCGAAAGGTGCGATTGTCGGCATTATCGGTCCGAACGGTGCGGGTAAATCAACGCTGTTCCGCATGATGTCCGGTCAGGAACAGCCAGATAGCGGCGCGATTGAACTGGGTGAAACCGTCAAACTGGCGTCAGTCGACCAGTTCCGTGATGCGATGGACAACAGCAAAACCGTCTGGGAAGAAGTTTCTGGCGGGCAGGACATCATGCGCATCGGCAATACCGAAATGCCGAGCCGCGCTTACGTTGGCCGTTTCAACTTCAAAGGGGTTGATCAGGGAAAACGCGTTGGTGAACTATCCGGTGGTGAGCGTGGTCGTCTGCATCTGGCGAAGCTGCTACAGGTAGGCGGCAACGTGCTGCTACTCGATGAGCCGACCAACGACCTGGATATCGAAACCCTGCGCGCACTGGAAAACGCCCTGCTGGAATTCCCTGGCTGCGCCATGGTGATCTCGCATGACCGTTGGTTCCTCGACCGTATCGCAACGCACATTCTGGATTATCAGGATGAAGGTAAAGTGGAATTCTTCGAAGGTAACTTTACCGAATACGAAGAATACAAGAAGCGTACGTTGGGTGCAGAAGCGCTGGAACCTCACCGCATCAAGTACAAGAAGATTGCTAAATAAGCCGTCACCAGACGTCATAAAAAAGTGGCCCGCATCGCGGGCCATTTTTCTTTCTGATGGTGTGTTATTTACTGTAAGCGATCAGAACGTTTCCCAGTTTTGATTATCACTACCTTTACTGCTGGCACTAGCGATGGCCATTGCTGGCGCTAAACGTGGTTGCGCAGTTGCTTTCGGCAATGACGTTCTCCGTTGCTGGGCCACGCCAGCCAGCTTGAATACCGCGACAGCCTGCGTCAAACGCGCCGCCTGCTCTTCAAGCGAAACCGCTGCCGCCGAGGCTTCTTGCACCAGTGCCGCATTCTGCTGCGTCGCACTATCCATTTCAGACACGGCCTGACTCACCTGCCCGATACCACGGCTTTGCTCATCAGACGCAGAGGCAATTTCCCCCATGATGTCAGTGACGCTAACAACCGCACGGACAATCTCACCCATCGTTGACCCCGCCTGCGCCACCAGCCCAGAGCCGGTATCGACCAACCTGCCAGATTCACCAATCAGCGTTTCGATTTCCTTCGCTGCCTGCGCACTACGCTGCGCCAGATTACGAACTTCCCCCGCGACCACGGCAAAACCACGCCCTTGTTCACCCGCCCGCGCCGCTTCTACTGCGGCGTTCAACGCCAGAATATTGGTCTGGAAGGCGATGCTGTTAATAACGGAAGTGATCTCGGAAATACGTTTTGAGCTAGTGGAAATATCATGCATGGTATCCACCACACCTTGCACAATCTGTCCGCCTTTCTCTGCTTTTTCAGACGCGTTCTTCGCCAGTTGGCTAGCATGGTGAGCGTTGTCAGAGTTTTGTTTCACCGTTGCGGTCAGCTGTTCCATGCTCGCGGCGGTTTCCTCCAGCGCGGCTGCCTGCTGCTCGGTACGCGAAGAGAGATCGACGTTACCCGCGGTAATCTCTGACGATCCCTGATAGATCGAATCTGCACCTTCACGAACGATCGTGACCGTATCGGTCAGCTCCGCCTGCATATTCTGGATATTCGTTCCCAGAATACCGATTTCATTACGCCCCATTACCATTGGCGGTTGTGTCAAATCCCCCGCCGCAATCTTCTGGATACGCTCAACCAATCGGTTGATAGGCGCGAGGATCACATTGCGTACCATGATGTACGCCATAATCGCCATAATGATGGATAAGGCAAATGAGCCCGCCATCATCCAGTTACCCAGTTTCGCGTTCTCCGCCGCTCGATCATTGATGTCTTGCGCAGCTTTCGTAAGTTCAGTCACTTTCTTACGCACCGGAACGCTAAACGCTTCATCTAATGTGCGCGCCACCGTGCTTTCCAACGACACCAGATCTTCGAATTCACCATCATTCGTCGCTTTCTGCATCACCGCAATCGCGTTATCACGATAGTTGGCGTAAGCCTTGAGAATATCCTCATCCAGAGCCTTTTCACTCTCCAGTCTGTCTGGGCGCGCAAGATATTCATCAAGACGTTTCTGTGAGGCTCTGACTCGACCAGCAGCCTGATCTGAAGCAGCTTTAAATACCTCGTGATCGCTAATACGGTTTGCTGCACCCGCCTGAATGAGCAGCAATCTGGCAACACGTAATTGATCGAGGCTGCTGCTGATACCTGCACGGATGTCAGACAGATCATTAGCCTTATCCAGTGAATCATTGCTCTGCTTTAAGAAATAACTTGCGGTGCCAATAGAAAGCGCAAAAAGAATCAGGATAATTGAAAAAAGAGTAATAAATAGCGAGACGAGACGTATATTGTTGATGTAACTCAACTTCTCTTTTTGAACAGACATCGATTGCATTGTCATTTTCACCATCACTGGTCTACATTATCTCTGCCATCATGGCTGCGACAGAGCTCGGATATTACCGTGACAACAACGCCACGCAGGAAATAAATACCTTTCATAAAAAAGTAAAAAGGAACCACATTGTGTTATCGGCACTTCCACGCTAAAGCGTACCTAAAATAAGTTGATAGAAATCACGTTTCAATAAAAATTGAAACTCATCCATAAAAATGAAACAAAAACGTTTTTCTCTGCCTATCACGGCGACTTTTTCAACGCTATTGAGTAATCATCCAATGCACGATGTTGCAAAACAAAGTCGATAAAACACGCTAGCGCGGGCGAGTTCAGCTTGCGGCTGGGGTACACCAGATAAATCTCATTGGCCTCCGCCTGCCAATCCGGCAGAACCTTAACCAACTTTCCTGACACCGCTTTATCTTGGCAGAGAAAATCCGGCAACAGCGTAATCCCCGCCCCCGCAATCGCGCACTCGCGGGCGTAAAGCAGGTTGTCTGTAATGTGTGCGTCAGGTAATAGCCAACGATAGAGTTCTGAACCGCGGTGAAGGAGCCACTCTGTCCAGGCATGATGCGCAATACAGCGATGTTGCTGGAGCTGTTGCGGATGAAGCAATGCAGGATGCCGTGCAAGATAGTCAGGCGATGCCAGCAAATATCGCGGAGTCTGTCCGAGTGAACGCCCAATGAGTGAGGAATCGTGCGGTTTGCCGGTACGAAAAGCGACGTCAAATCCCTCCTGAACCAGATCGATCACGGCATCTGAAATCAGCACATCCAGCGATACCGCGGGAAAGCTCTGCTGAAACTCGGCGGTGAGTCGCGCCAGCAGTGTGGAACCTAACCCCGCAGGGCTGGTAATACGTAGGCGCCCACTCGGGTTATCGCGCAGGCGCTGTATGGCGAGATCGGCACGCTCACTGGCTTGTAGCATCTCCTGGCAGTGAATCAGGTAACGTTCGCCAGCAAACGTCAGATTTAGCTGGCGCGTCGTTCGGTTAAGCAGCCGCAGGCCGATCTGCTGTTCGAGCTGGCTAATACGCAGACTCAAGCTGGATTTTGCCAACCCTGCTTTTCGTGCCGCCAGTGTAAAGCTGCCACACTCAGCCACCAGCGCAAACAGTGCCATATCCTGCAATTGTTTAAACATTATTGTTCATCTCAGTCGAACACTTCATTATTTATTGTCCATCTTATCAGCCCTATCTCCGTGTTCTACACTTGGTTGTATTCAAAAACATGTCCCATTCACAAGACCCTATTCTGAAAATAATGAGGAATACACCATGACCGCTCATGCGATAGCCGTTGATCCACAACAGCCAGAAAACTTCATCGCCATCACACAGGAGATCCCGGAACCGGGCGAATACGATCTGCTGATCGGCGTAAAAGCCATTTCCGTCAATCCGGTTGATACCAAGGTTCATGCCGGATTGCGTCAGAATGGGTTACAGCAACCCAGAATTCTCGGCTGGGACGCCAGCGGCATCGTGCTGAAAGCGGGCAGCGCGGTTAGTCACTTTCAGGTCGGTGATGAAGTCTGGTACGCGGGCGACATCACACGCCCTGGCAGCAACACCACCCATCAGTTGATTGATTCACGTATCGTGGCGCGTAAGCCCATCTCTCTGGACTGGGCAGCCGCTGCCGCCATGCCGCTCACGGCGTTAACCGCATGGGAAGGATTGTTTGAGCACCTGAAAATACAGCAGGCCGACAGCAAGAAAACGCTGCTGATTATCGGCGGCGCGGGCGGCGTCGGTTCTCTCGCGATTTCTCTGGCGGCGTTACGCAGCTCGGTGAACATTATCGCCACCGCATCACAGCCAGACTCGGCAGAGTGGTGCCGCCAGCGCGGCGCGCACAAGGTCGTGGATTACCGTAATCTGGTGGATGAGCTCGCAAAAGAAGGGATCAAGCAGGTTGATTATATCTTCTGCCTGAACGATACCGACGGCCATTGGGATGCCATCAGCAAACTGATCGCGCCAATGGGGCACATCTGTACCATCGTGGAAAACAAAAATCCGCTCGACCAAACGCAGCTAAAACTCAAAAGCGCGGCACTGCATTGGGAACTCATGTTTACTCGCAGCATGTTTACCACCCCGGATATCGCGGAACAGGGGAACATTTTGCACGACGTCGCACAACTGGTTGATGCAGGGAAACTTCAGGGAACCGCCAGCGAAGCGCTGCAAGGGTTAACGGTAGATACGTTGAAGCAGGCACACGATAAAGTACTGGAAGGGCATATGCGCGGCAAGATCGTTATCGCGCTGTAATAACGCAACCAGCCCCGTTTGGGGCTGGCTGTTTATTCACTGATTGGAACGTATTAGAACAGCAGACGGGCACGAATAGTGCCAGGGATCGCTTTCATCAGTTGCAGCGCCGTTTGCGCGCCGTCGGTTTCGACGTCAATCACCACATAACCAATTTCAGGCGTCGTTTGCAGATACTGTGCGGCAATGTTAATACCCTGCTCAGCAAAGATCTGGTTAATTTTGGTAATCATACCAGGACGGTTTTCATGGATGTGCAGCAGACGGCTGGCGCGTGCACCATGAACAGGCAGCGACACCTCTGGGAAATTCACCGCAGACAGCGTAGAACCGTTGTCTGAGTATTTCGCCAGTTTTCCGGCAACTTCATCACCGATATTTTCCTGTGCTTCCTGCGTGGAGCCACCGATATGCGGCGTTAGCAGCACGTTATCAAACTCACACAGTGGTGACAGGAACGGATCGCTGTTGGTTGCAGGTTCTTGTGGGAATACGTCAATCGCCGCACCGGACAGATGCTTGCTGCTCAACACGTCGCACAACGCTGGAATATCAACTACGGTACCACGAGCGGCGTTAATCAGGATTGAGCCCGGCTTCATCAGCGCCAGTTCTTCAGCGCCCATCATGTTATACGTGCTTTCATTTTCCGGCACGTGCAGGCTCACCACGTCGCTCATATTCAGTAAATCAGACAGGTGACGCACCTGCTGAGCATTGCCCAGCGGCAATTTACTTTCGATATCATAGAAGTAAACATGCATACCGAGGCTTTCAGCCAAAATACCCAACTGCATACCGATATGGCCGTAGCCGATGATCCCGAGTTTTTTGCCGCGCGCTTCAAACGATCCCACAGCCAGTTTGTGCCAAATACCACGGTGCGCTTTCGCGTTGGCAGCCGGGATACCGCGCAGCATCAGCAACATTTCGCCGATCACCATTTCTGCTACGGATCGGGTATTGGAAAAAGGTGCGTTAAATACCGGAATACCGCGTTTGGTCGCAGCCGACAGCTCAACCTGATTAGTCCCAATACAGAAACACCCTACCGCGATCAGTTTTTCCGCAGCAGCAAAAATTTCTTCTGTCAGATGGGTACGCGAGCGGATACCAACAAAATGCGCATCGCGAATGGAGGCTTTCAGCGCCTCAGGATCTAGTGCGCCTTTATGGAACTCGATGTTGGTGTAACCGGCTGCACGCAGGTTATCCAACGCGCTCTGGTGCACGCCTTCCACTAACAGAAACTTAATCTTGTCTTTTTCCAGTGATACCTTTGCCATTTCCCGACCTTATTTTCAGACTTCAAATGTGACAGAGTGCTAAATAACCTCTGCCAACATAACAAAAATTACGCAGTCAGCAATACAAACGATTGCGTTGCCCGAATCGCGCCACCGAGAAGCGCGCCTGATTTATGGCAAAAAATATTGCCAAAGAGATACATCGCCATATCGGCGATAAACAAAATAAGAAAATGTGATATTAAGTACCAAAAATGAGCCGTTAACTAAATAGATTTTTTTAGCTAAAAAATTTCTGACGTGGAACGTGGACGCTCATCACGTCAGAACAATCGCGAACTCATTTAACGACAGTTTTTACACCCTCGGCGGTGCCGACTAACGCAACATCTGCGCCGCGATTAGCAAACAACCCAACGGTCACGACGCCTGCGATACCATTGATGTGGTTTTCTACCGCAACGGCATCCATGATATTCAGGTTGTGTACATCCAGAATGACGTTGCCGTTATCCGTCACCACTCCCTGACGATATACTGGCTGCCCGCCTAGCTTCGCCAGTTCACGCGCCACGTAAGATCGCGCCATCGGAATAACTTCAACGGGCAACGGGAACGTGCCCAGCACATCAACCTGCTTGGATGCATCAACAATGCAGATGAACTGGCGCGACAGCGCCGAAATGATTTTCTCGCGGGTCAGTGCCGCACCACCGCCTTTAATCATCTGCATATGGCCGTTGATCTCATCGGCACCATCGACATAAACATCCAACGAATCGACTTCATTGGCGTCAAAAACGGGGATACCCAGACTTTTCAGCTTTTCCGTTGAGGCATCAGAGCTGGAAACCGCGCCTTTGATTTGATGCTTTATCGAACCCAGCGCATCAATAAAGTGTGCTGCCGTCGATCCGGTTCCTACTCCCACAATGGTGTCAGGACGGACATAGTCGAGCGCCGCCCATCCCACTGCTTTTTTCAGTTCATCTTGCGTCATAATCTGCTTCTGGCCTGTAGAATCAATATACGAAAACGTGTGCGTATTATAGAACATGCGCGTTGGGGAAAGCGTGCAAATTCATCACCCCATTGCCGCATTATTTCATACGCACCGCGCCACACGCAGCGTGCTGAATCGTGATTGCACACAACAGCCAAAATAAGATTTCTGCATGGCAAATCAGCAAAATGTGGCATAGTGAAAAAAACGGACTCATTCAGAGGATTTTGAATTTCATGAAACGCCCGGACTATCGAACGCTTCAGGCTCTGGATGCCGTCATCCGCGAGCGTGGTTTTGAACGCGCTGCCCAAAAGTTGTGTATTACCCAATCTGCCGTTTCGCAACGCATTAAACAGCTGGAAAATCTGTTCGGCCAGCCGCTGCTGGTCAGAACCATTCCTCCTCGTCCGACGGAACAAGGGCAGAAACTGCTGGCTCTGCTTCATCAGGTAGAATTGTTGGAAGAAGAGTGGCTGGGCAATGAAACTAACAGCGATATCCCGCTGCTGCTGTCGCTGGCGGTGAACGCTGACAGTCTGGCAACCTGGCTGTTACCCGCGTTACAGCCGGTGCTGGTCGATTCACCGATTCGCCTCAACTTGCAGGTAGAAGATGAAACGCGTACTCAGGAAAGGCTGCGCCGGGGTGAAGTGGTGGGCGCAGTGAGTATCCAATCTCAGCCGCTGCCAAGCTGTCTGGTGGATAAACTGGGCGCACTGGATTATCTGTTTGTCGCATCACCCACCTTTGCTGCCCGCTATTTCCCGAATGGCGTCACGCGTTCGGCGCTCCTGCGCGCGCCTGCGGTCGCCTTCGACCATCTGGATGACATGCATCAGGCTTTTTTACAGCAAAACTTTGATTTATCGCCGGGCAGCGTTCCCTGCCATATCGTGAACTCGTCGGAAGCCTTTGTTCAATTAGCGCGACAGGGCACGACCTGCTGCATGATCCCGCATCTGCAAATCGAGAGAGAACTGGCCAATAACGAGCTAATCGACCTGACGCCGGGGCTATTTCAACGTCGGATGCTCTATTGGCATCGCTTCGCACCAGAAAGCCGGATGATGAGGAAAGTGACGGACGCCCTACTTTCGCACGGCCATCAGGTACTGAGACAATCATAACGTACTGAGAGAGTGATAAACGAAAACAGGCCTGTCTGAACAGGCCTGTTAGTAGCATCACTGCGTTCACGCAGTCATTACGGCGTACGCTGTAGTTCAAACACGACATCCACCTGATCGTCAAAGTGAATGGTTTGCTGTTCATAAGTTTGTGCCGCTTCCGTTTGCGTCGCCGCATCTGCCGTTTTAAACATCCGTGCCATTGGCATCGGCTGATAGTTGGCAACATGGTAGCGAACGCTGTAGATCGGCCCCAGCTTGGCATTGAAGCCCTGCGCCAGCGCTGCCGCTTGGCTCGTCGCCTGCTCAATCGCTTTCTTACGCGCTTCGTCACGATAGGTTTCTGGGTTAGCCACGCCGAGTTCTACCGTGCGAATCTCATTCAGGCCCGATTTCAACGCCCCATCCAGCAGTTCGTTCAGTTTATCTAACTGACGTAATGTCACTTCAACCTGACGCACGGCACGGTAGCCTTTCAGCACCGATCCCCCCGTTTTCAGATAGTCATATTCCGGCTGCGTGCGCAAATTGGCGGCATTAATGTCTTTTTTCTCAATGCCGTTTTTACCTAGAAAATCAAAATATTGTGCAACGCGGGCATCGACCTGCTTTTTCGCTTCCGCCGCATCTTTCGATGACACGCTCACTTCAATCGCCAAGCGCGCAATATCCGGCGTGGCGTCTACGCTGGATGTCCCTGACGTCACGATATGCGGGCCATCCGGCAATTCCGCAGCCTGTGCGACCATCGACACACCACCAAATCCTACTGCGGCGGCCAGCGCCAGTGCATTTAGCTTCATCATACCTCGCTTCACACTCTCTCCTTACTGATGTTTCGTCACGCGTGTGTCCCGGCAGATTTTTCCTACGTCGGCACAGCACGTTCCAGAATGAAAGATACAAGAAGGGTATCTTTTACCAGACAACATAACGTATTACTGACTCCACACAATATAGGTGAATTTCTGAAACGTAGCGTAAGGTGATGTCATTTATTTCTAACCACTATTGCCAACCGTGACGCGCCAACTGCAAGGCAATCCCCCACATCACCACGCCGACAAAAACGTTGATGACCCGCTGTACCCTCGACGTATTCAGCCACGGTGCCAACCAGGCCGCCAATAACGCCAGCGCGAAGAACCAGGTGAAGGAAGCCGTTATCGTCCCCAGCGCAAACCAGCCTCGATCATCCTCCGTAAATTGGCTCCCCAGGCTTCCCAACACCACAAAGGTATCGAGATAAACATGGGGATTAAGCCAGGTCACTGCCAGCATAGTGGCAATAATCCGCCAGCGGCTCTGCTTCATCACCTCAGCGCTAGCCAGTGCGATATTTTTGCTGAAAGCCGTTTTCATCGCTCCCCAGCCGAACCAGAGTAGAAACGCAACGCCGCCCCAGGTCACCGCCCCCAATAACAGCGAAGACTGGCTGAGCAACGCGCTGCCGCCAAAAATACCGGCGGTAATCAACACCATATCGCTCACGGCACACAACAGCGCTACCATCAGGTGATACTGACGGCGAATTCCCTGATTCATCACAAATGCATTCTGTGGCCCCAGCGGCAGAATCATCGCCGCGCCTAATAGAACGCCTTGTAGAAAGACAGCAAACATGATTTCCCTCGTAGATAAAGCGCCAATAGCGGCGCATGCGCGATGTCACTCGCGCATCATACGAAGGGATAATCATTAGATGAAATGGATGTTTCTAATCAGGCATTAGCCAAGCTAATACTCAACCGGGCGTGACAAAACCCAGCTCCAGAGAAATACGCTGCGCGGTCGCGATGACCGGCTTAATCAGCGATTTCATACCGATTTGCTGTAACTTAGCGGTAGGCAGGGATACCGATACGGCATAAGGAACACGCTGCTGAATATCAAATACCGGCGCGGCAATACACGATACGCCAAGTTCATTTTCCTCACGATCCATCGCCAGACCTTTCTGACGAATATCCTCCAGCTCTTCATACATCTTCGGCAGCTCGGTGATGGTATTGCGCGTGAGAGGCTGGATAGTATTTTGGTGAGTTTGCCAATAGTACGCAGGGTAGTCGCTTTTACCATACGCCATAAATATTTTGCCCATGGCGGAGCAATAAAGCGGCATGTGCTGACCGATATAAGCGCGAGTACGCATCATGCCCGTCGTCGGCTCCAATTTGTAAATCAGAATGACATGATCGTCTTCACGGCTGGAGAAGTTTACCGTCTCTCCCACTTCCAGATTTAATTGCACCAAATGGGGCGATGCGACGTGGATAATATTCAGTGAAGACAGGGCCTTCTGCCCAATAGAGATAAATTTAGTCGTCAGACGATAGCTGCCGGGTGAAGGTGCCTGCGTAACATAGCCACTGGTGTGCAGCCCTTGTAGCAGCCTGTGCACGGTGCTTTTGTTCATCCCCGCCAGTTCTGACAAATGGGCGAGTGGGCAACCATTAGGAAAATTACTCAGAATTTCAATCAATTGCAAACCACGAAATAGACTCTGGCTCCCCAGCGGTTTCTCTTTTTGATCGTCTTTCTCATTAACAGCTTTCGGGCTCATAACTGATCTCCAGAATCAGGGGCTGGGCAGTGCTTGCGCAGAAATTGCTGCAACGCAGTGTGTCGCCGCCATCCATTTCTCTTAAGAATAGCGATGTTACCGCAAGGGCTGCATGAGGTGAAGTGGAACGCCGTTTCATTGTCGGCATGACATCCCGAATACGCAACCTTCCCCCTGTCCATGAAGTGAGCAGTACGTCACAAATACGAAACAACAAAAATAATCATTTGTTTTTTAAAGAAATTAAAAACCTCTTTGCCTTTGCTTTAGCGCAATCTTCAGTATATTGTTTTTGAAATCAAGTTTCGCATATTGAAATATGCGGATTATTAAAACGCCAAAATATTACTAATTTCGTTCCTGCCACATCACATTCAGGACGCGATGCCGTTCTGAATTAATGGGAACAGGTTGCTTACCGATTTTGCACCGCATCGCAGCGTGTGCTGAACACAAGGGCGCATCACATGAATCAAATCAATGCGGATCAACCCATACTTGCGCTTAGCCACATCACTAAACGCTTTGGCGGCAACATTGCGGTTAATGATGTCAGCCTTCAGGTCATGCCGGGCGAGGTGCTCGCGCTGCTGGGCGAAAATGGCGCGGGGAAATCGACAATTATTAAAGTCCTCGCAGGCGTCTACCCCCGCGATGGCGGTGATATTCAATTCCGTGGAACCAGCATAGCGTCAGCCGCAGCGATAAAAAGTGATGGCCTCCAGCCTATTGCGTTTATTCATCAGGATCTGGGGCTGATCGAGTGGATGACGGTGGCGGAAAACATGGCGCTGGTCATGGGCTTTCCACGCCGCTTTGGATTAATTGACTGGCGGGCGATCCGTCAGCGTGCCAGCCAGGCGCTACAGGATGTGGGGATCGCACTCGATCCCGATGCCCGCGTATTTGAACTCTCCCGCACGGAAAAATCGCTACTCGCCATCGCGCGAGCCGTCGCGGTGAATGCCGAACTCCTCGTGCTGGATGAACCCACCGCGTCGCTTCCGGCAAATGATGTCCGCCATCTTTTTTCCGTGATTAACCGGCTGCGTGCGAAAAAAGTGGGCATGATTTACGTCACTCACCGACTGGATGAAGTGATCGACATCGCCGACCGCGTCTGCGTCATGCGCGATGGTCGCTATGTCGCGGGCGGTAAAACGGCGGATTATTCGCTGCGCGACCTGGTGCAGTTGATTGTGGGTGAAGCCATGCCCGGCGATCAGCGTGAACCCTTGCCTGCCCTTTCTTCTCCTGTTCTCCAGGTAAAAAACGTCACTGTAGGCGACATCGGCCCGGTCAGCTTTAGCCTGCAACCGGGGGAAATGCTCGCGCTGGCGGGTCTGCGCGGCGCGGGTCAAGAAGAAATCGGTCGTTTGCTGTTCGGGCTGCGCCAATGCGACAGCGGAGAAATTCAGTTTCGTGATGCACCTTACCACGCTAGTTCACCGCAACAGGCGATGGCTCATGGCGTCTCGCTGGTCGCAGGCGATCGCACCAATGAAAGTCTAGTGATGTCGATGAGCGTCCGCGAGAACCTGTTTATCAACCCCTGCGCCAGCGGACATAAGCTCTTTTCCCGCTACAGCCGTCGCGAAGAGATCGGGGCAAGCTGGTGGAAAGTACAACTGTTCGATGTTCGCCCCAAAAACGTCAATATCGACATCAGTGCGCTGTCTGGTGGCAACCAACAGAAAGTGGTGATGGCACGCTGGATGCACCTCGGCGCGCCGCTGCTGATCCTCGAAGATCCCACGGCGGGCGTTGATGTCGGTGCTCGTGCAGAAATTTACCATCTATTAAACAAGTCACTGGCAGAAGGCGTCGCCGTGCTGGTGATTTCCAATGATTTCGAGGAGATCGCCCACATTTGCAATCGCGCACTGGTTTTCAATCGGGGCAATGTCGTCGGCGAACTCAAAAATCAACAGGTCTCTTTCGCCAACTTATTGGAACTGGCGTCTGCCAGCACGGGGGAAACCACGGCTTCGGCCTGAATAGCACGCTATTGCGCAGGCGAACTGAATCCACAGTAAAAAAATTCAGACGCTCACACAGCCTCACCTGTTCGAAGGAAGAAAATAATGTCTAATAAAACATCAGTAAAATCAACGGCGCTAGAGCAACGAGTGAGTCTGGCACAGGATGGTGCCGGCCCCTGGCTGATGCAAATTCTGACCCGCTATGGCCTGCTGTTACTGTGCATCGCGCTGGTTATTCTGTTTTCACTTGCCACGCCATCGTTCGCTTCCATGTTGACGCTACAGGCCATCCTCTCCAGTAAAGCCAAAATCGCCCTGCTGGCACTGGCCGCGACCATTCCCATGATCGTCGGAAAAATCGATCTCAACGTCGGTTTCGGCATCGTGCTCTGGCACATTCTGGCGATTACGCTTCAGGTGGAATACGGCTTCTCATGGCAGATGGCCGTGCTGACAGTGCTGGTCATTTCCGCGCTATACGGCTTGCTCAACGGCATTCTGGTGGCATTGGCCGATATCGATAGCTTCGTCGCCACGCTGGGTTCTGGCACCGTACTGTACGCCGTCGCCCTGTGGCACTCAGGCGGCCGCCAGATCGTCGGCGATCTGCCTGATGCCTTCATTGCTCTGCACCATACCGAGATCGGCGGGATCCCTATCGTGGCCTTCTATGTCCTGCTTGTCGCGATCGTTTTATGGCTCGTCACTGAACATACGCCGCTCGGCCGCTGCATGTATGCCGTGGGGGGCAATCCGGCCGCAGCACGTCTCAATGGGATTTCCGTTAATCGTTTTACTATCGGTGCCTTCATCACGTCCAGCGTATTGACAGGCTTTAGCGGCGTGTTGATCGCCGCAGAACAAGGCGTCGGACAAGCCAGCGTCGGTATGGATTATCTCTTGCCTGCGCTGGTTGGTGCATTCCTTGGCAGTACCACGCTTCGCCCCGGCCGAGTTAACGTCTGGGGAACGGTTATTGGCATCGCCATTCTTGCGATTGGCATCGCCGGTATCCAGCAATTTGGTGGCGAATTCTGGGTGGAACCGTTGTTTAACGGAGCCACGCTGCTGCTCTCCATCACGCTGGCAGGCTACGCCCAGCGCCGCCGCTTACTGAATCAAAAAGCCGTACAACGCCGTCAGGCTGACACACCCCAGCGCCACCACCAGGAACCTTCTCATCAGAAAAACACGCCACCAGAAAACAATAACCATAACGTGACACATCCCTAACAGGAGCACCCCCTATGAAACGTTTATTGCTGTTATCAGGACTGACCACCGTGTTATTAAGCAGCCAGTCAACGTGGGCTGACAGCTATCTCGATCAGGCAACAGCGGCCGTTGCAAAAGCGACCGCCAGCAGCACACAGTGGGATGGCCCGACTCAGGGGCCGCAGTTACAGCCGAATAAGAAGATTATTTTTATTGCTTCCGATATGAAAAATGGCGGCGTTCAAGGCGTGCAACAGGGGCTGAATGAAGCAGCCAAAGCCGCAGGCTGGAAGTTAGAAACGCTGGACGGCGGCGGCTCGGTCAAAGATCAGTTGGCCTCGCTCAATCAGGCGATCGCTCAAAAGCCAGATGGCATTGTGATTGGCGGCTGGAACCCAAATGTCGCCAAAATCCCGCTAAAGAAAGCCATTCAGCAAGGCATTGTTCTGACAGCGTGGCATGCCGTACCCGAACCGGGGCCGCTGCCTAAATACGATATTTTCTACAATGTGACCTCTGATTCGAATGACGTCGCCCGCATCGCCGCACAATACGCCGTCGTTAAATCAGGTGGAAAAGCCAATGTTTTAATCTTTACCGATTCCCTTTATCAAATCGCTCTTGATAAAGCCAACGTCATGAAAGACGAAATCGGTAAATGTAGCGGCTGCAAGGTGGTGGAGTTCATCGACACACCGCTCGCCGATACCGCAAACCGCATGCCTGCCATGACGTTTAGTCTGTTGCAGAAATACGGCGACAGCTTCCAGTATTCGCTGGCAATCAACGATCTGTATTTTGATTTCATGGCACCGTCGTTAAAAACGGCTGGGAAAGGCGGTAAAAATGCACCGTACAACATTTCGGCTGGCGATGGTTCCATCTCTGCCTATCAGCGCATTCGCTCCGGCGATAGCCAATCAGCCACCGTGCCTGAGCCCCTGAAACTGCACGGCTGGCAGTTACTGGATGAGTTTAACCGTGCCTTTGCCAAGCAACCGCCTTCTGGCTATGTCACCCCGGCACATTTGGTGACTGCCGAAAACGTCGCGAACGATGGCGGTAATAACAACCTGTATGACCCACAAAATGATTATCAGGGCCATTACCGGGCAATCTGGGGTGTGAAATAAGTGGAGAGCCCAGCATGACACAACAACTTGAGCGCCTGTGTTCTCCCGCCATCTGGGCCGAAGGCCCAGTATGGTTGCCGCAGCAGGATGCCGTGGTCTTTAGCGATGTAAAAGGAAATCGGATGTTTATCTGGTCGCGTACTGGCGACGTCACGCTCTGGCGCTCTCCATCCCACTACGCCAACGGCAATGCACTTGATGCGCAAGGACGCGTCGTGAGCTGCGAGCATGGCCGACGTGGTATCAGCCGTCGTGAGCACAATGGCGATATTCACGTTCTGGTCGACCGCATTGACGGGAAACGCTTCAACTCGCCCAACGATGTGGCGATCCGTAGCGATGGCACGATCTGGTTTACCGATCCGCCCTATGGCATTACCAGCGATGACGAAGGCTACAAATCAGAAAGTCAGGTCATTGGCTGCTATGTCTACTGCTTCGATCCGCGCGATGGCTCACTCAGCATCGCGGCCAGCGATCTCCAGCGTCCAAACGGGCTGGCCTTTTCGCCAGATGAAAAATATTTATATGTTGCAGACATGTCGATTATTGATTTCCCCACGCTGGGTCGTCGCGATCTGCGAATTTATCCGGTTGAGGGAAAGCGTCTGGGAGCGGGCCAGTTTTTTGCCCGCGTCGAGCCGGGCATTCCCGATGGCTTCTGTGTTGATCGCACTGGCAATCTGTTTTGTAGCTGCGCTGACGGCGTCCTGATTTTTAGTCCCGATGGTCATCAGATCGGCAAAATTGATGTACCGGAGTGCGTGTCCAACTGCACCATTGGCGGGCCAGAAGGGAATGAACTGTACATCACGGCAACAACGTCGCTTTACCGTATCGGGGTAGAGTCGTACCGGTAAAACCACGCCTGTGGGTAGTTAACAGGGGGAGTCTCTCCCCCTGCTTTCTCACGCCTGTACTCTGTGTACCGACCAAAATGCGGCACCGATCACAAAGTCACCACATTAAAATAACTAATTGTTTTTAAAGCAAAATTTAACCCTCTCTCGTTTTGACTTCATGCAAGCACAGGTATAGCATTTATTTGAAATGCAATTTCGCATAATGAAATATGACGAATAAAAAGCAATCTAACCATCGTCATGGAGACGCGTTATGAGAGTGAGTTACGACGACCTTAAGCAACAGTTCAAACGTGTTTTACTGGTGCGCAATGTAGCGGAAGAAACCGCCGATGCCTGCGCGACGCTGTTCGCCGATACTTCAGCCGACGGCGTTTATTCTCACGGTGTAAACCGCTTCCCACGCTTTATTCAGCAGTTGGACGCTGGCGACATCGTACCCGATGCCGAACCCAGCAAACTGCTCTCACTTGGTGCTATCGAACAGTGGGATGCCCATCAGGGCATTGGCAACCTGACGGCGCGCCGCATGATGGATCGCGCCATGCAGTTGGCTGATGCGCACGGTATCGGCCTGGTCGCGCTACGCAATGCTAACCACTGGATGCGCGGCGGCGGCTATGGCTGGCAGGCAGCCGAGAAAGGCTATATCGGTATTTGCTGGACTAATTCGATCGCCGTTATGCCACCGTGGGGAGCAAAAACCTGCCGCATCGGTACTAATCCGCTGATCGTCGCCGTCCCCGGAAATCCGATCACCATGGTGGATATGTCGATGTCGATGTTTTCCTATGGCGCGCTAGAGATAAACCGACTGGCAGGCAAGACCTTGCCCGTTGATGGTGGGTTCGACAACGACGGTAATTTGACCCGCGATCCAGCCATTATCGAGGAGAACCGACGCATCCTCCCGGCGGGCTACTGGAAAGGATCGGCACTGTCTATTGTGCTGGACATGATCGCCACCCTACTGTCCGGCGGTGCCTCCGTCGCAGAAGTCACAGAAGATCATCGCGACGAATACGGCGTATCGCAGGTCTTCATCGCCATTGAGATCGATAGGTTGATCGACGGCAAAACCCGCGATGAAAAACTGAAACGCATAATGGATTACATCACCAGCGCCGAGCGTACCCAACCTGATGTCGCCATCCGTCTGCCGGGCCATAAGTTTCCGCGTATTCGCGAAGAAAACTTGCGCGACGGCATCCCGGTTGATGAACGGGTGTGGGCACGTATTCAGGCGCTTTAACAAGGAGACGTCCCATGATCTTCGGTCATATCGACAATACCGTTTTTGGTCAGCACCCTGCGCCCGTCGCCCGTGCGCTGGCCTACCTGCAAAAAACCGACTTCAGCGCCTTACCGGCTGGTCGCTACCTTGATGAAGAGACAGGCTATACCGTTCAGGTACTGGATCTACACACGCAGACTAAAAGTGACTTACGTCCTGAAGTCCATCGTCACAATATCGATGTGCAATTTTTAGTCAGCGGAACCGAACGGATCGGCGTGGTAACGGACAACGGCCGTAATCCGGTACATCAGGAATGGAACGAAGCACGCGACATCTTGTTCTATCAGGATGTTGATGACGAGTCCTGGCTGACCATGCATTCCGGCAACTTTGCCGTGTTCTTTCCTCAGGATGTGCATCGTCCAGCCTGCATTCACGAGCAGCCCTGCGCAATCCGCAAAGTGGTGGTGAAGATACCGATGGCACACTTTCACGCTCCCTAATCGTTTCTGATTTTGCCATGTAACGCGACACATGCCTGCGGGCATGTGCGGGGATCGCTACGCGCGAAAAAGCCCAAAGTGAAGCACGCCATGCACGCAACATGTTGAAGGGTAAAGTGATATGAATACAGCTACGATTTCTTCTAACCAGCCCACAGCAGCAAACATTCCTCGATTACGCTGGTTGCGGATCGTACCGCCCATTTTGATTACCTGCATTATTTCCTATATGGACCGCGTCAACATTGCCTTCGCGATGCCGGGCGGTATGGATGACGAACTGGGTATTACGGCATCGATGGCCGGACTCGCAGGCGGGATCTTCTTCATCGGCTATCTGTTTTTACAAGTGCCGGGCGGCAAACTCGCCGTACACGGCAACGGTAAAAAATTTATCGGCTGGTCACTGCTGGCCTGGGCCGTCATTTCGGTGTTAACCGGTCTGGTGACCAATCAGTATCAGTTGCTGTTTTTACGCTTTGCGCTGGGGGTATCTGAAGGCGGCATGCTCCCGGTGGTGCTCACGATGATCAGCAACTGGTTCCCAGATAAAGAGCGTGGCCGCGCCAACGCGATTGTCATCATGTTTGTGCCCATCGCCGGAATTTTGACCGCCCCGCTTTCTGGCTGGGTCATCACAACCTGGGATTGGCGCATGCTGTTTCTGGTGGAGGGAGGATTCTCGCTGGTGGTTATGCTGCTGTGGTGGTTTACCATCAGCAACCGCCCGCAGGAAGCGAAATGGATTTCACAGGCAGAAAAAGAGTATCTGATCAAAACGTTGCAGGAAGAACAAGCGGCTCTGCAAGGCAAAACCGTCCGTAATGCCTCCCTAAGCCGGGTACTGCGCGAAAAGCTGATGTGGCAGTTAATTTTGGTAAATTTCTTTTACCAGACAGGTATTTACGGCTACACCCTGTGGTTGCCCACCATCCTGAAAGGGCTGACCAACGGCAATATGGAACAGGTCGGTATGCTGGCTATTTTGCCTTATATCGGTGCGATCGTCGGCATGTTCACGATCTCCTATCTGTCCGATAACTCAGGAAAACGTAAAGTCTTCGTCGCACTACCGCTCGCCTGTTTTGCTATCTGCATGGCGCTGTCCGTCTTGCTCAAAAGCCATATCTGGTGGTCCTATGCCGCGCTAGTCGGCTGTGGCGTCTTCATTCAGGCGGCTGCGGGCGTGTTCTGGACCATTCCTCCCAAGCTGTTTGATGCCGAAGTCGCTGGCGGCGCGCGCGGTGTCATTAACGCGCTCGGTAATCTCGGTGGCTTCTGCGGCCCTTATATGGTCGGCGTCCTGATTTCAGCCTTTAACAAAGACGTTGGCGTCTACAGTTTGGCTATCTCGCTGGCGATTGCCGCTGTACTGGCCATGATGCTGCCACCGCGCTGCGATGAGTCCACGGAGGCAGCATGACGGACTATTTTCTGGGGCTCGACTGCGGCGGCACTTTTATCAAAGCCGGGATCTATGACGTCACCGGAACAGAGTACGGCATCGCACGCCGTAATCTGCCAATTACCACACCGCAGCCCGGTTGGGCTGAGCGCGACCTGCACACCCTGTGGCAGACCGCTGCCGAGGTTATTCGCGAACTGCTGGGCAGAGCGGCAATCCCCGCCAGCGCCATTTCCGGCGTAGGGATCTCTGCCCAAGGCAAAGGGTTATTCTTGCTGGATAAGCATGACAAGCCGCTAGGTAATGCGATGCTGTCATCCGATCAGCGCGCACGTGAACAGGTTCTGGCGTGGCAGCAGGCGGGGATACCGCAAGCGCTTTATCCTCAGACCCGTCAGACGCTGTGGACAGGCCATCCGGTTTCGCTACTGCGGTGGCTTAAAGACCACCAGCCGACACGCTATGCACAAATCGGTACGCTGTTCATGGCACACGACTATCTGCGTTTCTGCCTGACCGGAGAACGGGCTTGTGAAGAAACCAATATCTCCGAATCCAATCTCTACAACATGGACACGGGCCGCTACGATCCCGCGCTGGCAGAACAGCTCGGGATTGCAGAAATCATCGAGGCTTTACCGCCGCTTATCAGTTCTGCTGATATCGCAGGCCGAATTACCCCAGAAGCAGCACAGCTCACCGGACTGCGGGCAGGAACCCCCGTCGTCGGCGGATTATTCGACGTGGTTTCTACCGCCCTGTGCGCAGGCCTTCAGGACGAAACCCGACTCAATGCGGTGATGGGAACATGGTCTGTCACCAGCGGCATCACCGACACGCTCGCCGATGGCTACGACCATCCCTTTGTGTATGGCCGCCATGCGGAAGCAGGCCGTTACATCGTGCATGAAGCCAGTCCTACGTCTGCCGCCAATCTGGAATGGTTCTGCCAACAATGGCGGCTGAGCGACGGTTTAGGGGTTGATTATGCTCAGCTCAACCGCTGGGTTTCGGAGCTGCCTAAAGCAGGCAGCCCCCTACTGTTTGTCCCGTTTTTGTATGGCTCCAACGCCGGATTAGGGCTCAGCGCCAGCTTCTACGGCCTGCAAGCGTTCCACCAGCGAGAACACCTTGTTCAGGCCATTTACGAAGGCGTGGTGTTCTGCCACATGGCGCACCTGAATCGTATGCGTCAGCGCTTCCCTCACGTGGACGCGTTGCGCATCACCGGCGGCCCTGCCAAGTCTATCCCTTGGATGCAGATGTTCGCGGACATCAGTGGCCTGCCTGTCGAGCTCCCACAGGTAGAAGAAACCGGCTGTCTGGGTGCGGCGATGGCGGCGATGGTCGGCAACGGTGCCTTTAGCGATTTCACTGCCGCTCAGCAGGCACTCTCACCACGCATTACACGCCTTACCCCAGATGAACACGTTCGCACGGCCTACGACAAAAAATACCAACACTATCAGGCGCTCGTCGACGCGTTAAAAGCGCTGCAACCCGCCGGTAAGGAGAAACCATGACCACGCAACCCCGCCTGCAACTGGCGCTCGACCACACCCGACTGGATGCCGCCCTCACTACCGTGGAATTACTCCACCCTTATGTTGACATCATCGAGGCGGGCACCATTTTGTGCATCAGCGCAGGTATTCAGGCCGTCAACCAACTGCGCCAGCGCTGCCCTCACCATGTGCTGGTGGCCGATTTGAAAGTCGCTGACGCGGGCGCAACGCTGGCGGAGCAAGCCTTTTCTCACGGCGCAAACTGGATGACCGTGATCTGCGCCGCCCCGCTGCCCACCATGGCCAGCGCACGGGAAGTGGCAGAGCGTCATCGGGGAGAGATCCAGATAGAGCTATTCGGGCGCTGGACGCTGGAAGATGCCAAAGCGTGGCGTGCGTTGGGCATCAAACAGGCGATTTACCACCGTGGCCGCGATGCGCAGGCCAGCGGCCAAACCTGGGGTCAGCAAGATCTGGACATGATGAAAGCCCTCTCAGACCTCGGCATCGAACTGTCTATCACCGGAGGGATCACCCCTGCGGATCTGCCGCTATTCCGTGATATCGCCGTCACTGCATTCATTGCCGGACGAGCGCTGGCGGATGCATCTGACCCAGTAAACTCGGCTCGCCAATTCCGTACCGCCATTGACGCCATCTGGAGGCCTTAATATGCGCCAACACCCATTAGGTATTTATGAAAAAGCCCTGCCGAAACACCTGACCTGGCCAGAGCGCCTGGCGCTGGCAAAAGCCTGTGGTTTTGACTTTGTTGAAATGTCGGTAGACGAAAGCGATGAGCGTCTGGCTCGCCTGCTGTGGAGTAAGGAGCAGCGGCTCTCGTTGGTCAATGCGATGCTGGAAACCGGCATTCGCATCCCTTCGATGTGCTTATCCGGGCATCGGCGTTTTCCGTTCGGCAGCCATGACGAGGCACTACGCCAGCGCGCCTTTACGATCATGGAGCAGGCTATTCAACTGGCCAACGACGTGGGCATCCGCACTATTCAGCTCGCTGGGTATGACGTCTATTACGAGCAGCAGGATGAAAGCACGCTCGCTCGCTTTACCGAAGGTATGCAATGGGCGGTTGAACGTGCCGCTGCCGCGCAGGTGATGCTGTCCGTGGAGATCATGGATACCGCCTTTATGAACTCGATCAGTAAGTGGAAAGCCTGGGATGCCTGCCTGGCTTCGCCGTGGTTTACCGTCTACCCAGACGTCGGCAACCTCAGCGCCTGGGGCAACAATGTCACGCAAGAATTACAACTGGGTATCGATCGCATCGCCGCTATTCATCTGAAAGACACCTTAGCCGTTACCGCAACCTCGCCCGGACAGTTCCGCGACGTGCCATTTGGTGAAGGCTGTGTGGATTTCGTTTCCGTTTTTAGCACGCTGAAAGCACTCAATTATCGCGGTGCGTTCTTGATTGAAATGTGGACGGAGAAGGCTGATGAACCGGTCGCCGAAATTGTTCAGGCGCGCCGCTGGATCGAACAGAAAATGCAACAAGGGGGAATGCCATGCTAACGTTACAACAGCTTAAACAACAGGTTCTGGAAGCAAATCTGGATTTACCGCGTCACAATCTGGTGACGTTCACCTGGGGTAACGTCAGCGTCGTGGATCGCGACCGCGGTCTGGTGGTCATCAAACCGTCAGGCGTGGAGTACGAACATATGGCCGTAGAGGATATGGTCGTGGTCGATCTGGCCTCCGGGCAGACCCTCGAAGGTAACAAAAAGCCGTCCTCGGATACGGCGACACACCTGGCGCTATACCGTGCTTTTACCGAGATCGGCGGCATCGTCCATACGCACTCGCGCCACGCCACCATCTGGGCACAGGCAGGGCTGGATCTGCCCGCCTGGGGCACCACGCATGCCGACTATTTCTACGGTGCCATCCCCTGTACGCGATTGATGACACAGGACGAAATTGCGCAGCACTATGAGCAGGAAACGGGCAACGTCATTATAGAAACGTTCCGCCAGCGCGGAATCAGCCCGACAGACATTCCTGCTGTGCTGGTCAATGCCCACGGCCCGTTCGCCTGGGGCAAAGATGCACACAACGCAGTGCATAATGCGGTGGTGTTGGAAGAGATAGCCTATATGGGAATTTTTTCACGCCAGCTGACACCGGGTATTACCGCTATGCAGCAAGTTCTGCTGGACAAGCACTACCTGCGCAAGCATGGTAAAAACGCCTATTACGGACAGTAAAGGCAGGGATCAATCAGGGGCCATTCGGCCCCTGTCATATTATCTATTATTCAGCGCGTTCTTGAACCTTATGCAGGTGTACATCCATCTGCGGGTAAGGAATGCCAATACGATGTTCGTCTAGTACACGCTTAAAGCTTTCCAACAGATCCCAGTACACCGCCTGCGCATTACCGTTGGTCGTCCATACCCATACCACAAAATTCAGCGACGATGCTGCCATTTCATTCAGGCGGATCGTAACGCCTTTGTCATGCTGAATACGATCGTCTGCGGCAACAATATCGCCCAACAGCTTTTTCACTACATCAATGTCAGCATCATAGGCTACACCAACAATAATTTCGGTACGGCGATCGGGTTCACGTGAGCTGTTGATGATATTACCCGCAATGATCTTGCCATTCGGCACCACGATAATTTTGCCGTCAGAGGTACGTAGCGTCGTCGAGAAGATCTGCACCTGCGTAACCGAGCCAGATACGCCGCCCAAATCGACCCATTCTCCAGTACGGAAAGGCCGGAAGATCACTAACAACACACCGGCAGCAAAGTTGGCTAACGAGCCCTGTAATGCCAAACCGACAGCCAAGCCCGCCGCACCCAACACGGCAATCACCGATGCAGTCTGTACGCCAACCCGGCTCAATACCGCAATCAGCGTAAACGCGATAATGCCATAACGCACCAGCGCAGACAGGAAATCAGCCACGGTTGAATCGATAGAACGGCTAATCATCAGTTTATTGATGGTGCCAGAGACGATCCGCGCGATCACCAAACCAACAATAAGGATCACTAATGCGGCGACAATATTCACGGCATACTGCAAAAACAAGTTCTGATGTGCCACCAACCAGTTCCCTGCCTGATCCAATCCCGTATTAAGTTCTTCCATTTAAACGCTCCTGTTTTCTTAATCACCGGGAAAGCATAACGTCGATAGCAGAAACCGCAACATCGGCCCCAAAAATTAAGACTCCCTTAGGAGTCTTAATATCAAACCATACTTACGTCGTCTTACTTACAGCACATCAACAGCATTCAGCTCTTTGAAGGCCTGCTCCAGACGCGTAACCATGCTCGCCTGAGCGGAACGCAGCCACACACGTGGATCATAGTATTTCTTGTTCGGCTGATCGTCGCCTTTCGGGTTGCCCAATTGGCCTTGCAGGTAAGCTTCGTTTTCTTTGTAGTATTTCAGGATACCTTCCCACGTTGCCCACTGGGTGTCGGTATCGATGTTCATTTTCACTACGCCATAGCTAACGGAGTCTTTGATTTCCTGAGCGCTGGAACCAGAACCACCGTGGAACACGAAGTCCAGGCTGTTGTGCGGCAGGTTATGTTTCTTGGAAACATATTCCTGAGAATCACGCAGGATGGTCGGGGTCAACTTCACGTTACCTGGCTTGTATACGCCATGCACGTTACCGAAAGAGGCAGCGATAGTGAAACGTGGGCTGATCGCGTTCAGTTTGGTGTACGCATAGTCAACATCTTCTGGCTGGGTGTACAGAGCAGAAGCGTCCATGTGGCTGTTATCCACACCGTCTTCTTCACCACCGGTGCAACCCAGTTCGATTTCCAGGGTCATATCGATTTTGGCCATACGCGCCAAATATTTAGAGCAGATTTCGATGTTCTCTTCCAGAGACTCTTCAGACAGGTCAATCATGTGAGAAGAGAACAGCGGTTTGCCGGTAGCAGCGAAGTGTTTTTCACCCGCATCCAGCAGGCCATCGATCCATGGCAGCAGTTTTTTCGCACAGTGGTCAGTGTGCAGAATTACCGGAATACCATAATGTTCAGCCATTTGGTGAACATGATGAGCGCCAGAGATCGCACCCAAAATTGCCGCCTTCTGGCCTTCCGCTTTCAGGCCCTTACCTGCGGTGAACGCTGCTCCGCCGTTAGAGAACTGAACGATGACCGGCGCGCGTACTTTGGCTGCGGCTTCCAGCACAGCATTGATTGAGTCGGTACCGACACAGTTCACTGCTGGCAAAGCGAATTTGTTTTCTTTTGCTACTGCGAAAACTTTCTGAACGTCATCACCTGTGATGACACCGGGTTTTACGAAATCAAAAATTTTAGACATGTTACGTGTCCCGTTTCGTTGGCCGTGGAGGGGTTAGAGAAATCGATGTTCAATCGACAGGCCATCCCGACATGATGTTGCAACAACCCCATGTCGAGACAGCCCTAGGAAAGGGAAAAAATCAGCCCTTACCTTAAATTACTGCTTAGCGCGTTCTTCCAGCATAACAACTGCTGGCAGTTTTTTCCCTTCGACAAATTCGAGGAATGCACCGCCACCGGTAGAAATGTAGGAGATTTTATCTGCAATACCAAACAGATCGATCGCAGCCAGCGTATCGCCGCCGCCTGCAATAGAGAATGCATCGCTCTCTGCGATAGCGCGAGCGATGGTCTCGGTTCCTTTACGGAAATTCGGGAATTCGAAGACGCCAACCGGGCCATTCCACAGGATGGTCTTGGCATTTTTCAGAATCTCAGCCAGACGCTCTGCGGAAACATCACCCAGATCCAGAATCTGTTCTTCATCTTTGATTGCGGTAACAGACTTCAGCGTTGCCGTTGCAGTTTCAGAGAATTCTGACGCCACGCGCACATCGCTCGGTACAGGAATATCGCAGGTTTCCAGCAGCTTCTTCGCTTCAGAAATCAGATCGGCTTCGTACAGAGATTTACCCACGTTGTGGCCTTGTGCGGCAACGAAGGTGTTGGCAATACCGCCGCCGACGATCAGCTGATCGGCGATTTTAGACAGGGAATCCAGTACCGTCAGTTTAGTGGAAACTTTAGAACCACCTACGATAGCAACCATCGGACGTGCTGGCTCGCTCAATGCTTTACCCAGCGCTTCCAGTTCACCAGACAGCAGCGGGCCCGCACAGGCGATAGACGCAAATTTACCCACGCCGTGGGTTGAAGCCTGCGCACGGTGTGCCGTACCGAAGGCATCCATGACGAATACATCGCACAGCGCCGCGTATTTCTTGGACAGGACTTCGTCGTCTTTCTTCTCGCCTTTGTTAAAGCGGACGTTTTCCAGTACAACCAGCTCGCCTTCGGCGACATCAACACCATCAAGATAGTCTTTCGCCAGACGTACAGGAGAAGACAGTTTCTCTTTCAGGTAGTCAACGACAGGCAGCAGAGAAAACTCTTCGTTGTACTCACCTTCGGTCGGACGTCCCAAGTGGGACGTGACCATAACGCGAGCGCCTTGTTTTAGCGCAATTTCGATGGTCGGCAGAGAGGCACGGATGCGCGCATCAGACGTCACTTTCCCTTCTTTTACTGGTACGTTCAGATCCGCACGAATAAGAACACGTTTACCAGCCAGATCCAGATCGGTCATCTTAATTACAGACATGGTGAATCCTCTTGTTGATTCTCTTTTAAAGTTGCTTGAGCGAGATAGCGACCCCTGATCGCCACCGTCGTACTAGAAACCGCAGGCTGCCATCGCCCGTGTTGTATCCAACATCCGGTTGGCAAAGCCCCATTCGTTATCGCACCAGACTAATGTTTTAATCAGGTGCTGACCACTGACCCGTGTCTGCGTGCCGTCGACAATGGCACTGTGCGGATCGTGGTTAAAATCAGCCGACACCAGCGGCAATTCAGTATAATCAACTATACCACGAAACGACTCATGCGCTGATTTTTGCAATAGTGCATTAATTTCATTCACGTTTACGGCTTTCCTGACGCTAACGCTCAGATCAATTGCCGTGACGTTAATCGTCGGCACCCGCACCGATATCGCTTCAAAGCGATCGACAAACTGCGGAAAAATACGGGTGATCCCCGCCGACAGTTTGGTATCTACCGGAATGATCGACTGGCTGGCAGCGCGTGTGCGCCGCAGATCGTGATGATAAGCATCGATCACCGGTTGATCGTTCATCGATGAGTGAATCGTCGTCACCGTGCCATTTTCGATCCCGAAGGCATCATCCAGTAGTTTGATCACCGGGATAATGCAGTTGGTCGTGCAGGACGCATTCGAAACAATGCGATGCCCGCTTTCCAACTGATGGTGATTGACGCCAAACACCACCGTAGCATCCAAATCCGCCGTTCCCGGATGAGAAAACAGCACTTTCTTCGCACCTGCCGCCAGATGGGCTTCGCCATCTTCCCGGCTACCGTAAACACCGCTGCAATCCAGTACGATATCTACACCGAGTTCTCGCCAGGGCAATGCCTGGATCTCTGCCTGATGCAACAGACGAATACAATCATCACCGACATAAAGCTGGTCGCATTCCTGACGCACATCCCACGAAAAACGGCCGTGGCTGGAGTCGTACTTGAGCAAATGCGCCATGCCTTCCGCGCTCGCCAACTCGTTAATCGCCACCACGGTAATCTCAGCTCGGCGGCCTGATTCATACAACGCACGTAAAACACTGCGGCCGATGCGGCCAAAACCGTTTATCGCAATACGGATCGTCATGGCGTTCTTTGTGGTTCCTTATGTCATTGCAGGTATGCCCAGCGCATAGAATATACCCTTCTTAGACACCAGAGAACCCCTGGCAGAACGCCGTCAGCACAACAACTGAAACGCTTCAGCTAGCATAAACGAATTAATGCATAAAAGAAATATTCTCGTTTGGCACACACCAGAAGAGTGACCTACGTCATAAAACTAAAAAAGCGGGAGTTGGAGAGAGGGCAAAATGTGCAGAGCTGCGGAGCAAATTAAAGACGAAAAAAAGCCGCCAGTGTTAGCTGACGGCTTCTTATATCAGGATTAACGCGGCGTAATTAC